>JBBQRN010000031.1:0-34818 GCA_038214705.1 Gaiellales bacterium | reverse complement strand
GCGTCCTCCTCGTCATACCCGACCCGTCGCAACTCCTCGTAGCGCCAGACCCGCACACATTCGAAGCCGTCCTCGGGGACCACCTCAAGAGCACGTAATTCAGCCGCAGTCAATTCCGTTTCCTCCCAGCCGCAGAGCCGTGCCCACGAGCATGTGCGCCACCAGACACGAAGTACATCCCTCAAACGAGTGAATCTGGGTCAGGTGCCGTGCCGCAGCGTCTACAGGATGGCGCGCGCGGTCGTCTTTGACTTATCCGGCAGGACTCCTTACAGTCGCATATTCAGCGAGTCCGGTCGGCTGCATACGCCCTCCCGAGGCAACCGCACCTGGTGCGGCCCTCTGCCGCCAAGCCTTCCCACCTCGCCGGGCAGCGTTGTGCTTCAGGTAATGACCGTGTGCTTCAGGTAATGACCGTGGGGTGGTGATCCGGATGGCTGATGCGAAGCAGGTGGTCGAGCACGAATGGCAGGCATACATTCAGCACGATCTCGATTCGCTGCTGGAGGTTTATGCAGAGGATGCCGTCCTAACGGTTCCCGATGCCCCTCCGGCGGAGGGCCGAGAGGCGATTGGGCAAATGTGGAAGGGCTTCCTGGATGCGTTTCCAGACGATAGTCCGACGATCGAGCGGATCCTTGTCGACGGAGACACGGTGATCGTGGAGTTCAGGTCGGATCAGACCAACAGCGGCCCGATTCCGTTGCCGTCCGGGGAGACGCTTCCTGCCACTGGTCGCCGCATCGCGCTCCAGGGGATCAGCATCAGCGACGTTGCGGATGGACAGATCACGAGGGAGACGTTCTACTGGGACAGCGTTCTATTCGCGACGCAGCTCGGACTGATGCCCGAGGAACGTGAGGCGTCCTGACGGACCTTGGCGCTGGCATTTATGTGTCGCGTGTCGACAGCGAAGACTTCGGGCCCGACGACGAGGTAGGCGGCTTCACACACATGCTGTTCGAGGACGGCGAAACGATGGCCGGAATGTGGAAGCCCGGCTCAGATGTCAGCTCATGGCCCAAGACGGAAGAACTCCACGCACGTGAGACCATCATCGTGCTCGCGGGATCGGTGCGGATCGAGATCAAGAACGGGCCGACGCTCGATCTGAGCGTAGGCGACATCGCGTCGATGCCGACCGGGGCGGTCACGACCTGGTACCCATCTCCGGAGTTCAAGGAGATCTGGGTCTACTCCTGAACGAATCCCCGGCCTTGCGGCGAGCCGCACCGGAACCCCCGAACTCCCGCTCCCAGCACTCCGGGGAGAACACGAGAAGATCGCCCAGGTTGTCTGAGCCAGGATCTTCAAGCTGCCGTCGAAGAGTCAAAACGGCAGTCTCGGTGGGGAGTTAGGATCGTGTTGTGGCTGAGGCCGGGTTCGCTCTTCGGGTTGACGTCGGTGAGATCGGCGGCTGGGATGCTGGAGATGGCCCTGCGGCGCTGATCCTGCACGGAGGGCCGGGACTCTCCGATTACACCAGAGGACTTGCAGGTGAGCTGTCTGGGCGCTTCCGGACGATCCGCTACCAGCAGCGTGGGCTGCCGCCGACGAGCGTGAGCGGCTCCGCCACGGTCGAAGATCATGTCGCTGACGCGCTTGCCGTGCTCGATGGGCTCGGTATCGAGCGGGCCTGGGTCGTGGGCCATTCCTGGGGTGCGCATCTGGCGATGCACCTTGCCGTCGCGGCCTCCGAGCGGTTGCTGGGTGCGGTCGTGATCGATCCGCTTGGGGCTGTTCCGGACGGAGGCGAGGCCGACCTGGGCACGAACTTGACATCCCGGCAAACCCCTGAGACGGCCGCGCGTGTCGAGGAGTTGGACGCCCGACTCCTTGAAGGGCAGGGAACGGAGGCTGACGGAGCCGAGATGATGCGGCTGGTCTGGCCCTACTACTTCGCTCGCCCCGAGAGAGCGCCGCCGATGCCCCCGATGAGGATGAACAACGACGTCTACGCGGAGACGTTCGCCTCGATCCGGCAGCACTTCGAGCGCGGAACCTTGATCAGAGGGCTGCCACAGAACGATCTCCGGTTCCTCTTCATCCACGGACGGAACAGCCCGATCCCCTGGCAACGCAGCCAAGAAAGCGCCGACCTGGCGCGTAATGCCCAACTCGAAGTAATCGACAACTGCGGACACTTCCCCTGGCTCGAACAACCAGGAAGTATCAGCGCAGCACTCAGCCGAGCCGACCTGCCCTGAAGGTTCTCACAACGCGCAAGGCACGGCTTCGACGTATCCGTGATCGAGCCGATAGATCGCGCAAGCACGAATAGAGCCAAGAATGCGCGTCGATGTCAAACCGACGCCCCGGCCCCGAGATTGCGCATTCTGCCGTTCTGCCACGGGAATGCTCGCCCCTCACCGCTCGCGGTCTCGCTCCCCCCGAACAACCTGGCCGCGTTCGTTCATCGACCAAGGAGTAGTGCGCTTGCCGCCGAGCATGCCGAGACTTGATACCCGCCCGTTCTCCCATGAGAGCGCGTTCCCGTTCTCCGCTGCGACGACGACCTGGCCACGGCCATTCAATGCGACTGGCGTGCCGCTGACACCGAGGAAGCGGACCGCAAGCGCCAGGAGGTCAAACCCTGCCGCACCGTACCGCGACTCACCAGCACGGGTACTCAGAAGGCCTGTATCTCAGCGAGTTCGAGGCTCCAGAAGGAACGGAGTGACCGGACCGCGCGGCCCGTCACGCCGGAGGTCGCGGGTTCGAGTCCCGTCGCTCCCGCTTCTTGGAACCGCTTGAACAGGCGGTTTCTTGGTTCCAGAGCGTGCTGTCGAGGCCTGCATGAGCCGACTTGACAAGTGAATTGGCAACCTGGGCGCGACGGCTGGGGTCAACCCCACTCCTCAGATCAACCGAGACGCTCGACGAGATGGCTGAGCCGAGGGTCATGGCGCTGCGCGCGGTCGATGGGCAGCAGGTCATGGGCGACCTTGTCCCACGAAACGCCTCGTTCGGGCCGTGCGCGCAGAGCTTCAGGCAGCGCGGTCCTCGGCGCCCGCCTCGGCGATGGCTACGTCCAGGAGCCCGACCGGATGCTCCCCGCGGAGCGGCACCCCCACCGAGTTGGGTGAACGTCGCTCGACGCCGTGTGGCAGGCCCTCGAGGAGGGACCGGGTGCTGCGCGGCGTCACCTTCCACGTGCGCTCGCCCATGAGCTCCTTCAGGTGCGCCGTGCGCACGATCACGTTCTTCCATTCCGTGTAGACGAGCGCCGACACAACGAGGAAGAAAAGGAACCAGCGGGCATGCCGTCCAACGCTCGGGTGTGCAAGGTGCCACGCGATGAGAACCTGAACGGGCCCGGCGCTGATGGTGAAGAGCGTCGTCACGACGAAGACCGGGACGAACCAGTCGATCGCGGGCTCGCCTCGAAACAGCCAGACCGCGAGCACGGGGAGCATCTGGAGCGAGAGCCACGGGTACAGCTCGCGCCACGCCAGCAGCTGAACGGCGCCGAAGCGCCCTCGGGGGCCTGCGCCGGGCCGCCGCCACATCGGTCGCACGTGCCGAAGCGAGACCTGCGACCATCCCTGAGCCCAGCGCATCCGCTGGTTCCACAACGCCTTGTAGGTGTCGGGGGCGAGCTCTGTCGAGACGAGCCCGGGATCGGATCGGATCTTCCCGCCCGACTCGATCACGCGCATCGAGGAGTCGATGTCCTCGGTGAGCATGAACCCGCGCATCCGCATCTGCCGGAGCACCTCCGTGTGCCAGTACCCGTTCGAGCCGCCGAAGATCCCGAAGCCATGCAGCCGCGCTCGCCCCGGATGACTGACGGCATAGATCGTCTCGAACTCCGCGGCGACAAGCCGCGTTATTCGCGTCTCGTCGCCGTTCCGAACGACGCAGTGCCCCTGTACGACGTCGTACCCGTTCGAGAGCCATTGCCAGGCGCGACGGAACGCCCCTGGCTCGGGATGGTGATCAGCATCGAAGAGGCCCACAATCTCGCCGGCGACGCGAGAGAGCGCAGCGTTCACGTTCTGGGCCTTGGAGGCCGAGCCTTCGACCCGGAGCGGCTCGAACCGCGGGTCGCGCCGAGCAATCTCCCTGAGGTCGTCCTCGATCGGAAGCTCCCGCGGCGTGTTGTACGCGAGTATGACCTGGAGGTCGGGGTAGTCCTGTCGCAGCATCGCCTCGACGGTCTCGACGATCGTCGGAGCTTCGTTCGGAAGGTAGGCGGCGATGATCGCAGTCGCCTTCGGAAACGCACCGCTCGGCTCGGGTGGTGCGGCGACCCGGAGCGCCGCGAGTCCCTCCGCCCAGATTGTCGCGGCCGTGGCCGCGAGGGCACAAACGACGAACAGGTAGACGACGCCGGTGACGTCGATCCCGACGTGCATGAGCCCCAGGTAGATGACGAACGGGAGCACGAGGCAGGCGAGCTGCTGGGCCACGACCTGGACGGGGGTGCGGGCGCGCCCGAGCCAACGGAGCAGGAACGATCCGCGTGGCTGCTCTCCCGAGAGCTCGGGCCGCCAGCGCGTCGGGTGAAGATCGAGCTGCTCTGCCTGGTGCATCATCGCCGTCCACGCGTGCTCTTCGAGGGCCTCAGCTCCGACCCCTCCCTCCGACGCTGCATAACCAACGATAGGGGTCAGCCGCGAGGCTTGGCCGCCGGCCAGCAGCGTGCGTCCGGCGAGGAGCCTGATCAGCCGGTTGAGACGCACCTCGGCACCTTTTGCCGAGGTCGCCGGCATCAGGAGGACGAGCACGCCGCGTCGGTAGCCGACGTAGTCGACCTCGCGGCCGTCGTCCTTGATGAGCTGTACGACCTGCGTGATCACGTCCTGCCGGGCCCGTGACCCGAGGCGCGCCTCGATTTCGGGAAGCTCGTCGAACGTGAGGAAGGCGAGTGTTCCGGGACGGCCTCCTCGACGGACGCGGCTGAGCTCGTGTTCGATCTGATCCCCGAGTGCCTCGGGGGTGAGGGCGCCGGTCGTGGGATCCTCGAGCACATCGCCGCGCAGGATCGGTAGCCGTTCCATCCGCACCTCGAGCCGCGCGGCCAGCTCCTCGTCGTGCAGCGGCCCGACGACCACGTCGTCGACCCGACGGCCGAAAGCTGCGACCGTGAAGGAGCGGCTCCGGCGCGCGAGCAAGACGGTGATCGGGATCATCTCACCGCGCGCTCGGATCACCTCGACGAGATCGAGCACCCAACCGGCAGACGCAGGATCCACAACGTCGATCAGCACGAGGTGAGGTGGAGCGGGCGAAAGCTCCCACACCGCCTCCTGTGCCGAGCCTGCCGGCCGAGGTTCCCATCCAAGCCGTTCGACGAGAGCGCAGAGCATCGCCCGCCTGGGGCCGGCCGGAGCGACGACGAGTACGAGATCGCGGCCACCACCTGGCACGTCTACGACCGACGGCTCGCGCGGGTCAGTCTCGGGCGAGCCGCTCATGTGAAAGAGATCGGCTCGTGAGCCAGGAGCTTGAGCGCGCTGACGTCGTCGACGGCGGCTTCTCGCTGCCGGCGTAGAACTCCGACCAGGCGAGGCGGGTGGGATTTTCGGGGGCGGCCGCCGAATCGTGGTAGGTTCGGAACGCATCACTGGTGACCATCCGGTCAACGGCCGGTCGCTGCGATAGCGTTCCACTGAGTTGGAACGGGGAAGAGACACATCGATGGGGGATCGGGGGAAGTTCCGTAGGCGCATCACCGCCTCCGCGGTAGTGGCGATCGGCGTCCTCGTTCTAGCGGCCAACGCCACCGGCGTGGGGCCGGCCGAAGCCCTACCCGACCTCGTGTCCGACCCGCCTACGGACGCAGTGCTGCAGACGTACGTGGACACGGATCTCTCGAAGCCACATCGCCTCCTCCTCCGGTTCAGCGGGTACGTGCACAACCAGGGTGCAGGTCCGCTCGAGATCGTCGGCAGTAACCCTGCAACCAACGCGATGACGACGACCGTTCAGCGGATCTTCGACACCAACGGGACGTTCGTTCGGGACGACGCGTCCGGCCATCCCACGGTTATCTACGAGACGGCAGACGGCCACAACCACTGGCACCTCCGCGCGGCGATGAAGTACTCGCTCTACGACGAGAGCAAGAGCGTGACGGTCGCTCCCTCGCAGAAAGTCGGCTTCTGCCTCGCGGACTCGGAGCACACGGATCCCTTCGGCCCGAGCGCCGCCACGTACTCCCAGTCGAGCACGGGGCCTTATCACTTTTGTGAGAGGGCGAATCCCACGGCCGCGAAAGTAACCATGGGTATTTCGTCCGGATGGCGCGACATCTATGGGCCGAACGTCGCCTTCCAATGGGTCGACGTCTCGGACGTTGCACCGGGCACGTACTGGCTCGGCGCCTCATCCGACCCCGACAACGTGGTGCTCGAGACGCCGGCGGGCGAGAACAACAACGGAATTGCATTCGCAGCGACATCGACGGTGATCCCGGGATTCGTCGCCCAACCGGTCAACGCCACGAACATCGCCGCCGGCGTCCCGCGAACGATCACGCTCGGTGCGCAAACGTTCGGGAACTCCCCCACCCGCAAGTTCGAGATCGTCTCCGCTCCGGCGAACGGCACCCTCGATCAGGTGGTCGGACAGGCCTTCGCCGGGCCGAACATCACCTATACGCCGTCTGGCTGGTTCGGCGGCACTGACTCGTTCACGTACGTCGCGCTCGACCCGAACAGCGAATTCCCGCGAACGCCGGTAAGGGCTACGGCGACGCTGACCGTGTCCGCGTCTGTTGCGACTGTCGCGATCTCCGGAGCCCCCACGAACATGCTCGCGGGAACGAGCGTCCAGTTGGCGGCAGCCGTCACCGGCGACCCGCCGAACGTCACATGGAGCGTGAACGGCGTCGGCGGCGGCACGAGCGCCACGGGGACGATCACGAGCCAGGGGCTGTATACGGCGCCCGCGAGCCCCCCGCCGGGAGGCACCGCGACCATCCAGGCTGCAAGCTCTCATGCGCAGAACGCCGTTGCGATTCTGATCAGCCCGCAGCCGGTACCCACTCCGGCACCGAGCCCGCCACCACCGCCACCGCCACCGCCACCGCCACCACCACCACCACCACCACCGCCGCCGCCTGCACCAAGCGCGCCGCCTGCGCCCGGTCCGCCCCCTGCGCCGGTCCCCGTGGTGTCGCCGGTGCTTCCGGTGATCCCGGTAACGATCCAGCCACTCGAGCCACCGGTCGCCGTCGCGATCAAGCTCCTCCCCGCGCTCGAGGCCCCCGTCCTGACGCGCACCCGCTCGGTGCTCGTGATCGGCGCCATGAGCCGCAAGGGGGGAACGGTCGAGGTCAGCGCGTGGAGAGGATCGAGCCGACTCGGACGCTGCGTGACACGCACGCCCGCGTCACGTTCGCTGACGTGCAGGATCGCGTTCAGGCCCGGCTCGCCCGTCAACGGAATCCGTGTCACTGTCCGACTGCTCGTCGGAGGCAAGCCTGTGGCGATGCGGCGGGCGACCTTCACGCGGCAGATCGCATCACACCGGGGCCTCGCGATCTACCGCGGCACCGGTCTCGAGTGCTGGCTCTCCGCGCCGACCAGATAGGTCAGATCGTCGTGATCCCCGCGACACCAGGCGATGTGCCGATCGGCCGACCTTCGCACGACCGCTCGGGCGTCCGTAGGAATCACATTGGTGAAGTTCCCGTAGAGCCGGTCGAAGGCGTAGCGCTCGAGGTGACGGGCGACACGCTCGGTGACTGCGCCCGAGAGCGGGACGTGATTCGGGTAGCTGCGCATGAACGCCACCGAGACGCGATCCGGGTTGGCGAAGACCGTGTCGCCCGCGAGGAGCACGCCTCGACGGTCGGCGCCGGCCGCCCAGTGCACCACTGTCGAGCCGGGGAAGTGGCCGCCCGGCTGGCTCAGCGTGACCCCGGGTAGCACCTCGAGCACTCCCGACCAGGCACGCACGACGGAGTCCTCGCGCGCGACCCAGGCACGGTCGGCATCGGCGACGAGCACCTCGGCGCCACCGAGCGCCCTGCTCCACTCGACCTGCACGCCGTACATGTGTGGGTGGCTCGCCACGATCGCCCGTACCTCGCCGGTCGAGCGGATCCGCTCGACCGCCGCCGCGTCGAGAAGGCCGATCGGGTCCCAGAGCAGCAGACCCTCGGGCGTGACGACAACCTTCGTCTGCTGGCCGATCCCGACCCTGGGGTCGGCCTCGATGCCGAGCAGGTTCGGCTCGAGCTCGGTCACGACCGTGCGGTGGCCGGCTGCAGTGAGCTCAGCCAGCGTTGCCCAGCGCTGCCCCTCGGCCGGCGTCCACTGCCGTTCGTCGGCGCAGATCGCGCAGACCTCCGGGCGCGTCGCGTGCTCGACCGCGCAGGCCGCGCAGATCCAGAAGGTCTCGCCTGTCATCGGCCGCATCATGCCACTCCCGCGCGGCTACGCTCGCGGCATGCCCATCGTGACGACGGCCTCAGGCAGGGAGTTCGCCACGTTTCCCGCAGCCGTCGTGGTCGCGATCGTGAACGAGCGAGGGGAGCTGCTCCTGCTCCAGAACCCATGCCGGCCGGGCTGGTGGGAGCCCGTCAACGGCGGCGTGGATGCGGGCGAGACGCTGCTCGAAGCGGCGTTGCGTGAAGTGTTGGAAGAGGCAGGGCCCGATGTGCGCGTGCGCCCGCTCGGCGTCGTCCACGCGTCGACCTTCGCCTACGACGCCGACGTGCAGCACGTCGTGAGCGTCACCTTCGTCATGGCCTACGAGGGCGGCGAGGTGGTGCCCGGCGACGACATGGCGGGAAGCAGCGTTCGCTGGATGAGCCTGGATACAATCGCCGCCGAGGGGCTACGTCTGGTGCCCCCGCTCCATGAGCCATGGCTCCGCGAGCGGGCTATCGGTCTCTACCGTCGCTGCCTGCGAGCGCCTGCGGTTCAGCTACAGGAGCCGCTCACGCCGACGGGCTGGAACAAGATCGAGCACGCAAGCTGAAGCAGCGGGCCGCCCGGAGCCCATCGCCCCGAGCGGCCCGCCGAAAGCTAGGCGACGATGAGCTTGCCCTTCATGCCGGC
Source organism: Gaiellales bacterium (assembly GCA_038214705.1). GTDB lineage: Bacteria > Actinomycetota > Thermoleophilia > Gaiellales > Gaiellaceae > Gaiella. Next base: position 25,804 of record JBBQRN010000031.1, on the reverse strand, counting down.
GTCCTCGTGGCCGGGCACGGAGCAGTAGAAGTTGTAGGTGCCCTTCTTGAGGCTGAGGTACGCCACTGCGGTGCCCTTGCCGATCGACTTGGTGCCGCCGAGCTCGTTCTCGCCGCTCTCGATCCGAACGTTGTGCTTGAGCGTCGAGAGGTTCGTGAAGATGAGCTTGATCTTGCCCGGGTGGGCGTGAAGCACCTTCGTGTTGTACTTCAGGCCGCTCGCGAGCGCCGAGACCTTGACGACGCTCGGCGTTCCCGTGGGCTTTGCAGCCGCCGGGCCGACGACGAGGACCGCCGCGGCGAGAGCAGCGAGCAGGGAAAAACCGATGGTGCGTTTCATGTAGCTCCTTGATCGTGGACGGTGGTCACACGACCCTCGCAGCGGCTCGGCCAAGCGCGGGCCAAGCGAACGTTAAAGCTGCGTTGCCCACGGCCGGCTCAGGGCGCCAGCTCGATCTCGGCCGGCAGCTCCTGGCGCCGGTCGGCCGGCTCGAGTTCGCCGCGCGCACGCGCATCGAAGTAGACGTACGCGGTGACGAGGCCGACAAACGGGAGTGCCAGCGCGTAGACAGCGCCCGCGACGACGTTGAGCAGCGCGAACGGCATGCTCGTGAGGAAGATCAGCGAGACACCGAGCAGCGGGCCGAGGGCGAGCGCGACCGCGGCACTCACACCCACGAGCGAGCCGACGCGGATCCAGCGCCCGCGCACGAGCGCCCCGCTGCGGTGGAGCGAGTCGATGCCCTTTCGATCCTCGAGCACGACCGCGGGCGCGAGCAGGCACCAGCGCACGGCGAGGAAGATCGCGACGGGGAGCAGGAACGTCGTCAGCGAGAGGACGACCCAGACGAAGACGAAGAGCGCAATCGAGCGCACCAGGGGCCGTACGCTGCGCAGCGCGAGCCGGTAGGCCGCAACGGGCCCGATCGGGCGGCCGCCGTCGAGCTCGACGAGCGCGCACGCGATCGCCGCCTGGACGAGGCCGAGCCCGAAGAGGGTGAGCGTCGTGCCTATCACGAGAGCAAGCAGGGCGAACGCGCCGGCGCCCTGACCGGTGACGACACCGAGCAGGTCGATCAGGCGGAAGAGCAGCCACTGGAGCAGGGTGGTGGCAATCGCGACCGGGAACAGAAGCGCTCCGATCCCGAGGAAGAGGGTGGGGCGCTTGACGTACATCCGCGCCGAGGCGGAGAGGATCTGCCCCCAGCTTCGCCTCCGCCCCACGCGCAGCGGTGCGACGGGCGTCCACGTTGCACGGACGACGACAAAGACGATCAGCGCGATCAGCGCTGTCAGGACGAGCAGCGTGAGCCCCGGGCTGCGCAGCAGCAGCACGAGGCCCTTCGACCCCGTCGCCACGCCCGAGCAGAAGAGGTCGGTAGCGCTCGTGCCGAAGACTCCTCCGGCAGGGACGGCGTAGCCGCGGTCGCGCCAGCTGCGCGACCACTCGATCGGATGGGTCCACTGGGTCTTCAGATTCGGGCCGGTAGGCCCGTTGAAGAATGCCTTCTGCAGCTCGCCCCACCGGCCCGCGAACGCGATCCAGGGGAAGGCTGCCTGCGCCGCCGCTGGATCGGACGGGATCGTCTCCACGACCGGCGTCAGCTCGTCGTGCGGCCCGAGGGTGTTGTCGCAGCCGACCCCCGCGTCGGCGGAGCTCCCGAGGTAGAGCGCCGCGGTGAACTTGTTCGCGTGCGAGCCCGCGGCCGGGTAGACGACCGGATGGGTTCCGTCGACGATCTCGAGCTTGTCGTCGCCCCACGTAGCGCGCTCGGCGCCCTCGTGCGAGCTGTACCCGACCTCGGACGGCGGCTTCGTCAGCGCTTCGGCGGCGTCGGCCGCGTCGAAGACGAGCTGGGTCATCTCCCAGTCGCCCTCGTGGGTGTTGTTGAAGTCGTTGAACGGGTAGAAGAACCAGTACTGGAGGGCGAGCTTGCCCGGGTAGGCGGCCTCGGTCGCGACGTGCGCGTAAACGACGGGCTTCGTCCCCTTCGTCAGCCGGCGCGCCCAGAGCTCGTAGTCGCAGCCCGCATCGAGCGCGTCACCCGGAAAATCGAGGTGGTACTCGTAGCGGTTGCCGAGGTCGATCGCGGCAGGACCGATCTTGACGAGGTCGGTCGGTCCCCAGGGGCCGCGCAGCGCGACGGTCGGCTCGCCGAACAGCACCTTGACATCGGTTGGGATGAACGGCTCGCCGGGGCCACATTCGTCCGCCTGGTGGACGAGCCGGACGACAGGAGCGTACTTCTGCGCAAGCGCGCCCTCGCTCGCCGCGTCGGCGAGAGCCGCCGGAGCGACGACCAGCGCGCCCACGACGATCGCTGCAAGCAGGAATGTTCGTGAACGGCGGCGCACGCCCGGAGATTCTCTCACGCCGACGGGTTGGCAGCCTACCGGTCATCGCGTATCCTTCCCTGCGAGTGCAGCGCGTGACCGGGATCGGAGGGCTCTTCTTCAGATTGAGCGACCCCGAATCGCTCATCGACTGGTACGCCCAAAGGGAATGCACCGCAGCTCCGCGAGCGCGCATGACCGCCACCGATGGGGGTTGACGTCCAGACCGAGATCACGATCGACCGGCCGCGCGCGGAGGTCGCGGCCTTCGCGGCCGACCCCGACAACGCGACGGCGTGGTACGAGAACATCAGGGCCGTCAACTGGGAGACAGAGCCGCCGCTCACCGTCGGCTCAAAGCTCTCCTTCGTCGCGATATTCCTCGGCCGCCGCCTCGCCTACACCTACGAGTTGCGCGAGCTCGTCGCGGGCAAGCGGCTGGTGATGAGCACGGCCGAGGGGCCGTTCCCGATGGAGACAACGTATACGTGGGAGGACGGTGCGGAGGGAAGCACGACGATGCGTCTTCGCAACCGGGGCGAGCCGAGCGGCTTCTCCCGCATCGCCGCGCCGATGATGGCGCGGGCGATGCGGCGAGCCAACTCGAAGGACCTGGCGCGACTCAAGGAGCTCCTCGAGTCGCTGCCTCGTTCCTGACACGAGCCGGTCCGATTCCTTGCGCGCCCCGCAAGAGCGAACGCCTACATCCCGGCCATTCCCGTCATCCCCGGCGCGCTGTTGACCAGTGAGGTGTCGACGGTGCCGCTGAAGCAGCGGATCGACGAGGTCGAGTCCGTCGTGTTGAGCAGGACGTAGTGGTAGATGCCCTTCGAAAACTCCGGCGTGTGGCCGGGCCACGACTCGTCAGGGCGGCCGCACTCGTTACGGTACACCGATGCCGTTGCGTAACAGGGTGACGCCGGTGAGCGAGCTCGTCGCCGACCAGGCTCGGGGGCTCGTCTACGGAAATCGCGGCTGTCTCCACGACAGCGAGGGCCGGATCAGGAGGCGCTACAACGGCAAGCGGTGGATCGCCTGCCGACTCGAGTTCCGCGGCTGGAAGCGCGAGCAGCTGCTGCAGCCGGGTCGCTTCACCGAGCTCTTCTTCCTCGACGAGGCGACGGCCTTCGCAGCCGGGCACAGGCCTTGCGCCCTTTGCCGGAACGAGGACTACCGCAGGTTTGTGACACTGTGGCACAAGCTGCACCCGGCGGACAGCGGTGCCGATGCGATCGATCCGAGGCTGCATAGCGAGCGCGTCGATGCGAAGACGCGCGCGCAGCAACATCACAAGGTGGACTCTGACGATCTTCCCGACGGGGCATTCGTCCTCCGAGAAGGAGCGCCGTGGCTCGTGCTCGGCGACCGCTTGCGCCGGTGGACAGCGGGCGGCTACGACGCGTCGATTCACCGCGCTGCGGGCGAAGCCGTGGTCCTCACTCCGCCATCGCTTGTCGCTGTGCTGCGGGACGTGTGGGTCGGCGATGTGCCGCTTCTGCACCCGACGGTGCTGCGGTAACGACGCGTGTGTCAAACGAGGGCGAGGCAGGCCTCGCCCCTACAACACGAACTGGCGCCTGGCCCACGGGCGAGGCATCCGCCTCGCCCCACCGACACGAACTGGCGTGTACCTCCGGGACATCCTGGCCCTACCTGAGGCCGTGCTCGCGCAGCCACTCCGCGACCCGCGCGAACATCCCGGGCGCGTAGGTGTCCGAGCGCAGCATCTCCGACGTCAGTCCGGTCGTCGTCTCGACCATCGCGTGGTTGGCGTTCGGGAACTCGACGACGGTGAAGTCGCGTCCCGGCTCCTTCGCGAGCGGCGCGAGCCGCCGCGCCGAGAGACCGGGCGGGACGAAGGTGTCGAGCCCGCCGTACACCCACAGGGCAGGGATCTTCAGTTTTCTGATCGAGGGAATCGGGTCGACACCACCCGGGCCCCGCGCTGCCACCCGGGTCTCGATCTCGGCCGTGGGGAGCCTGGGGGACGGCTTCTCGCCTCGGCCGGCGAGACTCTGGTAGGTGTCGTTCTCGTCCGCTGTCACAGCCGGACCCGAGTAGAGGAGCATGAACCTGATCGCGGGCTCGCGCGCTGCCGCAAGCGGCGCGATCCAGCCGGCCTGGCTGTGCCCCTCGAGCCCGACCCGCGAGCGGTCGACCTCGGGCTGCGCGGCCAGGAAGCGGGTGGCGGCCTCGGCGTCGCGGGCAAGCGTGTCGATCGACGAGGCTGTCGGCGACTCCCCGGTGTAGGAGCCACCGGATTGCCCGATGCCCCGCTTGTCATAGACGAGAACGGCGATGCCGTGGCGGACAAGGTGCGCCTGGAGCTCCGGCAGATAGGCGCGCTGGGTCGGGCCGGAGCCGGCGACGAACACGGCAGCGGGGTGTTTCCCCCCGCCGGGCGGAAGGGTGAGCGTTCCCGAAAGGATGGTTGCGCCGCTCCGGAACCGGACCTCGAGCTGGCGCAGCTGCACCCTCGCCGCCCGCTTGCCGTCGATCGTCGCCGCGCCTGGTCCGAAGCGCGCCGTGCCGGTTGCAGGCGACAACGTCGCGAATCCCGAGCCGATCGAGAATCCCGCGCCTGCCGAGTAGATCGCCCTCACGCGACCGCTGTCGAGGTCGACGAGGCGCGCCGGGCCGTACGGATCAGCGACGACAGCCGAGATGCCGGTGCCGACGCGATAGAAGCCACGAGCGGTCAGACCGGCGCCCGTCCCGGGACGTGCCGAGAACGTGCCGTGCACTGAGCCCTGCCGCACCGTCCCGCTGAGGCGATTGCCCGCGATCGTGCCGTCGAATGCGACCGGAGCAGGCCGGCCCGGCAGCAGGAACCGCACGTGCCCTCCGGTGCGCGACAGCGGGATCGCCTGGATGTCCGCGTGCCCCACGCCGAGCGCCACGAGCACACGATTGCCACTGAGGGTGAGTGTGATCTCGCCCGGCCCGCCGAGTGTGACCTTCCCCACCCACGAATCGATGGCGGATGCTGCCTGCCCGCGCGCGGCCCCGCCCACCACCACCGAAAGGAACGCGAGCGATACGGCGGCGACGGTCAGGCGTCTCATCCGGCCCTCCTGCTAATACTGCGTTGACGCAGCAAATGTAGCGCACCGGAGGCTGAGATGGCAAACAGGCAGCTGTTCCTCAAGGCGGCCACGACCTCGCAACTCGTCGGCCGGATCGTCGACGCGCAGGTCGAGCCACTCGGGATTCCCGGCTACCTGGTCGCTCTCCTCACGCACGTCCGCGACCTGGCGCCGGTCAGCCCTTCCGGCGTCTCGGCCGGCTCGGGCGCGCCGCTGACGACGCTTCGCGACAACACCCAGCGGCTCGTCGACCGCGGTCTCGTGGAGCGGGTGCAGAATCCGGACGACGGGCGGTCTTATCTGCTCGTGCTGACGCGTCGGGGCGAAGCCGTCACCCGTGACGCAGGCGACGCTCTCCTGGCGGCATACCTCGAGCTGGAGCGGCACCTGCCGCGCCCGCTGCTCGAGGTCGAGGCGCTGCTCGACGAGTTGAACGAGGCCCTGCGTGCGGTGCTCGCCGAAAGCCCGGCGACAGGCTCGAGCCTGTCGCCGGGTGGCAGCAACGGCACCGCGAAGGCGACTGGCTGAACCCTGTCGCCGCTTACTGACGCGCGAACATTGCTGCTGCGTCCCGGGCAAGATCGACGAACGGCTCGCCGCTGACGTCGATCACGACTTTGATCACCTTGCCGCCGACGAGCGGCCAGGGCCGCTGCCCGGGGTAGTCGTCGGTGACGGGCTCGGCGCCGGATGCCGCGACGACGAGGCCGCCGCCACCGAGCCCGAACTTACCCGGCTGCGTCATGATCGTCGCCGAGCCGACCTGCTTGTCGCGGATGTGGAGGCTGAGCGTGCCGGTGGTGGGCATTCCCTCGCTCTCGCGATCGAACGTGGCCGAGAGGACGGCGTGCCCCTTCGGGACGGGCTCGTCGGAGACGATCGTCTGCACCTTCTCGCCGACGAAGTTGTAGACGTAGACGAGGTGGCCGTCCTTGATGTAGAGCGCATGCCCGCCGAATCGAGAGCCTTGCGAGAAGAGAACGCCGGCTGCTTCCGGCGCTTCGAGCTCGACCTCGGCGGCAATCGTGTACGAGCGGTTGCGGATGTTCGGAGCGGTCGACTCCGGGACCTCGGCACCACCAGGCTGATACACGTAGCGGCTGCGCGGGCTGGAAAGCTGTGGCCGCTCCGCGCCGAGGATCTCGATTGCCCCTCGCGATTCGAGCGGCAGCGCCTGGTAGCGGCCCGCTTCCGCCCACCAGAGGGCGATCAGCTCCTGCAGCTTGACCGGGTTCTCCGCCGCCAGATCGTGACATTCGCTCGGATCGGCCGTGGTGTCGAACAGCTCCCAGCGTTGCTGATGGAAATCGCCCCACGACTCCGGCGCGGCGGGGACCGCGGTCGCCGCCTTCCAGCCCTTGTGCCAGATCGCCCGGGTGCCGAGCATCGAGTAGAACTGCGTCTCCTTCTTCGATGGAGCCGAGGCGTCGGGGAAGGTAGAGGCGAAGCTGACGCCCTCGATCGGGTGCTGGGTGTAGCCCTTGACGACGTCCGGCATCTCGAGCCCGAGGCACTCGAGCAGCGTCGGCACGATGTCGACCGCATGACAGTACTGGCTGCGGATGCCGCCTGCGGCGATGCCTGCCGGCCAGGAGACGAGCAGCGGATCAGCCGTGCCGCCCTCATAGTTGGCGTAACGCTTCCACATCTTGAACGGCGTGTTGAACGCCCACGCCCACCCCGTCGGATAATGGTTGTACGTTCGCGTGCCGCCGAGCTCGTCCAGTTGGGCGAGGTTCTGCTCGATCGAGTCGGGGAGGCCATTGAAGAACTTGTTCTCGTTCACCGAACCGTTCGGGCCACCCTCACCCGAGGCGCCGTTGTCGGAGACGAGGACGATGATCGTGTTGTCGAGCTGGCCGGAGCCCTCGAGGTAGTCGAGCAACCGGCCGAGCTCGTGATCGGCATGGCTGAGGAAGCCGGCATACACCTCGGCCATCCGCGCGAACAAACGCTTCTCATCGTCGGAAAGTGATTCCCACGGCCGCACCCGATCGTTCTCCGACCAGGCCTTGCCGTCATGGCTCGTCGTCTCGGCATACGGGTTGATCGGCGACAGCTCCGTGCTCTCGTCGACGATCCCGAGCTGCTTCTGGCGCTCGAGCACCCCGGTGCGGTAGGCCTCGTAGCCCATGTCGAAGACGCCCTTGTAGCGGTCGGCCCACTCCTTGGAAACATGGTGCGGCGCGTGGGCCGCGCCGGGGCAGTAATAGAGGAAGAACGGCTTGTCCGGCGCGATCGCTTTCGCATCCTGGACGAACTCGATCGCCTTGTCGGTCAGATCGACCGTCAGGTGGTAGCCGTCCTCGGGCAGCGACGGCGCCGCGACCGGATGGTTGTCGTAGACGAGATCCGGATACCACTGGTTCGTCTCGCCTCCGAGGAAGCCGTAGTAGCGCTCGAAGCCCCGCCCAAGCGGCCACTGCCGCTTCGAGGACGCCAGGTTCATCTCATCCTCGGCACACAGGTGCCACTTGCCGACGTGGTAGGTGTTCCAGCCGTGCTCGACGAGCACCTCCGCCAGGTTCGCGCACTCGAACGGAATATGCCCGTTCGCGTTCGGGAATCCCGAGGTCGCCTCCGTGATGCAGCCCATCCCGTTCGTCGTGTGGTTACGCCCCGTCAGCAGACACGAGCGAGTCGGCGAGCACAGCGCGGTCGTGTGGAACTCGGTGTAGGTGAGACCCCGGTCGGCGATGCGCCTGATGTTCGGCGTCTCGATCAACCCGCCATACGGCTCCATCGCCGAGAAACCAACATCATCGAGCACCACGTACACCACATTCGGCGCACCCTGCGGCGCAATCGGCTGCGTATAAGGCCCCCAGTCCGGCGTGGAATCCTTGATGTCGATGTTGACGACGCCCTCGAAACGCTTTCCCACCGTGGTGCCCTCCTCGGATTCGTTGGCTCGTGTTGTTGCTCGTCGGCCGCGCAAGCGTGAGCCTACGCGAGAGGCGCCACTGCAGGTCGACCTTGCCGGGCTGCGCTGCTACCGTCGGTCCCGATGCGTGGCCGAATCGCCCACGGAACGAGGAACCTCGTCGTCTTCGTCGCGTCGTTCTTCCTGCTCGCCGTCGGCTGAACGGTCGCCCGCGCCCCCGGGAGGGGCGCCAACGAATCAGTGGTCACCGGTGCCGCCTGCCGTCGGCGACGGCCGGGGCTGCCCCACTCGGACAGCCCCGCGAGCTGAGCCGCTGCTCAGGCCGGCTCGGCCTCCTCCGGCCCCCCGTCGTCGTGCGGCGGCTCGATCGTGATGTTCGGGAGCAGCCGGTCGAGCCAGCGCGGGATGTACCAGGTCTTCTCGCCCAGCAGGGTGAAAAAGGCCGGGACGAGCGTCATCCGCACGATCAGCGCGTCCGTGATGATTGCCACCGCGAGCAGGAGGCCGAACTCCTTCGGCACCCGATCGGCGCTGAGCAGGAAGGCGGCGAACACCGTGCCCATGATCAGAGCGGCCGCCACGACGACCCGGCCGATCGCCGAGATCCCGTGCGCGACCGCCTCCTTCGTCTCGAGTCCGTGGACGTGCTCCTCCCGGATCCGGCTCATGATGAAGACCATGTAGTCCATCGAGAGTCCGAAGAGGATCGCGAAGGCGATAGGTGGCACGAACGTCTCGATCGGCCCGGTCTTGTCGAGACCCGTGATGCCGAGCAGGTGGCCCTGCTGGACGACTAGGCCGAGCACGCCAAAGCCGATGAACGCCGAGAGGAGCGTCGTCAGCGCCGCCGTCGCCGATACGACGATCGAGCGGAAGGCCATCGCGAGGACGAAGAACGTGACGCCGATGATGAAGAGCAGGAAGATCGGCATCCTGCTGATGATCTGGTCGGCGATGTCCTTGAAGGCTGCAGTCTGCCCCGAGACGTACGCCAGAGCCGGCCCGCCCGAGACCGCAGCCGGCACTACGTCGCCCCGGAGGTGGGTAACGAGCTTGTCCGTCGCCGCGTCCTGGGGAGCCGACGTCGGCGTCACGAAGACGATCGCGACCGTCTTTTCCTTGTTGAACTGGGGCTTCGCAACCGAGGCGACGCCCGAGAGCGCCCTGGCGCCGTCGGCGATCTTCTGGGGCACCCGCTTGGCGCCCTTGACGTCGACGACGATCGGGATCGGGCCGTTGAAGCCGGGGCCGAAGCCCTCGGCGAGCAGGTCGTAGGCTCTTCGGCTCGTCTGGGCGACGGCCTCCGTTCCCTGATCGGCGGCGCCGAGGCGCACAAGCCCCGATGTCCCGGCGAGGATGAAGCCCGCGATCAGCAGCACGGGGAAGATGATCCTGGCGTTGCCGGTCACAAGCCGGCCCCAGCGGGCAACGAGCGTCCGCTCGCGTGACTCCTCCGACTCCTCGATCGCAGGGACGAACGGAATCTTGAGGCGGTCGATCTTGTGGCCGAGGAGCGCCAGCACCGCGATCAGGAGCGAGTTCGCGATCAGCACGGTGGTCAGGACGCCGAGGGCGCTGCCGATCCCGAGCTTGGTCACGAAGTCGAGCCCGATGAACGCGAGCCCCGACACCGAGATCGCGACGGTCAGACCCGCGAAGAGGACGGCCCGGCCGGCGGAGGCCCCGGCCTCGGCGGCGGCGCTCCGCGGTGGGAGGCCGTCATGGAGCAGCTGTCTGAAGCGGGTGACGATGAACAGTGAGTAGTCGATTCCCACGCCGAGCCCGATCATCGAGACGAGGATCGGCGTGACCGTGTTGATGTCGGTCTGGCCGGCGAGGATGAAGAGCAGCAGGAACGCGGTGATCAGCGCCACGATCGCGAGCGCGATCGGGATCAGCATCGCGACGACGGTGCGGAAGACGAACAGGAGCACGATCACTGCAGCGAGCAGGCCGAGGGCCTCCGAGGCGCCCTGCTTGATCGGCGGCACTTCCGCGTCGCCGTTGAACTCGACCGTGATGCCGAGCGGCTCGAGCGACTGGCGCACGGAATCCTGCACGGCGACGACGGACGGCCGGTCGACGTCCTCGATCGTCTGGTCGAACTGGGCCTCCGCGTAAGCAATCCGGCCGTCCTTGGACGTGGTCGCGGACGCGAACGGATCGTTGACGCTGACGAGGCCTGCCTTGCCGGCCTTCGGCTTGAACTGATCCGAGCGGAGGTTCTTCATCTCCTTCTCGATCGCCGCCCGGCGCTCCAGCGTGTCGAGCTTCTCGCCGGCCGGGGCGGCGAGGACGATGTTCAGGACGCCGCCCTGCTCGGATGCGAACTCGGCCTTGATCAGGTCGGTCGCCTTCTGGGTGTCGGAGCCGGGGATCTCGAACTTGTCGCGCAGCGAGCCGCCGATCGTGGCGACGAGGGCGACCAGTACGGCAATGATGCCGACCCAGGAGAAGACGACGCGCCACGGATTGTTGGCGCAGGCGCGCATCCAACGGGCGAGACTCCCGGTTGCGAGCCGCTCGTGTGCTGCGAGCCTCTCGGGGGTTCCCTCGTCGTTCGTGTCCGGGGTCGTTCCCTGGCCGTCCGTCATCCGATCAACTCTCCTCGTTTCGGGGTGCAAGGTCTTCCGAGAACGTACCTCGCCGCCTCAGGTGAACGTGATCACGCTGCGGATCCCGTCCTGGTGGTGCATGAGGTCGAAGCCGTGGTTCACCTCGTCGAGTGAGAGGCGGTGCGAGAGCAGCGACTCGACGTCGATTTCGCCGGCGAGCCAGCGGTCGACGAGCAGCGGCACCTGAGTGCGTCCCTTGACGCCGCCGAACGAGGAGCCGGTGACACGGCGGCCGGTGATCAGGAAGCGCGGCACGACCTCGAGCACCTCGCCCTTGCCCGCGACACCGCACATCGTGGCGAGCCCCCAGGCCTCCCGCGCCGACTCGACCGCCTGGCGCATCACCGACACGAGGCCGGTTGCCTCGAAGGTGTAGTCGGCGCCGAAGCCGCCCGTCTCGGCCTTGATCCAGTCGACCGTGTCATCGGCCGCGACGCGCGTCTCGGTGGCGCCGTGATGGCGCGCCTGCGCGAGCCTGTCCTCGGAGAGGTCGACGGCGATGATCCGCTCGGCCCCGGCGAGCCGAGCGCCGATCACGGCACCGAGTCCGACGAGCCCGGCCCCGAAGACGACGCAGGTCGAGCCGGGTTCGACACGCGCCGTGTAGAGGGCGGCGCCGATCCCGGTCGAGAGGCCGCAGGCGAACGGCGCGCAGCCGTCGAGCGTCGCCTCCGGGCTCACCTTCGCGAGCGCGATCTCGGGCATCACGGTGTACTCGGCGAACGTCGAGGTACCCATGAAGTGGCGCAGCGGCTCGCCGCCGCGCGACAGGCGCGCCGTGCCGTCCGGCAGGTAGCCGAGCGCCTGCTGGTCGCGGATCGCGATGCAGCGGTTGGTGCGGTCGCTCCGGCAGTGAACGCACGTGCCGCACTCCGGGGCGAAGAGGGTGATCACATGGTCGCCGGGCGCGACGAGGGTGACGCCGTCGCCGACGCGCTCGACGACGCCCGCGCCCTCGTGGCCGAGCACGCACGGCGCATAGCCCGTCGGGTCGGCGCCGGAGGCGGTGTAGAGATCGGTGTGGCAGACCCCGCACGCGGCGAGCCGGACTAGCACCTCGCCGGCCTTCGGCTCGGCGAGATCGACCTCCTGGACGACGAGCGGGCTGCCGAACTGCTCGAGGACTGCGGCGCGGATCTTCATGGCGCGAGCCTAGACGATCGGTCCGCAGCGCCGAAACACGAGGAGCGTCAGGGCCGGTAGCGCCAGACGTCGCCGCCCTTCCAGCTCGGCACCCAGGCCTCCCCGGCGATCTCGGTGACGACGAACGGACCTTTGCCCGCCGTGACGAACTGGGCGACGGCGTTCTTCGCCGGGTCGACGACCACGATCCGATTCCGCTGGATTTGGGGTACCCAGAGCCGGCCGGCCACGACCGCCGGGTCGCCGAGCGGCCCGGCGATCGGAATCATGGCGACGACCTCGTTGCTCGAGGGATCGATGCGGACGACGCCGGTCGCCGTCGTCACCCAGACGGCGTCGGAGGACGCGGCCGTCCAGCCTCCCGCACTGACGGGGAGGGTGGCCACGACGGCGCTCGTCGCCGGATCGATCCGGAGCACGCTCTCGGAGCCGGCCGCCCAGACGGAGCCGAACGCTCCGACGACCCCGGTGGCAGCAGGCAGCGGGAGGCGCTTGACGACCCGGTTGCGCGCCGGGTCGATCCGATCGACCTCGCCGGCGACGTGCGCCGTCGCCCAGGCGGCGCCGTAGGCGAACGTGGCGTCCCAGGGCGTCGAGCCGACCGGGATCGCCGCAACCCGGCGCCCCTTCGCGACCGAGACGCGGCTGACCGTGCTCGAGGAGGTGTCCTCGATCCAGAGCGACCCCGCGCCGAAGCCGAGCCCGCACGACCCCAGGCCGATCTGCGTCCGCCCGACGACCCGGTTGCGCCGCGGGTCGATCTGGAGCAGGACCGGAGAGGCGTAGGAGCTGACCCAGACGAACCTCCCGCCCGCGGCGGCAGCGCACGGCTGGATCGACCCGAGCACGGGGATCCGCGCGACGACCCGGGGCGCTGGGACAGACGCGGTGGCAGACGCCGTCACCGCCAGGATCGCGATCGCCGCCACTGCCGTCGGGAGCCGTCTCATGCGCGGCACTCTACTACGGTTCCGGAGTATCTCCTCCGGATCCGTATTACCTTTCCGTTAACGCCTCCTCGAAGGCGGCGCCGAGATCCTCCAGTGCCCGGCGTACCTCCGCCGGGTCGCCGAGCGAGCGGGCGAGGCTCTCGTCGATGCGCCGCAGCGCCGGCCAGCCTCGCTTCCAGGTGGCCTCCCCGGCCTCGGTGAGAGCGAAGAGCGACGAGCGGCCGTCCTCGGGGTTCGCGACCCGGCCGACGTGGCCCCGCCCCTCGAGCCGGCGGATCGCATCGGACGCAGTCGTGAGCGGGGCTCCAAGCTCGGCCGCCACCTCGGTGAGCCTCGTCGGCCCCCGCACGCCGACCAGGCTGAGCAGCGCATAGTCGCGCGACTCGACGCCCTCGGCGGCGAGCTCACGGTCGATGAGCTGGCCGAGTCGCTGGCTGGCCGCCACGACGAGGAGTAGGAGGGACAGCTTCCGCTCCGGGGAGGTGGCGCGCCGGCTCATGCCGCGTGCGCGGGCAGACCGAAGCCCGGTGGCCGGCTGAAGCCGGACACCACGCCCACCTCCCGTGCCAGGCGACAGGCTTCAGCCCGTCGACCGGGCCTCACCGGTACCCCGCCACGGCGCGCTCGTACAGGGCCAGCGTCTCTACTGCTGCTACGTCCCAGCCGAAGCGCTCGAGCGCGCGCGCCCGGCCGGCCTTCCCCATCGCCGCCGCCCGGCCGGGGTCGGCGAGAAGCTCGTTGATCCGGGCGGCAAGATCGGCAGCCATCCCTGCCGGATCGACGGGCGTGCCGGTACCGTCGGCGACGGCCTCGTAGGGCACGAGCAGCCCGGTGACGCCATTCTCGACCACCTCCGGGATCCCCCCGACCGCGGTCGCGACGACGGCGGTCTCGCAGGCCATCGCCTCGAGGTTGACGATCCCCATCGGCTCGTAGACCGACGGGCAGACGAAGACGCCGGCATGGGTGAGCAGCTGGGCGACGTCCGCCTTCGGCACCATCTCCTCGATCCAGACCACATCGCGCAAGGAGCCGACGGCCTCCATCTTCGCCGTGATCTCGGCCGCGATCTCGGGCGTGTCGGGAGCGCCGGCGCAGAGGACGAGCTGGGCATCCGGGTCGATCGCGGGCGCGGCGTCGAGCAGGTGCGTCAGCCCCTTCTGGCGCGTGATCCTGCCGACGAAGACGACCGACGGCCGCGCGGAGTCGATGCCGTGGCGCTCGAGCACGTCGGTGCCCTCGTCGGGCCGGTACTCCTCCGCATCGATGCCGTTGTAGATCACGCTGCACCGGGCCGGGTCGATCGCCGGATAGCACGCGACGATCTCGCGAAGGTGCGCGCCCGAGACGGCGATGATCGCGTCGGCTGCCTCGAGCGCCGTCTGCTCGGCAAAGCTCGAGACCGCATAGCCGCCGCCGAGCTGCTCCCGCTTCCAGGGGCGCATCGGCTCCAGGCTGTGGACGGTCGCGACGTGGGGGATCCCGTGCACGAGCTTCGCGAGGTGGCCGCCCATGTTCGCGTACCAGGTGTGGCTGTGGACGAGCTCGGCGCCCGCGACGCCGGCCGCCATCGCGAGGTCGATCGAGAGCGCCTGCAACGCCGCTGCGTAGGGCTCGGGGCCTGCGAGCTCCTCCCAGGCCCGGTAGGCGACGACCTCGGGCCCACCCGCGGCGGCCGCTCGCTCGGCGCCCCAGCAGTGCACCGTCACCTCGGCCCGGCGCGCGAGCTCTCGTGCGAGGTACTCGACGTGGACACCGGCACCGCCGTAGACCTCGGGCGGGTACTCGCGCGTGAGGAGCGCGACCTTCATGCGTCGACGATGGCGCCCTTCTTGACGACGGCGATCCCGTTCGTCGAGACGGAGAACCGCGCCCGGTCGGCGTCGGGGTCGATGCCGATCCGCGCGCCCGGAGCGATGCGAACACCCTTGTCGACGATCGCGTTGCGCACGATTGCGCCGCGACCGACGTCGACTCCGTGCATCAGGACCGATCCCTCGACGAGCGCGTGAGAGTGCACATGAACCCCCGGGGAGAGCACCGACCGCCGTACCGTCCCGCCAGAGATGACGACGCCGGCGCACACCATCGAGTTCATCGCAGCACCGACCCGGCCGTCCTCCTCCCAGACGAACTTCGCGGGCGGCAGCTGCTCGGGCCAGGTCAGGATCGGCCAGTCACGGTTATAGAGGTTGAACATCGGATCGACCGAGATCAGGTCCATGTGGGCCTCGTAGTACGCATCGAGGGTTCCCACGTCGCGCCAGTAAGCAAGGTCTCGGTCACTCGCACCAGAGATCCGACTGTTCGCGAAGTCCCACACGCATGCCTGCCCACGTTCGACGAGGTCCGGGATGATGTTGCCGCCGAGGTCGTGCGCCGAGGTCTCGTCCGCTGCGTCTCGGGTGACGGCGTCGAGCAGGACGTCGGCCGAGAAGATGTAGTTGCCCATCGATGCGAGCACCTCTCCCGGCGACTCGGCCATCCCGACCGGGTTCTTCGGCTTCTCGCGGAAGGCGCGGATCGTGCGCGAGTCGGGGTCGGTCTCGATCACGCCGAACTCACGGGAGCTCTCGATCGGGACACGGATGCCGGCGATCGTAATCCCGGCGCCGAGCGCGATGTGCTGCTCGAGTATCTGGCGGGGATCCATCCGGAAGACATGGTCGGCACCAAAGACACAGATGTACCGGGGGCGCTCGTCGTGGATCAGGTTCAGGTTCTGGTAGATCGCGTCGGCCGACCCGGCGAACCAGTTTGGTCCGCGGCGCATCTGAGCGGGCACCGGCGTGACGTAGTTCCCGAGCAGCGGCGACAGCCGCCAGGTCGTGGCGATGTGACGGCCGAGGCTCTCGCTCTTGTACTGGGTCAACACGGCGATCTTGAGCTGGCCCGCGTTGACGAGGTTCGAGAGCGCGAAGTCGATCAGCCGGTAGTTGCCGCCGAAGGGCACCGCCGGCTTGGCGCGATCGGCGGTCAGGGGGGCGAGTCGCTTGCCCTCCCCGCCGGCGAGAACGATTGCGAACACTCGTGAGTCCCGCATGCCACCCAGCCTATGCGACGTGGTGAGCGTGCGACAACGTGGGGGCGAGACGCACGGAGGGCAAGACGGGTCTCGCCCCTACCGCCACCGCTCAGACGATCGCGTCGCGCACGCGGCGCTGGAAGTCGGCGATCAGCATCTCGGTCTCCCGCATCAACCGTCCCTGCGGAACGGCGCCGGAGTCTAGCCCCGCCTGCACGGAGACGACGAGATCGATGTCCTCGGTCCCGACCTGCCGGTCGAACACGAGAAACTCGTCGATCACCTCGGCCTGGGTGTCCTTGCCGAACCAGTAGTCCGTGACCTCGATCGTGCGCCCCGCCCCGTCCGGGACGTAGCGCTCGAGCGAGATGTTCGCGAGGCCCGGCGAGATGTTGATCGTCGTGTTCGGGAAGATGTGGTGGTACTGCGACTGCTTGACCTCGCCCACCGGGTTGTACGGAACCTTCGCCTTGCCGCTCAGCGCCGACGCCTTGATCGGCGCGATCTGGCTCGTGAACGTCGGCGACACCGTGAGCGCATACGCATCCGGATCGACGTCGATCACCTTGCTGAAACCGGGGTGTGCAGTGGGGCAGTGGTAGCACTCGAGGAAGTTCTCCATCGCGACCTTCCAGTTCGCCTCGATTGCCCACTCACCGCCGGAGTGGTAGCGCAGCGTCGAGAGGTCGAGCCCACTCGCGCCGACGATCTCCGGGAGCTTGCCGAGAAAGTCCGCGAGCGGAACCGCGGCCGGGTCGGGATTGACGAAGAGGAACGGTCCCCACGTGTCGACCGAGGCCGGGAGGAGCGCGAAGTCGGCGAGGTCGAAGCCTTCCTCGCGCTCGGAACGGGGCGCCTTGCGCAGCGATCCGTCCAGCTCGTAGGTCCAGGCGTGATAGGCGCACTGCAGGGTCTCGCGGCAGCCCGATCCCTTGGCGATCGTGTACGCACGGTGACGACAGACGTTGACGAAGGCGCGCAGCACGTTCTGCCGGTCGCGGGTGACGACGATCGGGATGTGCCCCGCCTGCGTCGCCATGAACGACCCCGGCTCGGCCACCTGCTCGGCCGGCCCGCCGTACTGCCAGGAGCGGGCAAAGATGTGCTCGCGCTCGAGCTCGGCGACGGTCGGGTCGGAGTACCACGAGGCGGGCAGCGTCCAGCCGTCTTCGAGCGGATGCTCAATGGTTGTTGCTTCGAAGGCGGGGTTGCGCTCGGCAATGCTCACGGGTCGTGCCTCCAGGTGGCCGTCGGCTGACTGTCCGGTCAGTCAGGATAGCGGGAGACCGCGACTTCCGTCAAGATAGGCGAGATGACCACGGTCGAGCCACCGAAGACGGAGCGCGTCTCCTCGATCCTCGAGGCCGCCTGCCGCGTCGTCGTCCGGGACGGCGCCCACGGGCTGCGGATGGCGAGCGTCGCAGCCGAGGCGGGGGTCTCCAAGGCGCTCGTGCACTACTACTTCTCGACCCGGCAGGAGCTCCTGCGCAACGCCCTCGTGTTCTCGGAGGAGCGCTGGGATCAGGCGATCAACGCCGAGATCGAGGGCCTCGACACGGGTGCGGCGATGGTCGAGCGCGTGTTGCTCGCCTCGGTCGACCCGACGACGCAGTTCCGGGAGCAGCGCGCCCTCTGGAACGAGGTGTGGAGCACGCTTCGCTTCGACGACGACCTGCGCCCCCTGGTCGACCGATACTACCGCGCCTGGATCGACCGCATCATCGAGCTCGTCGAGGAGGGCCGGGAGGACGGCTCCGTCGCGGCAAGCGTGGTTCCCGAGGACGCCGGCCGGCGCCTCGCCGCCGCGGCCGACGGCTTCGACTCGCAGATCTACCTGGATCTCGTCGATCGAGACGGGGCCCGGCGACTCCTGCTCGGCGCGATCGAGCGCGAGCTCTCGGCCTAGCCGCGGCCGGGGAACCCGGGCGCCTCGTCGTAGTCCTCCGAAGGCAGGTGCTCGCCCGCGCCCTCATGTTGCGCGGTGTGACCCTCGTCGGTCAGCACGCGCAGCGCATCCGGGGGCAGATGGACGCAGACCGCCGTGCCCTGCTCGTAGTCGAGGGTCGAGCCGTCGTTCGCGACCGTCGCCTTGAGCAGCTCGCCGCCGACGATCCGGATATGGATCTCGTGCCCGCTGCCGACGTATACGGTGTGCTCGACGAGGCCGTTGAGGCAGTTCTCGCCCTCGCTTCCGTGCGGCAGCACGACGATCCGTTCGGGGCGAACCATCGCTTTCACGGCGCCACGCGCGCCGGTGTCGCCGCGGAGGGCCTTGAGCGTGCTCTCCCCCACCTTCAGGGCGCAGCCGTCGCCGTCGGAACCGACGACCTCGGCGGAGACGAGGTTCGAGACGCCGAGGAAGTCGGCCACGAAGACGGTGCCAGGCTCCTCGTAGACCTCGCGCGGCGTGCCGACCTGCTCGACGTGGCCGCCGCTCATGACGGCCAGGCGGTCGCTCATCGTGAGCGCCTCCTCCTGATCGTGCGTGACGAACACGAACGTGATCCCGAGCTCGGCCTGCAGCGCCTTGAGCTCGACCTGGAGATCCTTGCGCAGGCGCGCGTCGAGCGCGCCGAGCGGCTCGTCCAGCAGGAGGACCTGCGGCGTCAGCACGAGCGCGCGGGCGAGGGCCACGCGCTGCTGCTGGCCGCCGGAGAGCTGGCTCGGCTTGCGCTTTGCGTAGTCACCGAGTTGCACGAGCTCGAGCGCCTCGGCGACACGATTTCGCTCCTCGCCCCTCGACAGCTTCTTGTATTTGAGCCCGAAAGCCACGTTGCCCGCGACGTCGAGATGGGGAAACAGCGCGTAGCTCTGGAAGACCGTGTTGACGTTGCGCCGGTGTGGCGGCACGTGGGCGACGTCGACCCCGTCGAGGACGATCCGACCGCTCGTCGGCCGCTCGAACCCCGCGATCATGCGCAGCGTCGTCGTCTTGCCGCAGCCGGAGGGTCCGAGCATCGTGAAGAACTCACCCGCGGGCATGGTCAGCTCGATCCCGTCGACCGCCACTACCTCACCGAACGCCTTCGTCAGCTGCTCGAGCTGTATCTCTCCCTGCATCAGACCTCCACGCCGACCATGGCGACGGCGTCATCGCTGCCTGCGAAGCGCCGGTAGACGAGATAGGCAAGCGCAAGCGTGGCGAGTGTAATCAGCAGCGCGATCGTCGCCAGCGCATTCAGGGCAGGCGTCGGCGCCGCACGCGCCGACGCGTAGAGCAGCATCGAAACGGTCGTCGTGCTCGCGTCGCCGGAGAGGTACTGGGTGACGACGAAGTCGTCGAGTGAAATCGCGAAGACGACGGCGGCACTCGCGATGATCGCCGGCGCGAGCAGCGGGAGCAGCACCCGGAGCAGCTGGTCGTGTGGCGGTGCCCCGAGGTCGGCGGCCGCCTCCTCGTAGTCCTTGCCGATCGAGACGAGCCGTCCGCGCACGATCACGACGACGTACGACAGAGTGAACGTCACCTGACCGATCGCCTGCGCAGTCGAGCCGAGCCCGATCCCCGGCAGCACCTGGAGGAACAGCAGCAGCAGCGCGACGCCCATCACGATCTCCGGCGTCACGAGCGGCAACAGCATAACGGTGTTGACGGTGCCCCCGCCGGGGCCGCGCCAGCGCTGCAGCCCGAGCGCGAGCGCGACCCCGAGCGGCGTCGCCACGAGCACGCAGACGACGCCGAGGAGCAGCGTGTGCTTGAGCGCGCCCTGGAGGGCGGGGTCGTGGAGCACGCTGCCGCTCGCGCCCGTGAACCACCGGGTCGAGAAGCCCTGCCAGGTCGTGCGAGAGCGGCCGTTGTTGAAGGCGAAGAGCACCGCAATCGCAACCGGGATCAGCGACCAGAGGATGTAGACGATCGTGACGAGGACGAGGAAGCGAGGCCTACCCCAGGGGTTGCGCAAGCGGCTCATCAGGCCTCCTGCAGGTCGTCGGCGCTGCGGGTCGCCCGCAGGTAGTAGAACATCAGCCCGAGGAGAACGGCCGCCAGGATCAGGGTCAGTGCGGCGCCGACGACCTTCTCCGATCCCTGTCGCGTGAGCTGGTCGATCTGGTTGCCGATCATGCTCGTCTTCGTCGACGAGGAGACGAGATCCGGCGTGTAGTAGTCGCCGAACATCGGCAGCGCAATCAACACCATCCCCGCCAGGATCCCCGGCCGGGAGAGGGGCAGGGTGACGCGGAGGAACGCCCCCGAGGGGCTCGCCCCGAGGTCGCGGGCGGCCTCGATCTGCCGTTGGTCGATCCGGTCGAGCGACGCGAACAGGGGAAGGATCAGGAACGGCAGATAGCCGTAGGTGAGGGCGAGGATCACGGTGAACGGCTGCCCCTCGAGCCAGCCCCCCTTGGCCGAGAGGAGGTTGAGCGAGATGAACAGGCGCTCGATCCCGATGCTACTGAGAAACCGCGTGCCGAGACCGTCCGGCGAGAGGAGGTTGATCCAGGCGAGCATCCGCATCAGGTAGTTGATCCAGAAGGGGAGGATCAGGAGCAGCAGTACGAGACCCCGGTAGCGACCCGCGTGCCGGGCCGCGAAGTAGGCCACCGGATAGCCGATCACGAGGGCGAAGGCGAGGGCGAAGGCGACGAAGACGAACGTCCGCACGAACACGGTCAGGAACTGGTCGCCGTTCCAGATGTTCTGCAGGGTGTCGAGCATGTAGCCGACGTTCCAGTCGAGCGGGTTCCAGAACGGCACCGGCTCGGAAAGCGTGTTCTGGTTGCCGAAGGCAACGGCGACGACCGCGTAGAAGGCGAGCAGAAAGAAGACGCCGAGCCAGGCGATCCCGGGAAGGGCGAGCAGCCGCCACGTCCAGCGCGAGCTCATCTGCTCAACCTGCCTTGAACTTCGACCAGGCCTGATCCCAGGCCTGCTCGCCCGCGACGCTCAACTGGAGAAGCTCTTGGTTGACGGGGAACTGCTCCGGCCGGATGACCGCGGCGGCGAGGCTCCGCGGAATGAGCCCGCTCTTGATCAGCGACTCGGCCGTGATCGTGTTCTGCGGCGGCGTGTACCCGACGAAGTTGACCATGTTGTCGTAAGCGACCTTCTCTTCCATCATGAAGTCGATGAAGCGGTGCGCGAGGGCAGGATTCTTCGCCGACCGGCCGACGCAGAAGAAGTCGTTCTGGACGACACCATTCTTCTCCGGCCCCCAGAAGGAGAGGACGCTTGGAGGCAGGCCCTTGGGCATGTAGTAGAAGGCGGCTCCGAGCAGGTCGCCCGACCACGACTGGTGGAGCCAGGTCTTGCCCTCGGGCAAGGTCTGGTAGTCGGTGATCGCAACCTTTACGTTCGCGATGTTGGTGAGCTGGCCGAGATCCTTGCCTGCCTGCGCGACCGTCTCCGGGTCCTCGGTGTTGACGTCGGGACGAGCACCCGTGCGCAATGCGTCGCGCTGCATCGGCATCGAAAGGGCGTCGCGCTTGTCGTCGAGGATCGCGACCTTGCCGCGGTAGGGCTGCGACTCCCAGAAGATGTCCCACGGCACCTTCATCCCGGCGATGTTCCGGTCGATCTTGTCGTTGCGCCAGCCGATCCCGTCCGACCAGACGACGTACGGCACGGTGTAGCGACTACCCCGGTCGTAGAACGGGTCCTGGAGCTCCGGCCAGACGTTCTTGACGAAGTTCGGCAGGTACGAGTGGTTGAGCGGTTGGATCAGCTGCTTCGCGATCAGGTTGACGATGTTCGATCCGGAGAGACCCATCACCAGGTCGAACGCGACGGCATCCGACGAGAGCTTCGCGATCGCCTCGTCGGAGGAGTTGTAGGTCGCGATCTGGACCTTGCGGCCCGTGAGCTTCTCGAACTTCTTGACGAGGCTCGGGTCGACGTAGTCGGCGTAGTTGTAGATCCCGAGTGGCCCCTTCTCGTCCGGCACGTCATCGGCGATCGGCTCGTTGCCGGCCGTGATCGCCCAGGTGACCGAGTTGTCGGGCCGTGGCAGCGGCAGGCCGCCGGGGCCGCTCGGTTTCGGCACGACGAGCGGCGAGAGCCCCCCTCCCTCGCAGGCACCGATCGGGGTCGTCGTGTTCTCGCAGCCCGCGAGTAGGCCGAGCGCGCCCACCCCGAGCGCGCCGCCGGCGGCGCCCTTCAGCAAGCCGCGACGGCTGAGTCCCCGGTCGTCCTGCGGATGCGCCATCCCGTGATTGAAGCCAGATCCTGACCGTCAAGTCAAGCGGTGTACGATCCGGCCCGTGCACGAGAAGCGCATCGAGATCCGCTGGCGCGACGTTGACGCCTACCGGCATGTCAACAACGCGGTCTACGCCACGTACCTCGAGGAGTGCCGCGACGAGCTCGTCGAACGGCTGCTCGCGGGCATCGGCGACCCCTGGGACTATGTGCTCGCACGCGTCGCGATCGACTACCGGCGGGAACTGACGCTCGAGGATGAGGACGTCGTGGTGAGCGCGGCGGTCGCAAGCATCGGGCGGTCGAGCATCGTTCTCCGGGAGGCGGTGCGGACGCGCGAGGGCGAGATCTCGGCAGAGGCGGAGGCCGTGCTCGTCGCCCGCGACCGCGAGTCGGGCCGCTCGCGCCCGCTGACGGAGATTGAGCGGGCGGCGTTCGAGACGGGGATCGATTCGGCGTGACGGCGCTTAAGGTCGCCGTGGTCGGCGCCGGCTTCGCCGGGCTCGCCGCCGCCGACGCGCTCGTCGAGGCCGGCGTCGAGGTGACCGTGCTCGAGGCGCGCGATCGCGTCGGCGGCCGCGTGTGGTCGCGCGAGCTGCACGACGGCACTGTCGTCGAGATGGGCGCGGAGTTCATCCTCCCCGGCAACGACACGATGCGCTCCTACGTCGAGCGGTTCGGACTCGGCTACTGGAACAAGGGGATGCTCTACGGCGACCGCGAGCCTCGGGGTGGGATCGGCGTCGTGCCCGACGCGCTACACGAAGCACTTGCGACGATCGCCGCCGGGCTCGAGCTGGTCGAGCCCGGCCTCTCGGCGGCCGGGCTGCTCGACCGGCTCGATCTCGACGCGGGGGCTTGCGAGGCGATCCAGTCGCGGCTCGAGGTCTCGTGCGCCGCCACGGCCGATCGCGTCCCGGCCGACACGCTCGCCGGCCTCGCCGCGCACTCCGCCGACGTCTGCCCGAGCGTCGCGGGCGGCAACCAGCGCGTCGCCCTCGAGCTGGCACGCGAGCTCGGCGCCGTCGTGCAGCTCTCGAGCCCGGTCGAGCGGGTGGCCTGGAGCGAGAGCGGCGCCGTCGTCTCGGCCGCGGGATCGGTGCTCGAAGTCGACCGGGTCGTGCTCGCGGTGCCGGCGAGCGTGATCGACCGGATCGCATTCGACCCGCCGCTGCCCGAGTCGCTGGGGGTCGCCTACGCGGGCGTCGAGTACGGGAACGCAGCCAAGCTCTTCGTGCCGCTGGCGGCCGACGCGCCCCCGAGCGCAGTGCTGTCGGTGCCCGAGCGGTACTGGAGCTGGACCGCGACCGGCGCCCACGGCGTCCAGCCGGTGGTGCACGCCTTCGCGGGATCAGCGCCCGCGCTGGAGCGGCTGCGCGTCGAGGAAGGGCCGGAGGCGTGGCTTCGCTCGCTCGCGGCGCTGCGGCCCGACCTCGCACTCGCACCGGCCGGAGCCGTGCTCTCCACCTGGGACGACGACCCGTGGGTCGCTGTCGCCTACTCCTGCGCCGCGCCCGGCCCGGAGGCGTGGGCGCCGGCCGGACCGTTCCACGCCTGTGGCGAACACACCCACGACGCAAGCCGCGCCCTGATGGACGGCGCGCTCGCGAGCGGGCAACGAGTTGCGCACGAGATCATCGCCGCAAGGTACGCTCTCGGCCTCAATTCCTGACCGTACGGTCAAACACCTCTGGAGGTCCGTCCGTGATCGTGCCCGAGCTACCCGCA
Source organism: Gaiellales bacterium (assembly GCA_038214705.1). Lineage (GTDB taxonomy): Bacteria > Actinomycetota > Thermoleophilia > Gaiellales > Gaiellaceae > Gaiella. The sequence continues at coordinate 1,904 of JBBQRN010000031.1, read as the reverse complement.
GACATCGCCGAGCTGAAGCGGCGAGTCGGCCTCTTCATCGAGGCCGAGGTCTACCCCGTCGAGCAGCGGATCGTGGAACGGAATACGATCGACGTCGACGAGGTCGAGGCGCTGCGGGCCAAGGCGAAGGCGGCCGGGTTCTCGATGCTGAACATGCCGGAGTCGCTCGGCGGCCGCAATCTTTCGATGCTGGCGCAGGTGGCGCTCGAGGAAGAGTCGGGTAAGGCGACCAACGGGCTCGGGTTCTGCGTCGTCGACCGAGGCCCGCGCGAGCTGCTCGAGCTGCTGACGCCGGCGCAGGTGGAGAAGTACGTGATGCCGATCGTCCGCGGCGAGTATCGCGAGGCGTGGGCGCTGACCGAGCCGGGCGCCGGCTCCGACCTTGCCGCACTCGCCGCGACGGCGACAAAGGACGGCAACGACTGGGTGCTGAACGGCGAGAAGTGGTTCGTCACGAGCGAGGGCGAAGCCGGGATCTACCTCGTAGCCGCCGTCCACGAGGGCGAGCAGCTGCTCTTCCTCGTCGAGCCGGGAACGTCGGGGATGGAGATCACGAAGACGCCGCGCTTCCTCCACGACCCCTACCTCGACCACCATCCCGAGATCGTCTTCACGGGCTGCCGCGTGCCGGGTGAAAACCTCGTCTCGGGCGGCGACTCCGGTTCGCGCGAGTGGATCCTCGTCGAGCGCCTCTTCATCGCGGCCCGTTGCTGCGGCGCCGCGCAGCGGCTGCTGGACGAGGCGACCGCGTATGCAAAGACCCGTGACGCCTTCGGCGGGCCGATCTTCGAGAACCAGGGCGTGTCCTTCCCGCTCGCCGACACGCTGACCGAGCTCCACGCGGCGCGCCTGCTCACCTACCACGCCGCTCATGCGTTCGACACGCTCGAGGATCGCAAGGTCGTGCACGGCAAGGTCGCCATGGCGAAGCTGTATGCGTCGGAAATGGCGGGGCGGGCGGCGGACCGCGCTGTTCAGATCTTCGGCGGCCGCGGCTACATGCACGAGACCGCTGCCGCCCGCTTCTTCCGCGAGGTGCGCGTCGATCGGATCTGGGAGGGCACGAGCGAGATCCAGCGGCTGATCATCGCACGCGGGTTGGAGAAGCGCGGCGCAGAACCGTATCTCGGCTGGGAGTAGCGATCAGGCAAGAGGGCGTTGGCCCAGACCAGGCTCCCGAATCAGGTACGTTCGTGCGCGATGCATCGTGGAACTCGCCGCTTGCTCGTCACGGGTGCGAGTGGAACCGGGACGACCACGCTCGGCCGCGCGCTCGCAGACCGCTGGTCCGTTCCCCACGCAGACGTCGATGACTACTTCTGGTTGCCGACATCGCCTCCCTACACGGAAAAGCGACCCGTGGAGGAGCGGCTCCGCCTCATGAATGAGCTCTTCCTGCCGCGCAGCTCATGGGTGCTCACCGGATCTGTGATGGGTTGGGGAGACTCGGTGCTTGCGGTGTGCGACGGTGTCGTGTTCCTTGTAGCCGATTCGGAGCTGCGAATGAGGCGGCTGAGGGAGCGTGGGGTGGCGCGGTACGGCGAGGTCGACGACGTTGCGCATCGGGCGTTCTTGGAATGGGCGCGGAGCTACGACGACCCGGGCTTTACCGGTCGAAGCCGTGCGAGACACGAACGCTGGTTGGCGGTCACGTCGCGGCCCTTGCTGCGGCTCGATGGCGCCGCGGCCGTGCGGGATCTGGTGGAAGCCGTCAACGTCTGGCTTGTTTGACCGGCCTCGCCGGATCGCCGTCAAGGGACATGCCGAGCACTCATATGGAGTGTTCGGTGTCAATAGCGCAGGGGTGGGTGGCCCCGCTGTTTGCGGGGTTGGGGTTTCGGCGGGGAGAGCGCACCGGCTGTCGTCGACGTCTGTGTCGCGACTCATATGCGCGGGTCGGTACC
>JBBQRN010000030.1:0-34890 GCA_038214705.1 Gaiellales bacterium | reverse complement strand
TCCAGGAGCTGACCCGCGGGGAGTTGCGCTGCGACGTGGCCGGCTTCGCGGCGGGGTTACGCGCGCTCGGCGTCGGCCCCGGCGACCGCGTCGTCGCGTATCTGCCGAATGTGCCGGAGGCCGTGGTGGCCTTCCTCGCGGCCGCGTCGATCGGCGCCGTCTGGTCGAGCTGCTCGCCCGACTTCGGCGCGCGCAGTGTGATCGATCGCTTTGCCCAGATCGAGCCGAAGATCCTGCTCACGGTGGACGGCTACCGCTACGGGGGGAAGGACTTCGATCGCACTGCGGTCGTCGCCGAGCTACTCGCCGCGATGCCGACCGTCGAGCACGCGGTCGTGCTCGGCTACCTCGACCCGGATCCGTCGCTCGCAGGCCTGCGCGGCGCCGTGCGGTGGGCCGCCGTCGTCACAGCAGGGACGGGTGCGGCGCCGAGCTTCGCGCAGGTGTCGTTCGACCACCCGCTCTGGGTGCTCTACAGCTCGGGTACGACCGGCCTGCCGAAGGCGATCGTGCACGGCCACGGCGGCATCCTCGTCGAGAGCCTGAAGAAGATGCACCTGCACGTCGACCTGCAGGCCCACGACCGGCTCTTCTGGTTCACGACCACCGGCTGGATGATGTGGAACTTCCTCGTCGGCGGCCTCCTCACCGACGCGTCGATCGTGCTCTACGACGGCAATCCGGGCACCCCGGATCTCGGCGTCCTCTGGGACCTCGCCGAGCAGGCCGGCGTGACGTGCTTCGGCACCGGCGCCGCGTTCATCGGCAGCTGCCTCAAGGGAGGACTGCGACCGGCCGCCGGCCGCGACCTGACGGCGCTCCGTTCCGTCGGTTCGACTGGCTCGCCGCTCTCGCCCGACGGGTTCCGCTGGGTCTACGAGGCCGTCGGCGAGGACATCTGGCTCTTCTCCACCTCGGGTGGCACCGACCTCTGCTCGGCCTTCGTCGGCGGCGTCCCGACCCTGCCCGTCTACGAGGGCGAGCTCCAGGCTCGCGCCCTCGGCGCTGCGGTCGAGTCGTGGAGCCCCGAGGGGAAACCTCTCGTGGGCGAGGTCGGCGAGCTCGTTCTGACCCGGCCGATGCCGTCGATGCCGCTCTACCTCTGGGGAGACGACGACGGCAGCCGCTATCGCGAGAGCTACTTCGAGATGTTCCCCGGCGTCTGGCGCCACGGCGACTGGATCGAGATCACCGACCGGGGCACGGCGATCATCTCGGGCCGCTCGGATGCGACGATCAACCGCGGCGGCGTGCGGATGGGGACGAGCGAGATCTACCGGATCGTGCTCGCGCTCGAAGAGGTTGTGGACGCGCTCGTGCTCGACCTGCCGCTACCCGGCACCGACGGATACATGCCGTTATTCGTCGTGCTCCGAGAGGGGCTTGCGCTCGACAACGAGCTCGTCGCCAGGATTCGCGCCCGTATCCGCACGGACTGCTCTCCGCGCCACGTACCGGACGTCGTCGAGCAGATCGCCGAGGTACCGCGCACGCTCTCGGGCAAGGCGCTCGAGCTGCCCGTCAAGCGGATCCTCCTCGGCGCCGACCCGCGCACTGCCGTCAGCCGAGACTCGCTCGCCAATCCGGCCGCGCTCGACGTCTTCGTCGAGATGGCCCGCAGGCCCCCATACGCCACGGCCGCTAGTTAGCGTTTGCTAACGTAGCGGCCACTAACGTATCGCGACCGGGGCGAACAGAGAGGGTGGGAACGGATGAAAGCACGACTCCTTGCAAAGGAGAACAGGAAGTGGTTGACACTCGTCGCCGTGTCATTTGCGCTCTTTATGATCATGCTCGACAACACGGTCGTGAACGTCGCCCTGCCGTCGATCCAGCGCGAGCTCGGGGTCGGCGTCGCAGAGCTCGAGTGGGTCGTCACGGGGTACGCCCTCAGCTTCGCGGTTCTCATGCTCACGGGTGGGAAGCTTGCCGACATGTATGGCCGCCGCCGCATCTTCCTCATCGGCCTCGCGATCTTCACCCTCTCGTCGCTCTTATGCGGGCTCTCGGGCAGCGCCGAGCTCCTGATCGGGTCGCGCGTCCTGCAGGGCGTCGGGGCGGCGCTGATGATGCCGGCGACGCTGTCGATCATCACCGCGACCTTCCCGCCCAGGGAGCGCGGCACAGCCCTCGGCATCTGGGCGGGCGTCTCGGCGCTCGCGCTTGCGATCGGGCCGTTGGTCGGGGGCCTGATCACGGAGCATGTCGGCTGGAACTGGATCTTCTACATCAACGTCCCGGTCGGCCTGGCCGGCATCGTCGCTGCTCGGCTGATCATTCCCGAGTCCCGCGACACCTCACACGAGCAGCGCCTCGACCTCCCCGGGCTGATCAGCTCCGGGGTGGCGCTCTTCGCTCTCGTCTACGCCCTGATCGAGGCAAATGCCCGCGGCTGGACGTCCCCTCTGATCCTTGGCCTCTTTGCGTTGTCGGCTCTGGCAGGAACGGTGTTCGTACTCCTCGAGTTGCACCAGCGCCTACCGATGTTCGACGTCACGCTCTTCCGTGATCCGACCTTCTCGGGTGCCAACACGGTGGCCCTGCTCGTCTCGCTGGCGATGTTCGGAGTCTTCTTCTTCGTGTCGCTGTTCATGCAGAACATCCTCGGCTACACCCCGCTTCAGGCCGGCGCTGCCTTCCTGCCGATGACCTGCCTGATCATCGTGGTCGCTCCGATCGCGGGACGGGCTTCCGACCGTCTCGGGTCACGTTGGTTGATGACGGTCGGCATGTCGCTCGTCGGGGCGTGCCTGCTCGTGTTCGCGCAGCTCCAGCCCGACTCGTCGTACTGGCTGCTGCTGCCGGGCATGCTCCTGGGAGGGTTCGGGATGGCGATCACGATGTCCCCCATGACGGCTGCGGCGCTGAGCTCCGTTCCCGTCGACAAGGCGGGCGTCGGCTCGGGGATGCTCAACACGTTCCGCCAGGTCGGCGGATCACTCGGAATCGCCCTCATGGGCGCGATCCTCGCGAGCCAGTCGCAGTCCGCCCTCGCGGGCGGGGCGACCAGGGTCGACGCGTTCATGCAGGGCCTCCATTACGCGCTCTACATTGCCGCCGTGATCGCGTTCGCCGCCTCGCTGATCGCCGCAGTGACGGTGCGCAGCCATCATCGAGCTCCCGCCAGGCGTCCTGCGGCAGCCGAGGCGAGCGCCGAGCGTACGGCATGAGCGAGTCGACCGCGATCCGGCTTCCCGCTGCGGAGCGCCGCGCGGCGATCATCGCGGCGGCACTCGAGGTGTTCGGCTCGGGCAGCTACTCGGGCTCGACGACGGCCGAGATCGCGCGCGCCGCCGGTGTCTCGGAGCCGATCATCTACCGTCACTTCGCCTCCAAGAAGGAGCTGTGGTTCGCCTGCCTCGATGCGGCCTGGCACGAGCTCCGGCGGGCGATCGAGCTGAAAGCGGGCCTGTCGTCGCGCCCCGAGACGCTTGGCCAGGAGAAGCGCTCGCCGTGGGCGAACCCGCTGCTCCCGAACCTATGGGTGCAAGGCGTGACGGAGGCGGCAGAGGACGACGAGATCCAGCAGCGGGTTCGTACCCACGTGCGCGAGGTGCACCGTTTCGTCGCAGACCTGATGCGGTGCCATCAGGCCGAAGGCGTGATGCCGGCGGATCGAGATCCCGACGCGGAGGCCTGGATCTTCCTTGCCGGCGGCCTCCTGCGGTCGTTCGCCGACCGGCTCGGCGGCATCCTCGGCCCGGCCGACTTCCAGGCGATCGGCCGCGAGCGCCGCCGCTGGCTCAGCGGCGGCTGATCAGAAAGGGATCCGCAGCAGCCAGAACGCCAGCATCCCGGCAGCAATCGCGACCCAAAGTTGCCGGGTCCGCCACGCTGCGACGATCGCGAGCGTCGCAGCCGCGAGCCGGATTCCCCACTCACCGCGCCCACCTTCGAGCGACGGGGTCACGAGCGCCGCGAAGACCGCGATCGGGACGAAGTGGAGGAAGCGCACCCAGAAGTCCGGCAGCTCCGTCCGTCGCACGAGCCCCGCGTAGCGGGAGCCGAAGGTGACGGCGACCATGCCGCCGAGCGTGAGCCAGAAGCTCATGCGACCTCCCGGGCGGCGTCCGCCGGGTCGATGGTTCGGTCCGCCGGCTCGCCCCGGGTGAGGAACGCGCCCGCGAGGCTGCCGACGACGCCCGTCACGAGGATCGGCAGGCCGCCGGGCAGCGGGCGTGAGAGGAGGTAGGCGAGCCCGCCAGACCCGAGGGCAACGACGACCTCGATCCGTGTGCGCAGAAGCGGCACGAGCAGGGCCAGGAAGGCGAGGGGGAAGATCAGGTCGATGCCGATCTTCTCGGGGTCGGGGACGGCGGCTCCGAGCAGGAACCCGCCGACCGTGGCCAGGTTCCAGACGAGGAAGAGGCTCAGCTCGCAGCCGAGCACGAATCGAAACGAGCGCGCCTTCGCTGCGGCCACCACCCCGAACGCCTCATCGGTCAGGAAGAACGCCGCGACGGGACGTTGGCGGCGCGTCAGGTCGACCTGACGGCCGAGCGAGAGGCTGTAGAGGAGGTGGCGCACGTTGAGGAGGAAGGTCGTGAGCACGATCTCGAGGCCCGAGGCGCCGACCGCGAAGAGCCCGACGGCGCTGAACTGGGCGCTCCCGGCGAAGACGAAGAGCGAGAGGGCCTGCGTCTCGACGAGCGAGAGCCCGGCACTCCGCGAGGTCAAAGCAAAGGCGAGCCCGAACGGAACGACGCCGAGCCAGAGCGGCGCCATGGCCAGAAAACCCCGCCGGAAGGCGCCGTGTCCCATCCGGATCGATCCTACGGAAGGCGGAAGGGGCCGGGCGCACAACGGAAAACGCCCCCGGCTGCGGCTCCCGGGGGCGTTTCCGATGGGGGGGCTCCTCATGGGAGTGGAAGCTGGAGCTCGTGACTCTGCGGCCCAGGCACGTGACTCCTTCTTGCTACCACCGTTCCGTTCGGTCTACCCCCGCTCCACAGCCTGGCGTTGACTGAGGTGCTTGGTAGACAGGACTCTAGACGGCCTGTCCCAAAAAGTCAAGTAGCTCGGTCAAGTGATTTGCGCTATGATTACTTCACCTGCTTAATCCCGCGTCTGTAAGCCGATCTCACCCTTCCGGGGAGTGCAATCGGGGAGGTGGATCGAGTTGACTGAGAGTCAGATGGGCACGATTCACCACCCCGCCTACGATGAGGAGTTCGCGCCGGCGGTCAGGGCCACCGGCCACCCCGCCAGCCAGCTCGGCGACCGCCTGCGCTCGTTGCGCCTCGCGGCCGGGCTGACCCAGACGCAGGTCGCAGGCGACCGGTTCTCGAAGGAGTACATCAGCCAGATCGAGCGAGGCAAGACCCGGCCGACCGACGACGCAATCACCTGGCTCGCAGACAGGCTCGGCGTCGACGCCACCTTCCTCGGCAGCGGTGTCTCTACCGACCTGCGCGGCCGGGTCGAGGCGCTCCTCACCCGCGCCGAGGCGCTGACCGAGGCGCACCGCTATCAGGAGGCGGCCCAGCTTTTCACCGAGGCGCGCCGCGACATCGGAGCGACGGGATCCGCCGAGCTCGAGGTCAGGTCGCTTTCCGGCCAGGCGTGGGCACTCGCCCAGCTGGGAGATCCCCGTGAGGCGGTCGAACTGCTCCAGGTCGCCCGGGCGCTCGCCGAGGGGCCCCAGTTCTCCGATCTCGACCGCGCGGACGTCCTCTTCCGGCTCGGCGTCTGCCGCTACAAGCTCTCGAGCATCGCGTCGGCGGCCGCCCTTCTCGACGAGGCCTACTCCCTGGCCGATGCATCGGGTCTTCCCTGCGATGTGCTGCGAGCCGACATCCTCGGCTGGCGCTCTCGCTGCCGCCGTCGCCAGCGCGACTTCGAGGCGGCCCGCGAGGATGTCGAGGCTGCGCTCGAGCTGGCCCGGTCGCTCGACAACCGGCGCGTCGCGGCAGACACCTTCTTCCAGGCCTCACTCGTTGCCGAGCGCACGGGGCACTGGATCGTCTCTCGCAACTACGCCCAGCAGGCCAAGACGCTGTACCAGGAGCTGAACGACGAGCGCAACGTCGGCCGCCTGATGCTCAACCTGGGCGGCCTGAACCTCGTCCTGGGCAAGCCCGAGCGGGCGATAGAGCATCTGAACGAGTCGTTCGCCCTCGCCGTCGAGGCCGAGTCGCAGCCTGACGCTGCGCAGGCGCTCGGCAGCCTGGCGACCGTGCACCTCCAACTCGAGGACTACGACGCTGCGGACGAGAACGCGCGCAAGGCGCTGGCATTGCTCGCAGGGCGCGTCGACTTCCTCGACGAGGTCGGTCAGTCGAACATCGTGCTCGGCCGCTCGTTGCTCGAGCGGGGCCGTCTCGACGAGGCGGAGGAGTGTTTCAAGGCAGCGGACTCGGTCTTCGAGCAGATGGAGTCTGTTGGACACAGGGCAGGGGCATGGGTCGCGCTGGGGGACCTCGAGAGTCGTCGTGGGAACGACACCGAGGCAGCGCGCTGGTATCGGAACGCCGCGGAGGCGCTCCAGGACATCCGCTTCTGAGGAAGGAGGAAAGAACATGCGCTCAGCCCGACTGCTCCTCCTGCTTGGCAACCTCGCGCTCTTCGCGGCGTTTCTCGGCAGGCTTCACCCGTACCATCGCAGCACCTGGTCCGACGGGGCCTGACCCGAGTGGGCGTGGCCGGCGGCCCTTCGCCCGGCGGAGGGCCGCGGCTAGACTCGGGCAGTGATCCGCCCGGCCGGCCTCATCGTGCTCGGTTGCGCCGTCGCCGTGGTGCTCACGGGCTGCGGCGGATCGAGCGGCACCTCGACGCGGTCGACACCCGTGGCTCAGGTTCTGCCGGACAGCCTGGAGGCTCTCTGGCGCGCGGGGAGAAGTGCCGTGGCGATGATCCCCGGCACCTCCGACTACGGCCCGGGCAAGAACCGCGTCTCGTTCCTCGTCGTCGACAAGCAGGGCAAGCTGATCGAGCAGCCGACGGCGCGGGTCTGGATCGCCCGTGGGCTCAAGCAGAAGCCGTACGCCGAGACGACGGCGATACTCGAGCCGATCGGCGTCCCCGGGGGGGCGAAGGCTGATGCGCAGAGCATCTACGTGACCTCGGTCGACACGCCCACGCCGGGCAAGTACTGGCTCCTGGCAGAGCCGCAGGGTGGGACGTCGGTCCGGGCGCTCGGGAACATGGTCGTCCGCAAGCACTCGAGCGCTCCCGCCGTCGGCGAGCGGTCGGTCCCGTCGCAGAACCCGACCCTTCAGCCCGGCGCGACTCCGGCGCAGGTGAAGGCCGCAACTACGGCCGAGCCGCCGGACCGGAACCTCCTGCGGACGACGGTTGCCGCCGCGATGGCGGCCAAGCGGCCGTTCGTCGTCACCTTCGCGACCCCGGCCTTCTGCCAGACCCGCACCTGCGGACCTGTCGTCGAGGTCGTCCAGTCGGTGGCGCGACGGTGGCAGAGGAAGGGCGTCGACTTCATCCACATCGAGATCTACAGGGATAACGACCCGGCGAAGGGCACCAACCGCTGGGTGAACGAGTGGCGGCTCCAGAGCGAGCCCTTCACGTTCGTCGTCGATCGCGCGGGCGTGATTCGTACCCGGCTGGAAGGGGCGATCGGCGCCGCCGAGCTCGACGCCGCCGTCGCCAAGGTCGCAGGCTGAGCCCGGTCGCCGGGCTTCGGGTGGCGGGTACGCTCTCCGGGTGAGCCGTGTCCTCCAGTCACTGCCGGTCGGCGAGCGGATCGGGATCGCCTTCTCGGGCGGCCTCGACACGTCCGTCGCCGTCGCCTGGATTCGCGAGAAGGGCGGCATTCCGTACGCCTTCACCGCGGATCTGGGTCAGGTCGACGAGGATGACGTCGCGGACGTACCCGGCAGGGCGCTTGCGTACGGCGCCGAGGCGGCCGAGGTCGTCGACTGCCGCGAGCAGCTCGTCCACGAAGGGCTCGTCGCCCTTCAGTGTGGCGCCTTTCACATCTCGAGCGGCGGCAAGACGTACTTCAACACGACGCCGCTCGGTCGGGCCGTCACGGGCACGATGCTCGTGCAGGCGATGAAAGCCCACGGCGTCGACATCTGGGGCGACGGGTCGACGTACAAGGGCAACGACATCGAGCGCTTCTTTCGTTACGGGCTGCTGACCAACCCGTCGTTGCGGATCTACAAGCCCTGGCTCGACGCCCAGTTCGTGAGCGAGCTCGGTGGACGCAAGGAGATGAGCGAGTGGCTGCTCGAGCGCGGACTGCCCTATCGCGACTCCGTCGAGAAGGCGTACTCGACCGACGCGAACATCTGGGGCGCCACGCACGAGGCCAAGGAGCTCGAGCAGCTCGACCGGTCGATGGAGATCGTTGAGCCGATCATGGGCGTGCCCCACTGGGATCAGCACCTGATCATCGAGCCCGAGACGGTGCGCGTCACCTTCCAGGAGGGCTGGCCGGTCGCGCTCAACGGCGTCGAGCTCGCCGACCGGGTGGCTCTCGTGAACGAGGCCAATGCGATCGGCGGTCGCCACGGCCTCGGCATGTCGGACCAGATTGAGAACCGGATCATCGAGGCCAAGTCACGCGGCATCTACGAGGCGCCGGGGATGGCGCTCCTCTTCATCGCCTACGAGCGGCTCGTGAACGCGATCCACAACGAGGCCACGATCGAGAACTACCGCACGATGGGGCGGCGGCTCGGCCGGCTCCTCTACGAGGGACGCTGGTTCGACCCCCAGGCCTTGATGCTGCGGCAGAGCCTGCAGAGCTGGATCGGGCTCGCGATCAGCGGCGAGGTGACGCTCGAGCTGCGCCGCGGCGACGATTACACCGTGCTCGACACCACGAGCCCGAACGCGACCTACCGGCCGGACCGGCTGTCGATGGAGAACGTCGAGAGCAGCTTCGGCCCTGTCGACCGGATCGGCCAGTTGACGATGCGGCTACTCGACCTCGAGGACTCGCGCGACAAGCTCGGGCTCTACGGTCGCCTGGGGCTGACGAAGGCCGCCGGCGGGTTGGAGCTGCTCGGCGGCGACGAGGGCTGACGGCGCGGGGCGGTTGACGGACGGCGACACGGGTGTCGCCCCTACAACCTGCACGTTATGTCTCGCCGCCGCGCCGTTCCATGACGACCACCGGCACGCGCGCGGCGGGCGAGAGCCGAAGCAGTGCTCGCACGATCTCCGCACAGTCCTCGGGCGTGATCATCTCGTCGCGCTCGAGGCCCGACCAGGAGGCCATCGGCGTGTCCACGAAGCCCGGGCAGAGGGCGGTGACGCGCACGCCCGCGTCGGCCTCCTCACGGTCGAGCGTGCGCGAGAGAGCGATCAGCGCCGCCTTGGTCGCGCCGTAGGCCGCGAGGCCCGGAGTGGGGGTCGTTCCCGCGATCGAGGCGAGGTTGACGACGTACCCCTTCGTCTCTCGCAGGTGCGGCAGAGCCTCACGAGTGACGAGGAACGCCCCGCGCAGGTTGACCGCGTTCTGGAGATCCCAGGCCTTGGTCGTCGTATTGCCCGTCACCGCGCCGATGCCGACGCCTGCCGAGTTGACCAGCACATCGAGACCCCCGTGAGCCTTGACATGCTCGGCCACGAGCCTCGCGCAATCTTCCTCGGCCGAGACGTCGGCCTGGACGGTTGTCGCCGAGACCGTCTCGCCCGCCGCCTCGAGGCGTTCGAGCTTGCGCGCAGCCAGTGTCAGGGCGTACCCCTCGTCGCGCAACATTGCGGCGATCGCCAGGCCGATCCCCGACGAGCCACCGGTGACGAGAGCGGAGGGCACGCCACGATCCTTACACAGAAAGAACGAAGGCCGCCAGGGGGGTGGCGACCTTCGCGTGCATCAGGGAGGAGAGGGGATTGGGGGGTATGTGACTCTCCGCCCGATTTTTCTCCATCGCGCGCGAGTCTCCTTCCTGGCATCCGTACACTCGATGTGTGACCGATTCGCCGATGTTGACCTCGCTCTCGCGGGCCGGTGGGTGCGCTGCGAAGTACCCGGCCGCGAGCCTGCAGAAGCTGCTGGAGGGCTTCGTCCCCGTCGATTCGGCCGACCTGCTCGTCGGGCTCGATCCCGCCGACGACGCCGCTGTGTACCGTCTCGACGACGAGCGGGCGATCGTCTTCACGGTCGACTTCTTCCCCCCGGTCGTCGACGATGCGAGGACGTTCGGCCAGATCGCGGCGACGAACGCTCTCAACGACGTGTTTGCGATGGGAGGGCTGCCGCTGCTCGCGCTCTCGGTGACCGCGTTCCCCGAGGACCTGCCGGCGGAGACGCTGGGCGAGATCCTGGCCGGCGCCGAGGAGGTGGTGCGCGCGGCGGGTGCAATCCTCGCCGGCGGGCACACGATCCGGGACGACGAGCCGAAGTACGGTCTGGCCGTCGTCGGCACCGTGCACCCGGAGGGGATCTGGCGCAACAACGGTGCCAGGGACGGCGACGTGCTCTTCCTCACGAAGCCGCTCGGTACCGGGCTGATCCTCCAGGCGCAACGGGACGGAAACGCTCCCGCCGGTGCTCTCGAGGCGGCCGTGGCGGCGATGAAGACGCTGAACCGGGCCGCCGCCGATGCCCTGCGGCCGTTTCGCCCCAATGCCGTCACCGACGTGACGGGCTTCGGCCTGCTCGGGCACGCTTACGAGATGGCCGCGGGAAGCGGCGTCCTGATCGACCTCGACGCGGCTGCGCTGCCGGCGTTGCCTCACGCGCGCGAGCTGGCCGAGGCCGGAGTTCGCACCGGCGGTGACCACCGCAACCGGGACTACGCGGGGCCGCACCTGGACAGCGCCGCACCCGGGGCGGCCGAGGCCCTCGCCTTCGACCCGCAGACCGCCGGCGGCCTGCTCGTCTCGCTCCCGGCCGACAGGGCGCCGGTGCTCGAGGCGACCTTTGCCGCCGCGGGGCTCGAGCTCTTCCGGGTCGGGCTGGTACGCCCGGGAGCCGGCGTGCGCCTGACATGAGCGTCTGCTCCGTACACTCGGAGTGATGCGATCGAGGCTTCGGAGCGCGTGGGCCGCTGCGGGCACGCCCGCGGGGTTCCTCTGGCTGGCCGGTGCGCTGCTCGCCGTGATGTTCTTCGTCGTTGCCTCGGGCGCCTTCGTCCGGCTGACGGCGTCCGGGCTCGGCTGCGACCACTGGCCGCGGTGTGGCACCGCTCCGTTCCCGACGCAGGGCAACAAGCACGCGATCATCGAATTTTCGAATCGCCTGATCGCGGCGGTCGGGGTCGGGCTCTCTCTCGTCGCCTGGCTCAGAGGTCGCCGGGTGCCGGGGCTGTCGCGGCTCGCCCGCTGGTCGGCGCTCGGGATCCTCGTCGGAGCCGCCGCGCAGATTCCGCTGGGTGGCGTCACGATCATGCTGAAGCTGCACCCCCTCGCGGTGATGTCGCACTTCCTGCTTGCGCTTGTCGTGCTCGCGCTGGCGGTCGTCCTCGTGCTCGAGGCGTGGAGCCTCCTCGTGGGACGTGGAGCGCCCTTCGTGCCCCGGTGGCTGAGCCGCGTCGTGCTCTGGCTCGGTCTGCCGCTGGCAGCCGCGCTCGTCGTCACGGGTGCCGTGGCGACCGCCTCCGGGCCGCACCCCGGCTCCCAGAAGGGCATCGAGCGCCTCGGCATCGCGATCACCGACACCGTCTACGTTCACGTCCGCGTCGCGGCGGCCTTCGGGATTGGCTTCCTGCTCGTGGGAGCGTTCGTCTGGCGGGCCCGGGAGAGCTATCCGGGTCTTGTGCGCCTCTGGGGGACGGCGCTCGTCGTGCTGGTGGCCCAGTCGATTCTGGGGGAGGTCCAGTACCGCAACGCCCTGCCCTGGGGTCTCGTCCTCGTGCACGTCTTTCTGGCCGCGGCGATCTGGTCGCTCTCGGTGGGCCTCACGATGGCCCTGTTCCGGCCTCCGCTCGCCCTGACACGTCCACGCGGAGCGAGCGCCGGCAGCGCTCGCGAGGGCTCCGACGGAGCGACTGAGAGTAGGGTTCCGGCATGAGCGCCCCCGAGCTCCGAATCGACGATCTGCCGACTCTGCGCCGGCCGGTCCTGATCGCGGCCTTCCGCGGCTGGAACGACGGTGGCCAGGCGGCGACGCTCGCGGCCACGACGCTCATCCACACCTGGGACGCACGGCGCTTCGCCGAGATCGATCCCGAAGGGTTCGTCGACTTCCAGGCGACCCGACCGACGGTCACCCTCGACGAGGGGCTGACGCGAAGCATCGAGTGGCCGGAGAACGCCTTCCACGCGGCTGCGATTCCCGGCGCCGATCGCGATGCCGTGATCCTGCTCGGCGTCGAGCCGAACTACCGCTGGCGCGCGTTCAACGAGCTGGTGACCGGCCTCGCTCGGGACCTCGGAGTCGAGCTCGTGATCACGCTCGGAGCCCTGCTCGCCGACGTGCCACACACGCGCCCCGCACCCGTCACCGGCGTTGCGAGCGACCTCTCGCTCGTCGATGAGCTGGGGCTACAGCCGTCACGCTACGAGGGCCCGACCGGCATCGTCGGCGTCCTCCACGATGCGTGCCGCCAGGCGGGGATCCCGTCCGTCAGTCTCTGGTCGGCCGTCCCGCACTACGTCTCGCTGGCGCCGAGCCCCCGGGCCGCCAAGGCGCTCTGCGACCGGCTCGGCGAGCTTCTCGGGACTTCGATCGACCTTACTGACCTGGAGGAGGCGGAAGAGGTCTACGCGGAGCAGATCACCGAAGCAGTCTCGTCAGATCCGGAGACGGCGGAGTATGTCGAGGAGCTCGAGCGGCGGGCCGATACGATCGACGAGCTGATCGAAGAGCCCGACTTCCCGACCGGCGAGTCGCTCGCGGCCGAGCTGACGCAGTTCCTGCGGGATCGCGAAAGCGACGAGCGCCCGCCGGAGCCGCCAGACCGTTAGGCGGTCGTGCTCTCGGCAGGGGCCTCGGTACTCGCTGCCGGGCCGTCGCCGTTTGCAGACGGAGCCGAGGGGGGAGCCGCGCCTGTGTCGCTTCCGGAGGTGGTCGCCGTGGGATCCGCTGCACCGGCGGTGCGGCGCTTCTTGCGCCGTCGTCGCGACTTGCGCACCGGCGCTTTGGGCGCCGGCAGGTTCTCGGCTAGAGCGTTCGCGATCTCACCGATCTCGGCCAGGTCCTCGCGGGCCTGGTCGAGCATGGAGTTGGCCCGAGGCGTGTAGCCGTCGGCGGAGGCGAGAAGTGCGGCACCGGCTGCCAGCGGTAGCGCCCGTGCCGCCTGGACGAGCCTCGATACGTTCTCCTCGTGCCGGTGGCCACGGGAGTTGGCGACGGCTCCGAGCAGCCGCTTCGCCTCGGGGAAGTCGGCGCTCGCGCGGCGGTCCTGCACCTTGCGCGTCACCTTTGCGAGCTTCCAGGTCCAGCGGGCGAGGATCTGGTCGGGGGCGTTTGCCTTGCCCTCGCCGATCGCTCGCAGGAGGATCCGGACACCGGCCGCGCGATCTTTCTCCCACGGTGGTGCCTGGCCGACCAGCGTGACGAGATCGTCGAAGTCGGCCCGCTCGACGGGCGTCGCCACCCTGTCGGCGAGCGCCGTCATCCGGAGTCGCCGATTGTCGTTCTCCGCCGCGCACACGGCGAGGAACGTCTCGAGGGCACCCTTTCCGGCGCGGCCCTCGGTGAACTTGCGGGCGAACTCGGCACGCTGATCGAAGCGAATCTGGCGGCCAGCGATCGTTGCCCACCACCGCTGCTCGTCGTCGTCGAGGAACTTGGGGTCGATCCGTTGCCACTCGCGGCTGATCACGGCGAGCCGGCGGGCAACGTCGGGTGTGACCGGGACGAGCCACGGCGTCGGTGAGAGCTGCCGACGCGCGCGGCGCTGCTGGCGCCGTCGTGGCGCAGGGGTGACCCGCGCACCCTCGCGGTAGAAGTCGGCATCGAGCAGTGAGTGCAGCGAGATGACGCGGTCGTTATGCGTCGATCCCTTCGTGACGAAATCGACGACGACTCCCGCTTCCTTGCGCGGATGCATACGCATGATCCGGCCGATCCGCTGCTGATAGACACGCCGCGACGCCGTCGGGGCGAGGTGGAAGCAGACGGTGGCGCGCGGTGAGTTCCAGCCCTCGGCGAGCAACTGCGCGTTGATCAGCACGTTGATCTCGCCGCGCTCGTAGGCGGCCAGGGTCTCGGCCAGTTTCACGGGCGGGGTCTTGCCCGAGACCGCCTCTGCCTTGATTCCCGCAGCGCGGAATTCCTGGGCGAGGTTGTAGGCGTGCTCGACGCCGGCCGCGTAGACGATCCCCGGCGTCGAGCCGAAGCGCTCGCGATAGAGGCTTGCCGCCGCCTGATTGAGTGCGGAATGGTCGAGCGCTGCCGCGAGGGCGCGCTCCTCGAAGTCGCAGCCGACGATCGGGACCGAGTTGATCGCAGCGGCCGGCGGCACCCGGAGGCAGCGAAGCGGCGCGATCAGACCGCGACGGGCGGCGTCGGCCAGCGGCAGGTCGTCCACCGAGGCGGGGAAGACGTCCGAGACTTGCTTCGCGATCAGTTGCTCGGTGGCCGTCATCCCGATGTAGACCGGCTCGCTGAACGACCTGATCGCCGCGCTCGTCTTCTCGCCGAGTGCCGTGTGCGCCTCGTCGCAGATCACGAGCTGGTACGCGGTGCGTGAGATTTCGCCCGCGTGCCGGGCAAACCAGGCGTAGGTCTGGATCGTGATCGGGTCGTCGCGCAACGGCTCCTTGCCGGCACCGATCGCGTCGGTGAATCGGTCGGCGTAGCCCTCCGTCGTGAGGTCGCGCTGGAACTGGGAGACGAGCAGGCGCCGGTGCGTGAGAATCAGGATCCCGAGATGCCGCGCGGACTCGACGAAGCCTGCCGCGGCGATCGTCTTGCCCGATGCCGTCGGATGACGGAAGCGGTAGCGGCGCGACGCTCCCGGATCCTCTCCCTTGAAGGCAGGCTCCTCGAGGTCGTCGTCGTCGACCACTCCGGCATCGAAGTCGTCGTCCTCCTCCTCGAGCTCGACGGGGTCGGCTTCGACCACTTCGGCCAGGCTCCCGTTTCCGTTCTCCTCGGCGGTGCGCTGGTTCGCCGCGATCAGCTCCGTGAGCATGCCGGCGAGCGCGTCCACCTGGTGGCGCCGCAACTCGGTCCCCGCGGCGGTCTGTGGCTTGGGAGTGGCCAGGACTCGCTCGAGGCCGAGCATCAGCCCGTAGCGCACGCGCCACCACGCCGGGGGCGTTCGCGCGCCACTATCCATCTCGACGATCGCGTCGTCGAGGGCGCCGCGGCGTGCGGTGCCTACGGCGAGGGCGGCGGACGGGTCCTCACCGGGGTGGAGGAACGGCTCGCCGTACCAGGCCTGAGCGCGGAGTGCGGCGGCTTGCAAGCCCTCTGCCGACTCCGACGACGGATGTGTCGGATGTGAATCGATCTCGTACATATGCGCAGCACACGACTGAGGTGCTGCTTTCCTTGAGGATCAGCACAGCTACGCGTTTCTGGCGCGTCGAGCGGTCCTGTAGTCCGGACTGTAGCGCATCGGGCACGACGGCGGGACGTCTCGGGTCACCCGAGCGGAGAGAGTTCCCGGTTGACGCTAGAACTATGCGCGCTTTCGCCCCGCGAGCAGCTTCGCGAGGGCGAGCCGCTCGCCCGACGAGGACGGGCCGGTCACGGCTCGCCGACCTGGCCGCGACCGATCCGATGATGACCTCCCAGGTCGTCCGCGGGCTCCAGCGGCGGGGGCTCGTCGACCGGGCCCGCCACCCGGAGGACGGTCGCGCCCGGGCGCTCACAGTTACGCCGAGCGGCCGGGCTCTGGCAAACCGGGCAGTCGTCGCCGTCGAGGAGTGCGACGCGTCATTCTTTGCCTCGCTCGTCGAGGACGCCTCCATGCTCATCCGGGTGTTGCGCGAGCTCCCGCGCGCGGATTAGCGCGCAGCGAGCGGCCGGCCGGAGACGCGTGTCGAGATCCCTTCCTGGTCGAGGTACCTCGTCAGGCCGCCGCGGAAGAACGGGAACCCGGCGCCGAGGATCAGGCACGCGTCGATCTCGGCGGCCGACCCGGCGACGCCGTCGTCGAGGATGTGCCGGGCCTCGTCCGCCAGGGCCTCGAGCAGAGCGGTGTGAATCTCGTCCACCGTCTGCCGGCTCTCCCCCGTCAGCACCACGTCCATCTCGCCGTTCGCGAAGTTCTCGAGCGTGGGCGACAGCGGAAATCGGTCGGGGAAGGCGTCGTGGAGCGTGTGGAGGACGTGATTTGCGACCTGCGGCCCGACCATCGCGAGTAGGGCTGAGGGGGGCATCGGCAGGCCGAACCGGAGGGCCGCCTCGTCGGTCTCCTCGAAGGTGTTGCCTTGCTCGAGCGCCTGCATGAGCACGCTCGACTGGCGGGTGAGGAGGCGGTTGACGACGAACGCGGGCGCGTCCCTGACGAGCACGCCGCGCTTGCCGAGCTTCTTGGTCACGTCCCACGCGGTAGCGAGCGTGACGTCGTCGGTCGCCGGCGCCCGCACCAGCTCGACGAGTGGGAGCACGGCAACGGGGTTGAAGAAGTGCATCCCGACGACGCGCTCGGGCGCGCGCAGACCGGCCGCCATCGCGCCCACCGACAGCGACGACGTGTTGGTGACGAGGAGGCATTCCGCCGGGACGACCTCCTCGAGGGCTCCAAACACCGCCTGCTTGACGGCGATCTCCTCGAACACGGCCTCGATCACGAGGTCGCAGCCGGCATAGGCGTCCGTGCCGGCTGCGCCCTCGACGATCGAGCCGAGGAAGCGGGCCTTGCCCTCGCCGAGGCGGCCACGCGCGACCTGCTTATCGAGGTCGACCCGGATCGCCGCGACGGCGTCGGCAACGCGCGTGGGATCGACATCGGTGATCACGAGCGGCACCTCGAGCCGGCGCAGGAACAGGGTCGCAAGCTGGGTCGCCATCAGGCCCGCCCCGACGACGCCGACCTTCCCGATCCGGCGTGCCCTCGCATCCGGGATCCCGATCCCCCGTTTCACCTGCCGTTCCACGAGATCGAAGGCGTAGACGCCGGCCTGCGCCTGGGGGCCTGGGAGAAGGTCGGCGAGCGCGTCCTCCTCGGCGACGTACCCCTCGACGACTGTCCAGGTCGCAGCGCCGGCGATGAGCTCGAGCGCGCGGTAGGGGGCGAGCGCTGCTCCGTGCACTGCGTCATCGACGGAGTAGCGCGCCTTCGCGCACACCTCGGCCGCGTCCGTGAGGTCCGCGGCGGCGCGCGGCTGCCGGCCCTCGTCGATCGCCTGCACGAGCCACGCGATCGAGTCGTCCAGGAACTCGACGTCGTCGAGCTGGGTGTCCGCGAGGCCGGCCTCGGCGGCTGCGGCGGCGCCGATCAGCCGGTTCTGCCTGAGTGGGTTCGCCACGATCAGCTCGACGGCACGGGCGGCGCCGACGAGCCGTGGCGCGAGCTGGGTGCCTCCCCAACCGGGGATGATCCCGAGGAACACCTCGGGGAAGCCAATGTGTCGCACCGACCGCGCAACGGTCCGGAAATCGCAGTGCAGCGCGATCTCGAGCCCTCCGCCGACGGCCGCCCCGTTGATCGCCGCGAGGGTCGGGTAGGGGAGGTCGCGGATCGCCCCGAAGGCGTCGTGACCTCCCTTGGACGCGGCGCGCCCGAGCTCGGGGGTCGTCACCTGCGGGAACTCTGTCAGGTCGGCACCCGCCGCGAAGACGAACGGCTTGCCCGTGAGCACGAGGCCCGCCCATGCCTCCTCCCGCAGGCGCGGTAGCACCGCCGCGAGCGACTCGAGCGCCGCCCGGCCGAAGACGTTCGGCTTCTGCCAGTCCTCGCCGTTGTCCATCGTCAGGAGCCCGATCCGACCGACGCGGGTCTGTGTCTCCCGGAGGTGGAACCTCGTCGGGGCTTCAGCCATGGTGGGTGTTCTCCCAGACGATCGCTGCTCCCATGCCGAGGCCGATGCAGAGCGCGGTCAGTCCGTAGCGCACGTCTGGGCGTCGCTCGAGCTCCCAGGCGAGCTGGGCCATCAGGCGCACGCCGGTGGCGGCGAGCGGATGACCGCACGCGATCGCGCCTCCGTTCGGGTTCAGCCGGGGATCGTCCGCTGCGACGCCGACGCCGTCACACCACGTCAGCACCTGCACGGCGAACGGCTCGTTGAGCTCGAAGAGGCCGATATCGTCGATTGTCAGCCCGGCCTGGGCGAGGGCCCGCTCGGTTGCCGGGATCGGCCCGATCCCCATCAGGTGCGGCTCGACGCCCGTGTAGGCGAACGAGACGAGGCGCATCGCCGGATCGAGCCCGAGCTCGGCGGCCGCCTGCTCGGAGGCGAGCAGCCCGGCGGTCGCCCCGTCGGTGAGGCCTGCGGAGTTGCCGGCGGTGACACGGCCGCCGGCCCGGAAGGGCGTGCGGAGCGTCGCAAGCCCTTCGAGCGTCGTCTCGGGTCGCAGGAACTCGTCTCGCGCCGCCACCGTCCAGCCCTCGTCGCCGAACACGCTCATCGGCACGACCGTGTCTCCCATGATCCCGTCGGCCTCGTCCCAGGCCCGCGTTGCCCGCTGCTGGCTCTGGAGGGCGTAGGCGTCGGCTGCCATGCGGGTCAGCTGGGGGAACGTGTCGTGGAGGTTCTCGGCCGTCTGCCCCATCACGGCCGCGCTCTCGTCGATCAAGCGCTCGCTGGCGAACCGAGGATTGAAGTCCACCTCCTCGCCCATGGCGTGATGGCCCATGTGCTCGACGCCGCCGACGAGGACGAGGTCGGCGGCGCCCATCGCGATCTCTCCCGCCCCCGCGGTCGTTGCGGTCAACGCCCCCGCGCACATGCGGTCGACGGCGAAGCCAGGCACCGTGTGCGGGAGGCCCGCGAGCAGCGCCACGTCGCGGCCGAGGGTGAGGCCCTGGTCGCCGACCTGCGCCGTCGCCGCCAGGATGACGTCACCGATGCGCTCCGGAGGCACGGCGGGGTTGCGCCGCAGCAGCTCGCGCACCACCTTGACCGCCATGTCGTCGGCCCGCGTCTTCCAGAAGGAGCCGCCGGGTCCGGCCTTGCCGAACGCGGTCCGGACGCCGTCGACGAAGACCACCTCACGCAGCTCGCGTCCCATTGGCCGAGGATATCCGTTGACTGACCGGTCGATCGACGGACGGGCTCGTCTCGGACCTGCGGGCTGACGGATCCCCCCGCGTATGTGACCATTGCAACCGGAGGCCGGCGGGCGGCGCCGGCCTCCCTCTCAGGTGGAGCGGGAGCGGTGGCTCAGCTGTCGCCGGAGGCGAGCTCTTTCGAGCGCACCATGGCAGCCTGGATCGCGTTCAGGAGCGCCGCGCGGACGCCGGCGATCTCGAGCTCACGGATCGCCGCGATCGTCGTCCCACCGGGCGAGGTAACCATCTCGCGCAGCTCGACCGGATGCATCTTGAGGTCGCGCATCTGCTGCGCGGTGCCGAGCATGGTCTGCACGACGAGCTGCGTGGAGATCTCGCGCGAGAGGCCGAGCAGCAGGCCCGCCTCGATCATCGCCTCGGCCAGCAGCGCGAAGTAGGCAGGCCCCGAACCGGAGACGGCGGTGACGGCGTCCATCAACTTCTCGGGCACCCGCACGACGGCTCCGAGATGGGCCAGTGCCTCCTCGGCCAGGGTGATGTGGGCATCGTCGGCGTGCGAGCCGGCGCACAGGCCCGCCACACCCTCGTGCACGACCGACGGGCTGTTGGGCATCGCCCGCGTGACCGGGATCCCGGGTGCGAGGTGCCGCTCGATCGTCGCGGTCGGGATTGCGGCTGCAATCGAGAGAACCGTCTGACCGTCGCCGATCAGGTGGCCGACCTCGCCGAGCAGCGTCTCCATGTCCTGGGGCTTCACCGCGATCACGACGAGCGCCGCGCCGGCGACGGCCTCCTCGTTGGAGAGCGTCGCCCCGATGCCGTGGCGATCGGCGAGCTCGGTCACCCTCTCGGCGCGCCTGCTCGAGGCGACGATCTCACCCGGGTTGCGCCACCCCGAGGAGAGCAGGCCCGAGATCAGGGCCTCGCCGATCTTGCCGGCCCCGAGGACCGCGATACGTCGTTCGTTCACCGTCATTGCCCCATTGTAGGGGCGAGACCTGTCTCGCCCACCGTTGATCCCACCGTTGACCCCCTACGCGGCGCGCTTCGTGCGCAGACGGACGCGGCGGCCCTCGTCGGGATCCGCTCCGGGGATCAGGCCGCGCGACCAGCCGAGCATGAGGAACTGCCCGGCGAGTCCCTGCCACTCGCCGTAGGGAGCGAGAAGCACGGCCGTCTCGGCGGCGTCGACCCACTCCCCGCGCAGGGAGGAGAGGAGCTTCACGAGGCCCAGATCACCCACCAGGCCGTGGTCGTAGCGCCCGAGCCCCTCCAGGGCGATCACCCCGACCGACCAGGGCCCGATGCCGCGCTCGCGGCCGAGGCGGCGGAGCACGATGCTCGTGTCGTGCTCCCG
This sequence comes from Gaiellales bacterium, assembly GCA_038214705.1. Taxonomy (GTDB): domain Bacteria; phylum Actinomycetota; class Thermoleophilia; order Gaiellales; family Gaiellaceae; genus Gaiella. The sequence goes on along the minus strand of JBBQRN010000030.1, from coordinate 14,550 downwards.
AAGTCGTTCGAGGTCGAGCGAGCGAACGAGGCGGACGAGCGCGGCCGCGCGCGAGAGCGCGAGACCGTGGCGTGTGAGGTCGGAGGGCGCGAGGGTGCGCAACGACTCTCGTGTCGGGACCGCGACGCCGAGGCGACGCAGGATCGATCGCTCGATCGCAGCTGCCCGGCGCGCCTCGATCAGCTGCCCACACACGGCCCGCAGCGCGGCGTGTGTGACCGTCGCGAGCCGCAGCGGCCGGTATCCCTTGAGGGTACGTGCGGTGGCGCCGAGGAGCGGATCGCGATCGAAGCGCTCGTGGAATCCCGAGGTGTCGTCCTCGAGCGCGAGCATGAACCGCGCGGACTCGATCCCCTCCGGTGACGCGGCGCGAACGAGGACGCGACCGTCCGGCCGCTGCCACGCAGCCGCGGTCGTGCCGTCGGCGAGCGGAGCCTGCCACGTGCCGTTGCGGCACATCAGCCGGAGCCGATACGGGCCGGCCGGTGTGACGATGTCCTCGACCATGCATCGCCGACGCTACCCGGTCGAGCGGAGGGCCGCCGCGCGCGGTACCTTCGCCCGGATGAGGCTCGTCGACGCCGTCTCGATCCGCTCGCGCAGAAGGAAGCTGCGGCTCTTTCTCGAGGAGCTGCGACCGACGGCCCAGACAGCCGTGCTCGACGTCGGAGTCGACGAGGTCGGCTTCGGCGGCGAGGGTGGCCAGTCCGGCTGCGGCACCCACAATTTCTTCGAGGAGCACTACCCGTGGCCTGCGCGGATCACGGGTCTCGGGCTCCACGACGGCGCGGGCTTCCGCGAGCACTACCCGGCGATCCCGTACGTCCAGGGGGACGCATGCGCGCTCCCGTTCCCCGACCAGGCGTTCGACGTCGTCTTCTCGAACGCGGTGATCGAGCATGTCGGCAACGTCGACCAGCAGCGGCTCTTTGTCTCTGAGGCCCTCCGCGTCGGTCGCCGCGTCTTTGTGACGACACCCAACCGCTGGTTCCCGGTCGAGGTCCACACGCGCCTACCGCTCGTCCACTGGTTGCCCGGTGCGGCGTCGGATCGTGCCTACGACCTGACCGGAAAGGGCTTCGCGAAGGAGAACCACCTGCTCGGTTCGGCTGATCTGCGTCGGCTGTTCCCCGGCCCGGTGAAGATCGTGAACCTCGGGATGACGCTGGTGGCGATCACGTGATCGAGCGGCTACCCCGGATCGCGCTCGTCGTGCTGATCGTGGGGCTCGCGCTCCACAACCTGGTGATGGCCGAGCTCTGGGATCTCGGGATCCGTGGCGTTTCGCTCGACGTCGTCGCGGCCTGGAAGGACGTGCTCCTCGCGGTCGCGCTCGCCTTCGCGATCCTCGGCGCCCGCTCGCTTCCGGTGCAGCTCTGGGCAGACCGGCTCGCGCTCGTCTACGCGGTGTTCGTCGTCGTCTACGGGCTCGTGCCGCAGAGCTGGCTCGACGGCGCAGCCACCCACCGTGGCCAGCTCTTCGCCGCTCGTCACGACCTGATCCCCGTTGCCGCCTACTTCCTCGGCCGCCTCCTCGTTCTCACGCCGACGGCCTGGCGCAAGGCCTCGCTAGCGCTCGTCGGAGTCGCAATCGGCCTGACCGTCTTGGGCCTTCTCGACGTCTATCTCGTGCCGCTCCAGTGGTGGCGCGACTCGGGCGTGCCGGGGTGGTTCGGCGACCAGCTCGAGCTTCACTACCGTGGTCTGAGCGGCCTGCCCGAGAACTGGGTCTTCAACACCGGCGACGAGAACAACCCGATTCGCCGGCTCGTCTCGGGCTTCCTCAGCCCGCTTGCGACGGCCTACGTGCTCGTGATCGTTCTCATCTACCTCGTCGCACGCCGCCGCACGGGGTGGACGGTGACGGCGGCGGCGATCGAGTACGCTGGTCTGCTCTGGACGCATACACGGGCCGCCTACCTGGCGCTCGCGTTCGGCCTCGTCGTTCTCGGTGTAGCCCAGCGCCGGTTCCTCCCCCCGGCGCTCGCGGCCGCATCGCTCGTCGTCGGCGTCGGGTTCGTGAAGGCGTTTCCGCACGTCGGCCCCACGACGAGCTACACGCGGGCGGAGCTCGTGATCCTGCGCGACCAGGGGAAGCAGACGCCAGGAGTGAGCGACGACCCACTGAGCGCGGGCGATGCCTCGACGTCGAGCCACCTGCGGAACCTGCGCGACGGGCTCCGCATCGTCGTCCACCACCCGCAGGGCTTCGGGCTCGGGAATGCCGGCGTCAGCGCCTCGCGTACCGACGTCGAGCTCAAGGCCGGTGAATCGACCTACACCGAGCTCGGTGTCGAGATCGGGGTCGCCGGTCTCGCCGTCTTCCTCGCCTGGATGGCGGCCGTCCTGGTCGCCCTGTGGCGCCGCTCCGCCTGGCTCAGTGCGGCCTGGGTCGCGATGCTCGCGATCGGCGTCCAGACCGACGTGATCGGCGTGCACTGGATCGCCTACGTGCTCTTCGCCCTTGCCGGGGTGGCGATCGGCGGCGGCCTGCCAGACGAGGGTCGCCGCGCCGGACACCGGTGAAAGCGTCAGAATGCGAGGATGGGAAAGGGTTATGCAGAGGGCCCCGCCGCCGAGGAGGCGGAGCGGCGGCTGGAGGAGCTCGCGGCCGGTCCCGCGCCGACGGCCGCCCCCGAGCGGGCCGCGGTCTACGGGTCGACGGCGACCGAGCCCGAGCGGCACTTCCTCGGCTGGCTCGGTGAGGTCGATCCTGACGAGCTCTTCTCCTCGGGAGCCGCCTACGGGATCACGGTCGTCCGTAGCGCCGCGGCCGTGCCCCGTCGCTGAGCTCCCGGCCGGGTTCCAGCAGGTCGGACCGTTAGGGTTGGACGTGAACCAGATGCGCTCTCTACACCTGTGACCACAAAACCGATCGAGCACCTCGATCGCGTGATCATCCGCTTTGCCGGCGACTCCGGCGACGGCATGCAGCTGACCGGCGACCGCTTCACGAGCGAGACGGCGGTAATGGGAAACGACCTCGCTACGTTCCCGGACTTCCCGGCCGAGATCCGGGCGCCCGCGGGCTCGCTGCCCGGCGTCTCGGGGTTCCAGGTCCAGTTCGCGAGCTACGACATCTTCACGCCGGGCGACCAGCCAAACGTGCTCGTCGCGATGAACCCTGCCGCCCTCAAGGCAAACCTCGACGATCTGCCGAAGGGCGGCGTGCTGATCGTCAACACGGACTCGTTCAACGACCGCAACCTGCAGAAGGCGGGCTACGAGACCAACCCGCTGAGCGACGGGTCGTTGCAGGGGTTCCACGTGCATGAGGTCGCGCTCACGTCGATGACGGTGGAAGCGCTGAAGGCGGTCGAGGGCATCACCTCGCGCGAGGCCGAGCGATCGAAGAATTTCTTCGCTCTCGGCCTGATGCTCTGGCTCTACCACCGGCCGACCGAGGGCACGCTCGCCTTCATCGAGGAGAAGTTCGGCAAGCGCCCGGCGATCGCCGAGGCGAACACCCGCGCGTTCAGGGCAGGTTACAACTACGGCGAGACCTCCGAGGACTTCGCCGTCTCCTACGAGGTGGCCCCTGCGCCCCTCGCGCCCGGCCGCTATCGCCAGATCACGGGCAACACGGCGATCTCGTACGGGCTGATCGCCGCGTCCCGGCTCTCCGGCCTGCCGCTCTTTCTGGGCGCCTACCCGATCACTCCGGCCTCGGCGATCCTCGAGGAGCTCGCCCGTCACAAGAACTTCGGCGTCAAGACCTTCCAGGCGGAGGACGAGATCGCCGCCTGCGGCGCGGCGCTCGGCGCCTCGTTCGGCGGCGCACTCGGCGTCACCACCTCCGCCGGTCCCGGCGTCGTCCTGAAGTCCGAGACGGTGGGCCTCGGCGTCATGCTCGAACTGCCGCTGCTGATCCTCGACATCCAGCGCGCCGGCCCCTCGACGGGGATGCCGACGAAGCCCGAGCAGGCCGATCTGCTGATGGTGATGTTCGGCAGGAACGGGGAGAGCCCGGTGCCGGTGATCGCCGCGTCCAGCCCCTCGCAGTGCTTCCACGCTGCGATCGAGGCCGCCCGCATCGCTCTCAAGTACCGCACCCCGGTCTATCTCCTCTCGGACGCGGCGCTCGCAAACGGGTCCGAGCCGTGGCTGATCCCCGAGGTCTCGGAGTTGCCCTGGATCGGAACCGAGTTCGCGACGGGGCCGAACGATGGCGACGTCTTTCATCCGTACAAGCGCGACCCTGTCACTCTCGCTCGCCCGTGGGCGGTGCCCGGCACGCCCGGTCTCGAGCATCGGATCGGCGGCCTCGAAAAGGCAGACGTGACCGGGACGATCTCCTACGACCCGGACAACCACGACCAGATGGTCCGGCTGAGGGCCGAGAAAATAGCGAACATCGCCGCCGACATCCCCGAATTGCAGATCGACGACGAGACCGGAGACGCCCGCACACTCGTGCTCGGCTGGGGCTCGACCTACGGCCCGATCGGCGCGGCTGTGCGGCGCGTGCGGCGGGCCGGTCACGAGGTGGCGTGGGCCCATCTCCACTACCTCAACCCGTTCCCGCGGAATCTCGGCGACGTCCTACGCGCCTTCGACAGGGTGCTCGTGCCCGAGATGAACACCGGGCAGCTGCTGCAGCTGATTCGTGCCGAGTACCTCGTCGACGCCGTTGGCTACAACCGGGTCCGAGGGTTGCCGTTCCGCTCGAGCGAGCTGGCCGAGGCGATCACCGCCCTGGTGGAGTCGTGAGCGACGGCAACGGCACCGCCGCGCAGTTGGCGGCGAAGGATTTCAAGACCGACCAGGAGGTGCGCTGGTGCCCGGGCTGTGGCGACTACGCGATCCTCAACGCGGTTCAGGGCTTCATGCCGGAGCTCGGGATCCCACGAGAGAAGATCGTGTTCGTCTCGGGGATCGGTTGTGCGGCGCGCTTCCCGTACTACATGGAGACCTACGGGATGCACTCGATCCACGGCCGGGCTCCCGCGATCGCGACCGGCCTCGCGACCGCGCGCCGCGACCTCTCCGTGTGGGTGATCGGCGGCGACGGCGACATGCTTTCGATCGGCGGCAACCATCTGATCCATGCCCTTCGGCGCAACGTCAACCTGACGATCCTGCTGCTCAACAATCAGATCTACGGGCTCACGAAGGGCCAGTACTCACCCACCTCCGAGCGGGGGAAGGTGACGAAGTCGACCCCGATGGGCTCCGTCGACCAGCCGTTCAACCCGCTCAGCGTTGCGATCGGAGCCGAGGCGACCTTCGTCGCCCGCGCGATCGACACCGACAGGAAGGAGCTCTCCGAGATCCTCCGCGCCGCGGCCGCCCACCGGGGTGCGGCGTTCGTCGAGATCTTCCAGAATTGCAACATCTACAACGACGGCGCCTTCGACTTCGTCCGCGAGGAGAAGGAAAACCGGATCTACCTACGCGCGGGCGAGCCGATCGTGTTCGGCGACCGCGGCGTCCGCCAGGCGGCCGACGGCTCGGCCGAGGTGGTAGCGGCGTCGCAGGGCGGCCTGCTCGTCCACGATCCCGGCCACGTGGAGCCGAGCGTCGCGTTCGCGCTCTCGCGGCTCACGTTCGAAACGGTCGGCGCCACGCCGTTCGGCGTCTTCCGCGCCGTCGATAGGCCGGCCTACGACGAGGCGGTCGCCGACCAGATCACCGAGGCGACCGCGAAGCGTGGCGAGGGCGACCTCGAGGCGCTGCTCCACGCCGGAGACACCTGGGAGATCGGCGGCTAGGCCTTGTACGTGCGGTGCCCGGAGGGCGACACAGGTGTCGCCCCTCCAGGTGGCGGCGAGACCTGTCTCGCCCTCACGTCGGGCTCGAGCTACGTCGTTGTCAGAATGTCAACCGACACGATCGACTCCGGCCGGAGCAGGCGTTCGCCGACGAGTGGCCACTCGCCCTTCGGCTCCTCGATCTCGGCGATCACGGTGCGCGCCAGGCTGAGGGCGCTGTCCCGGTTCGGAGCGGTTCCGATCTGCAGGACCTCGCCGTCGGACATGCGCACGACCACCCGGCGAAGCTCAGAGGGTGCCCATTCGGCGTTGCGGTCGAGAGGTGGGCTGGTTGGGTGCTCGAGCAGGGCCACGGCGTCCTCCAATGTTCAGGATTCGGAGCGCCGCACGACTCCAGTGCCGGTGTTATCGCCGCTTCGGGGGCACGCCTGCGTCCCTCGAACGGGCTATTCGCCGCGCTGCACGTCGACGGAGACGATTGCGCCGGGGCGGATGAATCGTTCGTCGATCTGGGGCCATTCGCCCTGGGTCGAGGCATGCTCGATGTGACGCACCATCTCGCGGGCGATCTTGACGGCGTTCTCGCGACCCTCTGCGCTCCCGACGACGATGTCGTCGTCACCGTGAACCCGCAGGACGACCCGGCGCAGGTCGGGTGCGCCGAACGCGCGCGCCGACAGCGCCACGGCGGTGTCGTCGCCGTGATGCGAGGGGAGGGACGCGGCCGCCTGGCTGCCGCCGTAGCCGGAATCGCGGTTTCCGAAGATCGTCATCCAGTTTCTCCTTCTCGCAGCGGACCTCTCCGGTATCGGCGCGGCCGGGCTAGGCGGCGCTCCCTCGATCGAGGGGCTGCCTGCCGCGCATCGCACCAGCGAGGCCCGTAGCGGCCAGGCCGACGCTGCCCGCGACGACGAAGGCGAGCTTCGTGCCGCCGATCTCGACGAGAGTTCCCGAGAGCAGGGAGCCGAGCGGGGCGAGGCCGATGAAGGCGAACAGGTAGATCGCGATCAACCTGCCACGGAGTCCGCTCGGGGAGGAGAGCTGGATCAGCGCGTTGGCGTTTGCCGAGAAGAGTGTGAAGCAAGCGCCGATGCCGACGAGGAGGATGCCGGCCAACCGGGCTTCGTGAACCGGGGCGAGCACGAGCAGGAGCACGCTGAACCCGAGCGCGCCGGCCTGGAAGGCACTGAAGGTCGCCCGGCGCAATGACGCCGTCACGAGCGCGCCGGCGAAGGCGCCCAGACCGAACGCGGCCGAGAGGAGCCCGAACGCGCGAGCCCCGACGTGGAGCGTGTCGGAGGCGAGCAGCGGGACCAGCGTGTTGAAGTTGAACCCGACGAGGCCGACGCACGTGATCACGACCAGGATCGACCTCACCTGACGATCGTGCCACGCGAACGAGAGCCCCTCCCGCGTTCCGGCGAGCAGCGTCACGCCGTTGTCGCGCGCGACCGGAAAGAGCTCGTCGTCTCGCATCGCGAGGAGGGCGACGAGGACGGCGACGAAGCTCAGCGTGTTGACAACGAAGCAGGCTCCGACGCCCGAGCTCGCGATCAGGACGCCGGCGAGCGCCGGCCCGATCACGCGGGAGGCGTTGAGGAGGCTCGAGTTGAGCGCAACCGCGTTGGGAAGCTCGCGGGGGCCGACCATCTCGAAGGTCAGCGACTGGCGTCCCGGGGCATCGAGCACCAGCGTGAAGCCGCCCAGCGCGGCAAGCGCGAGGACGATGGGGAGCGTGGCCGTACCGGTCAGTGTCACCGCTGCGAGGGCGAGCGAGACGACCATCGCCCCGGCCTGCGTCCAGACGACGAGCCGGCGCGTGTCGAAGCGGTCGACGACCGAGCCGGCGAACAGCCCGAACAGCGTCGTCGGGGCGAAGCGGCAGAAGAGGAGTGCGGCGACGGAGAGCGGCGAGCGCGAGAGCGAGAGCACGAGCCAGGCCAGCGCGACGTTCTGCATCCACGATCCGGCGAGCGAGACGATCTGCCCGGCGAAGAAGAGGCGGTAGTTGTGGTGGCGGCGAAGGCTGCTGAACGTGCGCGAGCGTAACGTCAGCGCCAGCGTGCTCACAGCGGCTCCCCGAGCAGCGCGTGGAGCGGCCCGACCGCTGCTGCGATCGCCTCCCGGGCCTCGGGCTCGAGAGCATCGAGCCGCTCGGCGAGCCACGCCGTGCGGCGTTCACGCACCGAGCGCAGCAGCCGTTCGCCGGCCTCGGTCAGCTCGAGCCCGACGCGGCGCCTGTCGACCTCGGACCGCACGCGCATGAGCAGCCGGGCGCGCTCAAGCCGGTCGACGTGGCCCGAAAGGGCCGGGGCGGAGATCGCCTCGGACTCGGCGAGCGCGCGCAGGGTCAGGCCGGGGCTGCGCTTGACGAGCCAGAGCAGGGTCGCCTGGCGGGAGGTGATCCCGAACTGCTCCGTCTCCTTGCGCAGCTCGCGGGCAACGCGCAGCACGACGGGGCGAAGCTCGTTGGCGAGGTCGACGGCGGGGCTCGTATGGATGTTAACCATTAGCTTAGTTAAGCTATATCAGAACCGCGAAGGGCGAGATAGGTCTCGCCCCTACAACAAGGCCTCGTGCCGTGCGACCCGCTCGGGTTCCCTGTAGGCGCGACACCCTGTGTCACCCTCGTCGCGCGGCGCGGTCGCTCAGGCGACCGCGGTGGTGCCGGACTCGGTCTTCAGCTCGGCCTCGAGCTTGTACCCGACCCCGTACCGCGTCTGTAGGAAGGTGTGGGTGGACGCGCGGTGGTCGATCTTCTCGCGCAGCTTGCGCACGAAGACGTCGACGGTGCGGTCGCGGTGCGAGGCGCGGCGGCCCCAGACCCGCTGGAGCAGCTCGTCGCGGGTCAGCACGCGCCCCATTTCGAGCGCGAGGGCGTAGAGGAGCCGGAACTCGGTCGGCGTCAGGTCGGCGCTCTTGTCGTCGATGTACGCCTGCACGTTCCTCGTGTCGAGCCGGAGCTCCTCGATCACGATCTCGTCGCCGCGGCTCGGCTCCTGGGCGCGCGTTCCCCGCCGCGCCGCAGCGCCGACGCGGGCCGTCAGCTCCTTCATCGAGAACGGCTTCACGAGGTAGTCGTCGGCGCCGATCTCGAGCGCGTGCACCCGGTCGTGCTCGGTGCCGCGCGCCGACACGACGACGATCGGCGTGCCGATCCCCTCGCCCCGCGCCTGCTCGATCACCTTCCAGCCGTCGAGGCCGGGAAGCATCAGGTCGAGCACGCAGACGTCCGGGCGCTCGAAGCGGAGGCGGGCGAGGCCCGTCTCGCCGTTACTGACACCCACCGCATCGAACCCGGCGGCCTGGAGATGACGCGCCATGCCCTGGGCAATGACGTCGTCGTCTTCGATGATCAGGACTTTCGCCATACGGTGGGATCATGGACGGCTGCCGGTTGCCCCTGGGCCGTCAAGTCGTGTCCGGATGGTAACGGAGTGGTGAATGCCGACCCGAACCGGGGAATCCGGGGCGCCGCCAGCGACGGTTGCGGCGGCCCTTCTGTTAGAACGAGCCGGATGGAGGATGATGCGCGCCGGGCCCGGATCCTGCTCGAGGAGAGCCGGGAGGCCGTGATCGTCGTGGACGACGCCGACACCGTGCTGCTCGCGAGCCGGCGCGCCCGGCAGACGATCGACGGCATCGACGAGGGGCGGCGGATCCCCGAGGGTCTCCTCACCGGCGAGCTCGGGATCGTGCCGCTCGTTGTGCCCTACGACGTCGGGGGACGGCGCGAGCGCATCGTCTACCTGAGCCAGGCGGGTGACATGACCGCCTACGAGGAGTTGCGGACGGGTTTCACTGCCGCCGTCTCACACGAGCTACGGACGCCGCTGGCGCGGCTACTGTCGTTGCTCGAGACCGCGACGCTGCCGGGCGAGGATATCCACGCCCTCGTCGATCGTGCGCGCCAGGAGGTCGAGTCGGCGCGGGAGCTGATCGACGAGGTGCTGTTCCTCTCGGAGCTCGAGTCGGGAGGCCGCGTCGTATCGCTCGGCCCTGTCCCCGTCAGGCCGGAGCTCGACGGCGCCGTTGCCGAGGTCGAGGAGCGGGCATCGCGCGCCGGGGTGGAGCTGCGGGTGGAGGGCGACGCCGCGATCACGCTGGAGATGAGGCCGCGGATGCTCCGCGTCGTCGCACAGAACCTGGCCGAGAACGCGATTCGCTACGCAGGCCCCGGAACAAGCTTCACGCTGGCGGTCGAGCGGGCGGGCGACTCGATCGTTCTGCGCGGTGCCGACAACGGCGTCGGTGTCAACGAGGAGGAGCTGCCCCGCTTGTTCGAGCGCTTCTATCGGGCCGACCATGCGCGAGCCTCGCGGGGCACCGGCCTCGGCCTCGCGATCGTGAAGCACATCGTCGGCCAGGCAGGCGGCACCGTCGAGGCGTCCGGCGGCAAAGGGCAGGGACTCGAGATCCGGTGCGTGTTTCCGGCGCGTGGCTGAGAGCCGGCTCGTACACCGGTTGTTCACCACTTCATCACCATTCGGATGCCCATGCAGGATGCGTCGGCGGGGACACTGCGGACGGGTTCATGAGCATGACTACTCCACGCATCGATTCCGGAAAGCCCCGTTCACTAGCTGCTTCACCCGACGGGCGAGGCGTCGAGCCGGTCTTCTCGATCAGCGACCTGAGCGTCTCGTACTCGGGCAACCTCGCTCTGAACGGGGTGAGCATGGAGATCCGCAAGAACTTCGTCACCGCCTTCATCGGGCCATCCGGCTGCGGCAAGAGCACGTTCATCCGCTGTTTCAACAGGATGAACGATCTCGTCCCCGGAGCACGGGTAGACGGCAAGGTGCTCTACCACGACCGTGACCTTTATGCGTCGAGTGTGGATCCCGTCGAGGTGCGGCGGCGGATCGGCATGGTCTTCCAGAAGCCGAACCCGTTTCCCAAGTCGATCTACGACAACATCGCGTTCGGCCCTCGCATCCTCGGAATGAAGCAAGACCTGGACGGGCGCGTCGAACGCACCTTGCGGCACGCCGCGCTCTGGGACGAGGTGAAGGACCGGCTCAAGGAGAACGCCCTCGGCCTCTCCGGTGGCCAGCAGCAGCGCCTCTGCATCGCGCGCGCGCTCGCCGTCGAGCCCGACGTGATCCTGATGGACGAGCCGGCCTCTGCGCTCGATCCGATCTCGACCTCGCGGATCGAGGACCTGATTCACGAGCTCAAGGACGAGTACACGATCGTGATCGTCACCCACAACATGCAGCAGGCCGCGCGCGTGGCGGACATGACTGCATTCTTCAGCGTCGAGCTGCGAGAAGACGGCAGCGGGCGACACGGTGTGCTCGTCGAGTACGACCAGACCACCAAGGTGTTCACGAACCCGGCCGATCAGCGCACCGAGGACTACGTCACCGGACGGTTCGGCTAGCGATGGCGCGGGTCGAGTTTCAGGCGAGCCTCGACGGCCTCGAGGCAAGCCTGCAGGAGCAGGGCGCCTTCGTCCTGCGTGCTCTCCGAGGCGCCGTCAACGTCCTGGCATCGCAGGATGCGGAGCTCTGCGACGAGGTCGTGGCGTTCGACGACGAGATCGACTTGCGCTACCACCGGATCGAGCAGCTCATTGCCGAGCTCCTCGCACAGCAGTCGCCGGTTGCGACCGATCTGCGCCTCGTGCTCGCGATTCTGCACATCTCGATCCACCTCGAGCGGATCGGAGACCAGTGCGTGACGATCGCGAAGTTGACAAAACTTGCCGCCGAGCTCGAGCCGCGTCACGACCTCGTCGAAGGGCTGACGGAGATGGGCGAGCGCGCGGACGAGATGGTGCGGATGGCACTCGACTCGTTCTCAGCACGTGATGTCGCGCGCGCCCACGCCCTCGTGGAGCTCGACGAGCTGATCGACCGTACGAACCGCCGCGTCTCCGATCAGGTGCTGACGATGGCGAGCACCCCCGGTACGCAGGAGTGGGGGATGCGGATGATCGTCGTCGCGCGGTGCATCGAGCGCATCGGCGACAACGCCGTCGACATCGGTGAGCAAACCGCCTTTCTCGTCACTGGCGAGTTCCACGAGTTCACTGACGCATCCCACTAGGCCCTACTTCACCAGTTCGCAACCTCATTGTCACCACGTATTTGCCCACTGGACGTAACTCGCCATGAATGCTCGCGTCTGACACGGAAGCCTGGTTGGAAACGCCAGGCGGAACGACTTCAACGGCAATCAAGGGAGAGGGTCGAATCATGAAAAGAGCTCTCGGGCTCGTGCTGATCGTGGCGAGCATCGCTGCGGTCGCGTTTACGGTCGGGACCGCCGGGGCGGCGCCCGCCAAGAAGCAGGACACGTCGCTTACGGGTGCTGGTGCGACGTTCCCGTTCCCGCTGATCTCGAAGTGGATCCCGGCAGTCGGGGCCGCATACGGGATCAATGTCAACTACTCGCCGATCGGCTCCGGTGGCGGCATCGCCGCGATCACGGCGCGGACGGTCGACTTCGGTGCCTCCGACGCACCTCTGTCGCCGGATCAGCTCACCGCGTGCAAGGGATGCGTCGTGATCCCCTGGGCGCTGTCGGCGATCTCGATCCCGTACAACCTGCCTGGAGTCAACTGCGTCGTCCGGCTCAAGGAGAGCGTGCTCTCTGCAATCTACCTTGGCGAGATCACGAACTGGAACGATCCGAAGATCGCGGCCAGCAACGGCAAGTGCAACCTGCCGGACCTGAAAATCACGCCGGTCTATCGGTCTGACAACTCGGGCTCGACGTACGCGTTCACGGACTTCCTCTCCAACGTCAGCCCTGCCTGGAAGTCGAAGTTCGGCACGGGTGTCAATGCGCAGTGGCCAGCGGGCGTGGGTGCTCGCGGGAGCTCGGGCGTGGCGGGCGTCGTCACCAAGACCCCGGGCGCGTTGACGTACGTTGACATCGCGTACTCGCTCCAGAACAAGCTTCGCGTCGGTTGGATCGAGAACAAGTTCGGCAAGTTCACCTCGCCCGGCCTGCGTGGGATCAGGGCCGCGGCATCGTCGCTGCCGAAGAAGATCACGTCCCCGGAGCAGCTGAAGCTCGTCGACCCGCCGAAGAGCGCCGGTGCGCTCGCCTACCCGATCAGCACGTTCACGTACGTGATAGCGGCGACGTCGTCGAAGAATGCGGCCGATCTGCGGAAGTTCATCTACTGGGCCGTCACGCGCGGTCAGACCCTCGGCCCGCCGCTCCTGTTCGAGCCGCTGCCGTTGCAGGTCAAGGCCTACGCGTTCCGCGAGATCAAGAAGATCCAGAGCTAAGTAGCACTGGGAATCACCGTCTGAGATGAGCACCATCACCCCGGATCCCGCGGCGCCTGCGCAGATCGAGCGCCGCGGGATCCGGTTCGGTGACGTCATCTTCCGGGGTGTCGCGCTCGTGGCCACGGTAAGCGTGGCGGTCGTGCTCGCGCTCCTCACCTACCAGGTCTTCGAGCTCGCCTGGCCCGCGATCCAGGACTCCGGGATCTCGTTCATCTGGGAGGACACGTGGAACCCGAACTCGAACGTCTACGGGGCGCTCGTCTTCATCTACGGGACGATCGTGACGGCGTTCATCGCCCTCCTTCTCGCGACGCCGCTCTCGGTTGCGATCGCCCTCTTCCTGACCGAGATCGCGTCGCGCAAGGTGGCGGCGCCGATCGCGACGATTGTCGAGTTGCTCGCAGCAATCCCGAGCGTCGTGCTCGGGCTCTGGGGTATCCTCGTCTTCGGCCCCTGGGTTTCAACTCACCTGGAGCCATGGCTGCAAAGCACGCTCGGCTTCCTGCCGATCTTCTCGGGAGACCCTTCGCAGTCCGGTGTTCTCGTCGCGGCGCTCGTCCTGACGATCATGATCATCCCGATCACCTCGGCGATCTGCCGCGAGCTCTTCAGCCGCGTGCCCAGGGACCTCACGGACGGGTCGCTTGCGCTGGGCTCGACGAGGTGGGAGGCGATTCGCCGCGTGTCGATCCCCTATGCCGCGCCCGGGATCTCCGCCGCCGTCCTGCTCGGCCTCGGGCGGGCCTTCGGTGAGGCGATCGCCATCACACAGGTTATCGGCGCCGGCAACTCGATCAACCGGTCGCTCTTCGCCCCCGGCGACACGCTTGCGAGCAAGATCGCCGCTACATACCAGGGCGCGAGCTCGAACGTCGAGATCGCGTCACTTGCGTACCTCGGCGTGATCCTGCTCATCATCTCGCTGGTCACGAACGTCACGGCCCAGGTGATCGTGAACAGGTTCCAGAAGGCGCGGAGGATGTCGACGGGATGAGCAGCGCCGAGATCGTCGATCCGCACGACATCACCTCCGGCTCGAACAATCTCAGGCGGCGCAAGCGCGTGGAGAAGCTGATGGCGTTCCTCGCGCTGCTGAGCGCGCTTTTCGCCGTGGCGCTCCTCGCCCTCGTGCTCGGGAGCGTCGTGATCAAGGGGATCAGTCAGATCAAGCTCTCGTTCCTCACACACTCGGCGGCCCTCTTCGGGCAGGTCGGCGGCATCGCGGACGCCCTCGTCGGCAGCGTCCTGATCGTCGGCATGGCGACGCTGATCGCGGTGCCGATCGCGATCCTCGTCGCTATCTATATCGCGGAGTACGCAGGGCCGAAATCCGCATCGTTCTTCCGCGTCATGCTCGACGTCCTCAACGGCGTGCCGGCGATCATCGTCGGCATCTTCATCTACGGCGTCCTCGTGGTCGGCAACGGCCAGAGCGCCGTGTACGGGGCGCTGGTTCTCTCGATCCTGATGATCCCGATGGTCGCCCGCGCGACGCAGGAGGTGCTCGAGCTCGTGCCACGGCACCTGCGCGAAGCGAGCCTCGCGCTCGGAGTGCCGCGCTGGCGCACCGTCTACGGCATCGTCCTCCC
>JBBQRN010000029.1:0-36302 GCA_038214705.1 Gaiellales bacterium | reverse complement strand
GTGGACGTCGAGCGCAAGCGACTGCATCTCCTTCAGCAGCACCTTGAACGACTCGGGGATCGACGGCTCGGCGATGTTCTCGCCCTTGACGATCGCCTCGTACGCCTTGACGCGGCCGATCGTGTCGTCGGACTTGATCGTCAGCATCTCCTGCAGCGTGTAGGCGGCGCCGTACGCCTCGAGTGCCCAGACCTCCATCTCGCCGAAACGCTGGCCGCCGAACTGCGCCTTACCGCCCAGCGGCTGCTGGGTGACGAGCGAGTACGGGCCTGTCGAGCGGGCGTGGATCTTGTCGTCGACGAGATGGAGCAGCTTGAGGATGTACATGTAGCCGACGGTGACCTTCTGCTCGAAGGGCTCGCCCGTCTTGCCGTTGTAGAGCCGAACCTTGCCCGACGCCTTGCGACCGGCAACGCGTGAGTGGTCGACGTTCATCTTGATCGGCGAATCCGTGGTCTCCGCCCAACGAACGAGGGCCTCGTCGACGTCCTTCTCCGTCGCACCGTCGAAGACGGGCGTGGCAACCGGATGCGGCTTCGGCGCGTTGATCGAGGCCCGCGGGTTGACGCCGATGGGGGCGTCGGAATCCGTGAACATCCCGTGCGCGGCGGCCCAGCCGAGATGCGTCTCGAGGATCTGGCCGATGTTCATCCGGCTCGGCACGCCGAGCGGGTTGAGCACGACGTCCACGGGGCGGCCGTCCTCGAGGAACGGCATGTCCTCCTCGGGGACGATCTTCGAGATGACGCCCTTGTTGCCGTGGCGGCCGGCGAGCTTGTCGCCCTCGGAGATCTTGCGCTTCTTTGCGACGAAGACGCGCACGAGGTCGTTGACGCCCGGCGGCAGATCGTCGCCCGCGTCGCGCGAGAACGTCTTGACACCGATCACCTTGCCGCCCTCGCCGTGCGGGACCTTGAGGGACGTGTCGCGCACCTCGCGGGCCTTCTCCTTGAAGATGGCGCGGATCAGCTTCTCTTCAGCCGTCAACTCGGTCTCGCCCTTGGGCGTCACCTTGCCCACGAGCAGGTCGCCGGAGCCGACCTCGGCTCCGATCCGCACGACACCGCGCTCGTCGAGGTTCGCAAGCGACTCCTCCGAGCGGTTCGGGATGTCGCGGGTGATCTCCTCGTCGCCGAGCTTCGTCGAGCGGGCGTCGATCTCGTACTCGTGAATGTGGATCGAGCTGAGCACGTCGTCCTTGACGAGCCGCTCCGAGAGCACGATCGCGTCCTCGAAGTTGTAGCCCTCGAACGGCATGAACGCGACGAGCAGGTTGGCGCCGAGCGCCAGCTCCCCGCCGTCGGTCGACGAGCCGTCCGCCAGCACCGTCCCGACCGCCACCTTGTCGCCGAGCTCGACGATCGGCTTCTGGTGGATGTGCGTGCCCTGGTTCGAGCGCATGAACTTCGTCAGGTTGTATTCCTCGCGCGTGCCCTTGCCCTCGACGACGATCTTCTCGGCGTCGACGTCGATCACCGATCCGGACGTGCGAGACATGACCACGTCGCCGGTATCGATGGCGGCCCGATACTCGACGCCGGTGCCGACGAGAGGAGCCTGCGCGATCATCAGCGGCACTGCCTGCCGCTGCATGTTTGCACCCATCAGAGCGCGGTTGGCGTCGTTGTGCTCGAGGAACGGGATCAATGCCGTTGCCACCGAGACGATCTGTGAGGCCGATACGTCCATGTACTGGACGTCCTTCGGCGCGACCATGACGGCCTCACCTTCGCGGGAGCGGCAGAGCACCTGTTCGTGGAGGAACTTACCCGTCTTCTCGTCGACGGTCTCGGAGGCCTGCGCGATTGTGAAGAGCGCCTCCTCCGATGCGTCGAGGTAGACGATCTCGTCGGTCACCTTGCCACCCTTGACGATCCGGTACGGCGTCTGGATGAAACCGAACTCCGACACCGTCGCCATCGAGGCGAGCGAGCCGATCAGGCCGATGTTCGGACCTTCCGGCGTCTCGATCGGGCACATCCGGCCGTAGTGGGTCGGATGGACATCCCGGACCTCGATCGGCGCGCGCTCGCGCGTCAGGCCTCCGGCGCCGAGGGCGCTGAGGCGCCGACGGTGGGTGAGCCCGGCGAGCGTGTTCGTCTGGTCCATGAACTGCGACAGCTGCGACGAGCCGAAGAACTCCTTCAACGCCGCCACGACCGGCCGGATGTTGATGATCGTCTGCGGCGTGATCGTGTCCACGTCCTCCGTGGTCATCCGCTCGCGGACGACGCGCTCCATCCGGTACAGGCCGACGCGGAACGCCTCCTGGATCAGCTCGCCGGTCGTGCGCAGGCGCCGGTTGCCAAAGTGCTCGTACTCGTCGAGCTCGGACCGGATCGGGTCGCGGTTCATCTGCGCCGCGTCGGCGGCGTAGTCCTTCGAGTCCTCCGGCACGCCCAGGTTCGTCGGCATCGCAATCAGCCGGCGAACGAGCGCGAGGATGTCCTCGGTGGTGAGAACACGCGTGTCCTCGGGCACCCCGACGCCGAGGCGCTGGTTCAGCTTGTAGCGGCCGACCTTCGTCAGGTCGTAGCGCTTCGGGTCGAAGAACAGCGCCCGCAAGAGATTGCGCGCGTTGTCGAGCGTCGGCGGCTCGCCCGGACGCTGCTTCTTGAAGACCTCGATCAGCGCCTCTTCCTCGCGCGTCGTCGTGTCCTTGTCGAGCGTGTTCTGGATGTAGACCGACCCGTCGAAGAGCGCCAGGATCTTCTCGTTCGTGCTCGTGTCGAGCTGGAACCCGGTCGTCGGATCCTCGAGCGGTAGCGCCCGCAAAAGCGTCGTGATCGGGAGCTTGCGCTTGCGGTCGATGCGCGCGTAAGCGATACCCTTCTTGTCGATCTCGAGCTCGAGCCACGAGCCGCGGGACGGCATCAGGTTCGCGATGAACACCTGCTTGGTGGCGTCCTTCGGCTCCATCAGATAGGCGCCGGGCGAGCGGACGAGCTGGGTGACGATCACCCGCTCGGTACCGTTGATGATGAACGTCCCCCAGGTCGTCATCATCGGGAAGTCGCCCATGAAGACCCGCTGCTCGCGGATCTCGCCGGTCTCCGTGTTGACGAAGCGAACCGTCATCGACAACGGTGCCTGATAGGTCATGTCCTTCTCGCGGCACTCGTTGATCGTGTTCGCCGGATCGCCGAACTGGTAGTCGCCGAATTCCACGGCGAGCGTGCCCGTGTAGTCCTGGATCGGCGAGATGTCGTCGATCGTCTCGCGTAGGCCCTCGTTCAGGAACCACTCGAACGACGCCTTCTGGATATCGATCAGGTTGGGGAGGTCAAGGACATGCTTCAGACGTGAAAAGCTTTTGCGCGCGCGCGGCGCAACAGTAGTGCTGCTCAAGATGCGACAGCCTCCCTTAACGGCGTGCAGGGTCGGAGGAGCAAGAAAGCTCGGAGCGGAACGATGGAGAATAGCGGACGCGCATGCGCCGCCGCAACCGCCTTGGTGGCGGCGTCGGCGGAACGTCCACCGAGAACAATAGCGGAAGCGGCAAACCTGTAGGGGGGAGGCCCGCCTCGCCCTCTTGCACCACCGCAAATCTGGCGGTACCCGAGGGCGAGACAGGTCTCGCCTCTACGTGAAGTAATCGAGGCATCGAGCCTCGATTACTTCAGCTCGACGCTCGCGCCGGCCTCTTCCAGCTCGGCCTTCATCTTCTCGGCCTCGTCCTTCGTGATGCCCTCCTTGACGGGAGCCGGGGCGCTGTCGACGACATCCTTGGCCTCCTTCAGGCCCAGACCCGTGATCGCGCGCACGACCTTGATCACCTGGATCTTCTTGTCGCCCGCACCGGTGAGGACCACGTCGAAGGAGTCCTTCTCCTCCGCCGCTGTCGCGTCGCCGCCGCCGCCCGCAGGGGCCGCCGCCGCAACCGCGACCGGAGCGGCGGCCGTGACGCCCCACTCCTCCTCGATCTTGTTCTTCAGCTCGACGAGCTCGAGGACAGTCATCTTGCCAAGCGTCTCGAGCACCTTTGCCGTATCCGTTGCCATCGTGTTTTTTCCTCTCGCGTGGTTGTTTGTGTCGCGCGAGGGCGAGACAGGTCTCGCCCCTACTGCGTCTCCGGGGTTTCTTCGGGTGCCTCGTCGGCCGCGGCCTCCTCAGAGGGAGCCTCCTCAGCCGGAGCCTCCTCAGCCGGAGCCTCCTCCACAACAGCTTCGACCTCGGGAGCCTCCTCCTCGGCCTGCGCGGACGTGTCCCCGCCTTCCTGCAGCTGCGTGATTCGGGCGTCTATCAGCCCGATCAGGTTCTGCAACGGAGCGTTGAGCACCGCGACGAGCTGAGTCAGCGGGGCAACGATCACCCCGACGAGCTGAGCCTGGAGCACGTCGAGCGGCGGCAACTTCGCCAGCTGCTCGATCTCCTCGCCCGTGATCGGGTTGCCCGAGAGCACTCCGCCCCGCAGCGTCAGGATCTTCGTCTCCTTCGCTGCGTCGCTGAGGGCCTTCGCAACTGCGACCGGGTCACCCTCTGCCTCGACAAACGCGATCGCGGTCGGTCCCTCGAGCAATGCGAGCAGTCCATCCGCACCGGCTGCCTCGGCCGCCCTCCGCGTGAGGGTGTTCTTCACGACGGTGAGCTTGGCTCCGTGGTTCAGGAGCTGAACTCGCAGGCTCGCGAGCTGACTGTTCGTCATACCCCGGTAGTCGGCCACGAGCAACGCGTCGGCCGAGCGCAGGCGGTCGGTCAACTCGTCGACCAACACACTCTTGTCTGCTTTCTTCATCTTCCACCTCCTCTCGAAGCATCGAGCCCGCACTAAGGGCGAGCTCTGGCGCGAAAGGGAAGCGGTCTTGGTGTGTCTCCCGAAAGAGCTGGGGACACACACCAAGGCAGTTCTCGTTTTCACCTGAGTTCACCTGGGCCGGGCTTCTGCCCCGGAAAGGGGCTGCCGGCTGTCTTCGGCGACGGGCGTTGTTTGCAAGAACGACAGGCGAGACAGGTCTCGCCCCTACAGGGCTGCGGCCTCCTCGAGCTCGTCGACGATGCCCTTGGTGCGGGACGGGTCGACGTGCACGCCGGGGCCCATCGTGGAGGTCAGCGTGATCCCCTTGATGTAGCGGCCCTTCGAGGCCGACGGCTTGGCCCGGATGATCTCGTCGACGAGCGCCGCATAGTTCTCCACGAGCGCGCGCTCCTCGAAGCTCTTCTTCCCGATCGAGACGTGGACGTTCGCGCCCCGGTCGGTGCGGTACTCGAGCTTGCCTGCCTTCGCGTCAGAGACGGCCTTGGCCACATCGAACGTCACCGTGCCCGTCTTCGGGTTCGGCATCAGCCCGCGCGGGCCGAGCACCCGGCCGAGCTTGCCGACGTTGCCCATCTGGTCCGGCGTCGCGATCGCGACGTCGAAGTCGACGAACCCGCCCTCGATCTTGGCCGCGAGGTCTGCCGACCCGACGATGTCGGCGCCCGCCTCCTCGGCCTCGCGCGCCTTGTCGCCCTCGGCGAACACGGCCACGCGCATGGTGCGCCCGGTGCCGTGCGGCAGCATCAGGGTGCCGCGAAGCTGCTCGTCCGCGTGGCGGACGTTGAGGCCGAGCAGGAAGTGCACCTCGACGGTCTCGTCGAACTTGGCCGTCTGGAGCCCCTTCAAGAGCCTGATCGCCGCGACCGGCGAGTAGAGGGTCTCGCGGTCGATCTTCGCCCGCGCCGCTGTGTACGCCTTGCCGTGGCTCATGCCTCCACCTCGACGCCCATCGAACGGGCCGTGCCGGCGATGACCTTCATCGCCTGCTCGACGTCGTTCGCGTTCAGGTCGGACATCTTCGTCTCGGCGATCGAGCGAAGCTGGGCCTGGGTGAGCTTGCCCACCTTGACGCGATTCGGCTCGGCCGAGCCCGCCTCGAGGTTGAGAGCCTCCTTGATCAGCACGGCGGCCGGCGGGGTCTTGGTGATGAAGGTGAAGGAGCGATCCTCGTAGACCGTGATCTCCACCGGGATGATGCGACCGTTCTCGTGCGCGGTCTGCGCGTTGAAGGCCTTTGTGAACTCCACGATGTTGACGCCGTGCTGACCCAGCGCGGGGCCGACAGGCGGTGCCGGGTTGGCCTGGCCACCCGGGATCTGGAGCTTGATGAGTGTGAGAACTTTCTTTGCCATATGCGTGAGTGCAGTCGGGGCTGCTCGCCCCTCCTCCCGTCTTGTCTATGTGGTCAGTGCGTATTGCGAAGGGCGAGACAGGTCTCGCCCCTACATCAATCTATTTTCTTCACCTGGTCGAAGCCCAGTTCGACCGGCACCTGCCGCTCGAAGATGTCGACCAGGACCTTGAGCTTCTGTGCATCGGGGTTGACGTCGACGATCTCGCCGTCGAAGTCGGAGAGCGGGCCCGAGGTGACCTTGACGGACTCCCCGAGCGTGAACTGGGCCTGCGACTTCGCGGCCGGGCCGCCACCCGCACCCGCGGTGTGGAGGATGCGGTCGACCTCGGCCTGGGAGAGCGGCACCGGCTTGGCGCCCGCGCCGACGAACCCCGTCACTCCCGGCGTCCCCTTGACCACGGTCCATGCCTCGTCGCTCAGGTCCATGTTGACCAGCACGTAGCCAGGCAGGACCCGCTTCTCGATCTGGACCTTCTGGCCGTCCTTCGTCTCGATCACCTGCTCCGTCGGCACGACGACACGCCGGAACCGTGGTGACTGGTTCATCGAGACGATGCGGTGCTCGAGATTCGTCTTGACCTTGTTCTCGTGCCCCGAATAGGTGTTGATCACGTACCAGAGAAACATGCAAGCCTCACAGAAGGACTTTGTGGACGAAGGGGCGGATGAGCTGGTCGACACCCCAGAGATAGGCGCCGACGATGAGCACGGCGATGATCACGACGACCGTCCCCTGGATCGTCTGGGCGCGGTTGGGCCAGTCGACCTTCTTGAGCTCGGCCACCGACTCGCGGATGAATCCGCCGCGACGGCGCGGCTCGAGCTCCACCGAGCCAACCGGTGCACCGCCGGCAGCGGCCGGCTGCGGAACCCCGGACGGCTGGCCGCTACGGGACTCGCTCGGCTGCTGCTCGCCGGCTGCGCGGCGCGCGTCGCGTCGCTGCCTACGGGTCTCGTCGGCCATTTAGTGGCCCCTCCGGGAAATCCTGCCACGCTTCGCGTGGCTGCAAACACATCGCAGGGCTTCGTCCTCGGTCGCACCCGTACAACCCGGTATGGGCGCTCCCTGCGTCCTCGCCCTGCTCGGTTTTCGCCGGCGCACCACGACAGGATTTCCCGAAGTGACCACTAGCGTGTCTCCCGGTGGATCGTGTGACTCCCGCACCAGCGGCAGTACTTCTTGAACTCGACCCGGTCGGGGGAGTTCCGCTTCGACTTCTCGGTCTGATAGTTCCGACGCTTGCACTCGGTGCAGGCGAGCGTGATTGCGACTCTGACTCCGGTTGCCATGGCTTCTTCTCGTGTGGTGGGAAAGGGCGTGCGAGGTAGCGGCGGTAGGACTCGAACCTACGACACGCGGATTATGATTCCGCTGCTCTAACCAACTGAGCTACGCCGCCGAGCAGTCCCGCAGTCTAGCAGTGCAGAGTAGCAGCGGCTCTTCGGCGCAGGCCCCTACCCTGGGAGGGCAACGGCCACTTGGGCAGGCCCCGGCACGATAGCGCACGCCGGCGGATTCGGCCGGCGGAGGCGTCCGGCCGATGCCCGGTGTAGCCTCCCGCTTCGTGATCCGAATTCCCCCCAGAAGCGGTGGCTGGCTCGAGGTAATCTGCGGCCCGATGTTCTCCGGCAAGAGCGAGGAGATGATCAGGCGCGTGCGCCGGGCCGAGATCGCCGGCCAGCGCGTCGTCATCTTCAAGCCGCGCATCGACGACCGCTACGACGCGACCGACGTCGTCTCGCATGCGGGCGCCCGGATGCGAGCGGTCGCCGTCGAGACGGTGCCGGAGCTGATTGCCCGCGCCGGTGGCCACGATGTCGTCGGAATCGACGAGGTGCAGTTCTTCGACGAGGCTGTCGTCGATGCGGCGCTCGCTCTCGCCGACCGCGGTGTCCGCGTGATCGTCTCAGGGCTGGATCAGGACTTCCGCCGGCTGCCGTTCGGCGTCATGCCCGAGCTCCTTGCCCAGGCCGAGTTCGTGGACAAGCTGCAGGCCGTCTGCCACCGCTGCGGCGGCACCGCGACGACGACGCAGCGGCTCGTGGACGGCCGCCCGGCGCCCTACTCGGGCGAGACGATCGTCGTCGGGGCGCTGGACTCCTACGAGGCCCGCTGCCGGGATTGTCATGAAGCGAGTCAAGAGGATCTAGCTCGCATGCGGCCGCTCGTGGCGTAGGTCGCAGAAGGGACGCGGCCGGAGCCGCGCCCCGTTCTCTGCGATCGAAGGCTAGGAGAGATCGTCGAGGGAGAGCGGCGGGCCGAGGACGTCGCAGCCGTAGCCGCCGAAGAGGCGTGCGAGCTCGGGCATCGGCGGCATCGCCGCGTCGGCCGGCGGCTCGGGGCCGGTGACGGGGGTTCCGAGGCTGACGAAGAGCTCCTCCAGCCCTGCGGGGCTGAGCGTGACGAGCATCCGCGCACGCTCCGAGCGGACGACGTAGGTGTGGGGGACGCCGCGGGGACCGAAGCAGAAGTCGCCGGCGCCGAGGTCGATCCGCTCCTCGCCGACGACGACGGTGACCTCGCCCTCGATCACGTAGAACGTCTCGTCCTCGTTGTGGTGCAGGTGCAGGGGCGTACCGCTGCCCTGCGGATCGTCGGTCTCGATCTGCGCGAACGCGTGGGCGGTTTCCGCGCCGCCGGCCTTGACGGTCATCTGACCGCTCTTCCACCAGAACTTCTCGAGGCCCTCGCCGGCTGCGACGGAGTACGGCTTGGTGGTGGTGATCTCGGGGGACATGATGCTCCTCTCGGGTCGGGAATCGGGTTCCACTCGACCGTAGGGGAGCCGTGCGCGCGCGTCTCCTAGAAGTTGGCTACGTCATCCTTATCTTGCGCTTACCCGCTCACGGGCGGCTCGTGGGCGAGGCGCATCGGCCCGGTCGTCGGAACCTCGACGAGCGTCAGCGGCCCCGAGACACCGAGCAAGAGGCGGCCGCGATCAACCCTGTCCAGCGTGATTCCGCACTCGAGCGCCGCGAGCCGCTTGCGCAGGACGAGCAGCCGTGCTTCGAGATTGTCGTTGCCGGCCGGCAGCCCGAGGTGCTCGTCCAGCCGCAGCTCCCGGTTGCTGAAGGCCGTGCGCCCGTCCGCTCCGCATTCTCGCAGCAGCTTCCAGAGGATCCGGCCAGGGACGCCCTTGACGACGTAGGCGTCATCGACGAAGACGCTGTCGTCGGCCTGGTAGTAGGAGACCGCGAGTGGGTCCCCGGGGGGAACGGCCGCCTGCGCCACCTCGGCCGGGTCGCTCTCCCCACGGTCCGCCTGCAGCACCGCGAGCGCGGCGCCGAGGTGCCCGCCGAGAATCCGTAACAGCCGTTCCTTGCCCGGGCTGAACTCGCCTTCCCGCTCGGCTTCGAGGTAGAGGACCCCTGTCAACTCGCCGCGGGCAAGCAGGGGGACGGCGGCGGCGCTCTGGACGCGCTCGAGGCCCGGCAGCTCGATCTCAGCCCCTGAAGGCTCGGCACCGCTACGACGCAGGCTCTCCCTGAGCGCCGCGTCCATCGCCCGGCTGCGCACGAGGCTCGGGATGCAGACGACCCTCAAGCGCTCGGCCGCAACCCCGACCAGGCCGACGCCGACCGGTACCTCGGCCCCGACACCGGAAGGGACATAACCGTTGCTCGAGACGGCGAAGAGCCGGTCGCCGCGCTCGTCCGCGGTGAGCAGAACCGAGTAGGCGAAGCCGAACAGGTCGTCGAGCGCCTCCAACCCCACGCGCGCTGCGTCCGCGTAATCGACGCAGAGCGTGAGCCGGCGCACGAACTCGTCGAGCAGCGGCAATGTGTCCGGGGCGGCACCGCCTTCCCGCATCGGCGCGGCGGTCTCGCCGAACGGCTCGCTACGAAGCACACGGTGGATGTCGACGCCGCGAAGACGGAACACATCGCTCATCCCCATCTGCGAGGCGACGGCGGTCAGGTTCGCCTCGACCTCGTCGAAGATCGGCCCTTCGCTCTCGGTGTGCAGGTAGCGCAGGTCGAGCGCGAACTGGTCGCCGGTGCCGGGATCGACGACGACCACCTGCGCCTGCGGGTTGGCGTCCAGGTTCGCTCTCGTCTTGTTGAAGAACTGCCGCGTCAAAGCGACCCGCTCGGAATCGACGTAGCGGACGATCGAGAGAACGGTCGCGTTCGGGACGCCTTCCCTCGAGCACGTCACGATCCAGGAAGGAAGCACACCCTGTAGGCAGGGGCCGATCGATTCGAGCGGAACCGTGAGCTCGCTCACAGGCGGCGACCCGCGGTAGGCCCAGGCGTCTGGTCGTACACCTCGGCGATCGAGATCTCAACGGCGACGAGGCGCTCGCCCACGAACATCCGCTGCGACACCTCTGCCGGGGCGCCGATCCGCGCGCATTCGGCCTCGAACAGGCGGCGATGCTGCTCCGCCCGCGCCAGGTCGTCGGCGTCGGGCTCACACACCACTGCCGCGGCCCCCTTCACCTGCAGGGCCTGGGCGATCGTCGGCGGGCTGAACCCGACCGCGATGGCTGCGTTCTCCTCCAGATTCGAGCGCATCGGCGATCCCGCCGGCGCAGCCACGCACAGCCGCAACGAGCGACCGTCGCCCGACACCTCCGGTCCCCACCCGCGAGAGAACGACGGCGTCAGCTCGTCGTCACACGTGGCGACCCCGACGGCGACACCGCTCTGGATGAACTCGACCGCAGCCGGCTCGAGCACGGGCACGACCTCCGACGGCTCCACGACGGGGAACCTACACTTCTCACGCGGCAACCGCCGTAGAACGGATTCCGCAGCGAATCGCGATCGACGACGAGTTGGCCGGCGGCCTCGGGGTCGCAGCCCTCGACGCACATCCGGATCGCCTTGCCCACCGCTTCGCCGACCACTCGGCTGACACGGATGCATGAGCTCGCTGGCTTCACAACTACCTCGTAGGGCCAATCGGCCTTTGACTCGTGCGTCGGTAGTCGCGGTGTCGGGACTGCCATCGGGCAGGAGCAGACGCGATCACGCTCGTCGCCTGACCGCTAGCGCTCTTCGACTTCGAGCACGAGCTTGCCGATGAAACCCTTCGCGACGAAGTCCTCCTGGGCGTGCGCGATCTCCTCGAGCGGATAGGTGCGGGCGACGACCGGCTCGATCTCGCCCCGTTCGACGTAACCGACCAGGTTCGCAAAGACGGTCTCCTCCTGGGCGGTACAGCCGATCAGGGTCAGATCCTTCAGGTAGAGCGTGCGGAGGTCGAGCTCGACGATCGGCCCGGCGATCGCGCCCGAGCTCGCGAGCCGGCCTCCCGGTGCGAGCACGTCGAGGAGAGCGGGCCAGCCGGTGCCTCCGACGATGTCGACGGCGATGTCGACCGAATTCTGGCCGAGGGCGCCGACGAGGTCCTCGTCACGGGAGACCACCCGACCTGCGCCGAGCGCGAGCACCGCCCCGGCCTTTGCCCCCGAGGCAACGGCGATCACCTCGGCTCCGCGGCGGCGCGCGAGCTGCACGGCCGCCGAGCCGACGCCGCCGGATGCGCCGGTGACGAGCACGCGCTCGCCCTCACGCACGCCGGCCCGGTGGAGCAGGTTCTCGGCCGTCGAGTACGCGCACGGGAGCGAGGCAAGCTCGACGTCCGTCCAGTCGCACTCCACCCGGTACGCCTCGCGGGCAGGCACGACCACGTACTCGGCAAAGGCGCCGTCGCACTCGGAGCCGAGCGTCCAGCAGGTCAGGCCCGGGAACGCAGCGGGCGTGCGCATCATCGGGCGTACGATCACGCGCTCATCGACCCGGGTCTCTCCGACTCCCTCGCCGACGCCGACGATCCGGCCGCAGCAGTCGGCACCCTGGATGCGCGGAAACGCGACCGGCAGCCCCGTCCAGCCGCCGTCGTCCGGCGCAGCCCCGGCCGCGGCTGCATCGGCACCGGAGCGGATCAACTTCGCGTACCAGCCGAGCCGCGTGTTGATGTCGGTGTTGTTGACGCCCGCGGCCGAGACGCGGATCAGCACCTCGCCCGGCCCGACCGCCGGGATCGCAACGTCATCCCGGTAGACGAGCCGGTCGAGGCCACCGTGGCCGGTGAGGAGCACCGCGCGCATTCGCGGATCCTCTGCAGCAGGCATCAGTCGCCGCTGTAGAAGGGGTTCTGGAGCGAGTCTCGATCGGCCACGAGTTGCGCGGCGGCCTCGGGGTTGCGGCCCTCGACGCACATCCGGATCGCCTTGCCGACCGCCGTACGAGCCGCCTCGCGAACCGCCGTCTCGTCGTCGGCGCGGCCGTCGAGCCAGATCGCGACGAGCACGATCAGGTCACCGGAGGCCTCGATCAGACCAGCGGCGACGGAGTCGAGTACAGCCTGGCCGATCCCGAGCTGACCCCCACCCCACGTCATCTTCTCCTGCTCGGGCGTCGTCGCCGTGGCCTTGTTCATCATCAGCGTGGGCGGCCAGATCGGCTGGTACTCGGGCTGCGAGGCGCCGACGCAGCAGAGCACGGGCGAGTGGCCCGGCTTCGGGTTCGCGAACATCGAGATCGCCGCCGCCGCGGTCGGGCTGCCCCGGTGGGCGAGCACCACGTTGACATGGCTGCCGTTGGGCGACAGGCCGCCCCAGCCTTCGCCGATCCTTCCGTCCAGCTCCTCGAGATTCATGACGCTCCTTCCGTCGAATTGCCGTTTCCGATCTCGAGCACGACGCGGAGCGCCTCGCCCGACCCCATCAGTTCGAACGCCCGGTCCACCTCGTCCAGTCCGACCCGATGCGAGATGAGCCGGTCGAGCGGCAGGCGACCGGAGCGGTAGAGGTCCAGGATCGTCAGGAAGTCACGCTCCGGCTTCGCCGAGCCGTAGATCGAGCCGAGAATTCGCCGCTCCATCCGCGGGATCGACCGCGCCGGCAGAGTCAGCATCACGTCGTCGCGCGCGATCCCGATCAGCACCGCGGCACCGCGATTGCGCGTCGAGAGGACGGCGGCCTTCATCGCCTCGCCGTTGCCGGTCGCCTCGATCGCGTAGTCGACACCGCCGCCCGACACTTCCCGGATCGCCTCCGCAGTTGCCTCGGCGCTGCCTGCCCAGACGACGCCCTTCGAGGCACCGAACGACTTGGCCAGCTCGACCTTCGCAGCTGTCATGTCGACTGCGACCACGGGCTCGGCCCCGACGGCGACCGCAGCCATCAATGCGGAAAGCCCGACGCCGCCGCAGCCGATCACGGCGACCCGATCGCCCGGGCGCACGTTCGCCGTCTTCCAGACCGCGCCGACACCCGTCGTGATCGCGCAGCCGACGAGGGCTGCCACGTCGAAGGGGACATCGTTGGGGATCGGAACGCACGACCGCTCCGGCACGACCGCCTTCTCGGCGAATGTCGAGAGGAAGCAGCAGTGGTAGACGCGCTCGCCCTCGCGCGAGAGACGGCTCGTACCGTCCATCAGCCCCGCGTCATTCATCGCCGGCCAGGCCGTGGCGCACAGCTGGGGCAGGTCGCGCAGGCATTCCGAGCACTCACCACACCACGGCGTCCAGGACAGCGCGACGTGGTCGCCGGGCCGCACGCGGGTGACCCCCGGGCCGACCGTCTCGACGACACCTGCACCCTCGTGCCCGAGCACCATCGGGAAGGGCGTTGGCGTGGTGCCGTCGATCGAGTTGTAGTCGGAGCGGCAGACGCCGCTCGAGACGAGTCGGACGAGCACCTCGCCCTCCTGCGGCGGGGCGAGATCGAGCTCATGGACGAGGTTCGACCCGCCGGCTTCCTCGAGCACGGCGGCGCGGATCTTCACTTCACGGACTCCCTTCGGTCAGGTTCGGCGCAGCGACGAGCCTTACTCGTGCGACGGTGTCTTCACTTGTAGCGCACGCAGCTCGTCGAGCGGGATGTGACAACGCATCAGGTGGTTCGGTTCGACCTCGACGAGCGGCGGCTCGGTCTCGTCGCAGATCGGGCCGATGCGGCGCGGACAGCGCGTGTGGAAGACGCAGCCGCTGGGCGGGTTCGCAGCACTCGGGATGTCGCCCTCGAGCTTGATCCGCGGGCGCTCGCCGCCGTCGACGGTCGGCACAGCCGAGAGAAGCGCCTCCGTGTATGGATGGTGAGGGCCTTCGTAGACGGTCTCGGAGAGGCCGAGCTCCATCAGGCGGCCGAGATAGAGCACCGCGATCCGGTCGGAGACGTAGCGGACGACACCGAGATCGTGGGAGATGAACAGGTACGACACCTGCTGCTCCGCCTGGAGCTCGACGAGAAGGTTGAGGATGGCCGCCTGGACCGACACGTCGAGCGCCGAGGTCGGCTCGTCGCAGACCACGAGCTTCGGATTGCCCGCGAACGAGCGCGCGATCGCAAGGCGCTGCTTGAGCCCGCCCGACAGCTGGCCGGGTGTTGCGCTGACGTAGCGCTCCGCGAGGCGTACAGAGCTCATCAGTTCGAGTGTCCGCTTCTCGGCGGCCGACCCAGTCACGCCCGTCAGCTTCTTGAGCGAGCGGCGCATGATCTTGCGAACCGTGTGCCGCCGGTTGAGGGCCGAATCCGGATTCTGGAAGACGATCTGGAGCGCCCGCAGATCCTCGTTGGAGCGTCCCTTGAGGAGACCCGAGAGATCCCTGCCGTCGAAGCGCACAGAGCCCGACGTCGGCCCGACAAGCCCGAGCAGCGACCGCGCCAGCGTCGTCTTCCCGCTGCCGGACTCGCCGACGAGCCCGAGCGTCTCGCCCGGCCAGATCGCCGCGGTCACACCGACGAGGGCGTGAACCTCATGCCCTCCCTGCTTGAACACCTTGCCGAGGTCGTCGAAGCTGAGCAGGGGCTCCGCCGCACGATCGACTGCGGGCAGGGTGATCTCTGCAACCATCTCGCGGGGCAGGGTCTGCGCCTGCTCGTGGAAGTGACAGCGACTCATGTGACCGCCGCCGATCGAGTGGGCCTCCGGCACCTCGGTGTGGCAGCGATCGACGGCGAGCGTGCAGCGGCCGGCAAAGACGCAGCCCGGCAACTCCTCGCCGACGTTCGGCATGAAGCCGGGGATCGTGTCGAGGCGGCCGTGATCCTTGCGGACGCCTCCGCGCGGCACGCAGCGCAGGAGGCCCACGGTGTAGGGATGGCGCGGGTCGGCAAGGATCGTGTCGGTATCCCCCTCCTCGACGAGGCAACCGGCGTAGAGCACCCCGACGCGGTCGCACATCTTTTTGATGATCCCGAGGTTGTGACTGATGAAGAGCACCGACGTGTGCAGCTCGGCCTGCAAGGCCGCGACCAGGTCGAGCACCTCCGCCTCGACCGTGGCATCGAGGCCGGTCGTCGGCTCGTCGAGAATGAGCAAGGCAGGGTTGGTCGCAAGCGCCATCGCGATAATCACACGCTGCTGCATGCCGCCCGAGAGCTGGTGCGCGTAGCGACCCATGACCGAGCCCGGGTCGGCTATCTGAACGCGCTTGAGTGCCTCCTGCGCCTGCTCGGTCGCGTCGGAAGCGCTCTCGCCCCGGACGCGAAACACCTCGGCGACCTGCTTGCCGACCCTGATCGACGGGTTGAGCGCCGCGCCCGGGTTCTGGTAGACCATCGAGACGGCACTCGAGCGCAGGTCTCTGAGCTCGCTCGTCGAGAGCGACAGCGCGTCGCGGCCGTCGATCTTGATCCCCCCCGAGCGGACGCGACCGTTGCGCGGAAGGTAGTTGACGATTGCCAGGGCCGCGGTGGATTTGCCGCACCCGGATTCGCCGACGAGCCCGTAGGCCTCTCCGCGCTTCACCTCGAGTGTGACGCCCCGCAGAACCTGGCGATCGTCGCCGCGGACGCGGTAGACGACGTCGAGGTTCTCGAGCTCGAGGGCGTGCGGAGCCCGCTCTTCCTCTCCGGCGGTCTCGCTCATTCGTCCACCACCTGCTGGAGCCCGTCGGCGACGAGATTGACGGCAATCACGAGCGTCGTGATGGCAAGGCACGCGAAGACCACGGTCCACCAGTAGGTGCCGGCGCTGAGGAGTGTGTAGTTCTCGGAGATCTGGAGCGACCAGTCGGGCGACGGCGGCTGGACGCCAAAGCCGAGGAACGTCAGCCCTGCGATGGCGAAGATCGCGTATCCGAGGCGCACCGTCGTCTCGACGATGATGGGGCCCATGATGTTGGGCAGGATCTCGACGAACATGATGTACGGGCCCCGCTCACCCCGTAGCTGGGCCGCCTGCACATAGTCGAGCTGCCTCTCGCCGAGAACCGTGGCGCGAACGGTCCGTGCGATCGGCGAGGTGAAGATCAGCCCGATCACGAAAATCAAAGTGATGCTCGAGGAACCGAGTGCGGTCAGCACCACGACCGCGATGACGATGAGGGGGAGTGCGAGGATCGCATCGACGAGGCGGCTTGTCGCTTCGTCGGTGAAACCACCGACGAAGCCCATGATCAGCCCCAGGATCGTGCCGAGCGTGATCGCGACCACGGTTGCCGCAGGTGCGACTTTCAGCGTCGACTGTGCCCCGGCAAGCACCCGCGAGAAGATGTCGCGGCCGAACTGGTCGGTGCCGAACCAGGCGCTCGAGCTCGGCGCCTTGAGAATCTCGCTCGTCTGCTCCAGCGGATCGTGGGGAGTGAACGCCGAGCCGGTGATCGCCCAGAACACCCAGAAGAGAACGATGAGCGTGCCGACGATGAACGTCTTCGAGCGCATGAGCTGCCGCACCATCTCCCGGCGCGCGATCTTCGCCTCGGTCGGCACAAGGCCGGCAGCAGGGTCGAAGCCCGCAGCATCATCGGTCATTGCGCTCATTCGTCACCCCCGAAGCGAATGCGCGGGTTGAAGACCGAGTAGAGAATGTCCGCGGTCAGGGTCGCGACCAGGTAGACGATGCCCACGAGCATCACCCCGCTCTGGAGGACCGGGTAATCCTTGTTCTCGGCTGCGGTGAAGATCCGCAGGCCGATGCCGTTGTAGTTGAAGATCTTCTCGATCACGAGCAGGCCGCCGATGAGATACCCGACCTGGGTGGCGACAACCGCGATCGTCGGCAGGAGGGAATTGCGAAGAACGTGGCGACCGATGACGTCCTTCTTCTTGAGCCCCTTGAGATACGCGGTGCGCGTGTAATCCGCATCCACGTTCTCGACGATGCTGGATCTCGTGATGCGCGCGATATAGCCGAACTCGACGGCAACGAGGGCGAAGGCCGGAAGCAGGAGGTACTTGACCTGCGTCAAGATGTTGGCGCCTTCGGGGGCGGCCGCCGTAACGGGCAGCCAGCCGAGCCAGAGCCCGAACAGGAGGATGAAGGCAATCGCGGTGACGAACTCGGGGATCGCTGTGAACGACACGCCTGTGACCGTGATCACCCGATCAGTGAGGCTGTTGCGCCGCAGGCCGGCGATCGCGCCTCCGAGGATGCTGAGCGGAACGAGGATGATGAAGGCCACAGCCGCCAACTTGAGCGAGTTCGTAAACGAGGGACCGAGAAGGCTCGAGACGGCGACCTTGTACTGAAACGAGGTACCGAGATCACCCTGGACGAAATGTGTGACCCAGTCCACGTACTGTGTCACGAGCGGCCGGTCGGTTCCGGCTGCATGGTTGAAGATGTCGACGTCTTGCTGGCTCGCGAAGCCGCCGAGGACGTTCCGGCCGACGTCGCCGGGCAAGAACGTCGACGCGCCGAAGACGAGCACGCTGAGAATGAACAGCGTGATCAGGGCATAGACGAACCTCTTCAGCAGGAACCGGTAGATCCGAGCCTCCCTCAATGGGTCAGCCGGGCCGCCGCGCGAGACGGCGACCCGGCCTTGATGCGCATGCTTCCGGTGCTAGGCGAGCGACGTCTTGGAAAGGCCCGTCATCGTGCCGATGGCAGAGGCCTTGTAGCCCGTGACCTTCTTGGAGGCCGCCATCGTCCAGTTGTAGAAGTACGGGATGATCACCGGCGTGTCCGCGAGCAGGATCCTGGATGCGATGCCGGTGTACTTCCGCTGCTGCTTCAACGTCAACGCCGCGGAATAAGCGTCATACGCCTTGTCGAACGCCGGGTTCGCGTAGTTCGAGGAGCTCCAGACGCCCTTGCTCTTGAAGGCGGAGCTGGCCACGACGTTCGGTACGGCACGGTGGCCGTAGTCCGTGATGTTGAGCGGTGTGTTGAGCCACGGCGTCGTGCCTCGACCCGTTGCGCCGCCATCATAGGTGCCGCCGTAGTAGGCATCGGAGGTGATGATGTTGAGCTTGATGTCGATGCCGACCTTCTTCGCCGAGGCCGCGAGAATCTGTGCGAGCTGCGGGATCTCGATGTACTTCTCGGTCGTCAGCGTGACCTGGAAGCCCTTGGCGTAGCCGGCCTTCGCAAGCAGCGCCTTCGCCTGCACGAGATCCTGCTTGCGCTGCGGAACGGTGGGATCCGACGACGGGTAGACCGAGGCAAACGGCGAGTCATTGCCCGGGACTGCCAGGCCGCTGAACAGCTGCTTGATGATTGCCGGCCGATCGAGCGTGAGCGCGAGTGCCTGCCGCACGCGCCGGTCCGTGAACGGCTTGATCGCCGCGGCCGTCGAGATGAGCATCGAGATCTCGCGATGCGGGGTGCCCTTGGCCGAGATGATCTGCACCTTCGAGTTGCCGAAGAGCGCCCGGCTGTCGGCAAACGAGACCTGGCTGATCAGGTCGATCTGGCCACTCAGGAGCGCCGCGGTCACCGCGGCGGAGTCGGTGTAGTAGGTCGCGTCGACTCCGTCGAGCGGTGTCTTGCCTCCCCACCAGCCCGGATTGCGGTCGAACTTGGCACCGACACCCGGCGTGTACGACGTGAGCTTGAAGCCACCGGTGGTCGTCCCACCCTTCGCGAACTCGCCGATCTTGTAGGTCGACGGCAGGATCAGCGCCTGGTAGGTGGTGTTGCTGCAGAGGTACGGGAACGCAGCGGTCGGGGCATCGAGGTAGAAGACGACCGTCTTGCCGCCGTTCGCGGCCTGGATGTTGCCCGGCTTGAGGACACCCTTGAACGCCGAGAGGGCGCTGCCGCCGATGGCGGGATCCGTATTGCGTTTGAAGGTGGCAATGACGTCGGCCGCCGTGAGCGGTGAGCCGTCCTGGAACTTGACGCCCTGGCGCAGGTTGAACGCCCACTGGGTGCCGTCCTTGTTGGGCTTCCAGCTGATCGCGAGCGAGGGCGAAAGGGTGTTGTCCGCGTTCGTCGCCGTGAGGTACTCGCCGCAGATCGAGCCCGTCGCGAGCGTGCCGTGGTCGGCGAACAGGTGCGGCTCCATCGGCCTTGCCGGTGCCGGGATGATGCCGAGCCGGAGCCGACCGCCGGCCTTGACGGCCCGCGTGGCGGCCCGAGCAGGTGACGCGTATCCCGCGGTTCCCAGAGCGGCTCCGATCGCCGTTGCTGAAAGGCCGATGACGCTCGCGTGCCGCAGGAAGTCGGCACGGCTCGCCTCGCCCGTCAGGAACTCGTCGATCAGGGTGTTCTCGAGCTCGGTCCCCTGGGTGAGCCGGTATTCGTCGAGTCGCTTCAGTGGATCTCGTTCCATATCAGCCTCTCCTCGCCTTCTACTGTCGACATCGATCTGGACATAGGTAGTGGACGTGCCATCGCGATCAAAGTTGGATTCGCTGCGCAACTCTATACGTGTACCCCGGTGGACATTGCGTTCTGTCGATGGACTCCCGTCCCAGCCTGAAGCTGTTCTTATGACAGATCCGCGCATTCCCTGTCAAGCGTCGCGGCCACCAGACCGGCGTTCGACATCTGGCATTCGCCGGAGTATCGTGATCTCATGGAGCCGGCGCTCGAGACCCAGTCGCGCCGGCCGGCGGCCGAAGGAACCGATACCCGCTCGCCGTCCTCGGGGGTCAACGCGACGCTCCGGATCCTCGACCTGATTGCGGCGCGCGGCTCGCTGACCCTTGCCGATCTGACCCGCGAGCTCGATCTCCCGAAGAGCACCGTGCACCGGATCTGCGGCGTGCTCGTCGATCGCGCCTGGTCTGTACGCGAGCCGGACGGACGCTACGGACTCGGCATCCGGGCGCTGCGGCTCGGCTCGAACACGACGGAGCTTCCGATCGTGACGGCGTTCCGAACGGTCGCCGCGTCGTTTCTGGACGAGCTCGACGAGACGATCGCGCTCGCAGTCGTGGACGGCGACGAGTCCCTCTACATCGCGATGGAGGAGACGTCACAGCCCGTGCGGTACGTCACGCACGTCGGGTCGAAGTCACCGGCGTTCGCATCGGCCAGCGGTCGGGTCGTCCTCGCGAGCCAGCCGGAAGAGGCGGTGACCGCACTCTTCGCAGGAAGGACGATGATCACACCGACCGGCCGTCGTCTCGGCGGCATGCCCGAGTTGCGGAGGATCCTCGTCGAGGTGCGTCTGCACGGCTTGGCCGAGAACTGGGACGAGACCGCGAAGGGGCTCTACGCCGGGTCGGTCCCCGTGCGGAACAGCGCCGACACGACCCTCGCAGCTCTGACGGCGTTGATCCCCCGCTCGCGGGTCACGCCCGAGCGTCACGAGACCGTCGTTGCCTGCCTACGGAGGCACGGGGCGATGCTCTCGGAGCTCGTCGGCTGGCTGCCTGCCTACTCGTCGCGCACGTCGACCGCAGACTGACCCCACCGCGCCGCCACGCCTCGCTGATGTTCCGTATTTGGTACAACATTCCAGCGCAATGAGGATCGCGACACTCAAGACGTTCGTCGTCGGCAACCCGCCGCCCGGCTTCGGCGGGCGCTACTTCGTCTTTCTCAAGCTGACGACCGAGGACGGGATCGAGGGCATCGGCGAGGTCTACGGAGCCTCGTTCGGGCCGCACGTCGTGACGCGGATGATCGAGGACGTCTGCGACCGTCATGTGATCGGCACCGACCCGTTTCGGATCGAGCGGCTGTGGCGGGACGTCTACGGACAGGGCTACTCGGGTCGGCCGGATATCTCGCTCGTCGGCGTGCTCAGCGGCATCGAGATGGCGCTGTGGGACATCGTCGGAAAGTCGGTCGGCAAGCCCGTCTACGAGCTCCTCGGCGGACGCGTGCACGAGCGGTTGCGGGGCT
Source organism: Gaiellales bacterium (assembly GCA_038214705.1). Lineage (GTDB taxonomy): Bacteria > Actinomycetota > Thermoleophilia > Gaiellales > Gaiellaceae > Gaiella. The sequence continues at coordinate 15,210 of JBBQRN010000029.1, read as the reverse complement.
ACACTTACCTGTACGGCGAGCCCGGCGACGCGACCGACGTCTACTTCGACCCGGCTCTCGCGGGCGAGCGAGCGGCCGAGTACGCGGCTCTCGGGCACACGGCGCTCAAGTTCGACCCGGCCGGCCGGTTCTCGACGTTCGACCCCCGCCAGCCCGGCCTCGAGGAGCTCGAGCGCTGCGAGCGCTACGTCCGCACTGTCCGCGAAGCGGTGGGGGACAGCTGCGACCTTCTCGTCGGCACTCACGGTCAGTTCACACCGGCGGGTGCGATCCGCGTCGCGCGGCGACTCGAGAAGTACGACCCGCTCTGGTTCGAGGAGCCGACCCCGCCGGAGATGCCCGAGGAGATGGCGCGTGTCCGTCGGTCGACGACGATCCCGATCGCGACGGGCGAGCGCCTGACGACGAAGTACGAGTTCTCCCGCATCCTCGAGATGGGCGCCGCCTCGATCCTGCAGCTGGATCTCGGCCGCGTCGGAGGGCTGCTTGAGGCGAAGAAGATCGCCGGCATGGCCGAGGCGCATTACGCCCAGATCGCGCCTCACCTCTACTGCGGGCCCGTGATCGGGGCGGCGAACATCCAGCTCGCCACGTGCTCGCCGAATTTCCTCGTGCTCGAGGGGATCCGCGAGTGGGGCGGTTTTCAGAGCGAGATCCTGAGGAAGCCTATTCAGTGGGAGGATGGGTACGTGATCCCACCGGAGACGCCCGGGCTCGGCGTCGAGCTCGACGAGGACGTGGCTGCACGCCATCCCTACGAGAGCGACGAGCTGCACCTGACGCCGGTCTCCGGGCCGAACAGCCAGCGGTAGGCAGGCGCGGGTCAGGCTGCGCCTGACTCCTACGCCGTTATCTGTTCCGGAAAGCCGGGCGCGCGCAGGTCGGTGCCGAGCGCATCCTCGAGGAGCTTCACGACCATCGGCGACCAGGCGGAGCCGCCGTACTCCTCCCGCGCGCGGATGAAGATCTGCTCCACCAGCGAGGCGAGCTCGAGCGGGACCCCGAACTCCTCGCCGAGCTCGTGGGCGAAGCCGAGGTCCTTGCAGGCGAGGTCCATCGTGAAGCCGATGTCGTAGCTGCCGTTCAGGATCACCTGGCTCTCGGTCTCGTGGACGAAGCTCGTGCCCGAGCTCGCCTTGATCACCTCGAACGACTGCGCGAGGTCCAGGCCACCACGCTTCGCGAGCATCAGCGCCTCGCCGGCGGCGACGAGGTGGATGAACGCGAGCATGTTCGTGATCACCTTGATCACGGAGGCGCTGCCGAGCGGGCCGATATAGAAGACCCTGTCCCCGATCGCCTCGAAGGCCGGCCGGTAGGAGGCGAAGACATCAGCGTCACCGCCGACGAGAACCGTGATCTGCCCCGATGCGGCAAGGTGAACGCCTCCGGTCACAGGTGCCTCGAGACAGTGGACGCCGCGAGCCTCTGCGAGCTCGGCAAGGCGCTGGAGCTCGTGCCGGTCGTTGGTGCTCGAGTCGATCCAGGCGCCGCCCGGTCCCAGCCCATCGAGCAGGCCGGCCTTGCCGGTGAGAACCTCGGTGACCACGCTCGGCGAGGGGAGACACGTGAACACGGCTTCCGACGCCTCGCCGACCTCTCGCGGAGTGTCCGCCCACTGTGCACCCGCCGCGAGCAACGACTGCGCGGCCTCCCTGTCACGGTCGTTGACGGTGAGCGGGAACCCCTCGCGGAGAAGGCTCGCAGCGAGGTGGCGGCCGAGGTTGCCGAGCCCGATGAAGCCGAGCCGCGGCAGCGGCGCCCCTCCCTCGCGGTGACCGCTAGGGGACGACAACGATCTTCCCGAACTCGGCGCCGTCGTGAAGGCGCGTGAAGGCGGCTCGCGCGTCGGAGAGTGCGTACTCGGAGTCGACGAGTGGCCTCACGTCTCTCTGCACCATAAAGGAGCACATCTCGCGAAACTCGTCGATCGTCCCGATCGACGAGCCGCGGACCGTGAGCTGGCGCCAGAACATCCGCGCCAGATCGGCCGACGGGTCCGGGCCGCTCGTTGCTCCGGCGACGACGACCGTGCCGCCCGTGCGCAGCGACTTGAGCGAGTGATCCCACGTCGCCTTGCCGACCGAGTCGAGCACCGCGTCGACACGCTGCGGGAGTCGGGCGCCGGGGGCAAACGCGCCGGCCGCACCGAGCTCGAGCGCGTGGGCCCGCTTCTCCTCGCTGCGGCTCGTCACGTAGACGACGAGCCCCGCGGCCGTCCCGAGCAGCACCGCCGCGGTCGAGACGCCGCCGCCCGCACCCTGAACGAGGACCGTCTGCCCCGGTCGCAGGCCGGCGCGGTTGAAAAGCATCCGATAGGCGGTCAGGTAGGCGACGGGGAGGCATGCCGCCTCGACGAAGGAGAGGCCTGCGGGCCTGGGGAGAAGGTTGCGCGTCGGGACGGCCATCCGCTGGGCCAGCGTGCCGGGCACGCCCCGCTCCGAGAAGACGTGGAAGTCGGCGGCGAGCGTCTCGTCCTCACCCGGCTCGGGGTTCCCGAGCACCGCATGGACGACGACCTCTCGCCCCTCGGCCGTGACGCCGGCCACGTCGGTGCCGAGGATGACCGGGACCTCGTCCTCGGTGACCCCGATGCCCCGCAGGCTGAAAAGGTCGTGGTGATTGATCGCGGCTGCGCGAACGTCGATGACCTCCCAGCCCTCCGGTGCCGTCGGCTCCGGGACGTCACGGATCTCGAGACCGGCGAGCGGATCATCGGGCGTGATTCGGGCGCAGACAGCTGCGAGCACTTCGGAGACCTCCGCGGGGAAGAGCGCAGCCGTCGCTGACGGCGTACGTCGGAAGGCGCGAGCGTACCGACCCGGCCTCGCGCCCTGTCGCATACGCTCCGACCATGCGCGTTGTCGTCTTCGGCGGGGCCGGCGGAAACGAGGTCGTCGATCTTCTCGAGCGACCCGACCCCGTGCCGACCGGTGACGACGTCCTCGTCGCAGTCCGCTACGCCGGGCTGAACCCCGCCGACGTCGCGCAACGCGAGGGTCGGTATCCCGCGCCTCCCGGATCCCCACCCGACGTTCCCGGGATCGAGGTCTCGGGAACCGTGATCGCCTGCGGCCCAACGTCACGCCGATTCACCGTCGGTGAACGCATCTTCGGGATCGTGGGTGGAGGCGGGCTCGCCGAGCGGGTCCTCGTGCACGAGCGGCATGTCGCCCCCGTTCCCGAGTCCCTCGACGACCGCGCGGCGGCCGCCGTCCCCGAGGTCTTCGTCACGGCCCACGACGCCGTCATGTCGCAGGCGCAGCTCCGGCCCGGCGAGCTCCTCGTCGTCAACGGCGCGAACGGCGGCGTCGGCACGGCCGCGGTGCAGATCGCGGCGATCGCGGGCGCCCGCGTGCTCGCAACCGTCCGCACCGAGGCGCTTCGCGGCGACGTCGCGAAGCTCGGCGCCACCGTCATCGCACCGGACGATCTGGTCGACCGGGCCGTGGCGGACGGGGGCGCCGACGTCATTCTCGAGCTCGTCGGCGCGCCGAACCTCGATCCCGATCTCCTCGCCCTGGCCGTCAAGGGGCGGATCGTGATCGTCGGCACCGGTGGCGGCACCGGGGGACCGCTCGATCTGCGGAAGCTGATGGGTCGGCGTGCCCGCGTGATGGGCACGGTCCTACGGGCACGGCCGCTCGAGGAGAAGGCAGCTGCGGTTCAGGCGTTCGCCCGCGAGGTCGTGCCGCACCTCGCGACGGGGCGGATCGTCCCCCTCGTCGACTCGGTCTTCCCGGCGGCCGAGGCAGCCGCCGCCTTCGACCGGCTGCAGGAGCCGGGCAAGCTCGGCAAGGTGCTGCTCGACTTCGAGGGCTGACCAGACGGTGGCCCGCGTCGCGTTCCTCGCCCACTGCCTGCTCAACCAGAACGCGAAGACGCTCGGCGGCGCCAAGACACCCGCCGTGTGGGAGCCGGTGATCGACATCCTCCTCGAGCGTGGGTGGGTGATCCGCCAGATGCCGTGCCCCGAGCTCGCGTTCGGCGGCGTGCGCCGCTTCTGGTGGGTGCGCGAACAGGCCGACACGCCGCTCTTCCGGGCTCACTGTCGCCGCCTGGCGCGCACGGTCGCCGCCACGATGGAGCCGCACGTCACGGCCGGCGACGACGTCGTCATGATCGGGATCGACTCGAGCCCCACGATGGGCGTGTCGTTCCAGCCCTCGTCGCCGACATGGGGCGGTGAGCCGAACATCGGCCGGGACGACACGACGGTGGTCGACGGCGAGGGGATCTTCCTCGAGGAGCTTCGCGCGGAACTGGCGAGCCGTAACCTGCCGATGCCGCGCCGAACGGGCATCCGCCACTGGTTCCCGGACTACGACCCCGCCGAGGAGAACGCGCGGCTGATCGCCCTTCTGGAGCGACCGTGATCACGACCGACCCACGATCCGAGAAGGTCGCGATCGTGCCCGAGGCCCTTCTCGTCGAGCTGCTGCCCGCGCTCCGGGCAGCGGGCTACGGGCTGATGCAGCTCCCGCCCGAAGATCTCGCCCCGGAGACGGCCGCCGAGGCGCTGAGTCAGATGGCGGAGCAGGTGGCCGAGTACCGGCGTAACGACTACGAGGTCGTGCTCGCCGGAGTCGGCGCGTGGTGCGCCGAGCTCGATGCCGACCTCGAGCGCCTCGGGCTCGAGCCTCTTACCCTCTGGCTCACGCCGCCATCCAGCCGCCGTCGACGAGCAGGTTGACGCCGCTCACGTAGCCGGCATCGTCGGATGCGAGAAAGAGGGCCGCCCCCGCGACATCGTCGGGCCGGCCGAGCCGGTGGAACGGTGTCCGCGCGCGTGCATAGTCGAGCAGCTCCTCGCCCATCCCGGCCGGATTGCCGGTGAGGATCTTGCCCGGCGCGACAGCGTTGACGAGAACGCCGCGCGGGCCGAAGTCGACAGCGACCTGGTGAACGAAGTTGACGACGCCGCCCTTGCTGGCTGCGTAGGCGGCATGGCCCGGTGGGCCGATCATCCCCTGCTGCGAGGAGATGATCACGACCCGGCCGCGGACCTCGTCCCTCGGCTCCTGGGCGACCATCTCTGCCACCGCGCGCTTCGTACCGAGGAAGACGCCGCGCAGGTTGACGGCCATGATCGCGTCCCAGTCCTCCTCGGTCGTCTCGAGCAGGCCCTTGGACCAGCGGCCCGAGACACCCGCGTTGCACACCATCACGTCGAGGCGGCCGCAGCGCTCGACCGCGGTCGTGACGAGCCGATCGACGTCGTCGGCCGACGAGGCATCCGAGGCGAGAAAGGTGCCGCTCGATCCGAGCAGCTCGGCGACGGGCGCTCCCCCCTCCACCGGATCGGGTCGGATGTCGCCGGCCACCACGAACGCGCCCTCCTTCACGAATCGCAGGGCGATCGCGCGCCCGAGCCCCGACGCGCCGCCCGTGATCACGGCCGATCGGCCTTCGAGGCGCCCTCCCATGGCGGCAGCCTATGCGCCGGCGGTCGAGGCGGCGCGCCGGGCGTGCGCACGAAATAGAGTTGGCGCATGGCCGCTCCCCTCCGCATCGGTCTGATCGGTGCCGGCTGGATCGCCACCGACCACGTCTTCGTCCTCCGCAAGCTCGGTCACGAGGTCGTCGCGGTGTGCGACATCGATCTCGAGAAGGCGACGAAGCTCGCCCCCGCCGGAGCTCGCGGATACCAGGCCTGGGACGAGCTGCTCGCGACGGAGGAGCTCGACGCGGTGTGGGTCGCGACGCCGCCACTGCTCCATCGCGAACCGGCCGTTGCCGCAATGGAGCGCGGGCTTCACGTGTTCCTCGAGAAGCCGATTGCTCGGACACTCGACGATGCCCGAGCCATCGCCGCGACCGCCGATCGCACCGGAGTCGTCTGCGCCATCGGGTACCAGTGGCACGCGACCGAGGCGCTCGAGCACCTGAAGGTCGCACTCGGGAACGATCCGGTCGCCTACCTCTGGGGCGTCAGCGTTGGGCCCACTGCGGCCCGGCCGTGGTTCCTCGAGCGATCGGGCGGTGGCGGCAACCTGCTCGAGCGCGGTAGCCACCAGCTCGACCTCCAGCGTGCGGTTGCCGGCGAGGTCGCATCCGTTCAGGTCGCGGCCACGACAACTCACCTCGCTCAGAGTGAGCTCGAGGATTCCGGCGACATCGAAGACGCCGCCACGATCACGCTCCGATTCGAGAACGGTGCCGTGGGGACGGTGCTGCTCGCGTGGACGCGGCAGGGACAGCCGGGGTCGTACGCGCTCGACGTCCTCTCGCCAACCGCGACGCTGCGGATCAAGCTCGACCCTGCCTTCACGCTCACCGGGCAAGTGGGAGAGGAACGCGTCAAGGAGACCATGGTGGTGCATCCATTCGAGCGATCGATCAGCCGTTTTCTCGACGCAGTCGAGGCGAAGGCACCCGGCGCCGTCTTCTGCACACCGCATGACGCGCTCGGGACGCTCGCGACGGCGCTCGCCTGTGAGCGCTCGCTGCTCGAGGGCGGCCGTGTCGTTGAGCTACGGGAGATCCTCGAGGCGTAGCGTGCGCGGCGCCCTCTCAATCGACGAGCTCGTCGTTCCCGCCGCGCGGACGCTTCCGTCGAACGCCGCCTATCTGGCGCACCTCGCCGCCTCCGCCGGCGACCCGAGCCTGATTCGGCTGGCATCGAACGAGAACACCGAACCGCCTTCGCCCCGCGTTCGCGAGGCGCTCGAGCGGGCGTTCCTCGATGCCAATCTCTCGCCGCCGCCGATGCCGGCGCTCCGGCTCGCTCTCGCCGGCCGCCACGGTGTGGCGGCGACGCAGGTGCTCGTCACCGCCGGCTCGACGGAGTTGATCGACGCTGTCTTTCGGACGTTCCTCCGCGCAGGGAACTCTGTCGTCATCCCCGATCCTTCGTGGCCGGTGTATCGGCGACGCCTCGATGCTCTCGAGGCCGACGTCGTCGCGGTGCCGCTCACCCTGGACGAGAACGGCTTCCACTTCGACGTCGATCGAACCGTCCAGGCGATCACCGCGGAGACGCGGCTTGTCGTTCTCTGTAGCCCGAACAATCCCACCGGGAACGCTCTCGAACTCGATGAGATCCGCCTGATCGCGTCGTGCGGAGCACCACTCCTGCTCGACGCCGCGTATGCCGACTTCGATCCGGCCCGCAATCCGATGGGACTCGTGCACGAGTTCGCCAACGTCATCGTCACCCGCACGTTCTCGAAGGCGTACTGCCTGGCCGGCGTCCGGGTCGGGTACGCCGTCGGGTCGGCGGAGATGATCGACTACGTCGACCGCTTTCTCGTCCCCGGCAGCTCGATCGGTTCGCCGGCGCTTCACGCCGGACTTGCCGCCCTCGACGACGAGAGCTACCACGCACACCAGATCGAACGGATCACGAAGGAGCGCGAACGACTCCTCCCCGCCCTGCGCGCCCTCGGTCTGGCAGCCCATCCGTCGACCGCGAACTTCATCGCGGTCGCGTGCGCAGACGAGCCCGACGGCGCTCGAGCCCTCGCTGCCGCCGTCCTCGAGCACGGAGTCGTGATCAGATCCCTCGGCTCACTGGTCCGGATCAGCATCGGGACGGCCGCTGAGAACGACGCGTTGCTCGCAGCGCTCGAGCGCGTGCTCGCGGAACGGCGGACGGCGTGATCCCCGATCGCGTCAGACAGCGCGACCTCATCGGCTACGGCCGCACGCCACCCGACATCGGCTGGCCGGGCGGCGCGAAGATCGCGATCAATCTCGTCCTCGTCTACGAGGAGGGCTCGGAAGCATCGGTGCTCTGGGGCGACGATCGCAACGAGGGCTGGGGCGAGTACGCGGAAGCGGGTGTGCAGCCGCCTCGCCGGGACCCCGGTACCGAAGCGCACTACGAGTACGGCAGCCGGGCCGGGGTGTGGCGGCTCGCACGGATCTTCGACGAGGCAGCCGTCCCGGTCACGGTGTCCGCCGCCGCGGTCGCGCTCGAGCTGAACCCCCTCGTACCTACCTGGATGAACGAGCACGGGCACGATCTGCTCGGCCACGGCTGGCGCTGGATCCCGCTCTGGGATATGCCTCGCGACGAGGAGCGTGAGCACCTCCTGCGAGCAGTTGCTTCCTACGAGCGCTCACTCGGATTGCGGCCCGTTGGGTGGAACTGCCCCTCGTGGCCGAGCGAGTCGACGCGCGAGCTGCTCATCGAGGAAGGCGGCTTCATCTACGACTCGGACGGCTGCGCGGATGACGTTCCGTACTACGCGATGTGCCTGGGGCGGCCGTTCCTCGTCGTCCCGTACTCGAAGACCTACAACGACAGCCGCTTCTTGATGAACCCGGGGTTCGCAAGCCCGAAAGACTTTCTGGAGACGCTCGTCATGGGGCTCGACGAGCTCGTCCTCGAGGGTCGCACGGCGATGATGACGGTCGCCGTGCACGCTCGGTGGAGCGGTCAGGCGGCGCGAGCAGCTGTCATGCGGGCGTTTCTCGAGCACGCCGGCGGCAAGGAGCACGTGACGTTCATGCGGCGCGTCGACATCGCCCGCTGGTGGCTCGATCAGAACCCGCCGCCGGCCTGACGATCGAACAGGCGCGCGACGTTGTCCTCACGCACGAGCCGGGCCACGGAGGCGCCGAAGCCCTCGAGGGCCCCGACCGCATGGTCGGGGTCGACGACGGGCGCGTCGCTGCCGAAGACGTGCTGCTCGACCCCGTAGGTCTGGATCGACAACTCGAGCGCCCGGCGCCCGTAGGAGGCCGTGTCGAAGAAGAGATTGCGGTGCAGCAGCGAACGGACGTCGAAGCCACGTGAGGTGAGTCGCTCGAGCTGGATCGGGGCACCGCCCGCGAGGATCGCGAAGACGATCCGGACGTCGGGCCAGCGCTCCTGCCCGTGTGCGAGCCAGCTGAGATAGGCGCGTTGCATCTGGGACGTGTAGTCGACCGCGGCCTGCCACCAGGCCGGCAACCCGAGCGGCGACGACCCGGCGACCGGGTGGACGAACAGGAAGCCGGAGCCCCGGAGCGACTCCAACGTCGGAGCGAGCGCGTCGAGATCGTCGAACCGATCGGCGCCGACCGAGACACCGGCAAAGCCCGCACGGGGCCGGTCGACGGCGAGCGGCACGATGCGCCCGGGTGCGGCGGCCGCGAGCTCGAGGACATCGTCCTCCCAGATCGCGACCAGCCCGTCACGTTCGCCGGGGCCAAGCTGCGCGATGCCGAGCGTGGGTTGCAGCGACACGACAGCAGTGTCGATCCCCGACCGATCCATCAACTCGAGCCGGCGTCCGAGATCATGGGCGGCGACCTCGATGGCATAGTCGCCTTCGGAGCAGCAGAGCAGATCGCTCTCGAGCCGTGGGGTAGACGTCCGTGCCCGCAGGGCAGCGACGAAGCCCGGCGGCCAGAGGTGCTGATGGATGTCGAAGCCGGCCATCGTCAGGCGCAGAGCCGACCCGAGCGAATCTCCTCGACGAGCGGTTCGAGGTCGGGGAGCGAGGCTCCCGGCTCGAGGAAGGGAATGAAACGGCGTACCGCCTCGCGCAGTCGGGTGGTGCCGACGCCGAGCGGGACACCACGAATGTCGCAGGCCTGCGCCGCAAACATCAACTCCACCGCGGCGACGCGGGCGCCGAGCTCGACCATCGAGTCGAGTCGCCGGGCGGCGAGCGGCGCCATCGTCATCCTGTCCTCGATTCCCTCCGCTTGCGTCGTCGAGACGAGCTCGAACGAGACGGGCTGGGCCAGCAGCCGCGCCTCGACTGCAATCGCCTGGACGGCGATGCCGTACTCGCTGAGCGCGCTCTCGGCCATCGCCGGGCTGGCGCCGAGACCCTCGGTAAGCCCCGTCAGCGGAGCCTGCAGGAGCTTGACGGCGCGCTCGGCTGCGGTCGAGATCACCGGGGCGAGCGCAAGGCGGGCCAGGTCGAGTGCCGTCGCGAGCGGCTGCACCTCGAAGTTGCCGACCGAGATCACACGGCCTTCCGCGACGACGACGAGCGGGTTCGACTGTGCCGCGTTGAGCTCGATCGCGAGTTGGGAGGCGACGAAGCCGAAGGCATCATGCGCAGCCCCATTCTGCTGCGCGATCGTGCGGAACGTGAGCGGGTCCTGCAGGTTGCGGGCCTCGACCTCGCTACCCTCGAGTAGCGCTCCCAGGCGAGCGAGCGTCGCCTGCAGGCCCGGGTAGGGGCGCGCCTCGCCGATCGCCGGATGGATCGAGTTGCGGTTCCCGCCGAAGCCCTCGAGGTCGAGCGCCCCCGCGTGGTCGAAGACGTCGAGCAGGGTGCAGGCGTCGACGAAGGCCAGCGCCCCGTACCCCGTCGAGAACGCGCTCTGGTTGAGCAGCGAGATCGCCTCGCCGGGAACGAGGTCGAAGCCGTCGAGGATCCCGTCCGCGAGGTCCGCCATCTGCGCCAGGTCGCTCTGGCCGATCGAGCCGAGCGTGCGGATCACCGGCAGGCGATCGTCGTTGAGCGCCGCCACGAGATGCGCTGCCAGCTCCGGCCGGGCCACCGTCGTCGCCCGCGCGAGAGCATTTGCGAGGCGGAGCGCGGCGGCCCGCACGACCTCGTGGGCGACGGGGGCGCCCTGCGAGATGCGGTGCTGACGAATCAGGAGCCGGTCGTGGCCCGCCGCCTCGACGTCGAAGGTCTTGCGGCTGCCGACCCCCGTCGTAACCCCGTAGGCGGGAGCCCCGGCGGCGACGGCCTGTTCCGCCACGGCGCGCGAGCGCGCCATCGCCTCGAGCGCTGCAGGGTCGAGGTCGACCTGCGCCCCTGCCCGGGCGACCGCGAGGACGTCGGACAGGGTGAGATCGGAGCCGGTCAGGACGACGCGAGACATCGCGCCCATTCCATCACAGGTCAGACGCGCCGGGCGACTGCACTGCCGGCCGAGCAGAGCACGAACGCCCCCGCAGCGACGAGCACGATCGTCCCACCCGGGGGCAGATCGGCGTAATAGGCGAGTGAGAGGCCCGAGAGGACGGAGCCGAGCCCGAACGCCATCGAGAGCCCGAAGGTCGAGCGCAGGCTCCAGGCGACGCGGTTGGCCGCGATCACGGGCAGCACCATCAGCGCCGCGATCAGCAGGATCCCCACGATCCGCATCGAGACGGCGACCGTCAGAGCCGCGAGCACCGCCACGACGACGTTGAGCCGCGTCACCGGCACGCCTGCCACGCGGCTCCCCTCCTCGTCGAGCACGGTCGCTACGAGGCCGCGAAAGAGCACGACGATCGTGGCGAGCGCGCCGATCCCGAGCACGAGCACGGTCCAGAGGTCGTTGCGGGTGACGGTGAGGATCGAGCCGAAGAGGAACTGGAACAGATTGACGTTGAGCGCGCCGGCCTTCGAGACGAGCACCACGCCTGCCGCGATGCCCGTGTAGAAGACGAGCGCCAGGGCCTGATCGCCGGCGGTGCGTCCACGAGTGCGAAGCCACTCGATTGCGAGCGCGCCGATCACCGCGGCGACGAGCGCGGTCAGCACGGGCGAGATCCCAAGCAGGTAGCCGACGGCGACGCCGGCGAAGGCGACGTGCCCGAGGCCGTCGCCGATCAGCGACGCCTTCCGCTCGACGAGAAAGAACCCGACCGCCGGGGCGAGCAACCCGACAACGGCGCCCGTCGCGAGCGCGAGCCGCATGAACTCGAGGTCAAGCATGGTGGTGCGAAGGGTCGTGCCACACGCCGGGGAGCCCGCTCGGCGGCCCGTCGTAGACCACGGCGCCGCGGACGAGCACGATCCGGTCGACGACGTGCTCGACGGCACCGAACTCGTGCGAGACGTAGAGAATCGTCACGCCGAGCTCCTCGCGGAGCTGCTCGAGCAGGATGCCGAGCGACTCCTGCGATTCCGCGTCCACTCCGGTCGTCGGCTCGTCGAGCGCGAGCAGCGTCGGCTCCGACGCCAGAGCCTTGGCGATCAGGGCACGTTGCTGCATCCCGCCCGAGAGCGTCCGCAGCGGTGCGTCGGCCCGCGCCGAGAGCCCGACGGTCTCGATCGCCCGCCCCACCACCTCACGGTCGCGGCTCCGCAACGGCCCCCAGATCCCGGTCGGGGCGAGTCTCCCCGTCGAGACGACCTCGCGCACCGTCACCGGCGCCTCGCCGATAAGGTGGGCACGTTGGGGCAGGTAGCCGATCCGGGTATCCCCGCCGGCCTTCGCCGTGCTCGGCCGCCCGAACACCAAGGCGGCGCCCGCCGTCGGACGCTCGAGCCCGAGAACGAGCCGAAGCAGCGTCGTCTTGCCGCCGCCGTTCGGCCCGGCGATCGCGACGAACTCTCCCGGAGCGACCGTGAGCGAGACGTGCTCGAGCACATGAACGCCGGGTCGATAGGCGAACGAGACGTCCTCGAGCTCCACGGCCGGCGTCACGGCGTGCATTCGAGTGCGGTGCGCAGGGCGGCGAGGTTGGCGCGCATCACCGTGAAGTAGTTGCTGCCGGAGGCGATCGAATCGGAGGAGAGCCCCTCGATCGGATCGAGCTCCGCCGTCTGGACCTTCGCCTCGCGCGCGACCGTCTGGGCGAGCTTGGGCGAGACCAGCGGCTCGAAGAAGACTGTCGTCGCGCCCGACGCGCGAACGGCGTCGACGAGGCGGGCTATGTCCTTGGCCGAGGGCTCGGCCTCCGGCGCGAGCCCCTCGAGCGGGATCTGCCGCAGCCCGTAGCGAGCGGCGAGGTACCCGAACGCAGCATGGCTCGTCACGATCTCGTGCCGCCGGCAGTGGGCGAGCACGCGCTTGTACTCCGCGTCAAGCAGGTCGACCTGCGAGACGAGGCTCGCCGTCGCCGCCTTGTCGCCCAGGGCTCGACCGATCGCGCCGACGATCGCGGCGTAGCGAACCGGGTCGAGCCAGACATGCGGATCGAGGCTCGTGCCGCTACCCGCCTCCCGGCCCGTCAGGAGCGTCTTTCCGGCGAGGAGATCGAGCGACCGACCCTCGCGCTGCGCAACCGCTGTCTCGAGACCGGGCATGAAGCCGTTGCCGAGGTAGAGGACGAGTGCGGCCCCATCGACAACCCGGACGTCGCTCGGAGTCAGCTCGAGGTCGTGCGGCTCGGCGCCGGCAGGCGTGAGGTTCTTCACGTCGACACCGTTCCCACCGATCTGCTCGGCCGCAAAGGCGAGCGGATAGAAGGCCGCCACGATCTTCTTTCGGGGGACGCCGTCGCTCGCGCCGCGGCCGCAGCCGGCGAGTCCGACCGCAAGCGCCAGGGCTCCAGAAAAGAGAACGGCTCTCGAAAGCACGGCTGCCAGCCTAGCAGCTAATGAGAATTGATATCATCTATTCCATGCACTCTGATGCCCGCCCGCCACACGACGACTGGAGCGCAAGGGCGATCGCCGGCCTGCAGGCCCAGGGGCTCCGCAACGGCGGCGCCCGCCGGGCGGTGGTCGAGCACCTCGGCGCCCAACCCTGCTGCCGCTCCGCGCAGGAGATCTTCGACGGGATCCGTGCCGACGGGGGCCGGGTCGGGATCGCGAGCGTCTACCGCGCGCTCGACCAGCTCGTCGACCTGCACCTCGTCCAGCGCGTCGAGCTCGGGGACGGGGTCGCCCGCTTCGAGCCCTCACACGCCGGCGGCGAGCACCACCATCACCTCGTCTGCGACGACTGCGGCAAGGTCGAGCCGTTCTCCGATCCCGGCCTCGAGCGGGCGCTCGCGCTCGCGGCCCGCCGGCTCGACGTCGGTCTCCACGACCACGAGGTCGTGCTGCATGGGAGCTGCGACGACTGCCGGTCGCCGCAGGCCTCCGCCTGCTGACGCGACTCGCCGCTATTGACGCTCGGCTAGCGTACGACGTCGTGCTGGATTGCCCAGAGCGCGGCCGCGGCCCGCGTCGAGACGTCGATCTTGGCGTAGATGTGTTGGATGTGGTGGTCGGCGGTCTTGGGTGAGATGACGAGGCGGTCGGCTATCTGGCGGGTGGTGAGGCCTTTCGCGGCGAGGCCGAGGACATCGAGCTCGCGACGGGAGAGGCCACCAGGGTTGTCGGCTCGCCGGCGGGTGCGGGCTGCGGGTTCGCCGTGCCCGGCGGCGAGGAGTACGGCTCGGGTCGCGCGGGCCTCGAGCGCGCCGACGGTTTCCAGCCGGCGGAGCTCGGCAGCGGCGTCGGCGTCCGAGAAGGGGGGCCGGTCGGCGCGCTCGGTGGTGAGCCCGATGTAGACTTCGGTCGCAGCAAGAATGCAGGCCGCGGCGTCGCTCGTGTCGGCGCGGAGGCGCTTGTGATAGCCGGAGCCGTCGCACTTCTCGTGGTGCGCGGCCGCCGACGGGTTGAGCTCGGCAAGGGCGGAGCGCCGGAGCATCTGCTCGGTCAGCATCGGATGGAGCTCGACGCGGTCGAACTCTGTCCGCGTCAACGCGGCGGGCTTGTCGAGGATGGCGTTCGAGACTGCGGTGGTGCCGAAGTCGTGCACGAGCGCGGCGCAACGCAGCGTGTTGACAGCGTCGCCGGGCAGCCCGAGCACGTGGGCTGCGTCGGTCGCGAGCTGCGCGCAACGGCGACTATGCCCACCCATATATGGCGACTTGAGGTCGATGAAGTCTGCGGCGACGACGAGCGCCGAGTCGAGCTCGTCGCCCGAAAGCACACGCCGTGGCTCCGGCTCGAGCTCGAGGACGGCATCCCAGGGGTCGATCGCGGCGAGCTGTGCGAGCCACGCGAGTCCGTGCTCGACGAAGAGATCGGCAAGCAGCGGGTCGTAGGTCCGGTCGCGGCGGTCGCGGGCGGCCTCGACCGCGCGCTCCGGCGAGAAGATGCGCGCGATCGCTTCCATATCGTGGCTGAGGTGGACGATTCGCATGGGAAGCGGGATTGCCTCCCCCTCGGCGTGCGTGGGAAAGCCTTTGCCGTTCCACCGCTCGAACGTGAAGGCGAGTGACTCACGAACAGAAGGGGAGAAGTCGAGCCGCTCGACGAGCATGTCGCCCACCTCGCACCCGGAGGTGAAGTTGTGGACGGCCCACTCGTGCGCAGTCTGCTGAAGCATCCGGATGATCTCGTCGCGCTCCTCGTCCGAGCGCCCTGCTGTGGCATACGCAAAGACGTCGCTCATCACCTCGGCTGGGTTGGCGGCGTCGTGGACGAGCGTCTGGGCGCGGATCGCGATCTCGTCGCCGAACAACGTCGCGACCTCGTGCGCGTGGCCCGTGCAGCCGATGTAGCGGAGCAGCGCGACCCAGTAGGCGGTCTCGCGGACGTTGTCGTCGACATCGGCTGCGTCGCAGATCCAAGACGCGAGCAGACACGAGCGCAGCTGCGACTC
>JBBQRN010000028.1:0-36602 GCA_038214705.1 Gaiellales bacterium | reverse complement strand
TGCTCCTGATCGACCACAACATGGCCCTGATCATGGACGTCTGCGACCGCATCCAGGTCCTCGACCAGGGCCGGACGCTGGCGGAGGGTACGCCGGACGAGATTCGCGGCAACCTCGACGTGGCGTCCGCCTACCTCGGCGACAGCGCCGTGCACGAGGTCGAGTCATGAGCATCGCCACGCCGATGCTCGAGCTTCGAGGCCTGGACGTCGCATACGGGGGCGTCGGCGCTGTCCGCGACCTCTCGCTGACGGTCGGCCGGGGCGAAATCGTGGGGCTGATCGGCCCGAACGGTGCCGGCAAGTCGACGACGCTCCACGCGATCATGGGGCTCGTCCCGCCCCGGCAGGGCGAGATACTCCTGGCCGGCAGCTCACTGCTCGGACGCTCGCCGGAGCGCGTCGCCCAGAGCGGCGTCGCCCTGGTGCCCGAAGGCCGGCGAATCTTTGCCGAGCTCACCGTCGAGGAGAACCTCCTGCTCGGTCTCGCCGGCCGACGCTCGCAGGACGGCATCGATGAGGACATGGGGGCGGTCTACGAGCTCTTTCCCATCGTGCAGGAGTTCAAGCGGCGCCACGCCGGCGTCCTCTCGGGTGGCCAGCAGCAGCAGCTCGCGATCGCCCGGGCGCTCGTCGCAGCTCCCGATCTGCTGCTTCTCGACGAGCCCTCGCTCGGCCTTTCGCCGACGGTGGTGGATGTCGTCTTCGAGGCGCTGCGCGCGATCCGTGAGCGAGGCCTCACGGTTCTCCTCGTGGAGCAGCGCGCACAGCGGACGGTGGCGCTCGCCGACCGGACGTACGTGATCGCAAACGGGGAGCTGCGCCTGACGCTGAGCCCCGCCGATGCGGGTGACACCGAGAAGATGGTCGCGGCGTACCTCTCGTGATCGTCCCCACCTTCATCTCTGCTTTCGAGATCACGTGGCAGGTCATCGTCGACGCGATCGGCCTTGGCGCCGTCTACGCGCTGATGGCCGTCGGCATCGGCCTCGTCTTCGGCGTCCTGCGGCTGGTCAACTTCGCGTACGGCCAGCTGATCATGGCCGGGGCCTACGCCCTCGCGTTCGCGTCGCAGTGGAACTGGCCGCTCTGGGCTGCGATCCCGTTCTGTTTCGGCGTCGTGATAGCGCTCTCGATGGCGATGGACCGGGCCGTCTTCAGGCCGCTGCGCACCCAGTCGCCGCCCGTGATGCTGGTCGCCACCTTCGCCGTTGCGTTCCTCCTGCAGAGCATCGCCCTGCTCGCGTTCGGCCCGCTCGGTAAAACCGCGTCGTCCCTCGGCTACCTCAACCGTCCCGTCACGATCGGGCATGTGGACATTCGCAAGATCACGATCGTCGCCATCGTCGTCGCGGCGGTGTGTCTTGGCGCCGTCGTGCTCCTGCTCGAGCGCACCCGGGTCGGGCTCCACATGCGCGCCGCCTCGATCGACTTCCGCACTGCCCGCCTGCTCGGTGTGAACGCCAACCGTGTGATCGGCTCGGCGGTGCTCGTCTCGGCGCTGCTTGCCGCAGCGGTCTCGGTGATCCTGACCGTCCAGAATCCGCTCGTGACGCCCGATTTTGCGCTGCGTGACACAATCGTCGTGCTCGCCGGGGTCGTCGTCGGCGGCATGAACAGGCTCCTCTCGGCAACGCTCGGCGGCTTTGCGATCGGCTTCGTCACGGGTCTGCTCGGCGGGGCTCTCCCGACGGCCCAGAGCCAGTATCTGCCGAGTCTCGTCTTCGGCCTCGTGATCCTGGTGCTGCTGATCCGACCCGCGGGGTTGTTCGCGAAGCGCGGTATCCAGGCGGAGCGGGTATGAGCCCGCGCTCTCTGATCCAGCTCGGAGGTCCGGTCGTCCTCGTCGTCGCTGCCGCGCTCCTCGGCTCGGTCGCCTCGACCTCGACCGAGGTGTACTTCGTCAACGCGCTCGTCTCGGTGTCGATCGTCGTCGCTCTCTACGTGTTCGTCGGAAACTCCGGGGTGCTCTCGTTCGGGCACATCAGCTTCGTCGCCGTCGGCGCGTGGGCGGCGGGCGTGATGTCGGTGCCGGTTGCCGAGAAGCCGGCGATCATGCAGTACCTCTTCCCGGTCCTGCGCGACCACACGGTCGGAAACGTGCCTTCGCTCCTGATTGCAGCGGCCGTGGGTGGCGTCTACGCGCTCCTCGTGGGCCTGCCGCTGATGCGGCTCTCCGGCCTCGCTGCGGGCATTGCGACCTTCGGAGTGCTCGAGGTCACGCACAACATCCTTCGCTACTACGAGAAGATCGGCCCCGGCTCGAACACGTTCTCGTCCGTTCCCGAGACGACCGACCTGCTTCAGGCTGCGATCGGTGCCGTGCTCGTGATCGGCGTTGCGTTCGGGTACCAGTCCAGCCGCTTCGGACGGCTGCTCCGCGCGACGCGCGAGGACCCGGCCGCCGCTCGCGCCGTCGGCGTCTCCGTCTACCGGCAGCGGCTGATCGCCTTCACGCTCTCGGGAGTCCTGGCCGGCTTTGCCGGCGGCCTCTACGTCCACCTGCTGCCGATCAACACGGAGGTTCTCTACCTCGACCTCACCTTCATCACGCTGGCGATGCTCGTGATCGGCGGCATGACGAGCCTGTGGGGGGCGGTCGTCGGCGCGCTCGCTGTCAGCGGGCTCGACTCGCTCCTCGCCGAGGCGGAGAACGGCCTCGACGTCGGTGGGGTCACGATCGACCTCCCGGCGGGTACGCGGATCGTGATCGTCGGCGCGTTGATGGCAATCGTCCTGATCCTCCGCCCGAGCGGTATCACCGGCGGGCGCGAGCTGTCGCTCGAGCGGTTCCGACGGTCCCGGATCACCCGTGAAGGAGAGACGTAACGTGAGAATCTGCATCGTCGGCTGCGGCGCCGTGGGATCGCTCTTCGCCGCCAACCTCGCCACGCTCGACGATGTCGAGGTATGGGCGTTCGACCTCTTTCAGGATCATGTCGACGCGATCAACGCCGAGGGTCTGACGCTTTCCGGTGCCGGCGAGGTGCACGCGCGCCTGCATGCGACGACGGTGGCCGCCGAGTTGCCACCGTGTGACCTCGGGATCGTCGCGACCAAGGCAATGCACGCCGAGCCCGCGATCGCCGCCACGGCGCACGCGTTCGCGAGCGGTGCCGTCGCTTCGGTGATGAACGGCGTCGGCAACGAGGAGACGCTGGCCCGGTACGTTCCCCGCGTGATCCGCGGCACGACCTTTCCGGCGGGCAAGCTGCTCGAGCCGGGTCACGTGCAGTGGGATGTGAAGGGAGATACGACCTTTTCACCGTTCGAGCCGGCGCCCGCATCGGCCGAGCAGGTCGCGGCGCTCGCGGATGCCTGCACGCGCGGCGGGATGCCTTCGCACGCCCTCGCAGACGCCCGCCCGGCGCAGTGGCGCAAGGTCATTTTCAACGCGTCCACCAACCCGATCGGCGCTCTGACCGGGCTCACCCACGGCCGCGTCTGCGAACGGCCCGATCTGCGAGCTCTAGTCAGCGGCCTCGTGGACGAGGGCAAGGCCGTTGCTGCTGCTCAGGGAATCACCCTCGACGCCGATCCCGAAGACCTCATCGACCACGCTGCGAAGCCCGAAGTAGCCTACGGCCACAAGGCCTCGATGCTGCAGGACGTCGAGGCCCGTCGCCAGACCGAGATCGACTTCCTCAACGGCGGCATCGCCCGCTTCGGGCGCGAGTTCGGCGTCCCGACCCCGCTCAACGACACGATCACAGCCCTCATCAAAGGAGTTGAAGCCTCATGGACCTAGCCGCCGAGCTCGAGCGCCGGTATGCCAACGCGCGAGCCGCAATGGGAGAGCACGGGCTCGATGCCCTGATCGTCTCCGGGAGCGAGTACAGCGGGTTCGAGGGTGCGGTGACGTACATGTCCGGCTTCCAGATCGTGCATCGCTACGCGTACGTCATCCTGCCGGCGGACGGGGAGGCGTTCGTCGTCTTCCCAACCGAGGCCCGCTACGTCGGCGAGCACGCCATGACGAGCCTGGAGCAGGTGTTCCACCCGCGACCGGGCGAGCACATCGCCGACCACGCACGAGGAGCGGGGTGGAGGCGGATCGGCGTCTACGGCCTCGACTACATCATGACCGTTCGCGACTACCAGCCGCTCTCGGGCCTCGAGCTGGTGCCGTTCGACGTCGAGTTCGACCTCGCGCGCGCCGTCAAGAGCGAGGCAGAGCTCGTGTCGGTGCGCGACTCGGTGCGGATCAACCAGCGAGGCTTCGAGATCTGGCACGAGGCGTACGCGCCGGGGAAGACCGCGGCGGAGGTGATGGCAGCCTCCGAGGAGTACTTCATCGCCGAGGGTTGCGGCCGGCTGACGATGAACATGGTCCTCACCGGGACCGACACCTACGCGAGGCCGGAGTTCAAGATTGCCCGCAAGGAGGAGATTCTCGGCGGCTTCGTGCTGCCGTCACTCGAGGTCGCCGGCCCGGGGATGCACTGGGTGGAGGTGTCACGGGCGGTGCGGGCCGCCAACACCGCGCCGTCCGACGAAACGAAGCGGATGCTCGAGGCATACCACGAGTACTACGACGTTGCAAAGACGGCGATGCATGCCGGGGCGACCTGCCACGACGTCCATATGGCAGTCTCCAGGGGATTCGGCGATCGCGGCTACCACCTGGGTCACGTCACCGGTCACTCGATCGGAATGACGATGATCGAGTTTCCGAAGGTGGGCGAGGGCTCCGAGTTCGAGCTGAAGGAGAACATGGTTCTCTCCATGCACCCGCACGCAATCGCGTCGGACGGCGAGGGCTGCCTCTATATGCAGGACACGTGGCTCGTCATGCCCACCGGCGGGGTGCCGCTCGCCGACCTCGCCATGGACATCTGGGTGCAGGCCTGAGCAGGCCCAGAAGGCCTAGACGCGCCCGAGGTGGGTGTCCTTGAACGCGCTCGGGTACTTCAGCCCGTAGCCGATCGCGCGGTCGGCGCCGATGTGGAGGAGCCAGATCAGCGAGACCGCGATCAGCGTGCTCGATGGGAGGATCACGCCGGCGGCGCCGAGCAGCACTGGAACCGAGGTTGTATGGACGGCGTCGTAGGCGATGGTGCCGGCGCGCGGACCGGCTGCGAAGGCGATCGCGGAGAGGTCGGGCGCGAGTGCGAGCACGGCGAGCAGCAGCAGCGAATAGTCCTCGTGCAGGTAGATCGAGAGCGCGGCGACGGCGACGGCCGCTCCTTCCAGCCGGAGCAGCACGCGCGGAAGGCTGTCCAGCGATGACACCGGGGCCATGCTAGCGGCGGTACACTGCACTGCGTGAGCTGGCCCTGGATCGTGCTGCTCGCGATCGGCATCGGAGTCGTCGTTGCTGCCGAGTGGCCGAGGTTCGAGCGTCTCGCCGGCGCGGACGGTCGGCGCCTGCGCGCGCGTGAGAAGCGCAAGGCGAAGCTGAGGGTCGTCTCCTCCGACGACGACGAGTTCGTGCGCAGCGTCCAGTCCGATCTCGACGCGCTTCCGACGATCGAGGAGCGAGAAACGCCCCGTTAGCGGACGACGATCGTCTTCGAGAGGACGCGCGTGTTCGGCAGGATCGGCGGCACGTTCTCCATGTTGCGCGACTCCTGGTAGTCGGAGACCTGTAGCCGTAGGCGGTACGTTCCGCGCCTTAGGGCATCGGTCGGGATCCTCACGATGCCGGCCTGTACGGCCGCTGGGCGTGGCTTTCCGTCGATCTTCACCGTGATCGTTACGGGATCGACGCCTGAGCCCTGATCGGCGACGCGTACCACCAGCGGGGCGCCCCGCGCGACGCTTGCGCGGGCCAGGGTCGCCGTCGGGGGGCGCGTGTCGTCAACCCAGAAGCGAAACGCGAACGAGCCCGCCCCGGGCGCCGTTGGGCTGTCGAACACGATGTCGTAGCTCGGGCCCACTGCCGGCCGGATGGCACCGGCGGCGAGGACGGCGCTGTCGAACGCCGCCAGGTAGGGATTGAGGTTGACGGGCAGGGCCGCGTAGCCGGTGAGCCGGTTCTCGTCGCCGGCGATGACGACGCGTGGCTCGACCCCGGACCCCTTGCCGCGCCGCGTGATGACGACGCCGAAGTTCGCGACGGGCCGCGTGGGCGTGAAGCGGAAGACCTGCTCAGGCCCCTGGAGCGAGGCCGAGACGACGCCGTTCGGCGGAACGTCCGGATAGCGATACCGAGAGGCCAGCGACGAGCGTCCACGCGTGTCCCCCGTGAAGGTGCCGGGGCTCGTGAGCGGCGTGAACGGCGCGCCCGCGAGCGCTGCGCGGTCGACGAGGAACCAGTACGGGATCCGGCGCACGTCGGCGCCACGCGTGAGGCGGACGTACCCGCTCACCTCGCCGGGAGCGACGCCCGCCGCGGAGAGCCCGAGCACGCCGGGAACGGAGACGGTCGCCGGCACGATCGGTGCAGAAGCGGCTCCATCGATGGGCTGCACGCTCACGTCCCACGTCCCAGCGCCACCGCCAGCGTCGTCGAGCTGAACGCTGCCAGTTGTCGTCGATCCGACCGTGACCTGCTCGAACGAGACCGAGGCCGGGTTCGCGAGCACGAGCGGCACGTCTGCCTTGACCGGATCGACGAATCCACCTCCGCCGCGAGTGGGCGCTGCGACGCGCCCCCCGTCGCTGACGTCGGCGCCCGATCCGATCAGGGCGGCCTTCAGCGTCGCCACCGACCAGTCGGGGTGACGCTCGAGTAGGAGCGCCGCAGTCCCAGAGACCTGCGGTGTCGCCATCGAGGTACCTGACAACGACTCCCAGCCCCCCGGCACCGACGAGAGGATGTTGACCCCGGGAGCGCTAAGGTCGGGCTTGAGGCGGAGTGAGAGTGCCGTCGGGCCGGCGCCGCTGAACGACGCCAGCGAGGCGGGTGAGGTTGTAGGCGCGCTCTCGACGGCCGCGACAGTGATTGCCTTCGCCGAGGAGCCCGGCGACGAGAGCGAACCGCGGCCGAACTCCTCGAAGTCATTCCCCGCCGCGACGACGGGGACGACGCCGGCAGCTGCTGCCCCGTCGAGGGCCAGGGCGACGAGATCGCGTGACGGCTCGATCTCGGGCTCGCCGATCGAGAGGTTGATCACGTCCATGCCGTCGGCGACGGCCGCTTCGATCGCGGCGACGATCTCTGCGGCATTGCCGTCGAGACCGACACCGGCATCGGTCGGGATCGTGAGCGCCTTGTAGTTACCGAGATACGCGCGCGGTGCGACGCCCGAGACCTTCGTGCCGTTGGCAGTCGTGGTGCCGGCATTGCCGGCGGCGATTCCGGCAACGTGGGTCGCGTGGCCGGACTCCACGGGGTCGAACGGCCGGCTTGCGTACTTCCAGGCTGCTCCTGGGGGAGGGAACGCCCGGGCGACGATCACCTTGGCGGTCGTGAAGGCAACCTGCCCCTTTGGGAAGCCGGCGGGCATCGTGTATCCGGCCGGGGCGAAGTACGGGTGGGTCTGATCGACGCCGTCGTCGATGATTCCGATTTTGAGCCCGGCGCCTCGATTCGGTAGGCCTGCCTGCCAGGTGCGCATTCTGGCTGCGCCCGCCAGGGTCGTCTCTGCGACGGGATACGAGATGCCTGCGTCGACGGAGCGCACGCCGGGCAACCCGCGGAGCAGCGGGATCGCGGCGCGGGGCACCACTACGGCGGCACCGTTCTGGACGAGCCGGTAGCGCCAGCGGACGGTGGCCGAGGGGACGGCCGCGTGGAGGGCGGCGAGAAAGCGCGCCTGCTCGCCGTCGACGGCGGCTGCAGCCGCCTGTCGCGCCGGGCCTGTTCGGCCGGCGAGCGGCGGGTTGCCGAGGGTGACGACGACCTCGGTCGCGGCACCGGACGAGGGGACGCGGGCAGGGCCGACTCCTCCGACGGAAAGGCAGAGTACGAGTGAGACGAGGAGCGGGAGAAGGATGCGGATCATGAGATGGGACGTCGAACCCGGCCGGTGGTTGTCGTGCAGCATGCCCGAAGTCGTGAGGGTGGCTAGAATCGGCGGTGCGCGGATGTGGCGGAATTGGTAGACGCGCACGGTTCAGGTCCGTGTGCCTTTCGGGGCGTGGAGGTTCAAGTCCTCTCATCCGCATCTGGTTTGGGGGCCCCGCTAAAGGGGCCTCCAAACCACATCTGAACGAAAGCTACGCCCCTGTAGGGGGCGAGACTCCCGCCCGGAACCGCCACGCCGTTGAGTCCAGAGGCACCCAAGGCCCCAGGCGACCAGGGCGCCGCCCCAACCGCGTCCGAGCCGCCGACGACAGCCGGCGCGGTAGGCTCGCCTCGTGGTCGACGCGCATCGCTACCTCGCCTACGCCGTGATCGCGGGCTGTCTGCTCGCGGGTCTCGTCGGCCTCGTCTCCTACCGGCGCGGAACCGAGCTCCGCGGGGCGACGATCCACCTGCTCGCACTGCCCCAGACGCTACTCGTTGCCCAGGCGGCGTTCGGCCTCCTGCTCCTCTCCGGAGGCAATCGCGCAGTAGACCATCTGCACTACATCTACGGCGGCGTCGCCCTCGGGGTCGTCCTCTCGCCGTGGTTCTACGCTCCCACCGATCCGCGGCGACGCCTGCTCTGGTTCTCGGTCTCCGCGCTCGTCGCCGCCGCGCTCGGCGTTCGTGGCACCATGACCGGGTCGTGAAGCGCTTTCTCCAGAACCGCACCGTCCGGGGCCTCGCGATCGTCGCGTTGATCGCACTCGTCGTCGTGGTGCTCTCGCTCGAGCCGGTGCTCGCGGTGACGGGCGGCCTGCTTCGGATCGGGTTCATGCTCGCGATCGCGTTCTTCCTCTTCCTCGTCTGGCGCGAGCGCCGCGGCGATCTCGAGGCGTGGGCCGATCGCTCACGGCGCGTCTTCTACGGCGGGATTGCTCTCGCAGTGGTGGACATCGGCGCGGCTATCGGCCTGGCTCCGAAGGGAGCCGATGCAATCGCGTTCTTCGCCGTGCTCGGCTGCTGTGCGTGGGCGATCGTGAGCACCTGGCGTGCCGAGCACCGCTACGCGGGCTGAGCGGGCGCCACCGCTCAACAATCCGCCGGATCGAGCCGATAGACCCGTGGTGAGCCATCCGCGCACGCCCCGGGAAAGCGTTGGACGATCGCTGGCCCTGCTGTGGCTGTTTCTCGCTGCCTGTGCGTCCATCCTCGCAGTCGGCGCGATCGTGATCGCCAACCGGGGTGACGCAGCCCTCGAGCGGCAGGCGGTGCGGGACGAGGTCGGCTCGCTCAGCCTGCTCGCGAACACGGTTCTCGCGCCTGCTGTCGTCCATGACGGGAAGCTGGTCGCCTCAGCTTCGCTCGGCCGGAGCATCGCGCTGCCGCCCGAGATCCGCAATGTCAACGTCTGGCGTCGTGACGGGACGCTGCTGTTCTCGACGGCGACGCCCGAGAAGGTAGGAATGCGCGTTCCATCCGACGACGGCCTCAGGGACCTCTTCAGGGACGGGGAGGCGTACGGCTCGCTGATCGATCTGCGGAAGGATCTCGACGAGCGTCCGTCGGCAAACGCCCGACCGGGACACGATCGCCTGCTGGATGCATACGCGCCGATCGTCGGCAGGGCCGGGCGGACGATCGGCGCCTACGAGATCTACAAGGAGACCACGGATCTCGACGCAGCCGTCGCCGCAAGCCGCCACTCGTCGCTGATCACGATCGCCGCCGTTTTCCTGGCGCTGATGGGGACTCTGGTGCTCCTCGTCACGGGCGCCTCGCTGCGTCTCCGACGGCAGGCCACGGCGCTCGCGGCCAGAACAGCCGAGCTAGAGGAGTCGTACGGACTGCTCGAGCAGGGCTCCCTGGAGGCGATCGAGAGCCTCAACGCGACCGTCGAGGCCAAGGATCCGTACACCGCGGGCCACTCGCAGAGGGTGAGGACGCTCGCTCTCGCCATCGGCGGCGAGGTCGGCATGGAGCCGCAGCGGCTCGAGGTACTCGGGATGGCCGCACTCTTCCACGACATTGGCAAGATCGCCGTCCCGGACGCGATCCTGACCAAGCCGGCAAGGCTGACACCCGCCGAGTACGAGGTCATCAAGGATCATTCGGCTCGCGGGGCCGAGATCGTCTCCCGGCTCTCGCGGCTGAAGGACGCGGTGCCGGCGATCCGCCACCATCACGAGCGCTGGGACGGCAGCGGGTATCCCGACGGGCTGGTAGGCGACGCGATCTCACTCGAGGCGTCCGTGATTGCGCTCGCTGACGCGTGGGACGCGATGACGACCGCCCGACCCTACGCTGCGTCCCTCCCGGAGGCCGCCGCCCTCGCCCAGATCGCGGTGGGGCGGGGGACTCAGTTCTCCCCTCGCGTCGTCGATGCGTTCGTGGCGCTGACCGCTCGCGCCGTGGGCTCTCTCGCCGCCTAGCGCGACGCCTGGACGCCGGCGGCCGCGCCGTCCAGCGCGCCGAGGACGTCGCGCACGGGAGCGCGGGCACCGACGAAGATCGGGGTGTCCCGCTGCGTCCAGCGTGACGCCTCGGTCTCGCGCAGGGTCATCATCAGGTGCATGAAGTCGGCCGGTTCGTCGCACTCGAACGCCGGCATGAACTCCTGGTCGTCGATACCGAACGAGTACGTAGTGTGGTTCGTCACGGTGACGAACTTGCCTCCGACCTCGGCGTGCTCGCGCATCGCTGCGGCACGCTCCTCGAAGGTGAGGAAGTACCAGGGACGCAACTTGATGAACGGGTAGACGACGAGGTACGGGGCGTCTCTCGGGACCACCTTGCCCTGACGGACGCGCTTCTTGTCGGTGTAGACAGACGGCTTGGTCGTCGCGAGGTACGAATGTGGCGTCGTCAGCCAGCCGGCGAGCGCAGTCCCGTTGAGCGCGGCTCCGAGCTCGAGCAGGTCGTCGTAGCGCTCCGTGATCTGCCAGAGGAAGAAGTCGGCCTCGGGTCGGATTCCCGAAACGTTGTACGCACGGAGCCCCTCCATCCGATCCGCCCACTCCTCGACGACATCCGCGAAGGTATCCTTGTGCGCTGCACGCTCTTCGATCGGGAGCCGACGCCACGCGGGGTCGACCTTGAAGAACCGATACGAAACGTACTGGCCCACCTCGACACCCTCGATCCGCTCGTAGCGGGGCTTCGCGTCGCTCATGAGGACATGGTACGCGGTCGTCGTCAGCGAGCGCTCAGTGTCCGGCTGTCCCGGGTCCACGGGTCACCAGGATTGACGGGATGGACGAGCGTGACCGAGAACCGGATCTTCCCGATCCCGAGCCTCCTGCCCCTGAGCGACGCGAGCACGGGAATCGCGGCCCGGCCATAGCCCTTGAGCCTTGCGCGGACGGCGCCCGAGGCGACGTTCGTCGCCCGCAGCTCCCAGGCGCAGTCGAGCGAGCACGTGAAGCGCACGGTCCGCACCCCACGCGTGAGCTCGGGCTGCGTCGGAAACCGCACCGTCGTCGCGGTAACCGTGAGCGTCAGACCGTCGCAGCGAGCGATAGAGCCGCCTCGCGCCCGGCTCAGCGCGTCGCGCACTGCGTAGAGCGTCGTCTTGGGGGTACCGTCGGCGTAGTACACACCGGACTGCCAGCTCGCGAGTGCCGGCTCGTCCTGGGAGTGGAAGAGGAGGATGCCGGAAACCGTGGGCTGGCAGAACGCCAGCTGCAGCGCCCGAGCGTAGTAGGCGCCCTGGGTGACCTCGTCGACGGGACGGGTGGTCGTGAGCTCGGCGCCGGTGTACGCCCTGGCCTTCCCCGCCGGGATCCGTGACTCGACGCCGAACTCGTCGTACAGCACCGGCAGGTTCGCACCGAGCTGCCCGGTCGTGTCGAACGCCGTCGCGAGCGTCCGGACGAGGCGGTCGTAGTCGGCCAGGCCGATCGTGGTCGAGTTGGGGTGGGGGGTGTCAGGCGACTGTCCGGACGTGTCGGCGTACGGATGGAAGGCGAGCCCGTCCATGACGGGGAGCGTGCGGCCGCTCGCGCGGTACGCGACGCCCATGTCCTTGAGGAAGGCGACCGGCGAGTGCGTGTCCCGGCCTGTGCCGGGCCGGTCGATCCCGCGGGGCGCGAGCGCGCCGCCCCAGACCGTCGTTGTCGGGTTGACAGCCTTGAGTGCGTCGTAGGACCGGGCAAGCAGGTTCAGGTAGGCGGTGGCCGCAGCGTCGGAGCCGTCGAGGTTGAACTGGGGCAGCCAGAAGCGGTTGATGTTCGGTTCGTTGCCGACGATGACGTTGGCGACGGTTGGCAGCTGCTGTGCGAGCACGGTGACGTACGCGACGAACTGGTCGACCGCCGCCGGAGTGAGAGGGGTTGCTCTCGACCCCGCCGGATAAATCGACAGGTACACGTCAACGCCGGTCAGATCGGCGGCGGCAGCGACGTTTCGGAGGATCGTCAGCTCGGGCTCGGTGGGCGCGACTGCACCGGGGAGCCACTGCGACGTGACTCTGATCGCGCCGAAGCCGGCGAGTCGGAAGACCGTCATCCGCATCTTCGCGGTGACGAGGTCGGGGGAGCGGACGATGTCCTCGGCGGCGCCGAACGCGATCGCCGGTCCGCCAGCGTGCGCCGGTGGGGCAAGCGAGAAGGCGGTGCCGGTGGCTGCGAGCGTGGCGAGGAGGAGAGGAAGGCGACGGAACATGCGGCGGATACGCTAGCTGGTGTGATCGAGCCCGTTCGTGCGCAATTGGAGACACTCCCACGCAGCCCGGGTGTCTATCTCTTTCGCGACGAGGGCGACGACGTCCTCTACGTCGGCAAGGCGAAGACTCTCAGGTCGAGGGTTCGCAGCTACTTCAACCATGGCGACGGCCGAATCGGGATCGAACGGATGGTCGAGCGGATCCGCCGGATCGAAGTGATCGTGACCTCGACCGAGGCGGAGGCGTTGCACCTCGAGCAGAACCTCGTCAAGCGCCACCGGCCGCCGTTCAACGTCCGGCTGCGTGACGACAAGTCGTTCCCGTACATCGCGGTCACCGTCACCGACGAGTACCCGCGCGTGATGTTCACCCGTGAGCGCCACCGCCGTGGCACCGTCTACTTCGGCCCTTACGCGAACGCCAAGAAGGTGCGGGAGACGCTCGACGTCCTCAACCGCGTCTTCCAGTTTCGGCCCTGCGAGGGGCCGAAGCCGGGGCGGCACTCCGGGATCCCCTGCCTCGACTTCCACATCGAGCGCTGCACCGCGCCATGCATCGGCGCCATCTCGAAGGAGGAGTACCGCGCCCAGATAGACGGGGTGATCGACTTCCTCGCCGGCGACTCCCGCTCGATCACGAAGGCTCTGGAGCAACGGATGCGGGAGGCTGCAGCAGAAGAGCGCTTCGAGGATGCGACCCGCTATCGCAACCGGCTCTTCGCGATCAACAGCCTTGCCGAGCGCCAGGGCGCCGACCGTCGCGCGGTCGGGACGATCGACGTGATCGGATTGGCGGTCGAGGGCGATCGCGCAGCGGTTCAACTGTTCCCGCTCCGGGACGGGCGCCTGATCGACCGCTACGCCTTTCACCTGGAGAATGTCGCCGGACAGGATCGGGCGACGATCCTCGAGGGTTTCTGCCTCGAGTACTACACGGCCGCTCCCAGCGTGCCCCCGCAGCTGATCGTGCCGTGCGATCTGACGGAGACCGATGCGCTGGCAGGGTTTCTCTCGGCCATTCGTGGCTCCGCCGTCGAGGTTCGTGCGCCCGCTCGAGGCGAGAAGCGGCGGCTCGCCGAGTTGGCCGACGAGAATGCACGCCTCGCCCTGGCCCATGAGGCGACCGCCGCCGAGCAGAAGCGCCTGCGCCGGATCGAGGCGCTCGAGAGCCTCCGCGAGAGCCTCAATCTCGAGAGCCTGCCGCTTCGGGTCGAGTGCTTCGACATCTCCAACCTGCAGGGACGGGACATCGTGGCGGCGATGACCGTCTTCGTCGACGCTCAGCCGAAGAAGGCTCACTACCGCTCGTTCACAGTTCGTGGGCTCGACGGTCAGGACGACTTCGCCTCGATCGGCCAGGTGATCGCACGACGGTTCGCAAGGTTGCGTGACCGGGCCGACGCCGACCGGCACGACGAGAGCTTCTCGTCGATCCCGAATCTCGTCGTGATCGACGGCGGGAAAGGCCAGCTGGCAGCGGCCCTGGAGGCGATTCAGGCAACTGCCGGCCTGCCGCGCGTGGCCGTGATCGCGCTCGCCAAGCGGGAGGAGGAGGTATTCGTGCCCGGCGAGTCCCGGCCGATCCTGCTCGACCGCCACGACCCCGGCTTGCAGCTGCTGCAGCGGATCCGGGACGAGGCACATCGATTCGCGATCACGCATCATCGCCGGAAGCGCGACACCCGCGCGTTCGCGTCGATCTTCGACACCCTCGACGGGATCGGGCCGTCGCGACGGCGGGCGATCCTGCAGCACTTCGGCTCGGCCGACCGCTTCCTCGAGGCGAGCCAGGAGGAGCTGGAGGCCGTTCCTGGACTCCCAGCAAAGACGGCCCGCGCCGTCCACGCGCAGCTGAATCGAACCGGCGGCCCGGCCGGCTAGGTTCGGGCGTCGGCCAGCGCCACGATCTCGCGCAGGAACGGCACCGTGTCACCCGCCGCAGGCCCGTCGAGCTCCTCGGCATAGCGCCGGCCCTCCCAGACGGCTGCAGCGATCGTGCTCGGGCTCCACGCGTCTCCGATCGCGGCCACGGTCGCGATGCCGGCGTCCGCCCACGCCTCCGTCTGCGCGTTCAACTCGAGGTACAGCTCGTCGTTCGGGAGCCGGGCGGTGACGAGTACGACCGAGTCGGCGGGGAGCTCTCGCTCGCGCCCGGTGTAGGCGCAGGCGACGCGTACGTGGCTGCTCGCGACAGCGACGACCGTTGTCGTCGTCGCGACCGAGACGCCGAGCTCGAGCAGGCGACTCTGGATCTGCTCCTGCTCCATCGTGTTGACGGTCCACTCCGATACACGGGCGGCCGGCGTCACGAGCGTCACCTCGAACTCCTCCTTCGCGAGTAGTTCCGCGAGCACCCCGCCGAGGTAGTAGTGATCGTCGTCGAAGAGGGCTACCCGACGGCCGCTCGGCCGCTTGCCCGTGAGCAGGTCGTCGGGGGTGAGCACCTCCGCTTCGCCGGAAATCGGCAGGCCACGCGCGTGCCAGCGGCCGGCGCCGTCGCGGCGCCAGCGGGCCCCCGTCGCGACCGCAATGTGGCGGAAGTCGTACGAGAGGATCTCGGCGACGGTGACGCGGCTCTCGAGCGCGACATCGACATTCGGGAGCCGCTCGATCTGGGAGCGGCGATAGTCGAGTACACGGATCCACGCGGCGAGGCCCGGAAGCCGCGCCTCGAGCTCGACGCGGCCGCCGAGCGACCGCGACGCCTCCGCCAGCGTGACCGCGTACCCGCGCTTGCCGAGCGCGCGCGCAGCTTCGAGGCCGGCCGGGCCTCCGCCGACGACGAGGACGCTCCCGTCGGAGGTCTTCGGCCTGAAGCGCTCCGGATGCCAGCCGCGCCTCCACTCCTCGCCCATCGTCGGATTCTGGGTGCAGCGGATCGGCGTCATGGTCGCGTCGCCGGCGACGCAGATGTTGCAGCCGATGCACTCACAGATGTCGTCGTAGCTCCCCTCCTCGATCTTGCGCGGAAGGAACGGGTCTGCGATCGAGGGGCGGGCTGCCCCGATCAGGTCGAGGATCCCCTCGCGCACCATCCGCGCCATCGTGTCGGCCGAGGTGAATCGGCCGACACCGACCACGGGCTTGCTCGTCAGCTGCTTGAGCCCCCGCACGTATGTCTCCTGCGCGCCTTCCTCGCCGAACCGTGATGTGACCGAGTCGTTCTCCCACTCGCCTGTCTGGAAATCCCACAGGTCGGGCAGCTCACCGACGAGGCCGAGCACCGCCTCCATGTCCGCCCGGCCGAAGCCCTCGTCGCCCGCGAGCGAGTCAACCATGATCCGGCAGGCGACGGCGGCGCGGCCGTCGAGCTCGGTAAGGGTGTCCTCGAGCACTTCTCTCAGCAGGCGAGCACGGTTCTCGATTCGCCCTCCGTAGCCGTCGGAACGCTGGTTCAGCCTCGGGTCGAGGAACTGGCCGATCGTGTTCAGCCCGTGCCCTGCATAGACGTAGACGACGTCGAATCCCGCAGCGAGGGCGCGGCGCGCTGCCTGTCGGTGCCTCCGGCGAAGATCGGCAAGATCCTCGGCTCCCATCATCCGGGCCTGGACGGGGTCGTAGCCGACGACGGGCATGTGGCCGACCGTCATCGGCGCCAGCCGCCCGTAGAGATTGGCGCCGTGGCTGCCGTTGTGGCAGAGCTGGATTCCCGCCAGGGATCCGTGCTCGTGCACCTTCTCGACCATGCGAGCGAGGGCGGGGACGTCGCTGTCGTCCCAGAGGCGGCCCTCGGCATAGGGAGACACCTCGGAGGAGGGGTGGATCTCGACCTCCTCGGTGCAGACGACGGACCAGCCGCCCTCGGCCTTGACGCCGCGCATGAAGGCGAGCGGCGTCGGATCGCGGTGGCCCATGCCGTTGCAGTGAGGCACCTGATAGAAGCGGTTGCGCGTCGTGAAGGGCCCGATCCGGACGGGCTCGAAGAGGATGTCGTGGCGGGGGTCTCGTGGCATGTGCGCAGCCTAACGGGTTGACTCGACGGTCAGGAACGGTGCTGACTCTACGGTCAGGCCTGTCGCCTCTCGAGCCCGCCTAGGGCCAGGCAAGGCGAACGCCGCCGTACGACACGGCGGCGATCAGTGCCCACGAGGCGAGCCCGAGCACGAGCGGGCGCACGCCGATCTTCGCCAGCCGGGAGATCTTCACGCGCGAGCCGAGCGCGAAGAGCGCGAGACCTAGCAGGGCAGTCCGAACCTGGTCGATGTGACGGGTGGCACCGTCGGGGAGCACGCCGAGGCTGGCGATGGCGACCGCCACGGTGAACAGCCCGATGAACGGCGGGACCGCAGTGGTCTTCGACTCGCCGGGGGCGGCGCTCCGGGCGTGCCGGTACGCGATCACGGCGACCAGGGGCGCGAGCAGCATCACGCGGGTCAACTTGACGACGATCGCCGTGGCGAGCGCGACGCTACCCGCCGTGGACGAGGTCGCCACGACCTGCGCGACGTCGTGCACGCTGGCGCCGACCCAGGCGCCGTACTGCTCGGCGTCCAGGCCGAGGGGAGCCCGGAGCGACGGCAGCGTCACGATCGCAAGCGTCCCGCAGATCGTGACCAGCGCCACCGCGAACGTCACCTCGTCCTCGTCGGCGTCGACGACGCCGTTGGCGGCGGCTATCGCCGAGACGCCGCAGATCGAGAATCCCGTCGCGACGAGGAGAGACAGGTTGGCGCTGAGACCGAGTCGCCGGCCGAGCCACTGGGTCCCGACGAACGTGATCGCGACGACGGCGAGTACGACGAGCAGGGCCTTCAGCCCGAGCGCGAGGATGTCGGGAAAAACCAGGTCGAAGCCCAGCAGGACAACACCCGCCTTGAGCACCGGGCCTGCTGCCAAGGACAGGCCGGGAAGCGCCCAGCCCGGTGTCCCGGCGGTGTTCGCAACCGCGATGCCGAGTGCGACGCAGACGACGAGAGGCGGGAGGCCGTGGACGGCCTCGCCCAGTCCGACGGCAAGAGCCACGGCCACGCCGGCGAGCGCGAGGCCGGGCAGCCGGGTGGTCATTCGTCGGGCTGGAGGAACGGGTAGCGGTAGTCGCGCGCCGGCACGAGCGTCTCCTTGATCGTGCGCGGGCTCACCCAGCGGATCAGGTTCCACATCGAGCCGGCCTTGTCGTTGGTGCCCGAGGCGCGGGCACCGCCGAACGGCTGCTGGCCGACGACGGCGCCGGTGGGCTTGTCGTTGACGTAGAAGTTCCCCGCCGCGTAACGGAGCGCCTGGTGCGCCTCGTCGATCGCGTAGCGGTCGTTCGAGAACACGGCGCCCGTGAGCGCATAGGCGCTCGTCGAGTCGACGAGCTCGAGCGTCTCGGCCCACTTCGACTCGTCGTACACGTACGCGGTGACGACGGGGCCAAAGAGCTCGTCGCGCAGCAGCCGGAAGCCGGGGTCGTCGGTCTTGATCACGGTGGGCTCGACGAACCACCCTTCACTGTCGTCGGTGCCGCCGCCGGCGACGATCTCGGCTCCCGCGGCCCGGGCCTCCGCGATCGCGTCGCGCTGCGTGTCGAACGAGGCCTGGTCGATCACGGCGCCCATGAAGTTGGTGAACTCGCTGACATCGCCCATCGCGATCGCGCCGACGTCGCTCACGAGAGTCTCGCTGACCTCGCCCCAGAGGTTCGACGGAATGTAGAGCCGCGATGACGCGGAGCACTTCTGACCCTGGTACTCGAAGGAACCGCGGACGATCGCTGCCGCGACCTCGGCCGGGTTTGCGGAAGGATGCGCGAGGATGAAGTCCTTGCCGCCCGTCTCGCCGACGATCCGTGGATAGTTGCGGTAGCGGTCGATGCCGGTGCCGATCGTCTGCCAGATCGAGTGGAAGACGCCGGTCGAGCCCGTGAAGTGGACGCCCGCGAGCTCGGGGCTTGCGAGCGCGGCGGCGCCCATCTCGGCGCCGGGGCCGAAGACGAGGTTGATCACTCCCGGCGGCAGGCCCGCCTCCTCGAGGATCCGCATCGTGATCCACGCCGACAGCGCCTGGGTCGAGGCGGGCTTCCAGACCACCGTGTTGCCCATCAGCGCCGGTGAGGTCGTCAGGTTGGCCCCGATCGCGGTGAAGTTGAACGGGCTGATCGCGAAGACGAACCCCTCGAGAGGACGGTACTCGAGCCGATTCCAGACGCCTGACGACGAGACGGGCTGCTCCTCGTAGATCCGCACCAGGTACTCGGCGTTGAAGCGCAGGAAGTCGATCGTCTCGCAGGCCGCGTCGATCTCGGCTTGATACGCGGTCTTGGACTGGTTGAGCATCGTCGCGGCGTTGATCGTCGAGCGCCACGGGCCCGCGATCAGCTCCGCGGCACGCAGGAAGACCGCGACCCGCTCGTGCCAGGGCGTCCGCGACCACGCGGGGTGGGCTGCCCGGGCAGCGGCGATGGCGCGCTCGACCTCGGCCGCGCCACCCTTCTCGACGTCGGCGAGAACATGAGCCCTTCGATGGGGCATGACCGCCTCGAACGTCGTGCCCGTCTCGACCCGCTCGCCGCCGATCACGAGCGGGATGTGAACGCGCTCCATGGACATCTCACCGAGTCGCTGCCTCAGCGCCTGCCGCTCGGGTGACCCCGGTGCGTATCCGAGCACGGGCTCGTTCACCGCGGCCGGTGGACGGAAGATGCCCGGAGCGCCCATGGCGCGATTGTATTGTCGAAGGCGTGCGCGTGACGCGACACCTCTACGACGTGCCCGACTGGGGTGTGGGGGCGGTGTGGGCGCTCGGCGGCACGATCGTCCAGCACGAGCTCGCGTCCGAGGAGCTCAGGCACACCGCCGGGTCTGCGCCCCCTGACGCGTCGGTCGAATTCCCTGCCGCGCAGTCGGCATCTGCCGCGCTGCCTGTCCCTGCCGGACCAGTACGGCTCGACGGATCACGGTCGCACCCCCGGCACGGGGGAGCGACGGTCCCAGCGCGAACGCTACCGGCGGAACCCTCACAGGACTGTGCCGAAATCGTGACGGATCTGTGCCGACGTATCGTCGCCCACCTGAGCGGTGCGCCGACGACCTACCACGGGATCCCGATCGATCTCGGCTGGGCGACGCCGCTCCAGCGCGAGCTGGCAGCGGCCGCGCGGGCGATCCCCTGGGGTGAGGTCGTCTCGTACGGCGAGCTCGCCGCCCTGGCCGGACGACCGGGAGCCGCCCGGGCCGCCGGCTCGTTCTGTGCCGACAACACGTTCTCGCTGATCGTGCCCTGTCACCGCGTAGTCGCCGCCAACGGGATCGGTGGTTACGGCCCGGCCGGAGTCGGCCTGAAACGGCGGCTCCTCGCGCTCGAGGGCGTGGAGCTGTGAGCTCGGGCTCCCTCGCTGAGGACGTTCGGGCCGAGCTCGCGGCGATCGCGCCGACTCGCCGTTGCGACCGCCTTGCGGAGATCTCGGCCCTCTTTCACACGGCGGGCACGGTTCATCTCCGCGGTCGTGGCGCCATCGCATTTCACCTCGACATCGTGTCGTCCGCGGTCGCTCGCCGCGGGTTCGCACTCCTGGCAGAGCTGCGGGCTCCGGCCGAGATCCGCACCTATGCAGCGCGTTCGTTCGGCCATGCCACCCGCTATCAGCTTCACCTCGAGGGCACAGAGCACGCGCTCGCGATCCTCGCAGAGGCCGGTGTCCTGGACGACGAGCACCGGCCGCTCGACCGCCCGCCCGGCCGCGTCGTGGCTCGGCCCTGCTGTCGGGGCGCGTACCTTCGCGGGGCCTTTCTCGGCGCCGGTTCGTTGACCGGCCCTCGGTCGCCCCATCTCGAGGTGCGGACGCCGACGGTGGCCGGCGCATCGTTCCTCCGGAGTGTCGGCTCGTCAGAGGAGGTACGGCTGCGCGTACAGGAGCGGGCCACGCATGCGCGTGCGTACGCCAAGGGGTGGGAGGAGATCGAGGGCTATCTGCTCGCCGCAGGTGTCGTCGATGCCGTGCTCGTGCTCGAGGAGCGAAGTGTCGTGGCCGAAATGCGGGCGGAGGCGAACCGGCTCGCGAACGCCGATCACGCAAACCTCGTACGGACGGCCCGGGCGGCGCAGCGCCAGCTCGACGCTGCGCGGAGCCTAAAGGCCTCGGGTGCCCTCGACGGGCTGCCCGAGCGGCTGCGAGAAGCTGCCCAGCTCCGCCTTCACCACCCGGCGAGCTCGCTGCGTGAGCTGGCTGCGCTTGCGAGCCCGCCGGCGACGAAAGCCGGCATGCAGCGCAGACTGGCCAGAGTCGTGGAGCTCGGAGAGGCGTAGCACCCGCACCCGCGAAGCCCGGACGACCGGCTAGAGGGATTCCCGATCTGCTGACCCAATGGAGGCAGGCCGGGGGAGGGGCTCCGAGGACGACCCCCTCCCCCGCGTGCGCGCTCAGGAACCAGACGGCAGACGGGGTCTGGATCTGCCGCCCGTGAGCGCGATCCCGCCGCAGACGAGTATGAGGGGGCGGCCGTAATTCCTCAACTCTCCTTAAGACCAGGTAAACAATTGGGCCTGGCTGACGCCGGGCTAGACTCGGAGCACGGTCACCTTTCGAAGAGAGCGAGGGAACATGACAGTTCGGGTCGGCCTCAACGGGTTCGGGCGACTCGGACGGAATTTCTTCCGGGCCCGACAAGCGCTCGGCGCAGACGTCGAGATCGTCGCGGTCAACGACCTCGGCGACGCGGCCACGATGGAGCACCTGCTCAAGTACGACTCGATCATGGGCCCGTTCCCCGGCCAGGTGTCTCTCGGCGAGGGTGTCATTCACGCCGGCGGGGAGCAGGTGACGATACTGTCCGAGCGAGATCCCGCAGAGCTGCCGTGGGGCGATCTCGGCGTCGACGTCGTGCTCGAGTCGACCGGCTTTTTCACCAAGCGCGACGGTGCTCAGAAGCATCTCGACGCCGGCGCCAAGAAGGTGATCGTCTCGGCTCCCGCAACCGACCCGGACTACACGATCGTCCTGGGTGTCAACGAGGCCGGCTACGACAGGGAGCAGCACCACATCATCTCCAATGCGTCGTGCACGACGAACTGCATCGCACCGCTTGCAAAGGTGCTCGACGACCTCGCCGGGATCGAATCGGGCTTCATGACCACCATTCACGCCTACACCAATGACCAGAGCATCCTCGATATGCCTCACAAGGACCTGCGGCGCGCGCGTGCGGCGGCGATCAACCTGATCCCGACCTCGACGGGGGCCGCGAAGGCGATCGGCCTCGTGCTGCCGCAGCTCAAAGGCAAGCTGGACGGCGTTGCCGTGCGCGCCCCGGTGCCGACGGGCTCGATCACGGACATGGTCGTCACCGTCGGCCGCGAGGTGACGCACGACGAGGTGGACGCCGCCTACCGGGCAGCGGCAGCCGGGGCCCTGGCGGGCATCCTCCAGTATCAGCCCGATCCGATCGTGTCGAGCGATATTCGTGGCTCGTCCTATTCGTGCATCTACGACGCGGGCCTGACGATGGTGCACGGCCGAAACGTCAAGGTCTTCGGCTGGTACGACAACGAGTGGGGCTACAGCTGCAGGCTCGTCGACCTCGTGGGCAAGCTTCTCTGAGATGAAGGGTCCGCGCTCAGTCGAGACGGCCGATGTCGCAGGAAAGCGAGTCCTCGTCCGGGCCGACCTGAACGTCCCGCTCGACGGCGTCCGGGTAGCCGACGACACACGCATCCGGGCTGCGATCCCGACTCTGCGGCTCCTGCTGGACAGGGGCGCCACCGCGGTCACGGTCTGCTCGCACCTGGGGCGGCCGAAGACGGAGGCCGATCACGCGGCATTCAGCCTGGCGCCGGTCGAGCGTCACCTCCGCGGGCTCCTTCCGGACGAGCGCGTGCACGTGCTCGAGAACACCCGCTTCCACCCTGGTGAGACGAAGAACGACGAGGGATATGCCCGTAAACTCGCGGACGGCAACGACCTGTACGTCAACGACGCGTTCGGGTCGGCGCATCGCGCCCACAGCTCGACCGAGGCAGTGGCTCATCTCCTCCCGGCCTACGCCGGGCTGCTTCTGCTTTCCGAGCTCGAGCACCTCGGCCGCCTGCTCGGAGACGTCGCGCGGCCCTTCGTCCTGATCGCGGGCGGGGCCAAGGTGGACGACAAGCTCGCAGTGCTGGAGCACCTCGGCGGCCGCGCCGATCGCGTCCTGATCGGTGGCAAGATGGCCGAGCAGGTGCGGGAGCACAATCCGCTCTCGTTCGCGGTCGAGCTTCCGGTCGACGTGGTCGCGGCAGCTTCATTCGCCGCCGACGCGGAGGCACACGTTGCGACCGTCGACGCCATCCCGGCGGGATGGCTCGGGCTCGACATCGGCCCTGCTACCGCGGAGACATTCGCCGAGATCATCAGGGGTGCGAGGACGATCTTCTGGAACGGGCCGATGGGCGTGTTCGAGTGGGACCGGTTCGCCGCCGGCACGCGCGCCGTGGCCGAGGCCGTTGCAGGCGCGCACGCCTACTCGGTCGTGGGCGGCGGCGACTCTGTCCGGGCGATCACCGAGCTCGGCCTGGCCGATCGTGTCTCCTGGGTGTCGACTGGCGGCGGCGCAGCGCTCGAGCTGCTGGAAGGCCGGGCGCTTCCCGGCGTCGCCGCTATCCCGGAGGACTGAGATGACGAAGCTGATCGCCGGCAACTGGAAGATGTTCAAGGGCCCGATCGAGACGCTGGCGTTTTTCGACGGTTTCGAGGCCCCAGACGGCGTCGACGTCGTGCTGTGCCCGCCGTTCGTCTCGCTCGAGGCGGCGGTCGGGGAGGAGTGGCCCGTCTATGCCCAGAACGTCCACTGGGCGGCTGACGGCGCCTACACGGGTGAGATCTCGGCAGCGATGCTCGTCGAGCTCGGCGTCGCGGGAACACTCGTCGGCCACTCGGAGCGGAGGCTCTACTTCGGCGAGACCGACCAGTCGGTGCAGCAGCGGGCCGAGGCCGCGCTGGCAGCCGGCCTTGGCGTGATCGCCTGTGTCGGCGAGACCGGGGAGGAGCGCGAGGCGGGTGAGACCGAAAGGGTGCTGCGGCGCCAGGTCGCCGTATTGCCGCGCCACGAGAGCCTCGTGATCGCCTACGAGCCCGTCTGGGCGATCGGCACCGGCAGGACAGCGACACCCGAGATCGCGCAGGAGGCCCATGAGCTGATCAAGGCGCTGTACGACACGCGCGTGCTCTACGGCGGCTCGGTCAAGCCCGACAACGCGGCGGAGCTCCTCTCTCGACCCGCCGTTGACGGCGCCCTCGTCGGCGGCGCCTCACTCGACCCCGTATCGTTCTCGAGCCTGTGCCGGATAGCAGCGTCCCTCTCGTAACGCTTGTCGTGCTCGACGGCTTCGGCCTCGCGCCGGCCGGACCGGGCAACGCAGTCGAGCTCGCCGACACTCCGGTCTTCGACCGGCTCTGGCAGGAGTACCCGCACACACAGCTCGCCGCATCTGGCCCGGCGGTGGGACTGCCTGAGGGCCAGATGGGCAACTCGGAGGTAGGCCATCTCACCATCGGGTCCGGCCGCGTCCTCTTTCAGGACCTGATGCGGGTGAACCTGGCCGTGCGCGACGGATCGCTACTCGAGAACCCTGCCCTGATCGGAGCCTTCGCCCGGGCGCGCGAGCGCGGGGGAGACGTTCACCTCCTCGGCCTCGTCTCGCAAGGCGGCGTCCACTCGCATCTCGACCACCTCCTCGCCCTGCTCGAGCTCGCCCGGCGCGAGGGCATGGCCGAGCGCACCTGGATTCACGCTTTTACGGACGGGCGTGACGTCTCGCCCCACGCAGCCCTTGGCGACCTCACGCAGCTCCCCCGCGAGATGATCGCCACCGTCGTCGGCCGCTACTACGCGATGGATCGCGACAACCGCGCCGAGCGCACCGCGCGCGCTGTCGGGGCAATTCTCGACGACATCGGTGAGCATGCGAGCGACCCCGTCGCGGCGGTCGCCGCAAGCCACACTCGTGGCACGACCGATGAGTTCGTCGAGCCGGTCGTGCTCGACGGGTGTCCGCGCATCCATCCCGAGACGGATGCGGCGATCTTCTTCAACTTCAGGCCGGATCGTGGCCGCCAGCTATCGCGGGCGCTGCTCGCCCGCGACGTCGACCTCACCACGATGACGCGCTACGCCGAGGACATCGAAACCCCCGTCGCCTTCCCCGACCAGAACGTACAGGACACGCTCGCGGAGACGCTGAGCCGGGCCGAGATCGCGCAGCTCCACGCCGCCGAGACGGAGAAGTACGCCCACGTCACGTACTTCTTCAACGGCGGCGAGGAGGCCGCGTGGGACGGCGAGCGGCGGGTGCTCGTGCCGTCGCCGCGCGACGTCGCGAGCTACGATCTGAAGCCGGAGATGTCCGCTGCGGGCGTCGCGGACGCCGTCGTCGCCGCGCTTCGGGACGGGATCGGATTCTGCGTCGTCAACTTCGCAAATCCCGACATGGTCGGCCATACGGGGGTTATTCCCGCGGTCGTCCTGGCGGTCGAGGCGGCCGATGCGGCGCTCGGGCGGGTCGTAGAGGCGACCGCCGCGCTCGGCGGCGTCTGCGTCGTCACCGCAGACCACGGCAACGCCGAGGAGATGCTCGCGCCGGACGGCATCAGCCCGCAGACCGCGCACACGACGAACCCGGTGCCGCTCGTGGTGACCGCCCGCAGCTGCAGCCTGCGCAACGGCGGGAGCCTCGCCGACCTGGCGCCGACGGTGCTCGATCTACTCGGAATCGAGGCACCGGCGCTGATGACGGGGCGTACGCTCGTCGCCGGCGACGGCGCCCACAATCGGTGACATTTCAGTAAGTAGTAAAAAGTTGGTGTGGAAGCCGAGATCGGCTGTATGCTCGCCGCGCATTGGCGCTCGAACAGCCTGATCTCGGGATCCTCCGAAAAGCCCAGCACGGTGACGAGCGGGCGTTCTCGATCATCGTGCGCGCCTACGAGCGGCCGATCTACAACTATGTCCTTCGGCTCGTCGGAGACCGCGCGCTCGCCGAGGATCTGACCCAGGAAGTCTTCCTGCGCGTTTACCAGGGCCTGCCCGGGTTCTCGCTCAAGTCTCGCTTCACGACGTGGCTCTTCCAGGTGACGAAGAACCGGGTGCTCGACGAGCTGCGCGCACTCGAGCGGCGCCCCCGGAGCGTCGTCTGCATCGATGACATCGCGCCCCTCGAGGTCCTCGATGCTCCGCTCGAGCGTGCCGAGACGATCGACGCGCTCTGGCGCGCGGTCGGCCGGCTCAACGTCGACCTGAAGATGGCCCTCCTGCTCCGCGACGTCGTCGGGCTCTCCTACACCGAGATCGCCGACTCACTCGAGATCACCCTCGCCACCGTCAAGTGGCGGATCTACAAGGCGCGTGAAGAGGTTCAGGCCGCGCTCGTGCGCGAGGGGGTCGGAGTCACGACCTCCCGGGCAGGCGCGCTCAGCACGATCACCGAGTAGCGCGACGCCGCCCCGAAAGGGGGATCCTCGGGTGAAGGCGCAAGTTTCTGGCGCCGATGTCCTCTCTACAGGTGAGAGCTCGATCTCCCCTCCCGAAAGGACTCCCCTGATGAAACGCGTCCTGCTCCTTGCAGCATTCGCCCTCGTCGCGCTCGTCCCCATCGGCGCTGCCACTGCGGCCCCGAAGGGAACGCACACGATGCGCGGCACGATCGTCGCGAAGGACACCTCACATCGAGCGCTCGTCGTCGCCCTCGCGGGCGGCAAGGTTCAGACCGTTGTCGCCAGGGCTGCGTTCCGCCGCTCCGCTGTCGGGCGCAAGGTCGCGATCCGCTACACCGCCGTCCCCGGGAAGTTCCCGGTAGCCCGGTCGGTCGCGCTCCGGAGCCTTGTGCACCGGGCGCTCGTGAAGGGCACGATCGTGCGCCTTCGCAACCACCTCGCGATCATCAACGCCGGCGGCAGCCTCCTCGCCGTCAACCTCCACGCCAGGAAGCAGCGTGCGCTGTCGGCGTTCACCCCCGTGCCACAGGCGGGCGACACGGTCACCGTCGAGGTCGAGATTGCGGATGACGACTCGCTCGAGGCCACAGAGGTCGAGGTCGAGGATGCGCCTGCAGCCCAGCCGGTTGCCGGCGGCTCCGAGGGCGAGATGAGCGTCCGCGGCAAGGTGAAGGGGCCGCTCTCGCTGACTCAGATCACCGTCACGACCGGCACCGGCGTCGACACGACCTGCGTTATTCCCGACGGGGTCACGCTGACCGCCGCCGTGGGCGACTCGATCGAGCTCGAGTGTGATCTCGTCGGGGGCAAGTGGACCGTGCGCGTCGCCGGCCAGGAGGACTCTGGCGATGGCAGCGACCACGTCACCGGCCAGGGGGATCACGGCGGCAGGGTCGAAGTAAGCTCGGGCGACAAGAGCGATGACAACGGCGGCGGCGACGGCCCGTCGGACGACTAGTCTCCAACGACGTGGCAGCAGATCCGACCCGGTTGGCCGGCGACCCGCATGAGCGGGTCGCCGGTCGGTGTATCGCCCAGCTCTTCGAGCAGCACGGGCGGATGGTGTACGGCCTCTGCCGGTCGCTCCTCCGTGACCCGGAGGAC
Organism: Gaiellales bacterium; assembly: GCA_038214705.1. Classification (GTDB taxonomy): domain Bacteria; phylum Actinomycetota; class Thermoleophilia; order Gaiellales; family Gaiellaceae; genus Gaiella. The sequence goes on along the minus strand of JBBQRN010000028.1, from coordinate 9,565 downwards.
GCCGACGACGCGACGCAGGCGACGTTCGTGTCGGCCTACACGGCCGTGCTCGGCGGAACGACGCCGCGTGAGCCGGCTGCATGGCTGGCCACGATCGCGCGTAACGAGTGTGGTGCGCGAGCCAAGGCGCGGATGAGGGAGCCGCTGCCGCTCTTCGACGAGGAGCTCGCGGGGAGCGTCGAGGGGCCCGAGGCAGAGCTCGAGCGCAGGGCGGAGGTCGGGGCGTTGATGGCAGCGCTCCGCGAGCTGCCGGAGACGCAGCGCGAGGCAGTGGTGCTTCGTGATCTCTACGGGCTCCACTACTCGGAGGTCGGCGCGGCGCTCGGCATCTCGATCGCATCCGTCGAGTCGCTCCTCTTCCGAGCCCGCCGCAGCCTCCGCTTCAAGTTGAAGCCGGTCGCCGGCGGTGCGCTCGTCGTGCCGGTGGCCGTGCGTGAGGGCATCGCCCAGGCGCTGCCCGGCTTCGCGTCCGTCGCTGCAGCCGGTAGCGGCGTCGGTGCGGGCGGGACGGGGCTCGCCCTGCTCGCCAAGCTCGGCGGCGGTCCGGCCGGAGTGAAGATCGCAGCCGGGATCGCCGCGATCGTGGCGGCCGGATCGGCCACAGTGGTCGGCGCCGGGCACGAGGCCGGGCATCACAATGGCGGACCGGTATCACCGCGGGGCGGTGTTGCCGAGGTAACGCCCACGGGCCCCCCGGTCGAACTCGCCGGTTTCAGTGTGAAGATCCCCTCGGGTCACTCGAAGGGCACTCACGGGTCAGGCAGCAGCCCGACCGACGGATCCTCGGGCGGGTCTGGGAACCGTCACACGGAGGATGGCGCATCGCAACCTGCCGCCGACGACCCGAGCGGGAGCGGAAAGTACGGTGGCTCGACGTTCGTTCGAACCACAGGCGCCGAGAGCGGCAAGGACCACAGCGGCCACGAGTCGTCCGAGACAGGCGGTTCGGGCGCCGATGATGGGTCCGGTTCGACGGACGGCTTCGAGGCCGGATCGGGCGGCCGCGGCGACCGGACCGAGGCGGGGACAGACGGCATCGCGACCGATACCTCGGGGGAGGGTCATTCGGGCGAAGGAACGACCGCGACTGTTGACAGCTCCGGCGAGGGTTCCCGCGGGGAGCCGTCTGTCCCCGACACGTCGCAGGGCAGCGGGTCGGAGGGAGTGTCCGGCTCAGGGACAGGCCCTGACTCCGGCTCCTGGAGCGGCACCTCGGGCCACGGCGGCTCGGATGACCCGGCCGACGGCTCGCCCGAGCCTCCGTCCCCCTGAGCTGCGGGGTACCGCGACCCGCCTGCCGCGGGCGTGGCATGCTTCGTGCACCTTGCCGGCGCGGCCGCCCGACGGATCGCACGTCGAGTGTCCCCGCTGATGACCGATCTCCTCCAGCAGCTCATCGCCGACCTGACGCTTGCTGCGGGTGCGCCAGTCGCGCTCGAGCGGCCGAGTGATGTTGACCACGGCGACTACGCGACGAACGTCGCACTGCAGCTCGCCGGGCGGTTGGGCCGCCCGCCGCGGGAGATAGCGGAAGAGCTTGCCGGCGCCGCCGGAAACCTCGACGCCGTGGCGGAGGCGTCGGTCGCCGGCCCCGGTTTCGTCAACCTCCGGCTCACAGACAGCTGGTTCCTGCAGGCGCTGCGCGAGACGCTCGCCGCAGGGGAGACATTCGGGAGCGGCTCTTCAGCGGCGCCGGAGCGGGTTCAGGTCGAAATGGTCTCCGCCAACCCGACCGGGCCGATCACGGTCGCCTCCGCTCGCAACGGCGCCTACGGCGACTCGGTGGCGCGGTTGCTCGCGTTCGCGGGCCACACCGTCGAGCGGGAGTACTACTACAACGACGCCGGCGGCCAGATGGATCTCTTTCGGGCATCGGTGGAAGCGGCACGGCTCGGCCAGGACCCACCCGAGGATGGCTACCACGGCGACTACATCGCCGAGCTGGCGGCGCAGCCCGGGGATCCGGTGCCGCGGATGCTCGCCGGAATCGAAGCCTCGCTCGAGCGGTTCCGGGTCCACTTCGACACGTTCGAGCGACAGAGCGTCGTCGAGACCGAGATCCCGGAGGCAATCGCGCTGCTCGACACCTTCGAACAGGACGGAGCGCTGTGGGCGCGGACATCTGCTCACGGCGACGAGAAGGACCGGGTGCTCGTGCGCACCGACGGGACGCCGACGTACTTCGCCGCGGACGCCGCGTACGTGCGACGGAAGTACGCGAAGGGCTTCGACCGCCTCTTCTACGTGCTGGGCGCCGACCACCACGGGTACGTCGCGCGCCTACAGGCGCTCGCCGAGATGCTCGGCCATCCGCGCGACTCGCTCGAGGCGTTGATCTATCAGCTGGTGCACCTGACGCGGGGCGGCGAGGCGACGAAGATGTCCAAGCGGCGCGGCGACGTCGTCTTCCTCGACGACTTCATCGACGAGATCGGCGTCGACGCCGCGCGCTGGTATCTCGTCTCACGCGGCCACGATCAGACGATCGAGATCGACGTCGACCTCGCTGCCGAGAAATCGGCCAAGAACCCGGTCTTCTACGTCCAGTACGCCCACGCCCGGATCGCCGGGATCCTCCGCAACGCGCCGGGTGGCGTTGTGGCTCAGAGCCACGAGGTCGATCTCGCCGGTGCGCTTGCAGCCGAGGAACGCGAGTTGGTCAAGCGCTTGGCCGAGTTCCCGGCCGTTGCTGCCGAGGCGGCGCAGCGGCGCGCCCCGCATGCGATCTCGACCTATGCGATCCGGGTCGCGGACGACTTCCACCGCTTCTACCATCACCACAAGGTGCTCGGATCGCCCCAGGAGACACTCCGGCTCGGTCTCTGCGCGGCGACGAGGAACGTCGTCGCGCGCTGTCTCGACCTCGTCGGGGTCGAGGCGCCAGAGCGCATGTGAGCACGCCCAGGGCGGTCGCCTGATGCGCTGGAACCTCGGCCTCGCCGGCCTCGCGAGCGCCTGGGGGCTGATCGCCGTGATCGCAAGCGCCGTCCCGGTCGGCGCGGTGCCGCTCGCCCTCTTCCGGCTCGCCTTCGCTGCCGTGACGCTCCTGCTCATTTCCCTTGTCGGCGGGCGCCTGCAGCAGCTACGCCCGGGCCCTCATCTCCCGACCCTCGTCGCCCTCGGCCTCGTCCAGGCCGTCCACTGGCTGCTCTTCTTCGAGACCGTCAAGCGCGGGTCGGTCGCCCTTGCGGTGCTGACCTTCTACACGGCACCGCTCTTCCTGGCGGTCCTGGCGCCTCTCCTCCTGCCGGAGAAGCTCTCCAACATCGCGCTCGGCGCACTCGTGCCAGGAGGGATCGGAATCGTGCTCGTCGCCGCGGCGGGTGACGATGGAGGCGGCACCTTCGGCTGGCTTGCGTTGGCCTGCGGGATGGGGTCGGCGCTCACGTTCGCGATCCTGCTCGTGCTCTCGAAACGGCTCCTGCACGCCCGGGCGGCACCCTTGACAGTCGCTTTCTGGGACTGCCTCGTCGGCGCCGTCGTACTGGCGCCTGTGCTCGCGGTCGCGGACGGTGCCATGCCGGCGGATGGGCGCGAGTGGGGCGCAGTGGCGCTGCTCGGCGTCGTCTTCACCGGGATCGCGACCCTGGTGTACGCGTTCCTGCTCCGTCACACGACCGCCCAGGCGGCCGGCGTGATCACGTTCCTCGAGCCCGTCGCGGCAATCGTGCTCGCATGGTCTCTACTGGACGAGCCCCTCAGTGGGCAGGCGCTGATCGGCGGGGCCCTCGTCGTCCTCGCCGGGATCGCCGTCGTCGCGCTCGAGCCGACCGAACCGCACGTGACCGCGGCCGTGACCGCGATAGGATCGACGGAGCGATGACCACGCACACCGACCCCACCGTCCCCGATCGGAACCTCGCGCTCGAGCTCGTGCGGGTCACGGAGGCGGCGGCGATGGGGGCGGCACGGTGGATCGGGCGCGGTGACAAGAATGCCGCAGACGGAGCTGCTGTCGACCTGATGCGCCGGATGATCAATACCGTGACGATGCAGGGCGTCGTCGTGATCGGGGAGGGCGAAAAGGACGAGGCGCCGATGCTCTTCAACAACGAGCGCGTCGGCGCCGGCTTCGGCCCGGAGGTCGATGTGGCCGTCGATCCGCTCGAGGGCACGCGCTTGACAGCGCTCGGTATTCCCGGCTCGATCTCGGTGATCGCCGTCGCCGAACGGGGCTCGATGTTCTTCCCCGGCGCTGCGCTCTACATGGAGAAGATCGCGGTCGGGCCCGAGGCGGCCGACGCGATCGACCTGCAGGCGTCGCCGACCGAGAACGTCCGTGCCGTCGCGGCGGCCAAGGGAATGCACGTGAGCGACCTCACCGTGGTCGTGCTCGAGCGTGACCGTCACGACGGCCTGATCGCGGAGCTCCGCGAGTCGGGCGCGCGCGTGAATCTGATCCGCGACGGCGACGTGGCTCCCTCGATCGCTGCGTGCCAGCCCTCCACCGGCGTCGACATGGTGATGGGGATCGGCGGCACGCCCGAGGGCGTCATTTCCGCGGCCGCCCTGAAGTGCATGGGTGGCACCATCCAGGGGCGGCTCTGGCCGCGCAACGACGGTGAGCGACAAGCGCTGCTGGCCGCCGGCTTCGACCTCGACCGCGTGCTGTCGGCCGACGACCTCGTCGCCGGTGACGACGTCTTCGTCGCGGCCACCGGCGTCACTGGCGGTTCGCTGCTCCGTGGCGTCCGCGCTAGCGCGGGCTTTGTCGAGACGGAGTCGATCGTGATGCGCTCGCGCTCCGGCACCGTGCGGCGGATCTCCGCGCAGCACCCAACCCAGAAACTGACGAACCTGCGAAAGGACCGCTGATGGCACCCACAGAGCTGACCACGATTGCCCGCTCGATCGTCGCCGACGGCAAGGGTATCCTGGCCGCCGACGAGTCGTCCGGAACGATCAAGAAGCGTTTCGACGGCATCGGGGTCGAGTCGACCGAGGAGAGCCGCCGTGCCTACCGTGACCTCCTCTTCACGGCTTCAGGAGTGGAGGAGTTCATCGGCGGCGTGATCCTCTTCGACGAGACGATCCGCCAGGCCTCCGCCGACGGGTCGCCGTTCGCGACGCTGCTCGCTTCGAAGGGCCTCGTGCCGGGGATCAAGGTCGACCTGGGAGCCCACCCGCTCGCGGGAGCGCCCGGCGAGACGATCACCGAAGGGCTCGACGGCCTGCGCGCGCGCCTGGCCGAGTACCACGAGCTCGGTGCCCGCTTCGCGAAGTGGCGAGCGACGCTCTCGGTCGGCGACCGGCTTCCCAGCCGCTACTGCGTCCGGGTCAACGCGCAGGCGCTCGCGCGCTATGCCGCCCTGTGTCAGGAGGCGGGGATCGTGCCGATCGTCGAGCCCGAGGTGCTGATGGACACCGATCATTCGATCGACGCGTGCTACGACGCAACCGCTCGCACCCTGCAGGCGCTGTTCGCCGAGCTTGCGACCCAGCGCGTCGACCTCGCCGGCATCCTCCTGAAGCCGAACATGGTGATCCCCGGGAAGGGCAATGCCGACCAGGCGAGCCCCGAGCGGATCGCCGCAGCGACCCTCGACTGCTTCCGCCGCCACGTGCCGGCGATCGTGCCGGGCATCGTCTTCCTTTCCGGCGGCCAGTCCGAGGTCGAGGCGACGGTAAACCTCGACGCGATCAACCGTAGCGAGGGCCGCCCCTGGCCGCTCTCGTTCTCGTACGGGCGTGCCCTTCAGGCCTCGGCGCTACAGGCCTGGCAGGGCCAGTCGGAGAACGTCGAGGCGGCCCAGGCCGTGTTCCTCCATCGGGCCCGCTGCAACGCAGCCGCCGCTGCCGGACGCTACGACGCATTACTCGACGCCTGAGAGGTAGGTTGCAGCGCATGCCCGTCGGCCCGATCGAAATCTTCGTCATCGCCTTCGACGACCCGTCGTTCCACGGAGAGATCCGCGAGGAGCTCGAGCGGTTGCGCGACGGCGACATCATCCGCGTCGTCGACCTGCTCGCGGTGAGGAAGACGGAGGACGGCGTGATCGAGGCGATTCAGCGAAGCCACCTCGAGCCGGACGAGGCGCTCGCTTTCGGCGCTGCGGTCGGTGCGCTGATCGGCCTCGGCGCCGCCGGCGAGGAGGGGATGGAGCTCGGTGCCGTGTGGGGCCTCCGCGAGCTCGCTGACGGCCACGTCTTCGACGACGACGACAAGTGGCGCGTCGCCGACGCAATCCAGCCGGGTCAGGGAGCGCTCGTCGCCCTGATCGAGCATCGCTGGGCGATCCCCGTTCGTGAGGCAGTCCGCAGGGCCGGCGGCAAGGCAGTGGCCGGCCGCTGGATCGCCGAGAGCGATCTGATCCGGCTCGGCGAGCAGACGACCCGGTTCGCGCTCGGCCTCGAGGGCTAACTCCCGCTCAAGCCCGGCGTCGTCGCTGCCGATGGGTTCGCCGTGGTCGATGCGGCACCCACGGTTCCAAGGACTCGCCCGTGGCGCGAGCGCTGTGCCCCAGACGTCGTCGTGGAGTGGCGCTTCGACGAGCTGGAGCGCGCAGGGCTCGATGTCCTCGAGGCGCTGCGGCTCGCGCTCGACCCGCTGTTCGACGTAGCCGCGCTGAGACGGCTTGTCGGTCGCGGTTGTGACGCCGGTCTCGCCGTTCGCATCCTCGTCTAATCTGTCACGTTTGCGGCTCACCGGAGACGAAGCACCCACAACCGACCCGGGAGGGATGCATGCCGCTCAACGACTACCAGCGCGAGCTCTGCTCGACCAGCACGTGGAACTTCACCGACCTGCGGGCGCTCTACGTCAATTGCACCCTGAAGCCTTCGCCCGGCGTCTCGAACACGCAGGGACTGATGGACCTGTCGGTGGCGATCATGGAGGCGAACGGCGTCACGGTCGACCAGTTCCGCGCCGTCGATCACGACCTCGCGGTGGGCGTCTATCCGGACATGACCGAGCATGGTGCGGCGAGCGACGAGTGGCCGGCGCTGTACGCGCGGGTCGCGGCCGCTGACATCCTCGTACTCGGAACGCCGATCTGGCTCGGCGAGAAGTCATCGGTCTGCACGCGGGTGATCGAGCGCCTCTACGGCAACTCGAGTCAGCTGAACGACAGCGGCCAATACGCCTACTACGGCAAGGTTGGCGGGTGTCTCGTGACCGGCAACGAGGATGGCGTCAAGCACTGCGCCATGAACGTCCTCTACTCGCTCCAGCACCTCGGGTACGTGATCCCTCCTCAGGCGGATGCGGGCTGGATCGGCGAGGCGGGCCCGGGGCCGTCGTATCTCGACGAGGGCTCGGGTGGCCCCGAGAACGACTTCACGAACCGGAACACCACGTTCATGACCTGGAACCTGCTCCATGCAGCCCGATTGCTGAAGGACGCGGGCGGCTTCCCTGCACACGGCAACCAGCGTTCGGCCTGGGACGCAGGCTGCCGGTTCGACTTCCCGAACCCGGAGTACCGCTAGACGGACGCGGTGATCGTGATCCCGCCGCGTGCCTTCTGCCGCAGAGAGACTTCCACCGCGCCCCCGTCCAGCTCGAGCACGTCTGCGACCTCGTCGCGGATCTGCACCGCGAGCGCCTCGCAGAAGACACCCTGGTCGTGGAAGCGAGAGAGATAGATCTTGACCGACTTCGACTCGAGACAGAGGCCGTCGGGGCGATACGCGATCGTGGCCGTGTAGAAGTCGGGCTGGTTCGTGATCGGGCAGACGGCCGTCAGTTCGTCGCTGACCATCTCCACCCTCGCGACGCCCGGGTTCGGGAACGTCTCGAGGCCGGCGTAAGCGTCGCTGCCAGCATGCCCGAGGGCCACGAATTCTGGCTCCATGCGGGGTAGTCTAGCGCCGTGGCACGCGTCTACCTGGCCGGACCGCCCTTTGCCGAGGAGTACCGGGCGCGCGCGTCGGTGCTCGCCCGCGCGGCAGGCTGGGAGCCCGTTGACCCGATGCGCCGCGACTTCCGCGGCCGCACCGAGGGCAACGAGGCCGAGATCGTAACGGGCGACCTGGCGGACATCGACAGCTGCGACGCCGTGCTCGCGGCCTTCACGGCCGCCGACGAGGGCACCTCGATGGAGGCCTGGTATGCGCACTCGCGGGGGATCCCGGTTGTCGTCTATACCGGCGGCGTACCTGCGCATCCGTGGGCGGTCTACGTCGCGAGCGACGTTCACGCAACCCTCGAGGACGCCGTGGGGGCCCTCAAGGGAGCGGCAGGGCCATGAAGAGCGACCGCTTCCGATCCGCTGCCGAGAGCAAGGACTTCTCTGCGATCCGCGAGATCTTCGCCGAGGACGTGATCTTTCGCAGCCCGGCTGTCTTCCGGCCCTACGAGGGGCGTGACGCTGTGGGGATGCTGCTCGCGGCCGTGTCGCGGGTGTTCGAGGACTTCCGTTACACGGATCAGGTCGAGACGGGAGAAACTGCCGTGCTCGCCTTCAGCGCGCGCGTCGGCGACCGGCAGCTCGACGGCATCGATCTGCTCCGCTTCGACGACGAGGGCCGGGTGCGCGAGATGGCGGTCTATATCAGGCCGCTGAGCGGGATCACTGCCGTCGCCGAGGCGATGCGGCGCCTGCTCGGGCAGCCCGACCCCGCCACCGGTTGAGCGCTTAGCGCTCGGGCCGGGTGACGCCCGAGGCAAGCTCGAAGCCTAAGCGGGCTTTCCGAGGTTCGACGGCACCCCCCGAGCGCGCGGAAGGTGGCGGGCCCAGGCGGACATCCGCGCCTCTCAGGGGAGGAAAGACGCGATGCTCAATCGCCAGGCCCGCCAGAAGTGGGCCGGCCAACAAAGTCCCCTGACGGATCCTTGCCCCGTTGACCAGCCCGAGCACGAGCATAGGCTTCTGATGACCCGGAAACAATCGGGCGAACGATGGATTCCGACCGCAGCGGTCGTCGTGGTCACGAAGGAGGACGCCCCGCGGGCCTCGTCGCGCGCGACCGCACTCGCATCTCCACCACAATGCTGCGCCCACCGCCATCGGACAATCAGCGCCGCCGCCGATCTCGCCGCTCCGAACTACCGACTCCCGCTGCCCGAGATCGGGAAAGGTTGGAGGTCGGAGTTGGGGCGGCGACCACCCTCCCCCTGATCGCCGCCGCCGCAGACACTGAGAACTCTCCAAGTCCCAGCGGGCCGCCTACATCATTGAACGATCGAGGGCAGCAAGTCAAGGGCGCCGCTGATCCCACCGCTCCGAACCAGTCGAATGGCCAGCCGCTAGGAGGTGCGGTCAGAAAGCTGAGCGCCGCCAGCGACGAGGCCACAGAACCGCGGCAACCGCGGCCGCCTCCGCAGCGAGGCTCAGGGCCGCCAGAAGCTTCAACCAACGAGGCGCCATACACCTGTTATCGGCCTCATCGACCAATGCCTAAACGAGAGTCTCCGTCTTGCACAGCTGCCGCTGTCGGCACTCGGGCAGAACACAAGCAGCTCGCCCGCCCCGTCGGACTCGGCCCGCCAGTTTCGGACATGTTGGGTCTTCTTTCACCAGCAGCCTCGACGAAGATCGTCATTTACAGGGCCTCTAGATAGAAGAGAAGAAGAAGAAGAAGCGGGCGAAGGGACTCGAACCCTCGACCTACGGCTTGGGAA
>JBBQRN010000027.1:0-37210 GCA_038214705.1 Gaiellales bacterium | reverse complement strand
ACGCCCGTGACGTGCGCGATCCGCTCGCCGAGCCCGTACGCCTGGGCTGAGATCCCTCCGCCTTCCGCAAAGGGCGCCTCGAAGCGCTCGCGTTCCGGAATCGTGAACACGGAGCTGCCGCCCACGAGCGCTCGGGCGAGTGCGTCCGCCTCTCGAGGCCCGTAGCCGAGCGGCACGTCGATCGCGATCCGCATCGCGTCGGCAAGCTCGGCGAAGGCCGACAGGACACCTTCGATCAGCCGCGCCTCCCGAAATCGGCCGTCCACGAGCACCACGGCCACCCAGCCGCGCTTGCATCCGTCCACTCCGGCGACGATCTCGGGCACGCGACCAGTGTGACGCGTTGGCGCGTCGGGCGCGTCGCTAGCTCATGAGAGCCGGCACGACGAGCGCGCCATCCGAGCTGGGGGCGTCAGCCACCGCTCCGGCCGTACGTGCGATCAGCTCGTTGGCGGCCTCGAGGGCTGGCGCGTCAGCCGCCGAACGCCCCGCGAACCCGATCGAGCGTCTCGAGGACGACCCGGTAGCTCGGCCCGATGATCCCGACGTACGCCCCGACGGCGTTCGCGCCCGCGTAGGCACCAGTGCCGCTGACGAGCTTCCAGGTGCCCGTCCAGAGGTCGAGACCCCGTTGTCCACGGTCAGCCCCGACGGCCTGCTCGTCGTGGCGAGGATGAGTCCGCCGCGCTTGGTGGGAGTTGCGGCGAGCTACGCCCAGAAGTCGTCCCACGCGGTGAGGTCGTAGGAGTACTCGCAGCCAGAGACCAATCTGGCCGTCCTTGACTTCGAGGACGATGTAGCAGCTCGGCATCGGGGAGCGTGTTCCTCAGCGGACGCGACCCGCCGTATGCAGGACCGCATCCGGACGTGCTTCTAATTCACATCAAGCCTCTACGCGGCGAGAGCGTCCGGACTGAGCCTCAGGACCTCCCCATCGAACCCTTCGATCACGCCGCTCTCCTCCAGTAACCGGCCGTACCACTTCACGACCTCGGGGTGCAGCTGGAAGAAGGTCGAGAGCACGCTGACGCGGTGTTCTCCGCTGATCACGTTGCCGGGCCATTCGTCCGGATGCCGTGCGTCGAGCTCGAGGATGTTGGCGATCGTCTTGACGGCGAACTCGTGAAAGGCGTTGGACTGCTCGAAGTCGCCGGTATCGGGATCTCTTAGAGCAGCGAGGATCTCGCACGTTCGATACGTATGGTCGACGAAGGCGGCCCTTCGTTGCAGAGCGCGGAGGACGGCTCCACAGCCCAGGATCTGAGCGACGGATTCCCGGGGAGAGTTCCCCTCGACACCGTTGATGCAGTCGCAAACGATGTGGTAGGTGCAGAACCTCGCACCCGATCGCCAGTCGTCCCCTTCGTGATAGATCCAGGAAACGCGATGAGGCCCGTTCTCGACGTAGGTCATGACCGGGTTGATCGAGTCGCCGTAGCGACGCTCCGCGTCCTCGGCCCACGACGCAACGCGACCGGCGAAACGACTCGCCTGGAGCTCGGGCAGCTCGACGGGCTTGTGGATCAGGGCAAAGACCTCCTGCTCGTCGAACCTCACAGAATGGCGAAGGATCTTGCCCGATCGCATCTTCGACCTCCCAGGAGCCGCCAACCGATCTGTCCAACCGCGTGCCACATGATGCATCGGCATCAGGACAGCGGCTCATGAGTCTCCGTGGATACGGCCGAGAACAAGGTCAGGTACCTCGGGCAATATGTACCGGACACGTGAGGTCATCGCTCTCCGTTGAACTACAACTCGAGATTCCGAGGGGCGTCGTATCGGCGTTTTGCTGTTCTGACCCCGTCGGCCGACGATAATGGAGGAATTGTGAGGCGATCGACGCTGGCTGGTTGGAATTCGACCGACGAGTACGCGCTCGGCGGAGCGGTGCGACTGGAGCAGTGTGTTCGGCCGCCAAGCGCAGTGGTCGATCTGTCGGAGGAGGGCGGGCTTGCGCTCGGCCGAGGTTACTGGCAGGGAGTGGAGTCGTTTACCTATCGGCTTGTCCGGGCACGTCAGCAGGGAAGCGAGATTGAGCTACGCCTGGTCGGCCGCTGGACGCTGCTTCGCTTCGGCGACCCCGAGCTGGCGGCGGACGACTCGGGCGCGCTGAGCCGGTACCCGATCGTGGGCGGAGTGCTTGCCCGGAGGCCGGGCGGGTCGATTTCGTTCGCGCAGTCGGTGCGGCCGGCGGTCGAGTTGCGCGTCACGGTCGACGGTTTCGTACCACGCCTCAATGGCAGGCCGGGCTGGCCCGTCTGGACGGGGGCGCTGTATCGCCAGGTCGAGCGACGCTTGCACACGGAGATCAGCCGCCGCTATTTCACACGAATGATCCGTGAGGCGACGCCGTGAAGGTCGTTGTCTTCGGCGCGACGGGAACGATCGGTCGTGCTCTGCTGCCGGTGCTTGCGCTCGAGCATGAGATCGTCGCGGTCTCGCGCGACGAGCATCCGCAGAGCGACGACGGAATCGTCTGGGCGCGAGCGGATGCGACCGTCGGCGAGTCTGTGGCGGCGGCACTCGCCGGTGCCGACGTCGCCTACTACCTCGTTCACTCGCTCGGCTCGCCCGACTTCGCGTTCCGAGACCGGCTCGCCGCCCAAACGATGGCTGGTGAGGCTGCTGCGGCCGGACTCCGCCAGATCGTCTACCTCGGCGGCCTCGGGGACGACTCGCCAGACCTTTCGGCCCATCTCCGAAGCAGGATCGAAACGGGGAACACGCTCGCATCGGGCCCGGTGCCGGTGACCACACTGCGTGCGGCGATGGTGGTCGGCACCGACAGCGCGGCGTTCGAGACGATTCTCGCCCTGGTCGATCGCCTTCCCGCCATGGTTTGTCCCCGCTGGGTCTCGACGCCAACCCAGCCGATCGCGATCGCTGATGTCGTTCGCTACCTTGCGGCGGTCTGCGGGCGGTCGGAGTGCTTTGGCGAGAGCTACGACGTCGGCGGCCCCGACGTGATGACCTACCGGGAGATGATCGAGCGCATCGGGCGGATCCGAGGACGCCGCCCCTTGATCGTCGAGGTCCCCGTGCTCACACCCCGCCTCTCGTCCTACTGGCTCCATCTCGTCACGCCCGTGGGAGCCGGTGTGGCTCGTCCACTGATCGAGGGGTTGCGGAATCCGACGGTCGTTCGTGACGACCGAATCCGCAAGCTCGTACCGTTCGAGCTCACCCCCTTCGAGGCGGCGGTGCAGTCAGCACTCGAAGTCGCCACTCCAGTCCGCGACGGTGATGTCGCCTAGCGAAGCCCGCGACTGATCAGTCTCCGGGGAAAAGAGCCCACAGCTCGGGCCGGCCGCAGTTGCAGTGCACGGCACGGGAGAGCAGGCCGAGAGAGGCCCACGAGAGGAAGAGCGCGGTACGGGCGGTGTGCCACGGCTGCGGCAGCTTCGGGGTGTCTCCTCTTTCGATCGCCCGGAGGCGTCGATCGAGCGAGGGGACGGGGTGAAAGACGACCTCGATCAGGCGGTTGCGCTGCGGCTCGTCCTCCTGCTGGGCATCGAGCGGCCCCAACGTTCGGGCGAGCCCGACCGGGTCGACGCCTCCTCTGATTGCCGCCAAGTCCGCAGCGCTGACGGCGCGTCGAGAGAGCGACGGCAGGATGAGGAGCCCGAGGAACGACCAGAGCGTCGCCCATAGCGAAAGGGTTGCGAGCCCAGCGACCGATGTGGCCGATGCCGACGTTGCGAACAGGGCTACGGCCAGCCCCGCGAGGTCGAACACGAGCGCGAGCGCAACACCGAGCGCGCGCGAGCCGCTCCGGCGGACGCTCTCGCGCCGCAAACGCTGGACGCGGGCGGTCTCGTCGTCCCACGCGGCTGAGAGCATCGTCCTGTCGAGGCCGGGAAGACCGACGATCCCACCGACGAACGATGGATCGGAGGCTCGGAGCTGGTTACCCTCTCGGCGAACACCGCCGATCAGGCCGGCCAGGCGCACCTGGGCCGCGATCAGGCAGCATGCGACGAAGAACGCCGCTGCGAGGGCAGCGGGATTCCCGCCGAGGCGGCCGGCACCGAGCAGAACGAGTGCCACCGCGACGAGGCACGCTCCATGCCCGACGATCCCACGAGCCCACGTGCGAGCGAACCTCCGCCGGCCGATGAGCCGGCCGTAGCTGCGGGGCAGGAGCAAGCCTCCTAGAAGGTCGAACGGCGCCGAGAGGCCACTATAGAGCGCCACGAGGAGCATCAGCCAGACCGCGTCCGCCCACGCCCACGAGGACGAGCTCGGCAGCAAGGCCGTGGGCGCGCCGGTGCTGAGCAGGACGGCAGAGAGGACGACGAGCGTGCCTACACAGGTGATCCCGAGGCGCAGCCGCGCACGAGCGTAGGTACGACCCGACGTTGCCTGTTGGGGGGACGACGAGAGGAGCGCAGGCGGTGCCGTCGTCATCGACGTACACCTTCACGCGTGCTGCATTGATTTCGACAAGTCAAAGGCAAAAGATCCCCAACGGGCACGACGCGCCGGGCATCCCCGGACGCGCCGGCCCCCATGTTTCGTACCGCCCGACTACTTGACCGTCAGCGTGCCCTTCATTCCTGCGCCCTCGTGCCCCGGGACGCTGCAGTAAAACGTGTACCGGCCCTTCTTCAGCGTCGCAGAGACGGTTGATGTTCCGCCCTTCGCGACGACCTTCCCCTTGACGGAGACGCCGGCACCCTTGATCGCGATATTGTGCGGAAGCGGCGACGGGTTCGACATCGTGATCGTGACCCGGCCGGCGGGAGCGCTTAGGGTCGTCTTCGTGTACTTCAGGGATCCGTTGGCGGCCGCGGAGACCCGAAGGCTCGTAGCGGCAATCGCGGCGCCGACGAGGGAAAGACCGCAGGCGACGACGGCCAGCACCAGGGTGAGGCGTCTCATCTTTCATCCACTCCTCTCGGGATCCAGGCAACTACGACGAGCTGGCGGATTCCGTTTGTCCTATAAATGTACAACTTCAAGATAGCAACACCCTCCGCCTCGCCGCCGCACTACGGAGGGCGCGCACCGCCCACAGACCCGCCGCGCGGGGCTGGGGCCGTTGCGGTCAGCTACTACGTGCTGGCAGTGATACCCAGACGTCTGCGCCGGAGGGGTCGGTGTTGGCGATGTGGGCGCTGCCACCGTGGGCTTCCGCGATCGTACGGACGATCGCCAGGCCGAGGCCCGCGCCTCCGCGACCCCGGGCGGCGTCAGCGCGCGTGAAGCGGTCGAAGGCGCGATCGAGGAACCCTGGAGGAAAGCCGGCGCCGTCGTCGCGGACGTGAAGCTCGATCTCTCCGTCGACCGCACACGCTCGGAGCTGGATCTCGTGGCCGCCGTAGCGTATGGCGTTGTCGACCAGATTCCCGAGCGCCTGCTCAAGCCGCAGCCGATCGGCGAGCACGGACGCGGGTGGGAAGGTTTGGGTCGTGACCCGTTTCCTTTCGGCTTCGGCGCGCCACTCGACGCGGCTGCGCACGACTGCGAAGAGTTCTCCGACCTCGACCTGCTCGATGCGCAGCGGTAGCTGCCCGCGGTCGGAGCGTGCAATCAGCAGAAGGTCCTCGGCCAACTGGGAGAGGCGGCTCGCCTCTTCGGATGAATGCCGGACTGCCTCCCTGAGCTCGTCGACCGATTCCGCCTGGCGAAGCGCGAGCTCGAGCTCGGTTCGCAGTAAGGCGAGTGGCGTCCTCAGCTCGTGGCCGGCGTCGGCAACGAATGCGCGCTCTCGTTCGAGTGCGGTTTCGAGCCGTCCGAGCATCTCGTTGAGCGTCTCCCCGAGCCGCTGCAGCTCGTCGCCGGTCTGCGGGACGGGAAGGCGCTCGCCGGGGGTATCGTCGGAGATCGCGGCCGCGCGGCGGCGCATCGACTCGACCGATCTCAGCGAAAGCCCGGCGAGCAGATAGCCGACCCCGGAGGCGAGGATGAGGGCAATCGGCCCAATGATCAGCAGCTCGTTGCGTAGGGTCGCGAGGGTCTCCACCCGGTTCTGCGTCGTGACGCCAACGACGAGCACGGCACGACGGCCGTCCCTCGTCACCTCCGTCGCGAGGAGTCGTGAGGGCTCATTGAGCCCCGGAACAGACGGTCGTTCGAGAAAGGTCGGCGCTCGACGTGCGGCGCGTGCCTCAGCCACCGAGAGCAGCGATGCGCGGCCGAGCGGCCTGGTCGCGTCGCGCACGACCCCTTCGGAATCGATGAGCTGCGCGTAGCTCTCACCGTGCTCGATGAGGCCGGGAGCATCTTGTTGGGAGAGACGTGCGTTCGGTTGTGAGACCAGCACCGCGAGGTCCTGGGCCCTTACGCGGAGCTGCGTGTCCAGGGCCGTAGTGAGTTGTGAGGAGATTCGGAGGTAGACGGCGAGCCCGAATCCCACCAGAACGGCAGCCATTGCGACGGCGAACGCGGAGGTGACCAGGACGCGGATCGGGATCCGGCTCATTGCGGCTCGCCCGCCCGTAGCCGGTAGCCGACTCCGCGCACGGTCTCGAGCGAATCGCGTGCGAAGGGTTCGTCGATCTTCCGGCGGAGCCGCCGGAGGTACACCTCGACGACGTTCGAGCGGTTCTCGTAGGCGAAGTCCCACGCGTGCTCGAGCAGGTGGAGTCGCGAGAGCACCTCGCCCGGCCTGCGCATGAACGTCTCGAGCAAGGCGAACTCCTTGCCGGAGAGTGCAATCGGAGTCGAGCCCCTGCTGACCTCGTGCGTCGCGGGATCGAGCCGCAGGTCGCCGACAGTCAGGATCGCCGGCCGTTCGGACTCGCCGCGCCGGGCGAGGGCCCGTAGTCGGGCAAGGAGCTCTGCGAATGCGAAGGGCTTCACGAGGTAGTCGTCGGCTCCACTATCGAGTCCATCGACGCGATCCTCGACCGCGTCCCGTGCGGTGAGCATCAGCACGGGCACCCAGACGCCGGCGGCGCGCAAACGGCGGCAGGTCTCGAAGCCGTCGATCTCCGGCAGCATCACATCCAGCACGATCGCGTCGTAGTCGGCCGCTCGCGCCATCCAGAGCGCGTCCTCACCCGTGCCGGCGATGTCTGCAGCGAGCCCCTCACCGACGAGGCCGCGCCGGATCAAGCTCGCCATTCGCAACTCGTCCTCGACGATCAGTACGCGCACCGCCCCATCCTCGCAGCGGGAGATGAACAGAGGATGACACCAGCATGACCGCCGGTCATCTCCTGTTCATCTGGGCCTCGTACAGTCGAAGTCATGACCGGGAGCTCGAGATGAGGACAAGGACTGTCACCCTGCTGATCTCGGCAGTTGCCGCCGCCTCCATCGGTATTGCGCTCTGGCCACTTGCTCGCTCGGGACAAGCGAGTCAGGCCCCAGCAACGGCGACCGCGACACGCGGGGACATCGTTCTCAAGGTCGGTGGTGTCGGCCGCATCGTCGAGGCGCGGACCGCAGGATCTGCAACCACTGCGGCCCCAAGCTCCGCCGCTGCAGGCCAGGCCCCGCCGGCAACGGCATCACCCGATGCGGTGTTCGCGGGCCTCAGCGCCCGTGTCGGACGCCTGCTTGTCGTTCGCGGGCAGCGAGTCTCGACCGGCTCCCCGATCGCGACGCTCGACGACGGGAAGGCGGCCGCGATCGCTGCCGCTCAAGCGGGCAATGACGTCGCGACTGCGCTCCTCGAGCTGCGTCAGAAACAAACGACCGACCCTGCGAAGGGGCTTCCCCCGACACCGGCGGAGCTGCGGGCAGCGCAGCTAGCGCTCCACCTCGCACGGGAACGCTCCCGCCTCGTTGCCCAACCGGTCGCGTCGGATGTCAACGCCGCGCGCCTCGATGTTCGCAAGGCGCAGGCCGATCTCGCGCTGCTCGCTCGTTCGCCAGGACCCACCGGGCTTGCCTCAGCGCGTCTCGCCGTCGACGTTGCTGTGCAGCGTCTCTCGCAGGCAAGCGGGCCCGTGAATCCCGTCGATCTCGCGGCTGCGAAGCTGGAACTGGCCAAGGCCCAGGCAGACCTCGACGCACTTCACACGATCCCGGCATCCCCCGGCGGGGCTTCGGTTCAGGCCGCACAACTCGCCGTCACCCTGGCACAGCAACGGATAGCGGAGCTACCGCCTGGATCCCCCGCGAGCGACGTCACTGCCGCTCAGCTCGAGCTGAAGCGGGCCCAGGCCGACCTCGAGACGCTCCTGCGACCGGCTCCTGCAACGGCAACGTCTGCTCTCGCCGCCTCCCAGGCAGCCATCGACCTCGCGAACCAGAAGCTCACTCAACTTGTGGGCCCCCCGAACCCGCTAACCGTGTCTGTGGCGCAGCTTGACCTGCGAAAGGCGCAAGCCGATCTCGAGAGCGTCCAGCGGACGGTCGCACCGCAAGCGCTCGCCTCCGGCCGCGTGGCGGTCAGCATCGCCCGCATCCATCTGCGCCAACTCCTTCATCCGACTGTGGCGGCGCGCGACGCCGCTCGGGCGGAGATCGCCAAAGCAGCCGCCGATCTCTGGACTCTTCGACAGCGCGGGGCGCCCGCCGGCGCGTCCGACATCGCAATCGCTCGCCTGAAGCTGCAAGCCGCACAGGCCCGGCTCGCCTCAACACGACTGCAGAGCCGCCGGCTCACGGTGCGCGCGCCATTCGCGGGCACGGTCACCGCCGTGCTCGTCGCGCCGGGGATGCCAACCGATCCCTCGACGGCAATAGCGACAGTCGTAGACCTCTCCCACCTCGCCGTCAACGTCAACCTGAGCGAGTTCGACATCGCGAAGGTGAAGGTCGGCGCTCCGGCGACCTCCGCCGTCGACGCGCTCGGCGGCCGCCAAATCCCCGGGCGTGTCGCCTTCGTCGCACCTGCGGGAGTCGACAACGGCGGAGTCGTCACGTTCCCCGTCAGCGTCGTGCTGACTGGCACGGCACCGGTCAAGCCGGGCATGAACGTGAGCGTCAAGATCGTCGTTGCCCAACGTCACAGTGTCGTGCGCATCCCGCTCGAAGCAGTCAGCGGCAGTACAGTTCAGGTCGTTGCCGCCGACGGCACGACTGCGCAGCGGCACGTCTCGCTGGGTCTCGCCGACAACAAGCAAGTGGCCGACAACAAGCAAGTGGAGGTCAAGAGCGGCCTGCAGGCAGGCGAGAGCGTAGTGCTCGCCGCGAGCAATGGCTGACCGCGCCGTGACCCCCGTGGCACTCATCGAGCTCGAAGACGTGAGAAAGGCCTATCGCTTCGGCGACGTGCTCGTCGAGGCGTTGCGCGGCGTCAGCTTCGCAGTGCGCGAGGGTGAGTACGTCGCGATCATGGGCGAGTCGGGATCGGGCAAGACAACCTTGCTCGGTATTCTCGGCTGCCTCGACCGGCCGACGAGCGGCTCCTACAAGCTAATCGGGCAGGAAGTGTCGACCCTCCCCGAGACGAAACGCGCGCGGGTCCGAGGCGAGCGCATCGGCTTTGTCTTCCAAGCCTACAACCTGTTGCCGCGCGCCACGGCGTTCAAGAACGTCGAACTGCCGCTCGTCTACTCGGGCGTGTCGGCACGCGAGCGGCGGCCCCGCGTAGAGGAAGCGCTGTCGGCGGTAGGGCTCGCAGACCGCTCTTCGCACCACCCCAACCAGCTCTCGGGCGGGGAGCAGCAGCGCGTTGCGATCGCACGCGCGCTTATCAGCAGCCCGAGCGTCGTGCTCGCCGACGAACCGACCGGCAACCTCGACTCGGCGAGCGCCGACGAGGTACTCGCGATCTTCGACCGCCTCCACAACGCGGGCACGACGATCGTGATGGTCACCCACTCGCACGAAGTCGGGCGGCGCTCGGAACGCATCCTGCGCGTCGCCGACGGGCTCCTCGTCGGCGACACCGTGCTCGAGCCGGCCGCATGAGCGCGACCCTCGACAACCTCCGTATCGCGTTGGGGTCGCTCCGCGCCAACTGGTTTCGCGCTGTGCTGACCGCCCTCGGAATCGTGATCGGCGTTGCCTCACTCGTAGCCGTCACGGCAGTCAGCGCCGGCGCCCAGCAGTCCGTCGCAGACAGCATCCGCCGGCTCGGCTCGAACGTCCTCCTCGTCGACGGTGAGTTCATCACGGTCGGCACGGGCCAGTCGGCAACCGAGCGCACGATCACGCCCGACGACGTCGCTGCCATCGCCAAGCTCCCGCTCGTGTCGGCGGTCGCGCCGCACCAGGACATGGAAAGCCTCACGCTCGCCGCAGGCCGCAACACGACCGTCGTCCGCTTGCTCATCGGTGTCACGCCGGGTTACGCATCGATCTTCAATCAATCAGCAGCTCGCGGGCGACTGATCTCCACTGTCGACGTCAACTTCGGGCGCAGCGTGATCGTGCTCGGCACTGTACCCGCGGCCAAGCTCTTCCCCGGACGTAACCCAATCGGACAAACCGTGCGGGTCGGCAGCCACGAATTCGAGGTCGTCGGCATCCAGGCCCGCAAAGGGAAGCTGGGCGGCGAAAGCCTCGACAACCGGGTCTTCGTCCCACTCCCGGTCGTCCTGCGGGTGCTGCTGGGCGGCACCACAACCCATTCCGTCGGGGTGCGCGTCGGTAGCGAAGCCGACATAGATCCCGCAACGAGTGGCATCTCGACGCTCCTGCGCCGGCAACACAACCTCCCCCCTTCGTACGCGGACGACTTCTCGATCGAGGATCAGGCCGCGTTCGTGAAGGAAGCGCAGCAGGCGACGACGACCTTCCGCGCGCTCACGTTCGCGCTCGGCGGGATCGCGCTCCTCGTCGGCGGGATCGGAATCATGAACATGATGCTCGTCTCGGTCCACGAACGAACCCGTGAGATCGGTATCCGCAAGTCCGTCGGAGCCAACCCACGCCGCGTCCAGATGCAATTCCTGATCGAAGCGCTCGTCCTCAGCGCCCTCGGAGCAGCTGCGGGCGTCCTCGCCGGCATCGGCTCGACCCAACTCATCAGCTCCCTTGCAGGCTGGCAAACGCTCGTCAGCCCCGCGTCGCTCGCCTTCGCCTTCCTCGTCGCACTCGGCGTCGGCCTGGTGTTCGGCTTCTATCCCGCACGCAGGGCATCCCGACTCGACCCGATTGCCGCACTTCGCTACGAGTGAGCGCCGTCCCCGCCCACTGACGCCGGGGTTCGTACAACGAACTCGAGGTCGGGGAACGGCGCGCCTTCGAACCCCGATCGAGCGTGACGGATGCACCCCCTCCAACACGAGGCCAATCCGTCGTTTCAGCCCAATCGCGCAGAGTCTTCAGGCGCGTGTCAGGCGGATTGTGCGAGGGTCGACGCATGCACCACACGAGCCTCGTCGCTGCCGTCGCGAGCATGCTGGCAATCGCCGCCGCCCCAACCGCATCGCCCCTCGGGCGTTCCGAAGGCGGGCGGGCGATCATCGTCTCGGCTCGTGGTGCCGTGGCAGCGCCGCAGCGATTGCTCGTCGTCGGGTGCATCCACGGCAACGAGTCGGCCGGCATAGCGATCGTGCGACGCATCGAGCAGCTCGCTCCCCCGAAGAACGCCCGCGTCTGGATCATCCCGAGCCTGAACCCGGACGGTGTTGCAGCAAGAACCCGAGGCAACAGTGACGGGGTCGATCTCAACCGAAATTTCCCCTACCGCTGGCAGCCACTTGGCGGCCTCTTCGACTCCGGACGGGCGGCACTGTCGGAACCGGAGAGTCGCCTTGCGAGCGAGCTGATCCACAGAATCCGGCCGACCATCTCGATCTGGTTCCACCAACACGCGAAGCTCGTTGACGCCTCCGGCGGCGACATCGCCATCGAACGCCGCTACGCCCGCCTCGTCGGCCTTCCGCTGCGGCTGCTGCCACGGTACCCCGGGAGCGTTGTCGGTTGGGAGAACCACGTGCTGCCTCACTCGACGGCGTTCGTTGTCGAACTGCCGCCGGGGACGCTCTCCGCCGCACAGGTGCGCCGCTTCGCGCGGGCAGCCCTCACGCTCGTCGGCGACTCGTAGCCGGAGCCTGCCGCCGAGCGTCGCCTTGTCTCATGCTCTTTGCCGCTCCCGCCGGGATTCAGGCGGCTGTCCGAGTCGTGCGCCCCGCCCGACCCAAGCCAATGGGCTCGGAAAGGAGGCCGATTGCAGGGAAGTCGTTGTGCTTCGCACAAGGGATGGAGCCAGGCGGGCTCGAACCGCCGACCTCTACGATGCGAACGTAGCGCTCTCCCAGCTGAGCTATGGCCCCGTTACGGCGGGATTGTAGCGCCTCCCGGCAGCTCGCTCGGCTAACCGGCGGACGAGCCGAACTTGCCCGCTGCGATCGCCTTCACCATCTCGGCGGACTCCTCGCGGTACCAACTGCCGTCGGCGAGCTCGATCGCCGGCAGGCCGTTCTGGCCGGTGCCCTCGATCACGGCGGTCCGCCCCTTCCGGCTCGGCCACGACTCCTTGACGATCTCGTATTCGACCCCGGCCTCGTCGAGTGCCTTCTGCACTCGCCAGCACGGGTGGGCGTTCACCTTCGCCCAGAGGTTTCCACAACGATGCAGCTTCACGGCCATCATCTTCCTCCCTCGCGTTCCGACGCGCTTCGTAGGATACGCCGATGCGCGCGTACTTCCCAGCGGTGGAAAGTGCGCCGCGTGGCTGAGGTCATCCTCCTCGCGGCGGCGTCGGCGTTCTGGCCGCTGCTGCTCGCGGTGGTGCTCGTGGCCTTGCGGGCGCCGCATCCGGCCCGGATCCTGATCGCATTTCTCGCGGGCGGGTTGCTGGCGGCGATGACGATCGGGCTGATCCTGATCTATGCGCTGAGCGGCTCGTCGCTGATGAGCGGCAGCTCGCAGAAGACGGCCGACCCGCTGCTCAACGTCGCCGCCGGCGCCCTCGCACTCCTCGCGGCAGTCGTTCTCAAGCGTCGCTACCACCCCCCTCCCCTGTCCGATCCCGAGACGCAGGAGGTGCCGGCGGCACCGGAGAACCCGGGCCGGCTGGAGCAGGCCCTCGAGCGCGGCACGCCGATCGCGTTCGCCGCCGGGATCGTGCTCAACATCATCCCGAGCCCCTTCGCGGTGATCGCATTCAAGGACATCGACGAACTCGACTACGCCGTCGCCGGGACAGTGGCTGCGCTGCTGGCCTTTTACGTGATCATGTTCGCCTTCATCGAGGTTCCCCTGATCGGCTACCTCATCGCGCCGGGGCGCACCGCCGAGCTGACCGCCCGCTTCAATGTGTGGCTCGCCGAGAACTGGCGCAGGCTCGCGATCTACGCCCTCGGCGCGATCGGCGTCTACCTCATCGTCAAGGGCGTCGTGGAGTTCTTCACCTGACCGGCAGGCGCTCGCGCGAGAGCGGCACCGACGGGTACCCGACCACGGATACGCGCTCTCTGGATACGCTGCACGTCGCCGTGCCCCCGACTTCCATGCCCACCACAACCCCCCAGACGCCCAACTCGACGCTGCTGCCGCAGATCGATCGCTTCGCGATCGGCTTCGACCAGCGCGATCGGGCCCGTCTCCACCAGCTCTGGGACGAGGCAATGGACGCCGAACGCTGGTCAGAGGGTCAGCTGACGCAGGCCTTCGAGCAAGCGTGGGCTGCCTCGAACGGCCTCCCTGCCGTCGCCTTCGGGAGCTGGGCCGGGGCGGCGCTCGCGGCGCTCACCTTCGCTGACGTTCGCGGCGAGGTCGTGCTCAGCCCGTCCAACACGTTCATGGCGACGCCGCTCTCGGCCGTCTCCGCAGGGGCGCGGGTCGAGTTCGTCGACTCCAACCGCGACGACCTCTGTATGTCGTTCACCGACTTCGTGACCAAGGCCGAGAAGCACCGGCCAAAGGCGGCATTCGTCGTCCACATCGGCGGCCACATCGCCTTCGAGATCGAGCAGATCGCTGACTACTGCCGCACCGAGGGCATCTTCCTGATCGAGGACTGCGCGCACTCGCACGGTGCCACCTGGCACGGCCGGCGCGCAGGCACGTGGGGCGACGCCGGGATTTGGTCCTTCGCGGCGACCAAGACGATCTCCACCGGCGAAGGCGGCATGCTCGTCTCCCGCCACGCCGACCTCGTCGAGTTCGCCGCCTCCTTCCGCAACTACGGCAAGCCGTCGTACGAGAACGGCGGCCTCAACTACCGGATGAGCGAGTTCACAGCCGCGGCCGGGCTCGTCCAGACGGAGCGTCTCGACGAGATCGTCGACTGGAAGAACGAGCAGGCTCGCGCACAACTCGATCCCGTGCACGCGTCACGCCTGGTCCTTCCCGACGGGATGGTCTCGGGCCTCTACAAGTACATCGTCTTCGACGCGATCGAGCGATCGACGGGCAAGGTCTACGACGAGCCATGCCACCGGCTGATGGGGCACCAGGTCGACCTGCCGGTCTCCGACTGGATCGCCGAAAACCACTGGTGTGTCCCGCTCTATTACCGGCCGCTCGAGGCAAGCGCATGAGAGTGCTCGTCACCGGGGGGTCGGGGTTCATCGGCTCCCACGTCGTCGACAGTCTCGTCGCGCACGGCCACGAGCCGCGTATCTACGACCACCATCCTTCGCCCTACCACCCTGCAGACGAGATCGAGTGCGTCGCGGGAGACATCGTCGATCTGGACTCATTGCGCGGCGCGATTCGCGGCTGCGATGCCGTGATCCACCTCGCTGCGGTCTCGGACGTCAACAAGGTGTTCGCCGATCCCGGCCTGGCCGAAGCCGTGAACGCCGGCGGCACCCGGAACGTGCTCGAGGCGGCTCGCCTCGAGAGCGTCCAACGGGTCGTCTACGCAAGCACGGTTTGGGTCTACGGTAACTCGAACGGCCACGGCCCCCTCGACGAGGACGAGCCGCTCGGTCTGCCCGGGCACCTGTACACGGCGACCAAGCTCGCTGGTGAGATGTACTGCTTCTCCTACGGCGAGCTCTACGGCCTGGAGACGACGATCGCCCGCTTCGGGATCCCGTACGGACCTCGCGCGCGCCCTGCCACCGTGCTCGCCGCCTTCGTGGCCCGGGCGCTCGCGGACGAGCCGATCACGATCGCCGGCACCGGCGAGCAGTCACGCCGCTTCATCTACGTCGAGGATCTCGCCGACGGCGTCGTCGCGGCCCTCGACCCTCTCGCGGTCGGCCGTGTCTACAACCTCGTCGGCTCCGAGAACACCTCCGTTCGCGAGATCGCCGAGGCGGTCGTCAGCGTCGTGCGCGAGGTGCCGATCATCTTCACCGAGGGACGCCCCGGCGACATCCAGGGCGCGGAGGTCTCCGGCGCACGTGCCATGCAGGAGCTCGGCTGGGAGGCGACGACGACGTTCCGTGACGGGGTTGCCCGCTACGTCGACTGGCTCACGAGCAGTAACGGCAACGGCTCAACCTGACGTGGCCCCGGGCGTGACCGGCACGAACGGCACCCCGACCTCTCCAGCCGCAGCGAGGATCTGCGGTAGTGCCGCGACCGTGCGGCGCCACGAATCGGGGGCGCTGTAGTGGTCGGCGTCATGCAGCAACACGATGTCCTGCGGGACGAGCCCGGCCGAAGCCCGGCGGGCGATCGCAGCGGTCGTCTCACGAGCACCCCAGTCACGGCCCCAGCGTGACCACAGCGTCGGCTCCCAGCCCCGTCGTCGACACAGAGCGACGGCGGCTGCGCTGAAGACGCCGTAGGGTGGCCGGTAGCTCGTCGGCACCTTTCCCGTCGCAGATTCGATTGCCGCCAGGGCGCGGCCGAGGTCGTCTTCGAGCGCCCGCGGGCTCCGGCGCAGGAGCAGCGTGTGTGCAAAGCAGTGGAGCGCGATCTCATGGCCGGCGGCCGCGACCTCTGCGGCAAGGCCTGGATCCTTCTCGACCTGCTCGCCGACGAGGTAGAAGGTCGCCACCGCCCCCGCCCGGTCGAGGAGCTCCAGCACGGCCGGGGTGCCGTGCGGGTGCGGCCCATCGTCGAAGGTGAGCGCGATTCCGGGACGAGAGAGGCGTCGGCGGAGACCGAAGGCGTCGGCGAAGAGGGGCACCACGGGTGCCGGGGCGGGCGCGCTCCACGCCGCTGCCAGGGCGCCAAGGGCGGCGACGCTGATCGTTGTGATCCTCATCTCCCGGAGAGGACCGACTGGCTCGACGACGCCTTGGCGCTCTGCCGGCCGGCTAGCGCCCGCGAGATGCGCCTCGAGGGGCGAAAGCCTGCGAAGACCCAGAACCCGAGATCCCGGAGCCATTCGGGCCGGAAGAAGACGACGCCTGATCCGCGTATGCTCAGAAATCGCACGATCCGGCCCAGGTTACTCGAGCCCATCCTCGACGAGGATCTCGACCTCCGCACACTCCCTGCGCAGCCGGCTGGAGAGCGTGCGTGTCGGAGCGTCGTGCCCCTCGCCCACGCTTGCGGTCAGAATGCGGATTCGCGGCGCCACCGTCGCACGAGCATATGACACCCCATTCACGAAAGCTCCCTGAACCAGGCCTCCCGATCGCGACAACGGCGTGATCGATCTCGTCATCTTCGTCGTCTCGGTTGCTCTCGTCGACTCCATCAACCCCTCATCGGTCGTGCCGGCGCTCTACCTCGGGACCGGCCCTCATGGAACCCGGGCCGTGATCGGGTTCGGGGCAGGCATGCTCCTCGTCACCTTCGGTGCCGGTGCTGCACTGCTCATCCTGGGGAACGGGATTGCCAATCGAATTCCCCGCCCCGCTCCCGTCCTCATTCACTGGGGCGAGGTCGCGCTCGGAGTTGCGGCACTCGTCGTCGCCGCGATCAGCTGGCGGCATCGCCACCGAGTCGCCGGGGGCCTGGCACGGATCGATACCGGCGGCCACCGGTTCGCACCCCTCGGCGGGGCAACGATCGCCGCGCTCGAGCTCCCGACCGCATTCCCGTACTTTGCCGTGATCGCCGCCATCGCGGCATCGCAGGAGGGGCTCGCGTTCCAGGCCTCGATGCTGCTGCTGTTCAACGTGCTCGTCCTGACGCCGATCATCGCGATCGCAGTCGCGCGCATCGTGGCAGGCGCCCGCGCTGTCGAGGCCCTCACCCGAATTCGCTCGCTCGTGCTGCGTCACGCGGGCTCGGTGATGGCCGCCGTCTTCCTCGTGCTCGGAATCGTGCTGATCGCGCTCGGCGCGTTTGGCCTCGCGTCCTCCGGCTGAGTCCGCCCTACGATATGCCGGTGCGCGCCGTTGTCCTCGACGAGCAGAGCGAACCCTCCCTGGCGGAGGTCCCCGAGCCGAGTGGTGCGGGCGAGTCGGTCACCGTCCTCGCCTGCGGGCTCTGCGGGTCGGACGTCGAGAAGATCGGCCTCGCTGCGCCGGGCACCGTGCTCGGCCACGAGGTCGTGGCGCTGACCGCCGAGGGCCGCCGCGTGGCACTGATCCACCACGCCGGTTGTGGCCACTGCGACCGGTGCCTCTCGGAGCACGAGTCCACATGCGAGCAGTTCCCCGAGCCGACGATCGTCCCCGGTGGCTTCGCCGAGCGCGTGCACGCGACGGGTTGGGTGGAGCTCCCCGATGAGATCGGAGACGCGCAAGGGACATTCGTCGAGCCGCTCGCCTGCGTGCTTCGCGGGGCAGAGCGCGTGCCGCGAGGGCGCGTGCTGATCGTCGGTAACGGCTTCATCGGACGGCTGTTCGGTGCGGTGCTGGAGGCGCGTGGAGACACGGTGTTCGTCGTCGACCGGCTGCCGGGCCGCTCGGGCAGGGCGCCCGATGGACCAGTCGACGCGGCTGTCCTCTGCGCGCAAGGCGGGACGGAGACGGCGCTTGCAGCGCTCGAGCCGGGTGGCACGCTGCTCCTCTTCGCGGACGCGGACGCGGTGCCCGCGGCTCCCGTCTACCGGCGCGAGCTCACCCTGACCGGGTCCCGGTCGTCGACCCCCGCGCACATGGGACAGGCCGTGGCGCTGCTCCCAACGCTCGACCTGCCAGAGCCGACCGTGTTGCCGCTCGACCGCTTCGAAGAAGGGTTGGCCGTATTCCGGGAGGCGCGCACGCTCAAGGTGGTGTTCGTTCCATGAGCGGGGTAGCCCCGCGAGAGACAGCACGTGGCGCGAGGCTTCAGCCTGTCGTCCGGGTTCGGGCATGAGAGCGCTCGTCTTCCACGGCCCCGGCGACCTGCGCCTCGAGGACGTCCCGCGTCCGGTGGCTGGTGACGACGACGTGCTCGTGCAGGTCGAGGTCGCGCTCACCGACGGCACCGACCTGAAGGCCTTCCGGCGCGGCCACCCGATCCTGCTCGGACCGCCTCCGAGCCCCTTCGGGCACGAGTTCTGCGGCGTGGACGTGGCGACCGGCCGACGCGTGGTCGCCGCCAACTCGGCGCCCTGCGGCACGTGCCGGCCCTGCCTCCGCGGCCGCGAGACTCTGTGCGAGAACCTCCTGCCGCTGCTCAACGGCGCCTACGCCGAGTTCATTCTCGTTCCCGCGCGAATCGCCCGTGTGAACCTGCTGCCCGTGCCGCCGGGCATGGCACCCGAGATCGCCGCAATGGTCGAGCCGCTCGCCTGCTGCCTGCACGGCGTCGAGGCGGCGGGTGTCACCCCCGGCGACACGGTGGCGGTGATCGGCCTCGGACCGATCGGACTGATGCTCTGCGCAAGCGTTGCGGATGCAGGCGGACGGCCCGTAGGAGTCGGATCGCGAGTGGGGCGACAGGCGCTGGCGCCACCCTTCGGCGCCGAGACCGGCGAGGGCGTCGGCGCGGACGTGGTGATCGAGGCGGCCGGGACAGCGGAGGCGTGGGTGCTCGCGCTCGAGCTGGTGCGACCGGGCGGCACCGTGCTCGCGTTCGGCGGCCTGCCGCGCGAGACGAGGCTCGAGATCGACCCCTTCCGCATCCACTACGAGGAGGTCACGCTGAAAGGTGCCTTCCACCACACCCCACGGCACGTACGCGCAGCGCTCGCGTTCCTCGGGAGCGGTGCCTACCCGTTCGATCGGCTGATCACGCATCAGATCGGGCTCGAGGGGGTGGCCGACCTGCTTGCGGAGCCTCCGCGGGACTACCTCAAGGCTGCGGTGATGGTTTCGGGATAGACATCGACCCCCTCCGCGCCTGCAGCACGGCGTTGGCGATGATCCCACGAGACGAGAAGTGGGTCGAACGCGCGAAGGCCGAGAACACTCGCAACGTGGATCGCATCCATCCCGCGCAAGGCGTATCTGGCCCCGATTGCAGCGGCTGATCCGACGAGCTCCTCGCTTGCCTCGACGAAGTCGGCCCGCCTGCGCAGAAACGCTCCGTCGATGATCTCGTCCTCAACGACCCCGGACGGGTGGCGACCGAGACGAACCGCGGCCGCGACAGCGCAGGCGAGCTCCGCGTGCGCAATCCGGCTCGTCGCGACAGGAACGCGGCTCTCCCATACGTGTCGCGCGACCTCCGAATCCACCTCATCGAGAACGATCTTGACGAGCGCCGAAGAGTCGAGGTACGCAATCACGCCTCGGCATCTTCCATGCCTGGCTCGGGTCCGGGGCCTGGCCAGGGAATGTGGCCTCGAGACCACGAGAGGTAGTCACTCAGGGTCGGACCATCGTCGACGGGTTTGTACGGTGGCGGTAGCGGAGTGCGCGGTCCCGTTGCCGGCGTGATCCGGCCCTCTCGAATCATGCGATCCCAGGCAGACTCGGCCGCACTCAACAGAGCCTTGGGCTGACCCCGCTCCGTGACGAGGATCTCCTCACCGGCAGCAGCCCGATCCAACCACTCGGCCAGGTTCTCCCTCAGCTCCCGCACTCCGACTTCCACGCGCACACTCTGAAGTGTACGCTCACTGACCGAAAGTGTCCATAATGGACAGCCTCGCTCTACCCCGCGAAGAGCGTCAGCTCGGGCTCCTTGTCGCCACGCAGCACCTCCAGATCGACCTCGACCCAGCGCAGCCCACGCGATTCGGCGAGCGTCCGCGCCTGCTTTACGACCTTCTGCGCCGCGAGGACACCGCGCACCCCGCCCATTCCGGGCTCGGGCCGGATCCGCTCGAGGTAGCGCGTCAGCTGCTCGACCGCGTCGATCGTGGCGATGCGCTTGATCTCGACTGCAACCCAGCCGTCGGCGGTGTCGCGGCACATCAGGTCGACGGGACCGATATCGGTCGGCCACTCGCGGCGGACGAGCCGGAGCTCCTCTCCGAGCGCGGCCGGCTGGGCGGCGAGCTCCTCCTGGAGGTCTCGCTCCACACCGTCCTTCGCGAGCGCGACAGCCTCCCCCATGTCGTGCTCGGCATCGCTGACGATCTCGACGATCCGGATGTCGAGGCGGTCCTCGGTCTTGCCGGCCCGTTTGCGCACGACGATGCGCTCGAGCGGCTTGCCCTCGTGCTCGATCACCGTCGGCGGCGTCATCCAGTTCTGCGGCTTGAAGCCGCCCGTATCGGCGTGGACGAGGAACGAGCCGTCCGACTTCAGCATCAGGAGGCGGACCGCCTCTGGGAGGACGGCGTTGAGACGACCGGAGTAGGTGACCTCGCAGCGGGCGACGATCAGGCGCACAGGCCTGACCCTACCCTGCCACCCGGGGGATGGGCGACGGCGCCCCAGCGGCCGCCACCCATCCCCCCGCAGGGCTCAGCCGACCCGAACGGCGTGCCAGCCGTCCACGTTGTCGCACTTCACAATCCCTGCGCTATCGCCGTGGTAGGTGTAGGCGGGCAGGCCGTTCACCGTGAGCTGGCGCCTGGCGCCACGCTTGATCGTGCCGAAGGTCGCCATCACGCCCTTGACGTGGTTGTCGACCGGGCCATTCACGTACACGGCGGGCCAGGCCTTCAGGCACTCCCCGGTGCAGCGGATCTTCCCGCCGGCCTTCTTCTCGGTGTCCCAGAAGTAGATCCCGAGCCTGGCCGGCGTTGCGATGACCTTCTTGCCGGGAAGATTCGACTTCATCTCGATCGCAGGCTTGCCCATCTGGGTGCCGGTCGCGAGCGCGGCCGCAGGCACGAGTGCCGCGACGAACAGTGCCAATCCCAGGGTGCGAAGAACGGTCGACGTCATGGTGCGATGTCTCCTTTGGTCGGTGCAGGGCTGTTCACACCGGCCAGGATGCATGCGAAATCGAGCAAGATCGGGGACTTCACCGATTCGTAAGCGAAGGTTCAGTGTGCGGTAAGACAGCCCCGCGCAGCGCAACACTCGCGGCTCGAGTCGGCCCTCAGCCGCGCTCGACGCGCGAGCCGCCGACGATCGCCTCACTGCCGTCCGCGAAGCGCACGAGCGCCTTACCGTTGCCGTCGTAGTCGGGCGACCAGACCACCAGCACTGCATCGTCTCCGGCCACGAGCACCTGCTCACCGAGCGACAGAACCGCGCCGCGCCAGTAGGTGACGAACGGGTTGCTCTCCCACTCCTGACCGATCGTCGTCTCATCGGTGTGGCCGGGAAGCACGCGGGTCTCGGGCGGCAGCGTCATCAGTCCCTCCATCACGGAGTGGCGCACGACCTCGGCTGGGCCGCCCCCGACGGCGTTCTTGAAGAGGACGTCCCCGCTGAAGCAGACCTCATCGTTGACGACGAATGCAACGCCGTCCTCGGAGTGGCCCGGCAGCGGGATCGCGCGGACGCTGAGCGCGCCGCTGACGAGATCGCCCGTGACCACCGGGATCCCGAACCGCTCGCAGAGCTCGACCTCGTGCTCGACGTGATCGGCGTGCGCGTGCGTGCGAAGCAGGTGGGTCGGTGTCAACCGCTCGCGCTCGACGAGGTCGAGCAGCGGCTGCAGGGGCGCCCCGCTGTCGATGAACACGGCCGTGCCACCGGGCTCGTCGCCGATCACGAAGGCGTTCGAGAGCCAGCGGTCGTGCATGGAGCGAGCGACGAGCATCCGTACACCTTACGCAAGTCCGACGCACCTGGTTAGACTGCCACTGTGACGCGTCGGACACACGTCCTTGCCCTCCTCCTCGCGCTCGCGCTCGGCCTGCTCGCGGCCGGCTGCCTCGGCGGAAGCGAGACGACGGCGACCGCCGACACGGTGGTCGGCGATGTGCCGGCGTCGACGACGGCGACGCCTGATCTGCCGGCGCTGAAGCTCACCGGAGATGCGGCAGCCGGCAAGGCAGTCTTTGCGAGTGCCGGCTGCGGCGGCTGTCACACGATGGCGGCGGCCGGCGCAAAGGGCAACGTCGGCCCGAACCTCGACCAGAAGAAGCCGTCGACCGAGCTCGTCGTCGAGCGGGTAACGCTGGGCAAGTCGCCGATGCCGAAGTTCGGCGGCCAGCTCACCGATCAGCAGATCGCGGACGTCGCGGCCTACGTCGTCAAGTCGACCAGCGGCTGATCCTCCCTCCCTCGTTCCCGCGGGATGTCCGGGCCTTTGCCTGCGACTTCGACCGCACGCTCGTCGGCCGCGACGCAACGCTGCGGCAACGCACGCTCGCCGCCATCACGCGCTCCCAGGAGGCCGGGATCCCGGTGGTCGTGGCGACGGGGAGGATGTTCCGTTCGGTGCGCCCCTATCTCGAAGTGGCCGGAGTCGCCGAGCCGGTGGTCTGCTATCAGGGAGCCGCGGTCGTCGACCCCGCGAGCGGGCAGTTCCTCCTCCACGAGCCCATCGCGCTCGAGACCGCTGTCGAGGCGATCGAGGCGCTGACGACCCTCGGTCACTCCCCGAACTGTTACGTCGACGACCGGCTCTATGTCTCGCGGCACACCGAGTACTCGCGCCAGTACGCGGAGTTCCAGCATCTCCCAGTCGAGGAGGTCGGCGATCTCGCCGGCTGGCTCGACCGGCCTCCCACGAAGCTCGTGGCCGTTGCTGACCCTGCGGATGTGCCCGCCCTGCGCGAGGCGATCTCCGTGGCTTTCGGCGACCGGCTCTTCTGCACCACCTCCCTTCCCCACCTGCTCGAGCTCGGCAATCCCGCCGTCTCGAAGGGCACGGGGATCACGTTCGTCGCGGGCCGACTCGGCATCTCCCTCGAGCAGATCGTCTCGTTCGGCGACGGTGAGAACGACCTCGAGCTCATCGCGGAGGCGGGGTTCGGGATCGCCGTCGAGGATGCCAACCCGCGCCTCCTCGAACGCGCCGACTGGATCTGCCCGAGCGCCGAGGCCGAGGGTGTCGCCACCGTCATCGATGCCTACCTAGAATCCCTCACGTGATCGACCTCAAGGCAGCCCGAGCGGAGCCGGCGAGCTGGCGCGCCGCACTCGCTCGCAAGGGAGCCGGCGAGGCCTTCGACGCGCTGCTCGCCGCCGATGAACGCTGGCGCTCGCTCGTGCCCCGGGTAGACGATCTGCGCAGCAAGACGAAGCTCAAGGGCAAGCCGACGACCGAGCAGCTCACCGCTCTGCAGCGGGTGAAAGAGGAGCTGCGGGCCGCCGAGGAGGAGCTGGCGGCCGCCGAAGCGGCGCGTGACGACGCGCTCGCGAACGTTCCCAACCCACCGCACGACTCCGCGCCCGACGGCGAGACCGAGGACGACGCCGTCGAGATCCGACGTTTCGGTGAGCCCGTCTTGCCGGCCGAGGTGAAGGAGGCCAGCGAGGTAGGCCGCTTCGAGCTCGAACGCGCCGCCCGCCTCTCGGGCTCTCGCTTCGGCTATATCGTCGGCGACACGGCGCTGCTCGCGATGGCGCTCTATCGCTTCGCGCTCGACCATGTGTCCGCGGCGGGCTTCACGCCTGTTCTCCCCCCGGTACTCGTGCGCGAGGAGGCGATGGTCGGCACGGGCTTCTTTCCCACCGAGAAGTCGAACATCTACGAGCTCGAGCAGGATGGCCTCTTCCTCACCGGCACCTCCGAGGTGGCCCTCGCCGCGATGCACATGGGCGAGATCCTCGCGAACGACGAGCTGCCCGTCCGCTACGCCGGCTTCTCGACCTGCTTCCGGCGCGAGGCCGGTGCAGCGGGCAAGGACACGCGCGGGATGTTCCGGGTGCACCAGTTCAACAAGGTCGAGATGTTCGTCTTCACGACGCCCGAGGAAGCGTGGGCAGAGCACGACCGGATGGTCGCACTCGAGGAGGGCCTACTCCAGCAGCTCGGCCTCCCCTACCGGGTCGTCAACGTCGCCGCAGGCGACCTGGGAGCGCCCGCCGCGAAAAAGATCGACATCGAGGCGTGGTTCCCGGCGCAGAAACGCTACCGCGAGGTGACCTCGTGCTCGAACACGACCGACTTTCAGGCGCGGCGACTCGGCATCCGCTACCGCAGCGAAGCCGGGCTCGAGACGCCGCACACGCTCAACGGCACCGTCGTCACCGACCGGGCGCTGCTCGCGATCCTGGAGAACTTCCAGGGCGACGTACCCGACGTGCTCCGCGCATACGGCGCACCCGAACGCGTCAGCGGCTGACGTCGACTCGCGCTCAGCGGGCGCGCTTGAAGGCGGCGTGCTTGGCGGTGATGCCGACGAGCTCCCAGCCCTTGCGGCCGAGCTCGTTCCAGTCGGTCTCGTCGGCGGCCCGCTTGCCCGAGCGCTTCACGAGCAGATACTCGAAGACCTGCCGCTCATGCTGGTGGGCGAAGGTCGACACCGGGCCGAGCCGCGCGTCGTCGCGCGCCTGGCCGAAGGCAGTGCGAAAAGGGGACGGCGACACCTCGGCGTCTTCGAGATTCTGGGCCGCAGAGGTCATCGTGGTTGCAGCCTAGCCGCGGCGTCTCGCTTGATGGCGCATACACTTCATACGACGGTTTCCCATACCTTGACACCGGAGTTGGTGCGAACGACACAACGCAAGGGGGACATTGCAACGTCGCGCGCGATCGCAACATCTACTGCGCAGGGCTGCGACGTCTCCATCCCGTTGACCGAGTCCGCCGCATCTGACCTCGTCATCGACAACGGCGGAGCGGCTGGTACGTGTTCAGTGCAAGTCTCCGAGAATCGAAGGCGGCAGGTAGATCTCAGGAGGATCCGCTCCAACGCACAAGGGTACGTCGTGAAGCAAACCGCACCCAACTCGTATGATTGGCTGTACGTCCTCGACGGAAGTGGCTCCGAGTACCTGATCAAGGAATGCCTTGCGCGGGCGACGGTCGGTCACCCTTCGAGACGCTGACAAACTCGGAGCGGTGGCAGAGTCCGGCTGAATGCAGCTGCCTTGAAAGCAGCCGGCCCGTCTAGGCGGGCCCGGGGGTTCGAATCCCTCCCGCTCCGCTCAGGAACAGCACGCGCTCTGCACCGTCCGGCACAAGGCGGAAATGGCCCGAGATCGCCAAACCGCCCGCTGGGTGGTCCATACTTCCCGGGGACGTCTGACATCTCGGGGAAGGTTCGGGCGGTGGGATCGTGGTGAACGAGGCAACGAGCACGTCCGCAACCGGGATCGGCACCCGGGTCCGTGAGTTGCGGCGCGCGATCGGGATGACGCAGGACGAGCTTGCCGCGGGCCGGTTCACGAAGCAGTACGTGAGCCAGATCGAGCGGGGCGAGATCGTGCCCTCCGGCGAACTGCTCGAATGGCTCGCGCGGCGGCTCGGGGTCGATCGAATGCAACTCGCGACGGGGCTCAGCACGTCCGACTATGCACGTTTCGAGAGCGAGCTCGAGCGCGGCGAGCACCTGCTCGACGTGCGCCGCTCCGCGGAGGCCGCCGACCTCTTCAAGGCGGTGCGCGAGCCTCTCGGCGCCGACGCACCGAGGCCTGCCCTGAGGGCGGCGGTTCGAGGTGAGGTGAGGGCGCTGACGCGCCTCGGCCGGATCCAGCAGGCGGCCGACCTGCTGGGCGACTCGCGGAAGCGGGCCGAAGGCCCTGAGGGTTCGACCGAGGAGCGAGCCGAGGTCACGTACCTCACGGCTCTCTGCACGTACCTGATGTCGGAGGTGGTGGTCGCGCAGGCGGAGTTCGATCGCTCGCTGGCGCTTCTCGACGAGTCCGGCGTAGCGAACGACGGCCTCCGCTCCGACATCCACCAGTGGCGCTCGCGCTGCCACCGCCGCTTGCGTGACTGGGAGGCTGCCCGCGAGGACATCGAGCGCGCCCTCGAGTTGTGCGAGGCGCTCGCCGACACCCGCCGAATCGCGGAGGTGAGCTTCCAGGCGTCGCTCGTCGCCGAGCGCCAGGGACGGTGGGTGCTCGCACGGCGCTACGCCCAGACCACCCACGACATCTTCCTGGAGATCGGCGACAGGGTCGGTCAGGGGATAGTGCTGAACAACCTTGCCGGCCTCAACCACCTGCTCGGAAACGACGATCTCGCGATTGCCCAGCTCCGGGAGTCGTACGAGGCCTGCATCGAGGCCGATATGCCCGTGGAGGCCGGCTACGCGCTGAGCTCTCTCGCGGACATCTACCGCGGGCGCGGCAATCTCACGGAGGCCGAGAGCCTCGCAGCCCACGCGCTCGAACTGCTCGAGGGGCGGGTCGACCACCTGCCGGCGATCGGGACGTCCCAGCTCGTGTTGGCGCGCGCCTACCTCGAGCAGGGCGAGCTCGAGCAGGCAGAGGAGATGCTGGCGACGGTCGACGGCACCTTCGAACGCACCGAATCGGTCGGTCACCAGGCCAGCTCCTGGCTGACCCGCGGCGACCTGGAGCGGGCCCGCCGGAACGAGGCAGAGGCCGCTCGGCTCTACCGGCAGGCGGCGGTCGCGCTCCTGCCGACCGACCTCTAGACGGCCTCCCCCGACCGAGTGATTTCCCTCGAATGGGGGATCCCTGAACCCCCTGATCGGGGGACGACAGCCGACGGTCGCCATGCCACAACGAGAGGGCACACGAACCAGGCCTGCGGCCATCCCGCGGGCTCGAACCCTCCGAAAGGACATGCGGCATGGTCACCAAGGGCATCCTCCTCCGCTACATCGTCGCTCTCGGCGCGCTCGCCTCGTTCGCGAGCCTCGCCGGCGTGTTCCACGACGGCGTCTAGATCGAAGCGACATCCGGGGTACGGCAGGGCGACGCGCCGGCGTTGCCCGTCGTCCTGCCGCGCCCCGGACAACGCCACGGTACGGTGACGCGGTGAACATCGACGACGCTCTGCAGGACTATGCGGAGGAGGTCTCCTCCCCGCACGAGCCCCTTCTCGCCGATCTGTCGGCGACGACCCACGCGACGCTGGGATCCGGGCAGATGCTCACCGGGCCCGTGGCGGGCAGACTGCTCGAGTTCCTCGTCTTCGCCGCACGACCGCAACGCGTGCTCGAGATCGGCACCTTCAGCGGCCACGCGACACTCGCGATGGCCGCCGGCCTGCCTCCCGGAGGGCGCATCGACACGTGCGAGCTCGATCCCGAACGGGCAGCGGTCGCCCAGAGCTTCATCGACCGGAGTGCTTGGGCCGACCAGATCACGATCCACGTCGGGCCGGCCGGGGAATCGATCGCAGAGCTCGATGGGGAGTTCGACTTCGTCTTCATGGACGCCGACAAGGACGGCTACGTCGCCTACTACGAGGCGGTGCTGCCGCGCCTCTCGGCACGCGGGCTGATCGTCGCCGACAACACGCTCCACGGTGGCCGCATGAACGAGGCAGGCGACCCGATCGGGAGGTTCAACGCGCACGTCGCGTCCGACTCGCGAAGCGTGCAGGTGCTGCTCACTGTGCGTGACGGCATGACGCTGATCCGCCGCGCGTAAAGCGCCCGAGGATCCCTCGACCACGTGAACTGCCTCCCTCGATGCAGGGGTCGTTGCTCGTCGCCCGCGCGCCGAGGATCTGAGTGGAATGCACGCACGACACCTCGTTCCCCTGGTCGCCCTGGTCGTGACCCTCTTCCCCGCCGGCGCCGGCGCGTCGACGCTGGTCGACCGAAACGCGCACGACGTGACGCTCGAGGTGAACGCCAAGGGCCAGGCGCTCGTCTCGTACCGGGCGCGCGGGAAGCAGTGGCACGTGCTCGCCTGGGGGGCAATGAATGCGATCGCGCCGACCCTCGGCAAGAAGCAGGTCGATTTCAGGCTCGACTACTCGGGTGGCTGGGGAACGTACAAGCAAGACGTCTGGAAGAGCTTCCGCAACACCTGCCGCGCGTACACCGGTCCCGTGCTCGCCTGGAAGGTGACGAGCTGCACGGCGCGGGACGGCAGTTACTGGGCACTCCAGTCGTGGCAGCGCATGCTCCCGAACTACGGGCTGACGCCGGCTCCCAGGCAGGCCGCCTGGGAGCTTCGCCTGTCGCACTGGACCGGTGATCTCCCGGCACTGACCGTCAACGTCGACTGGGCCTACCGGCGCTTCGACCACCTCTTCGGGACGTTCGTCTACGACGGCGTCCCGGTGCACGGCTTCAGGTCGACGGCGGGCGGGAACCCGCTCGACTCGTTCGGACGCAACCTCTACGTCGACACGTTCGACTCCGCCTACGGCACCGGGTGGAAGCGGGAGAACAGCTTCCTCACCCACAAGTCGGCCGGCACGTTCTGTTACGGCTTCTACCGCCACGGGTCGCGCCCCGCCGGCCACGGCGAGCGCTACCGGGCCACGATTATCGGGCCCGGCGTCACGCCGGACGTGATGTGGATGGGCGATCCGCCCGGGGTCTACGACGAGTCGCTCGACCGGCAACTTGCAGACGCACAGCGCGCTCTGTACGCCGGCGACAACCTCTGCAAGCCGGTCTAGCGGCGCTGCCCCAGCCTCTAGGCTGAAGCATGTCGCCGGCCGCAGCTACGGCTCGACGCGACCCAGGAGAACGCAGCCGTTGTGGCCGCCGAGCCCCATCGCGTTCGACAGGGCGAACTCGAGCTCGACCACCCGCGACTCGTTCGGAACGTAGTCGAGGTCGAGCTCGGGGTCGGGGTTACGGTAGTTGATCGTCGGCGGCACCACCTGGTGGTAGAGAGCGCGCGCGCACATCATCGCCTCGATCGCTCCCGCCGCCCCGAAGCAGTGTCCGGTGACCGATTTCGTCGAGGAGACCGCGAGTTCGTAGGCGTGCTTGCCGAACACCTGCCGCAACGCGCGGGTCTCGGCGAGGTCGCCGAGCGGCGTCGAGGTGCCGTGGGCGTTGACGTACCCGACCTGCTCGGGCGCAACCCCCGAGGCCGATAGCGCCGCCGTGATCATCGCCGCCACACCCGTCGCCTCGGGCTCCGGCTGAGCGAGATGATGCGCGTCGTTCGAGGCGCCGTAGCCGCGGACCTCCGCGTAGATCGTGGCGCCGCGGGCCCGGGCCGCTTCGAGCTCCTCGAGCACGAGGATGCAGGCCCCCTCCCCCATCACGAAGCCGGCCCGGGTGGCGTCGAACGGACGCATCGCGAGCCTGGGATCGACGTCCTCCGCGACGAGCCCGCGCATCGCGCAGAAGCCAGCCAGGATCAGCGGCGTCACCGCCGCCTCGGTGCCGCCCGCGAGCACGACGTCGGCCTGGCCACGCACGATCGTGGCAGCCCCCTCGCCGAGCGCCGTTGATCCTGTCGCGCACGCCGAGACGGGCGCGAAGTTCGGGCCCGTGATCCCGAGCTGGATCGCGATCTGGCCGCTCGCCGTGTCGACGAGCGCCGAGGGGATGAAGAACGGTGAGACGCGATCCGGCCCCCGCTCGAGGAAGATCTGCTGCTGTTCGGCGATCGTCCCGATCCCGCCGATCGCCGAGCCGACCAGGATTCCGACCCGCGCGGGATCGAACTCCTCGATCCCCGCATTCGTCCACGCCTCGTGGGCGGCAGCGACGGCCATGAGGACGTTGCGGTCCATCCGCCGCGCCTCCTTGGCCGGGATCAGCTCCGAGGGGTCGAAGCCCTTCACCTCGCCGGCGATCCGTACGGGGAATGCCGCCGCATCGAAGCCCTGGATGAAGCCGACGCCGCTGCGGCCGGCGAGGGCCGCGTCCCAGGTCGACTGGGCATCGAGCCCGATTGGGGTGACCGCTCCGAACCCGGTGATGACGACGCGCCGCATGAGCGACAGAGCGTAGTAGTTTGCCCCCATGGCGGGTGCACCCGAGCGGCCGGACGGGCTCGATCCGATCGTCCCCTTTCCCCCGATGGAGGCCGAGCTCGTGCGCGAGCTGCCCCTGGGTGACGGCTGGGCGTACGAGCCCAAGTGGGACGGGTTTCGCGGCGTGCTCGAGAACGCGAGCGGCGAGCTGCGGCTCTGGTCGCGAAATGGACGGCCGCTGCTGCGGTACTTCCCCGAGCTCGCGTCCCTCGGGGAGCTCCTACCGCCCCGCTCCGCGCTCGACGGTGAGATCGTGATCGACATCGACGGGGCCATCGACTTCGACGCGATGCAGACGCGGCTGCACCCGGCCGAGAGCCGAATCCGGAAGCTCTCTGGCGAGATCCCGGCGCAGTTCATCGCCTTCGACACGTTGGTCTGGGGCGGCGTGCCACTGTGGGAGCAGCCGTTCACGAAGCGGCGGGCCGCACTCGAACGAGACGCCGCGGCGATCTCGCTCTCCCCCTCGGTCGCGGATCCCGGGATGGCGACGGCGTGGCTGGATGAGCTCGAGGCGCTCGGTCTCGACGGCGTCGTGGCGAAGCAGCTCGACCGGCCCGTCGAGCCGGGAGCCCGCGGCGCCGTCGTGAAGGTGAAGCCCGAGCGCACTGCCGATTGCGTCGTCGTCGGCGTGCGCTGGAAGTCGAAGCCCGACGGAGGCACGACGGCGGTGATCGCGACGCTGCTGCTCGGCCTCTACGACGACAACGGCGAGATCGACTACGTCGGCTCCGCCGCGGTCGCCGCGAGCAAGCACGCCGCGATCGCCGAGCAGGTGCTGCCACTGCTCGACGAGAACTCTGACCGTCGCTTCTCGGAGCCGAACCGCTGGGGCGGCAGCGGTCTCGAGGAGCAGCCGTTGCGCCCCGAGCTCGTCGCCGAGGTGCGCTACGACAAGGTGCAGGGCACCCGCTTCCGGCATGGCACGAAGCTGCTTCGTTTCCGGCCGGACAAGGATCCTGTCTCGTGCACGTGGGCCGAGCTGCGGCCGCCGCGCCAGCCGGGCGGGCCCACCGTCGCGAAGCTGCTCGAGACGTAGCGTCACGAGGCGTCCGACTTCAGTTGGACGCCGGGCTGCTTCGTGCCCGCGACGGCTGGACGCGCGGGGGCTCCCCAGGCATCTTGGGGAAGTTCGGCGGGTACGGCGCCTCGCCGACGCCCGCAGCCTCGTCGCGCTCGACCCACTCGAGCAGCGCCCGCAGGTCGCAGACCGTGTCGTCGATTGCCGCCTGCACGTCGCCGAGCGCCGCGAAGCGTGGTTGCATCGTCACGAGCGTGAAGTCCTCGGTCTCGACGTCTGGCAGCTCGTCCCAGGCGACCGGTGCGGAGACGGCGGCATCGGGACGAGCGCGGACCGAGTACGCCGACGCGATCGTGCGGTCGCGGGCGTTCTGGTTGTAGTCGAGGAAGACCTTCTCGCCCCGCTCCTCCTTCCACCAGGCTGTGGTGACGAGGTCGGGCGCGCGGCGCTCGATCTCGCGCGCGAACGCGAGGGCGCAACGACGCACGACGGGGAACTCCCACAGCGGCTCGATCCGGCAGGCGATGTGAATGCCCCTGTTGCCGGAGGTCTTCGGCCAGCCCGTGTAGCCGATCTCCTCCAGTACCTCGCGCACGATCGCGGCCACCGCCTTCGCGTCGCCGAAGTCGGTACCCGGCTGCGGATCGATGTCGATACGCAGCTCGTCGGGATGCTCCGTGTCCGCGCGGCGGGACGGCCAGGGGTGGAAGTCGATGACGGCCAGGTTCGCAGCCCACGCCACCTGCGCCAGCTCGGTGACGCAGAGCTCGTCGGCGTGCCGGCCGGAGGGGAACGTCACGCGCGCGGCCTCGATCCACTCGGGGCGCTTCTCCGGCACGCGCTTCTGGTAGATCTGCTCGCCCTCGATCCCGTCGGGAAAGCGGCGCAGCTGCGTCGGCCGCTCTCGCAGCGCGCGCACGATGCCGTCCCCGACCGAGAGGTAGTAGCCGACGAGGTCGCGCTTGGTGTGCCCTGCGGCGGGAAACAGCACCTTGTCGGGGTTCGTGATCTTGACCACGCGCTCCCCGACCTCGAGCTCGATGAAGGGCGAGGCCACGACCTAACCGTATCGGCCTTGGCGTCGTCTGATGCTATACAAAGTGAAGCAATGGATGGAGGTGTGGTACGCTCGCCCTCGCTTCGAGGATCCGCGACCCAGGAGAGTTCCCCATGCGTAAAGCGCTCATCGCAAGCCTCGCCCTCGCCGCAGGACTGCTCATCGCAGCGACCGCGAGCGGCCATTCCACTGCTCCCAGGACTGCCGCCGCGATACCTGGCTGCGACAAGGCCAGCCTCAACCTGATCAAGGACGGGACACTGACGATCGGCTCCGACAACCCGGCGTTCCCGCCGTGGTTCGGGGGCGCGGAGAAGAAGCCGTGGAAGGTGAGCAACCCGTACAGCGGGCAGGGCTACGAGTCCGCCGTCGCCTACGCGGTCGCCAAGCAGCTGGGTTTCGCGAAGAGCGAGGTCGCATGGGCGTACGTGCCCTTCAACAACTCGTACAGGCCCGGCAAGAAGAGCTTCGACTTCTACGTGCAGGAGGTCTCGTACAACCCGCAGCGCGCCAAGGCCGTTGACTTCTCGAAGGCGTACTACTTCGTCAACCAGTCGATCGTCGGTCGCAAGGGTAAGCCGATTGCCTCGGTGCGCTCGATCAACGGATTGAAGAAGTACAAGCTCGGAGCGCAGATCGGCACGACGAGCTACGACTTCATCGTCAACAAGATCAAGCCCAATTCGAAGCCGCTCGTCTACGACACGAACGATGGAGCGGTCCAGGCGCTCAAGACGGGCCAGATCGACGGCCTCGTCGTCGACCTGCCGACAGCGTTCTACGTGACCGCGGTGCAGGTGCCGGACGGCAAGGTAGTGGGGCAGTTCGCCGCGGGCGGCTCGAAGGAGTACTTCGGGCTCGTGCTCCAGAAGGGCAACAGCCTCACGGGGTGCGTGAACAAGGCCGTCGGCCGGCTCTGGGCGAACGGCACGATCAAGAACCTCCAGCGCATTTGGCTCGCCAAGGCGACCGGCGCGCCCGTCCTGAAGTAACGCCCTGAACGAAGGCCGCAACTCGCGGATCCTCGGCGGTGCAACCGTCCATGTCTCGAAGGAGGCACGGACGGTTGCCATCGCTCTCCTCTCGACCGCCGTCTTCGCGGGGGTCGTAATCGTGATCGTCACCCGCTCACCGGGGTGGGATGCGTTCAAGGCGTACTTCCTCGACGGCAAGATCTATCGAGACAGCTTCCCGGAGATCCTGAGCGCCTTCTGGCTGAACGTGAAGTTGTTCTGCGTGGCGGAAGTGTTCATCCTCCCGGCCGCCCTGTTCGTCGCTGTCCTCCGCTCGCTCCCCGGCCCCGTCTTCTTCCCTCTCCGCGCGCTCGCGATCCTCTACGCCGACCTCTTTCGCGGGATCCCGACGATCCTCGTGATCTCGATCCTCGGCTTCGGGATGCCGGCCCTCGGGCTCTCGTGGATGCCTAGCTCGCAGTTCTTCTGGGCGGTCGTCGCCCTCGTGCTCGTCTACACGGCCTACGTCTCGGAGGTTTACCGCTCGGGGATCGAGTCGGTGCATCCGAGCCAGAATTCCGCCGCCCGCTCGCTCGGGCTGTCGCACGGCCAGGCGCTTCGCTTCGTCGTACTCCCCCAGGCGGTGCGGCGCGTGATCCCGCCGCTCCTGAACGACTTCATCGGTCTCCAGAAGGACACAGCGCTCGTCGGCACGCTCGGGGTCGTCGAGGCGTTCAAGCAGGCGCAGATCGATCAGTCGGCGACGTTCAACGGCACCCCGTACCTCGTCGCGGCGACGCTCTTCGTGCTGATCACGATCCCGCTCGCCCGCTTCACCGACTGGCTGATCGCGCGCGACCGCAAGAAGCAGAGCGCCGGGAGGCTCGCGTGAGCGAGGCGCTGATCGTCGAGGGCGTGCACAAGTCGTTCGACAAGCTGGAGGTGCTGCGTGGGATCGATCTCACAGTCGGCGAGCACGAGGTCGTCTGCCTGATCGGCGCGTCGGGCTCAGGCAAGTCGACGCTCCTGCGCTGCATCAACCTGCTGGAGCCGATCCAGGCGGGGAGGATCGTCGTCGGTGGCGTCGAGATCACGGCCCGGAACGTGGATCTCGACGAGATCCGCCGCCGGATCGGGATCGTCTTCCAGTCGTTCAACCTCTTCCCCCACATGACCGTGCTCGAGAACGTGACGCTCGCGCCACGCAAGGCGCTCGGGCAGTCGCGTGCCGAGGCGGAGGCGCAGACGACGGTGCTGCTGGAGCGGTTCGGGCTCGCCGACAAGCGGGGCGAGTACCCCGACCGGCTCTCGGGCGGTCAGCAGCAGCGGGTCGCGATCGTACGCGCGCTCGCGATGCAGCCGGAGCTGATGCTCCTCGACGAGGTGACGAGCGCGCTCGACCCCGAGCTCGTCGCCGAGGTGCTGGACGTGATCCGCGAGCTCGCGGCCGGCGGGATGACGATGGTGATCGCGACGCACGAGATGGGCTTCGCACGCGACATCGCAAGCCGCGTCTGCTTCCTCGATCAGGGCGCGATCCTCGAGCAAGGCCCACCCGCGCAGATCTTCAGCGCCCCGCGCGAGGAGCGCACACAGCAGTTCCTGCAGCGGATCGTGGACGCCGGACGTTTGTAACGGCCGAGGGCGAGACAGGTCCTGCCCCTACGACGACACACCCTGTAGGGGCGACACGTGTGTCGCCCTCACGACGCCGCGCGAACCCTCCGGATCCGGGCTACCCTTCGGAGATGCTGGACCAGTCCAAGAACATCGACTCCTCGCTCGAGCCGCTCGACGAGTACGTCGTGATCCAGCCCGTCAGCGACGAGACCGAGACCCGGGCCGGGTTGATCCTGCCCGCGTCGGCTCTGTCCACCATCGCGGTCCGGACGGGGATCGTCACCGCAGTCGGCTCGGAGCCGAACGGGATCGAGCGCGGCGACAAGGTTCTCTACCCCCACGAGGCCGGGTACGACGTGCGCCTCGGGGGGATCGAGGTCAAGGTGCTGAAGCGCTCCGAGCTGATCGGCCGTATCCACGACTAGTGCGGTGTGTGATCAGCTGAAGAGGCCGCTCGCGAGGCTCGTGTCGCTGTGCAGCGGCGAGCCGCCGTTCTCCTCGACCGAAATGTCCACAGCCGCGTAGTCGCCGGGCCCCGGAAGCGGTAGCTCGAGCTGGACGGTGTGCGAGTTCGGCGTGAAGCTGCCCACCGCCTCCATCGCGTTCCCAGCATTACGGCGCAGGACCCAGA
Source organism: Gaiellales bacterium (assembly GCA_038214705.1). Lineage (GTDB taxonomy): Bacteria > Actinomycetota > Thermoleophilia > Gaiellales > Gaiellaceae > Gaiella. Next base: position 2,240 of record JBBQRN010000027.1, on the reverse strand, counting down.
CCTCGTAGTGATGGCCACTGGGGGCCGGCGGAACGGCGCGCAGTGACACCCGCACCGTGCCGCCGGGGTTCGCCTCTCCGTACAGCCGGGCCTCACCCTGTACCGCCGGATCGCTCTTGCCGGCGATCGCCGCGCGGGCATCGGGCGATGCGGAGCGGTTGCCACCGAGCGCCACGATCGCGATCAGGACGACCGCTGCAGCGGCGAGTGCGCCGGCGACGGGGACGGCGATCCTGCGGCGGGCACTCCCGCGGAACGGGATCACCGTCGCCTCAGGGCGGATCTCGGCCAGGATCCGGTCGAACATGTCGATCGGCGGTGAGACTGGCGGCAGGGCGCGCTCGAGCCCGGCGAGCGTATCGCGTTCGGCGGCGGATGGGATGTCGTCGGCGTTGGTCATAGTTCGGTTTGCAGGTTGTAGGACACTGAGAGGCTTCGCAGTCGCTCAAGCGCAAGTCTCACTCTTCCTTTTACGGTGCCGAGAGGAATTCCGATCACTTCTGCGATCTCCGAATGGGACAGGCCGTCGAAGTAGGCGAGCCGGAGAACGGCGAGCTGATCCTCCGGGAGTTCCGCCATCGCTTCCGCCACCCGCTGACTCTCGTCGGCAACCGCGACCAGGTCGGCAGGGTCGGGCGCTGACCCGACCGGCTCGAGATCGTCCCGGAGCTCGGGCCTGCGCGCCTTCTGTCGCCCGAGCTCGATCGCGCGGTTGCGGGCGACGACGAAGAGCCAGGTCGTAAGCTTCGCGCGGGTCGGATCGAAGTCCGCAGCGCGGCGCCAGAGCGCCACGAACACGTCCTGCACGCACTCCTCGGAGAGCGTGGGATCGCTCGTCAACCGGTACGCGAAGGAGTAGACGAGACGTCCGTAGCGGTCGTAGAGCTCCCGGAGGGCTGCGTCTTCTCCACCCGCGACCCGCGCAACAGCCGCGGCGTCGAGATCGGCCTTCCCGTCACGCCCAGTCTCATCCATCGTGCGTGATGATCGCACACGGGGCACGTCGAGACTCTCGAGTCGTGCTGATCGGACCATGGTCGGCACGGCGGCCGTAGACCCACTCCCGCCGGTCCAGCTGTCGATCGATTCGATCGACGAGCTCATTTGGAGCCGGTTGGTGTCGCAGCGACCGTGGGCTCGGATTGCTCGGTCGCGAGCTGCGCGGCGAGGTTGATCCGGTCGTTTTCGCGGCCGTCGAGTACGGCTGCGTAGAGGAGGAGGACGATTCCGGCGGCGGCGGGGATCGTGATCAGAAACCCGAGAATGAAAAGTCCGGTATCACTCATTGCGGTCGCCGACCAACTGGAGCGCGAGGACGCCGAAGGAGAGGATCGACGGCACCCAGAGGCCGACGAAGATGCCCTGGTCGTGGCTGCCCGTAAACCAGAGCGTGACGGAGAGAACAAACGAGGCGACCGCGGCAACGAGTATCGCGGCCGAGGCACGGAGGCGGAGTGTGTGGCGGGACATGGTGAGGCTCCAAGCTTGTAAAGGTTTTGTCCCCTTAAATACGCGCGCCGCACGTGTCTGGATCAGTATTGTCCAAGTTATGTCCAGAATAACAGGTAGACTGACAGGATGAATCAGTTTCCCTCCTTCCAGCTCGAGGACGCAGACGCGAACGTCGTCACCAACCGCGACCTGCTCGGGCACCCCGCCGTCGTGTATCTCGCGCGGCACCCCGGCTGAAACGTCTGCCGCTCCTACCTCCGCCGTGTCGCGGAGGCCCTGCCCGAGATCGAGGCCGCCGGCGCCCGACTCGTCGTCGTCACCCCGCAGGAGAGCGCCCGGGCCGGGCTCTGGCGTGACGGACTCCCGCTCGGGGACGCACTCGTCATCGCCGACCCCGAGCGCACGCTCTACCGCGCTCTCGGCGCACGACGCCCGAAGCCGTTCTGGATCATGCGCCCCCGCGTCGTGCTCGCCGGGCTGAAGGCGGTCGCCGCCCGCGAGCGGGCCGGGGTAACGCGTGGCGACGACACCCTCCAGCTCGGTGCCGATGTCGTCACAGACCGAGGCGGACGCATCGCGTTCCTGCACCTCGCTGCCGACGCAGCCGACCGTATTCCACCCGGGGAGCTCGTCGCCGTCGTCCGCCAGCTCGATCCCGGGCCTGCGCCCACCAAGGGCGACGTGCTCCCTGTCGCGAGCTGAGCGGTGAGCAGCATGCCGAGTAATGGCCGGGCGCTAAGGGGTTCCAGCATCCTGGTTGTCGGTGCCTCGGGAGGCCTCGGCCGTCC
>JBBQRN010000026.1:0-38023 GCA_038214705.1 Gaiellales bacterium | reverse complement strand
GACCGAGCACGAGCCACAGCTTGCGTACGTAGCAGGCCTCGTCCACGACCTCGGCAAGGTCGGGCTACCGCGGGAGTTGGTCTGGAGCCAGAGTGTCCTGACTCTCGAGGAGCGCCGGGTGTTGCAGGAGTACCCCGCATGTGGGGAGAAGGTCGTGAATTGGGCCGACTGTTACGCGGTCGGCACGATCGTCCGCCATCAGGCCGAATGGTTTGACGGCGACGGTTACCCTGACCGCCTCGTCGGAGAGCAGATCCCGCTGCTGTCGCGAATCATCGCTGTCACTGACGCGTACAACGTTCTGACGAGAGGATGTCCCGTCCGTCGTGGAACTTCGTGACGGCGGTCCCGGTTTGACTGTCAGACGCTGAGGACGATAGCGGTCTCCTCTCGATGGGTGGGCTGGGGCGTTTCCGTGTTGAGTTCACGTTCGATCGCGACGACCAGGGTGGCGAGGTCGCGGTAGCCGATCACGCGTCGAAACTGTTGTTCGGCTTCGAGCATGCCGGCGGCGGTCCAGCGCATTGCCATCTCGCCTGAGCTCCAGCGTTTGACGTTGCGGCTGCTGCGGCGGACGCACTCGATCATCGACTCGCACGGGTTCGTCGACTCCAGGGTGCGCTTCAGGTTGCCGGTGATTCCGAGCCGGTTGAGCGTCAGCGTCTCCTCAAGCCCTTCTCTGAGGGAGCTGGCGGCGCCGGGATGGGTGTGCTCGAGCTCGCCCGCGAGAGCGCGTAGCCGCTCACGGGCACGGCCGTGAGCGGGTTCGGCCCAGGCGGCCCGCAGCCTGCGCTTGACGGCGGGCCGGTCGCGCTCGGGCAGGTGGTCGAGCACATTCCGCTCTTTGTGGCGAACACATCTCTGGATCGGTGCGTCGCCGAACACGAGCCGGATCGCCTTTCGCAATGCCTTGGCGCCGTCGATCACGAACAGGATCCCCTGGGCGGGATCGAGGCCGCGTTCAACGAGATCCGACAACAGCGCCGTCGCGACGGTCGCGTTCTCCGTGCTCCCTTCCCAGAGCCCGAGCGGGAGCTTGACGCCCTCGGTCGTGATCCCGAGTGCCACGATATTGGTGCGGCCCTGCAGCTCGATCCCGTCCAACATCAGCACCGCCAAGCGAACGTCGTCGAGCCGGCGGCCCATCAGCTCCCCGAGCGCCACCCGGGTGCGCTCCACGAACGCCCGCGAGACCGCCGACTTCGACGTCGAGCAGGCTCGGGCCTCGACCTGCTCGCTGACCGGCTCCTGCGTGCGCCGGAAGCGCCTTGTCGAGACGCCCGCCAGCATCCGCTCCAACACCAGTTTGGTCAACGGATCACGATCGGCGAAATGGGCGTACGTCGCAAGCGGCAGCTCGCTGCTGCCGTCGGCGCTCCGCACCCGCGGCCGCTCCAACTGGACGCGACGACCACCCAGGGTCACCTCGCCCTGCTCGTGGCCGTGACGCACCGCCAGCCGGCCGGGATCGTGCCGGCCCTTCGGACCCACGACCTCGTCGACCTCTTCCTCCATCAGCTCGGCAAACACACCCAGCCCGACCCCGACGCTGAGCGCCAACAGCCCCTCCCTCGCAACCCCAACCAGCTGCCCCAGCGCCTCCTGCACGCGCACGGGCAGCACGATCTCCTCCATGCCCGCCTGCGCGAGCGATACGGTCTTCTTCACGGCGGTTCCTCCCTCGATCTTTGCTGGATCACCCCGCACGCTGCCAACGGCAACGGACAGGGCGGAGGAACCGCCGTCTACAAAGTTCTACGAGCTACGGGACAACCTCTCTTTGCTGGTGAGCGCGTGCCAGACCTGCCCATATGCGGATGGCGTGTTGCCCAGCACTGCCACGCTGCGGCCAGCGTCGGGCGTATAGGTGAAGGTGCGAACGGCCTTCGCGTTGCCCACCCACTGCGGCGTCTTCTTCGCGGCCAGTCGCTCGCTGACCGTCGCGTGCGTGAGGCTGAGCACCGCGCCTGGGCCGTAGAAGTCAGCGGCGCGTACGATCATCGCCTGTAGCTCGCCGCGCTTTGCCTCCTCCATCAGCGCGGTGGCGATGCTCGCCCGGACCTCGCCCTTCTTGCTGCAGGGGTTGTAGGGCGTGCCTTCGGTCATGGTGCCGTCGACTCGGCCGTAGGCATAGACGTTGTCGAAGAACACGAGCTTGCTGCCGTGCCGCTTGCAGGCGTCTATGGCATTACGCATCACCTTAGGCCACTGCTCTGCCCAGACCCGATGATCGTATTTCAGGCCGGCTACCAGATAGGCGACCTCGCTACCGGCTGTCGCGTCGGCGGTCGCCTTCGCGTCGAGCAGGTCAGCAGCGAACGTCTCGTCACCGGGGTTCACCGCTTTTGGGCTGCGGCTCACCTGACGGATCTCGTCGGTGTGCTCGAGGAGAGCCCGAGAGAGCTCGCGACCGATCACGCCGTTGGCGCCGAGAATGGTCTGCACGACCGCGCATCATAGTCGCCAGCGATGCCGACAAGAACACCGCTGACGACTGGCGGGCCGAATCAGGAGGCAGTCGCGTCGAGCCGGGCGTCGGCCGAGGCCCTGTCGGCCAGCGACTGCGCGACCTTGACCGAGATCGCCGGCACGGTCGTGCACGAGCGCGAGGAAGTCCTTCCGGCGGATCACGAGCACGTCGAGTGGCGTCGCGGGTCACCGTCGCGCTGCGCGTCGAATCGGAGGATCGCTAGCTCGCCGACAAAGCCACCGATCCCGATCGTCGCCCGGCGCCGGCCGTTGCGGCGCACCTCGGCGGCCCCCTTCACGATCACGAAGAACTCGCTCGCCTCGTCGCCCTCGCGTATCAGCTCGGTCCCGGCCTGAAGGAGGCGCTCCTCGCTGATCGCCGCGATCCGCTTGATCTCCGCCTGCGAGCAGAGCGCGAACAACGGCGCGTGCCGAATCAGATCGGCCTTGACGGCGGGGCGGAGAGCCACGTCCGCGAGGCTAGCCGAGCCCCGCGAGCGATCTGTGTCGCTCCGGTGAGCAAGTGCCGAAAATCAGGTCGCCCGAGCGGAACGCGCCGCTCAGCCGAACTCGAACGATGTCCCTCCAGAGATTCGAGGCACGGGCCCGATCGCGTGGCTCCCCGGCTGCGCCACCAGCGGCGGAGGAATGCCGCTCGAGGGGCCGCCACATGTAGCCGGTCGTAGCGGTCGACCTCGTCCAGTCCGATCGCGTCGAGCGGCACCGCGTCGGAGTCGGACACGCCGCTCGCAACGCCCTCGAAGCGGATGTCCCGATGAGCGAGCCGGAAGCCGCCACACTCATAGAACGGAACCATGTCGAACACCTCCTCCATCCCAATCGGCGCTAGGGCTCCGCGCCCGCGTGCGCGTCGAGGAGGGCGATCACCTCGCGGGTCTCCAACTGGCCGAAGTCGTCGTACCAGAACCCCACCGCGCCGAGGCTTCGGCGCACGTGGGGGCAGATCACCTCGTCGGCCTCGGCCTCGAGCAGCCGCACGCCCTGAGCCGAGCCAACCGGAACCGCAACGACCACGCGGGTTGCGCCTTCACCTCGAGCCCACCGCACCGCGGCGACCATGGTCGCCCCTGTAGCGAGCCCGTCGTCGACAAGGACGGCCGTCCTACCACGGAGCGCGACCGGCCGGTGCTGCGCGTGGAGAGCCGCGTCGAGCGCCTCGGCCTGCGTCGTCGCCCTCTCGATGGCGCGCTCGATTTCGACCTCGTCGAGATCCTCGGTCGTGCGGAGGAAGACCCCGCGCTCGCCGGGCGCTACCGCCCCGAGCCCGTACTCCGGCTGCCGCGGATGCCCGATCTTGCGCACCGCAACCGCGTCGAGCGGCAGCGAGAGTGGCTGCGCAACGGCCGACGCAACGGCCACACCACCGCGGGCGAGGCCGACCACGACCGCATCCCCGAGGTCGAGGTGTGCAAGCACCATCCCGATGGCGGTGCCTGCGTCGGCCCGGTCGCGGTACAGGGCGGCCATGGCAAGAGTGTGCACCCGGCGCCGCTCCAGCGCATCGGCAACGCCGCTGACCAGCGGGTCGAATCCTGACCGTAGTTCTCCGCCGCGCGATCAGCGTTGACGACGATGCCGGCGCCGGCGGGCCGCGCGATGATGAATGGACTAAACAAGGAGAGGAGGGCTCCATGATCCGAACGATGCTGTTCCTCCACGCGCGCCCCGGCCGGGGCAGCGACGTGTTGCACGTCGTCGAGCGCGAGAGTGTTCTCGCCGTCGCACGCGAGCAGCCGGGCTTCCTCGGAGTCGAGGTCGCGACGTCGGTCGCCGACGAGGACGACGTCGTGATCGTCGGGTTCTGGTCGAGCGTAGAGCTCTACGAGCGCTGGCGGGCCGGTCCCGCTCCCTCCCGACTAGCGGAACAGCTCGAAGGGCTCCTGACCGCAGACCCCATCGACAGCGTCTACCACGTCGTCGAGACGGTCGGCTGAGCACGACGCCGACGGCGCCGTTGCTAGACTTTCGATGCCCCAGGGGTCTCCCGCGGGCCATCGCGTACCCATGGCCGACGATCCCGACGCAACCCCCTCCTCCGGCGGAACGACCCGCCGCGACCTGCTCTCGGCCTGGGGGCGTCGCGCGGCCGAGCAGGTGCCGGTGCCAGACGTGCTCGTCGCCGCCGCGACACCACGCGTCGACCACTTCGAGGAGGAGCCTCCGGAGTGGGTCGAGCCGCTCGTCAGCGGCGACGACCTGATCGCCGACATCCAGGCCTCGAAGGACGACACCGGACTGCACATCTGGTGGCTCGGCCAGAGCGGTTTCGTCGTCCAGAGGGAGGGCAAGACCCTCCTCCTCGACCCCTACCTCTCCGACGCGATGACCACGGAGCACGAGGGCAGCGACACGCCGTACGAGCGCATCAGCGGCCTCGCGGTGGCGCCCGAGCAGCTCTCGTTCGTTGACCTCGTCGTCACGAGCCACTCCCACCTCGACCACCTCGACCCGGGCACCCTCCCTCACGTCCTCTCGGGCGGCGCCGCTTTCGTCTGCGCGGCCGGGAGCGAGGAGGCGGCAACCACGCGCGCGGGGCGCAAGCCGGACGCAGCGATCGGCATCGACGACGATGAGTCCTTCGGCGACTTCCAGATCTTTGGCGTTCCCGCCTACCACGAGGGGGTGCCAGACGCGATGGGATACGTGATCCGCAACGGGTTCTACTCGATGTACCACGCAGGTGACACCCGCCGCGTGCAGGGGATGGCGGAAGCCGTACAGCCGCACGCCGTCGATGTTGCGTTCGTGCCGGTCAGCGGTGCCTCCGGCGGCACGATGGACGGAGCCGACGCGGCCCGGGTCGCCTACGAGATCGCCGTCCCGATCGCGATCCCCTGCCACTACGAGATGTTCCGCTGCGAGACGTCCAGCCCCTCGCGGTTCGTCGCCGAATGCGTGCGGCTCGGGCAGGAATACCGCCTCCCGCGCATCGGTGAGCGCGTCACGATCGACTACGGGTTCTAGCGCAGCCGGCGGGTGACGAGTTCCGCCACGCAGACCGGCTTCTCGCTCCCCGCGCGCTCGACCGTGACGATCACGACCGCCTGTTCGCCGCCGGAAACCTCGTCGACCCCGGTCACGACGACACGCCCTCGCACCCGTGAGCCCACGGGCACCGGCGCCGGAAATCGCACACGGTTGGCGCCGTAGTTGATCGCCATCCCGTAGCCGGTCAGACCCGCGAGCGCCTCCCCCACGAATCGCGCGCAGAGGGAGAGCGTGAGATAGCCGTGCGCGATCGTCGTCCCGAACAGCCCCTCGGCGGCGCGCGCAGGATCGACGTGGATCCACTGGTGGTCGTCGGTCGCGCCGGCAAACGCGTCGATGCGCTCCTGGGTGATCTCGACCCACGCTGTGGGCTCGAGCTCGACACCGACGAGGTCGCGCAGCGAGCTCACGCCGCCAGTGCCGCCGCGGCCCGGAGCCGGGCGAGCGAGACGTCGCGGCCGAGCAGCTCGAGGCTCTCGTAGAGCCCGGGCGAGATCCGCGACCCGGTCACCGCCACCCGGATCGGCCCGAAGACAACGCGGGGCTTCTCACCGAGCTCCTCGCAAAGCCCTTTCAGGGCGACCTCGAGGCGTGCCGCGCTCCACTCGTCAACCCCCATTAGCGCAGTCTCGGCGAAGCCGAGAATGCGCTTGTCGAGCAATCCTGGATCCGGCTCGACGTCATCGAAGAGGAATCCGGCGAAGGCCACGAATTCTCCCAACCGGCCGATCTTCTCCTGCACGAGCGGGGCCGCCTCCCGGATGCGCGCCTCGGGCCACTCGCTGCCCTGCTCTCGCAGGTACGTGACGAGCGTGTCGGCGTACGCCTCGGGCGCGAGGTCGCGGAGGTAGATCCCGTTCATCCAGTCGAGCTTCGCGTAGTCGAAGGTTGCGGGACTACTGCCGACCCGCTCCAGGCTGAACCGCTCCACGAGCTCTGCGGGCGACATGATCGTCGTCTCGCCGTCGGGCGCCCAGCCGAGCAGGGCGAGAAAGTTCATCAGCGCCGGCGCGATGTAGCCGGCCTCGCGAAACTCGTCGACCGAGACGGCGCCGTGGCGCTTGGAGAGCTTCTTGCCGTCCTCGCCGAAGACGTTCGGCACGTGAGCGTAGACCGGCAGCTCCGCTCCGAGCGCCCCCAGCACGACGATCTGCTTTGGTGTGTTCGACACGTGGTCGTCGCCGCGGATCACGTGGGTGATCCCGTCGACCCAGTCGTCCACGGGCGAGGCGTAGTTGTAGACGGGTCGCCCGTCGGAGCGGAGGATGACCATGTCGTCGAGCTCGGCGGCCGGGAACTCGATCCGCCCCTTGACCGCGTCATCCCAGCCGATCATGCCCTCCTTCGGCATCCGGATCCGGATCGCGCCGTCGTCCTCGTACGCCTTCCCCTCCGCCACGAGCCGCGCCGCCTCGGTGCGACAGCGCTCGGCGCCGTCGAGCTGGAAGGTGGTCGGCCCGTCCCACTCGATCCCGAGCCAGGCAAGCGACCGCTCGATCTGCTCCACCGACTCGGCCACCTCGCGGCCCGTGTCGGTGTTCTCGATCCGCAGCAGGCACTCGCCGCCGAGGCCACGGGCGTAGAGCCAGTTGAAGAGGAACGTGCGCACGCCGCCGATGTGGAGGAAGCCGGTGGGGCTCGGTGCCATGCGGACGCGGACGCTCATCAGGCGGCCATTGTAGGGGCGTCGACCGGGCGGCCTCCGCCGGTAGCGTAGCCGCATGCTGTTCGGCGCCCACGTCTCGTCCTCTGGCGGCATCTGGCAGGCGATCGACCGCGCGGAGGCGATCGGCTGCAACGCCGTCCAGGTGTTCACCCAGAGCCCACGGATGTGGAGGCCGACCAACCACACTCCCGAGGCGGTCGCACGCTTCCGCGAGAGGCGGGAAGAGGCGGGAATCGAGAGCGTCGTCTGCCATGCCCTCTACCTCGTCAACCTGGCCTCGACGGATCCAGTGATCTATGACAAGTCCGTCACTGCGATGCGCGCCACGCTCGAGGCCGCCGCTGCGATCGGCGCCGAGGGCGTCATCTTCCACGTCGGCTCGCACCTCGGCGCCGGGTTCGAGGCCGGGCTCGAGCAGGTCGTTCCCGCGCTGCGCGAGCTGCTGGAGTTGACGACAAACGATCTCTGGCTGCTGATGGAGAACTCGGCCGGCGCGGGTGGCACGATCGGGCGCTCGACCGACGAGCTGGCCGGGATCCACGATGCGCTCGACCACCACCCCCGGCTGGGGCTTTGCCTCGACTCCTGCCACTGGTATGTCTCGGGAGTCGACGTCACGGACGCAACCGTCCTCGATGCCGCGCTGACCGAGATCGACGAGCGGATCGGGCTCGACCGGCTCCGCTGCCTGCACGTCAACGACACGAAGGCGGTGCTCGGCTCCAACCTCGACCGACACGACTCGATCGGCGTCGGCCTGATGGGCGACGGACTCGCAACATTTCTCCGGCACCCGGCCTTTCAAGTGCTGCCCGCGATCCTCGAGACGCCAGGCCCGGACGGCCACGGGCCCGACGCCGCCGAAGTGGCGAGGCTGCGGGCCCTGCATGGGTCGTAGGGGCGCAGCTAGCCCGGGTCGATGCGGGCGAACACCCGGAAGCTCGGGCTCGCAACCGGAATCTCGTGGAACTCGGGATTGCGGCAGCCGCCCTCGTCGCCGCGTTGCTCGTAGCACGGCGCCACCTCGGAGTGGCACATCGGCAGCGGGGCCCGACGGGCCACGACCGCACCGAATCCCTCACGGCGCCGCTGCGCCGAGCGAAGCAGGTCGAGATCGATCTCGACGTCGAAGACCCGCTGCATGCATCCCATATAGGTGTGACCGAACGCCTCATAGGCATAGACGAACGCACACGACCGCTCGATGCATGCTCCGGGATAGACGACCTTGTCGCAGTGCACCTCGCAGCGGCGGCACCCGATCTCATCCTGCGGCCGGAGCGGCAGATCGGGTGCGGTGGTCGGGAGTGTGCTGTCGGTCATCTGAGTGAAGGTTGCAGCAGGTTTCGGGCCACCGCAAGTCTTGACAGGGCGCCCGATTTCAGGTTGCTCGAAGAACGGCACCGGCAGCGCCGGGTCGGCGAACCGCCGCGGTAAGGTAGCGAGGCGCCCGTGCTACGACGAATCCTCCTCGCCGGCCTCACTCTCGGGCCGGCCGTCGTCCTGCTTCACGCGCTCACGGACGTCGGCGACACGGCCCTCTTCGCGCTCTCTGCGCTCGCCCTGATCCCCCTCGCCTGGCTGATCGGGGAGGCGACAGAGCACGCGGCGGAGCACACCGGCCCTGGCATCGGCGGCTTCCTCAACGCCACCTTCGGCAATGCCCCCGAGCTGATCATCGCCCTGCTTGCGCTCGAGAAGGGCCTGACCGACGTGGTTCGTGGCTCGCTGACGGGATCGATCGTCGGCAATCTCCTCCTCGTGCTCGGCTTCTCGCTGTTCGCCGGCGGCCGCGGCGAGATCGAGCGCTGGTCGAGCTTCGTCTCGTTCGGGCTGGTCGCGCTCGCGATCGTGCTCTTCCTGATCCCTTCGATCCCGAGCTGGAGCGGCAATCCCGAGGCGCAGCGCATCGTCGATCTCTCGGTTCCGGTGGCGATCGCGCTGCTCGTCGTCTACGTGGTCGTCACCGTGTACTCGCTCCACAAGCACCGGATCGTGCACCTCGCGAGCGACGACGCGATCGAGGGTTGGTCGTTCAGGAGGTCACTGGCCGCACTTGGCGTCGCGACCGTCGTCACGGCTCTCGTGGCCGAGGTGCTGGTGAGCTCGCTCGATACATTCGCGGCCCAGGTCGGGCTTTCGGACTTCTTCGTTGCCGCGGTGATCGTGGCCGTCGTCGGCAACGCCGCCGAGCACGGCGGCGCCGTTGTCGTTGCCCACCGTGGCAAGATCAAGCTGGCAGCCGAGATCGCGCTTTCCTCGGCCGCCCAGGTAGCGGTCTTCCTGATACCGGCCGTGACGCTGCTCTCGTGGCTGATCGACCCGCTCGCGCTCGGCTTCCGCAAGGTGGAGCTCGCAGCGCTCGCGTTCTCGGTGGCGGTGGCCACGTTGACCGTCGGCGGCGGCCGCTCGTCACGACTGCGCGGCGGAATCCTCGTCGTTGCGTACATCGGCGTCGCGATCGTGTTCTACGCAGCGGGCGACAGGACCGACTGACGAGCCCTACGTCCGCGTCAGCGGATACGTCGCCCGCCGCGCTCCAGCACGAGCTCGGCCTCGTCGAGCAGCCCGGCGACTCGTGCACCCCCGCCCAGACGATCGCGTCGCCCGAAAAGACGCAGGCAGAGATCGACGGGATGCGCTGCTCGGACTGCGCCACCGCAAGCATCAGGTTGAGATCTTCGCGGAGAGCCGCTTCAGACGCCGACATGGGCTCCGAGCGCCTCGGGGACGGCCTCGATCGCAAGGTCGATGTCTGCATCCGCCAGGTCGAGATGGGTGACGGCACGAATGTGCGAGGGCCCGTAGGTCGGTGAGAGCGCGATGCCCGCCTGCCGGAGTGCGACGAGCACCTCGTCCCGGGAGAGCGCAAGCCGGGAGGTGTCGATCTGGACGAAGTTCGTCTCGACCCGGTCGAGCTCGACGGGAACTCCGGCGGCGTGCCACCCTGCGGCGAGCCGGCGGGCCCGCTCGTGATCCGTCGCGAGCCGCTCGACATTGTGGTCGAGCGCGAAGAGCGCTGCGGCCGCGACCATCCCCGCCTGCCGCATGGCACCGCCGAAGAGGAACTTCTCCCGCCAGGCGCGCTCCATCAGGTCGTCGGGGCCGGCGAGGATGGCGCCGAATGGGCAGCCGAGCCCCTTCGAGAGGCACAGTGTCACCGTGTCGACGCGGGAACCGATCTCGGAGACGGGGATGCCGAGCGCAACGGCGGCATTCATCAGCCTGGCGCCGTCGAGATGAACGCCCAGCCCTGCCTCGCGCGCCGCCGCTGCAACCGCGCCGAGCTCGTCGAGGGGCCAAACGCGGCCGCCCGCCACGTTGTGCGTGTTCTCGAGCACGAGCACGGCGGGACGCTGGTCGACGGCGTCAACGACGGTCGAGGCCGCGGCTCGCACCTGCTCGACGCTCAGGCGGCCGCCCGTTCCCGGCAGACCGACCGTCAGGAGGCCGGCGTGCACAGCGGCGCCGCCGAACTCGTAGATCAGGACGTGCGAGTGCTCCTCCGCAACGAGGACGTCCCCCGGCCGGGAGTGCAACTTCAGCGCGATCTGGTTCGCCATCGTCGCGGTCGGCAGGAAGATGGCGCGCTCGTGGCCGAGCAGCTCCGCGGTGCGCTCCTGCAACGCGTTGACCGTCGGGTCCTCGCGCATCTGCTCGTCCCCGACCTCGGCGGCCGCGATCGCGGCGCGCATCGCCGCGGTGGGCCTCGTGACGGTGTCCGAGCGAAGATCGATCACGGGGGCATTCTGCACGTGCCCGGATCCGGTGGTACGGTCGAGCCGTGATCGTGATCGGGGTCGATGAGTCTCCCGCTGCCAAGCAGGCGCTCCAACTCGGGCTCCACGAGGCATCGATCCGTGGCTCGCGCGTGCGGGCGGTGCATGCGTGGATGCCGACGACCGGCGCCCCGGTGACAGGCCCCGGGATGATCGCGCCGATCGACCTGCCGGCCCTCGAGGCGGCGGCGGAGAGGCTGCTGCGGACGCTCGTCGAGGCCGTTGCGGGCGAGTCGGCCGATCAGGTCGAGCGCGTTCTCGCCGAGTCGCCGGCCGGCCAGGCGATCATCGAGCACGCCCACGACGCGGAGCTGATCGTCGTCGGACGACGCGGCCGCGGCACCCTGAAGTCGATCGTGCTGGGCTCGGTGAGCAGCTACGTCGTGCACCACGCGACGTGCCCCGTGCTCGTCGTGCCTGCTCCGGCCTGACAGCCCAACAGGGCGAGACAGGTCTCGCCCCTACACTGGGTTCGTGGATATTTCCCTCCTCGAGAGCACGATGGCCGAGCGCGGCGAGCCCGGCTACCGCACGCGTCAGGTGTGGGAGTGGGCCGCAAAGGGAGTCGAGGGGTACGAGGCGATGACGAACGTCCCGGCGCCGCTGCGCCAGGCACTCGCCGCCGAGGTGCCATTCTCGACCCTCACCGTCACGGGCGAGCAGCAGGCGAAGGACGGCACCGTCAAGACGCTCTTCCGCACCCACGACGGCCACCCGGTCGAGGCCGTGCTGATGCGCTACCGCGACGGGCGCCGCTCGATCTGCGTCTCGTCGCAGTCGGGCTGCCCGCTGACCTGCACGTTCTGCGCCACCGGAACGATGCAGTTCGGGCGCAACCTGACCCCCTCGGAAATCCTCGACCAGGCACTGCACTTCCGCCGGCTCGAGGAGATCGACCACTGCGTCTTCATGGGCATGGGCGAGCCGTTCATCAACTTCGACAACGTGATCGCCGCCGCACGACGGCTGCCCGACGTCGGGATCACGCACCGACGCACGACGATCTCGACGGTCGGCTGGCTGCCGGGCCTGACGCGATTCATCGACGAGGTCGACGAGCCGATCCGCCTCGCGTTCTCGCTCCACGCCGCCCACCCAGTGCTGCGCTCGATGCTGATGCCGGTGAACGACCGCTACCCGCTCGCGGACATCCTCGCCGAGTGCGTGCGCTACGTGGAGCTCCGGGGACGCAAGGTGTACATCGAGTACGTAATGCTCGAGGGCGTCAACGACCAGCCGCGCCACGCGGCCGAGCTGGCCGCAATCCTCGACCCGAAGGCGTTCAAGGTGAACCTGATCCCGTACAACCCGACCGGGATGTACGGCAGCTCCTCGCGCGACGCGATCGCGGCCTTCAAGCACGTGCTCGACCGGGCGCGAATCCCGGCGACGGTGCGACTCACGCGCGGGCGAGACATCGCAGCGGCGTGCGGGCAGCTCGCAACGACGCGCTGACAGGCCTCAGCCGTCCAAACCGGCCCCGTCCACCCGCAGCGACGCGAGACGCCGGGCCGATGCATCCCAGGGCATTGCCACCCACCCGTCTCCGCACGGGCACCTCGTCCCGGCTACGGGTCGGTGAGGGGCTCGGCGGAGCCGCGCGGCTCGAGCGGGCTCGGGGTCGTGCGCAGCACCTTCGCGGCCCAGGCAGGCAGCCACCAGTTCCAGCGGCCGAGCAGGTGCATCGTGGACGGCAGCAGCAGCAGCCTGATCAGCGTGGCATCGATGATCACGCCGGCCGCAAGCCCGATCCCGAAGAGCTTGATGTCGAGCCCCGGTCCGGTCGAGAGCGCGAAGAACGCAAACATCAGCACGCCCGCGCCGCTCGTCACGAGCTTGCCCGTGCGCGCGAGGCCGAGCGAGATCGCCGAATCGGTGTCGTGCGTCTCGTCGTACGACTCGCGCATGCGCGTGATCATGAAGACCTCGTAGTCCATCGAAATCCCGTACAGGAACGCGAAGATCATCAGCGGGATCCACGAGATCACGGCTCCCGTCGCCTGCACGTTCCAGACCAGCTCGCTACCGTGGCCCTGCTGGAAGATGAACACGACGACGCCGTAGGCGCAGGCGAGCGAGATCAGGTTCAGGATCACCGCCTTGATGGGCAGCACGATCGACCGGAAAGCACGGGTCAGCAGGATGATCGTGAGCAGGATCACGAACAGGAGCACGTAGGGGAAGTTGCCGTAGACGGCGTGTACGAAGTCGCGCTCCTCGGGCGCCGAGCCGCCTAGAGTCAGCACCACACCGGAGCCCACGGCCGCTTCCGCCGAGGGCAACACAGTGTCCTGCAGGTTCGAGATCACCTTGCGATTTGCCCTCGACGACCCGTCGTAGGCTGAGAAGGCTTCGATCAGCGTCTTGTTGCCCTGACGCCAGGCGTCACCGGACGGTGCGACCGCGCCGACGACACCCGCGGAGCCTGAAACGGCGGCTGCGACCTTGTCGAGTTTCGCCTGATCGGCCTGCCCCTCGACGAGGATCGCAAAGGGCTTGAAGACACCCGCCGTGATCCCGGCGGCGGCGAGGGCCTGGCGCCCGGCGTCCGCGTCGGCGGCGGCCGGCTGCTTCGACGTCTCCGCGTCGCTCGGGTTGATCTGGGACGCCGGGATGAGCAACAAGAGGACGAGGACACAACCGACCGCGAACACGGGAATCGGCCGCCTCGCGACGACTCGCGCCCAGCGCAGCCAGAAGCCACTCTCGGCATCGTCGGGCGTGAGCAGCCGCTTCGGCATCACGCGAAGCCGGTTGATCTTCGTACCGAGGATCCGCAGCAGCGCCGGGGTGAGAGTGATCGAGGCGAGCACGCAGATGAGCGGGATCAGCATCCCACCGAGCCCGATCGAGCGGATGAACGGCAGCGGCAGGATCAGCATGCTGACGAGCCCGATCGCCACCGTCGTGCCGGACACGATCACCGACCTGCCGGCATGCTGCATCGTCTCGACGATCGCGTCGTCGACACTCAGGCCCTTGGCAATTTCCTCGCGGAAGCGGAAGATCATCAGCAGCGAATAGTCGATCGCGATTCCGAGCCCCACGAGCGCGACGAGGAACTGGACGACGATCGAGACGTTCGTGACGTACGTCAGGCCGAAGACGCACAGGAACGTCGTCAGGATCGAGACGATCGCGACGACGAGCGGCATCAGGACGGCCGGCAACGTCCCGAAGACGAAGAGCAGGATGATCAGGGCACCGACCGCACCGAGGAGCGTCTCGATGAGGATGCTCGGGCCGCCGGCCGAACCCTGCGACTGGACGATCGCATCGACGCCCGTGACGTGCGTCGTCACTCCCGGCGGGGCGGCGGCTGCGATCGCATTACGCGTCTCCTTCACCGGGAGCACGGTCGTGAAATTCGACTCGCCCGCCGGATAGATGTTGGCGAACATCGTCTTGTGGTCGGCAGAGACGAAAACGTCGTCCTTGGTCTGGAACCACGAGCTGACACGCGCGCCTTTGTTCTCGGCAGCGCCGGCGGCGACCGCCTTCTCGATCCCGGCCTGCTGTCGAATATCTCCATCCTTGACCGAGAACACGGCGACCATCGGGTACTGGCGGCCCGTGCCGAACGTCTGCAGCGTGCGCTGGTTGGCTTCGTACGCGCTATAGCCGGGAATCGAGAACTGCTCGAACCAGCGATCGGCGAGCTTCCCGGCGGCCATCGCGCCCGCGACCGTCAGCACGATCCAGAGCCCGACGATGACCCACCGGCCACGAATCGTCAATCGTGCGAGCGCTTCCACGACGCGACTCTAGCGACGCGGCCGGAGGCTATGCGCCGATGGGCGACCGCTCCGGAAAGGCGTGCTTGACGATCGGCTCCCTGGCCGCCTTCACCTCGTCGAGACGCTGCACGGGGCGACTGTGCGGGGCGCCCTTCAGCACCTCCGGGCTCTCGGCCGCCTCACGCGCAATCGACTTCATCGACTCGATGAACGCGTCCAGCCGCTCCTTCGGCTCGGTCTCGGTCGGCTCGATCATCAGTGCCTCCGGGACGACGAGCGGGAAGTAGATCGTCGGTGGATGGACGTCGTGATCCATCAACCGCTTGGCGACGTCGAGCGCCGTGATGCCGTGCTCATGCTTGAGACCGCGGGCAGAGAGCACGAACTCGTGCATGCAGTGGCGGTCGTACGGCAACTCGTAATCGTCGCGCAACCCGGCGAGCAGGTAGTTGGCATTGAGAACCGCTGTCTCGGACATCCTCGTCAGGTCCGGCCCGTAGGAGCGCATGTACGCATAGGAACGCACGAAGACGCCGAACGGCCCGGCAAAGCCCCGCACGCGGCCGATCGACTTCGGGCGGTCGCGGTCGAGCCTGAAGGTCGCCCCGCCGCCCACTCCGTCGCGCACGACCTGCGGCGAGGGCAGGAAGGGCTCCAACTCGCCGCGCACGGCCACCGGGCCGCCGCCGGGACCGCCGCCGCCGTGCGGCTGCGAGAAGGTTTTGTGCAGGTTGTAGTGGACGATGTCGAAGCCCATGTCACCCGGTCGCGACTTCCCGACGACCGCGTTGAGGTTCGCACCGTCGTAGTAGAGGAGCGCTCCCTTCTCGTGGAAGATGTCGGCGACCTCCGCGATCCCCTCGTCGAAGAGGCCGAGGGTGGACGGGTTGGTCAGCATCAGCCCGGCGGTGCGCTCGTTGACCTTCGCGCGGAGGTCGTCGAGATCGAGGTTGCCCCGCTCGGTGGTGCCGACCTTCTCGAGCTTGTAGCCCGCCATCGTCACGCTGGCGGGGTTGGTGCCGTGCGCCGTGTCGGCCGTGATGATCGTGTCGCGCTGCTCGCCCTCGCCCCGGTCGGCGAAGTAGGCGCGCATCAGCATCAGCCCTGTCAGCTCACCCTGCGAGCCGGCGGCCGGCTGCAGCGTGACCTCCGGCAGCCCGGCCACCTCGGCCAGGATCTGCTGGAGCTCCCACATCAGCTCGAGCGCGCCCTGGGCGCCCTCGTCCTCCTGGTGGGGGTGCAGGTTGCCGAAGCCGGGCAGCGAGACGATGCGCTCGTTGACGCGCGGGTTGTACTTCATCGTGCACGATCCGAGCGGGTAGAAGCCCGTATCGACGCCGAAGTTGCGGTCGGCGAGGTTTGTGAAGTGGCGCACGATCTCGTTCTCGGCGAGCTCCGGCAGCCGCGGCGGCTCCTTGCGGGCAAGCGCGGCGGGTACCTCCGGCACCGGCAGTCCGTAGGTCGGGATGCGCCCGGCGCGGCGGCCTTCCTGGCTCTTCTCGTAGATCAGCTGCATGTCGAGCCTTCCCGCTGCACGTCGAGGACGAGACAGGTCTCGCCCCTACAGGTTGCGGCTGGTCGCATCAGCCACACACCTCCGCCAAAACGGCGGCGAGCCGGTCGATGTCGGCAGGCGTGCGCTTCTCGGTCACGGCCACGAGCAGCACGTCGTCCATCCCCTCGTAGTCACGCCCCAGGGCGTAGCCCGGATGGACACCGTGCTTGCGAGCCTCGCGGATCACCTCGACCGCCGGTCGCGGCGTCCGGAACGCGACCTCCTTGAAGGTGTGGCGGTCGAAGGCGGGCGGCAGCGCGATGCGCTCGCGCGCGTAGCCCGCTAGCGACATGCACGTCTCGCCGAGCTCGCGAAGGCCCTGCGGGCCGAGCCAGGCCAGCGTGATCAGCCCCCCGAGCGCGAGCAGCGTCTGGTTGGTCGTCATGTTCGACGTCGCCTTCTCCCGGCGGATGTGCTGCTCGCGGGTCTGGAGAGTCAGCACGAATCCCCGCTCGCCGTTCAGATCCGTCGTCTGACCGACGATGCGCCCGGGCAGACGTCGGACGTACTCCATCCGCGAGGCGAGAAAGCCGTAGTGCGGGCCACCGTAGCTCTGCGCGTTCCCGATGCCCTGCCCCTCACCGATCGCCATGTCGCAGCCGTAGGCGCCGGGCGCCTCCAGCACGCCGAGCGAGGTCGGGTCGACGTGGGCAACCGCGAGCGCGCCGGCCTGGCGGGCCGCGGCGGCCAGCGCCGGCGCGTCCTCGAGGCAGCCGAAGAAGTTGGGTTGCGGGAAGATCACCGCAGCTGCGTCCACCGCCGCCGCAGCGATCCGGTCGGGGTCGGTGACACCACCATCGTGACCGACCTCCACCACCTCGAGGCCGAACCCGGGCGCGTAGGTCTTGACGACCTCGCGCACCTGCGGGTTGAGCGTCTCGGCGAGCACGATCTTCGTACGACCCGTAGCGTGCTTGGCGATGAAGCACGCATCAGCCGCGACCGTGAATCCGTCGTACCCGGACGCATTGGACACGTCCATCCCGGTGAGCTCGCAGATCGCGGTCTGGTACTCGAAGATCGCCTGCAACACGCCCTGGCTCATCTCGGGCTGATACGGCGTGTACGCGGTCAGGAACTCACCCCGCCGGAGAATCGGGTCGACGATCGCGGGCACGTAGTGGTCGTAGATGCCGGCGCCGAGGAAGGAGAGCTCGACGCCCGTGTGGGAGTTCTTCGCGGCGAGCTGCTCCATATACCGCATCAGCTCCGACTCGGTGAGCGCCGGGGGAACGTCGAGCTCGCGGGCGAAGCGCACGGGCTCCGGGATCTGCTCGAACAGCTCGTCGATCGAAGAGACACCGATCGCGGCGAGCATCTCGTCGCGATCGCGATCGGTCAGTGAGAGGTAGCCGGCCGTCATTGCTCGGCCACGACCGCCTGGTAGGCCTCTACCTCGAGGAGCTCGTCGAGTTCGGTCGGGTCGGAGAGCCTGATCCGCACGAGCCAGCCTCCGCCGTAGGGATCGTCGTTGATCGACTCCGGCGCCTCGATCGCCTTCTCGTTCACCTCGAGGATCTCTCCGGAGAGGGGGGCGATCACGTCCGAGACGGCCTTGACCGACTCGACCTCACCGTACGGCTCGTCCTTGACGGTCGAGCCTCCGACCGCCGGCGCCTCGAAGTGCACGAGCTCACCGAGCGCGTCCTGGGCCCACCAGGTGATCCCGAGCACGGCCTCGTCACCATCGATGCGCGCCCAGTCGTGCTCGGGGTGGTACTTCAGATCGTCGGGGTAGCTCTCTGCACCTGCCACCTAGCTCTCCTTCTTGACGTAGATCGGTTTGCGGACAACGTGCGCCCGTTTCGGCTTGCCGCGGACATCGATCACGAGCTCGTCGCCCGGCAGCGCGGCTGCGGCCGGAACGTACCCCATCCCGATCCCGACATCGAGCATCGGGGAGTGGGTTCCCGAGGTGACCTCGCCGCCGCCCTCGATCGCCATGCCCTGCCGTGGCACGGCCTTCTCGTCCATTACGAACGCGACGAGCTTCCGCGCAGGACCACTTTCCTTGAGGCGGCGGAGCTCGGCGACCCCGGTGAACTGCTTCTCGAGCGCGCAGGCCCAGCCGAGACCGGCAGAGATCGCGTCGGTCTCCTGGGTGATGTCATTGCCGTGCAACGGATAACACACCTCGAGCCGAAGCGTGTCGCGGGCGCCGAGCCCGCAGGGCGTCGTCCCGTTCGCCACCAGCGCGTCCCAGAGCTCGACCGCGTCCTCGGCGGCGCACATCAGCTCGACTCCCGCCTCGCCGGTGTATCCGGTGCGGCAGACCATCACCTCGACGCCGGCGACCTCACCCATCGCATGCGTGAAAGCCGGAGCATCGGCGAGGCCGAGCGAGGCGATCGCGGTGGGGCCTTGCACGGCTAGCAGCGAGTATTCATCGGAGGCGTCCCGCACCTCGCTGCCGCGGATCTCACGCTCCTTCAGCCAGGTGTAGGCCGCCTCGCGGTTGCCGGCGTTGACGACGAGCAGCGTGTGGAACGCTCCCAGCCGGTAGGCGATCAGGTCGTCGACGATCCCGCCGTGCTCGTTGATCAGCAGCGTGTACTGCGCCTCGCCGTCGGCGAGCCGGGCGAGGTCGTTCGAGAGCACGCTCTGCAACAGCACCGCCTGCTCCGGGCCCTCGACGTGGATCTGGCCCATGTGCGAGGCGTCGAAGACGCCCCGGTCACGCCGGACGGCGAGGTGCTCCGGGATCACGCCCTCGTACTGGACGGGCATCTCCCACCCCGCGAACGGCACCATGCGCGCGCCGAGGGCGACGTGGCGGTCGTGCAACGGCGTGCTTCGGAGGCCGGTCGCGCTCACTAAGGGGCGACTCTACCCCTTCGGGCGGGTGCTGCCTCGGCTATGCGATGCGACTCAGTCCTCGCGCAGGAAGCTCGGGATCTCGATCTCGGTGCCGGACGGAGCAGAACGCTCGGAGCGGCGCTCGGCCGCGGTCGGCGTGAAGGTCTCGCCCGGTGCCTCGACCCGACGACGCCGCGGGCGGCCGCCGAACCCGGTCGCGATCACCGTGACGCGCACCTCGTCGCCCATCGACTCGTCGATCACTGCGCCGAAGATCACGTTCGCATTCGGATCGGCATGGCCCGTGACGACCTCAGCCGCCTCGTTCACCTCGAACAGACCGACGTTCGAGCTGCCCGTGATATTCAGCAGTACCCCCGTGGCTCCGTCGAGCGTCGTCTCGAGGAGCGGTGAGGACACCGCGGCATTCGCGGCATCTGCTGCCCGCGTGTCGCCGGACGCAGTTCCGATTCCCATCAGGGCCGAGCCCGCATCGCGCATGATCGTGCGGACGTCGGCGAAGTCGAGGTTGACGAGGCCCGGGACCGTGATCAGGTCGGTGATCCCCTGCACGCCCTGACGCAGGATGTCGTCGGCGATCCGGAAGGCCTCCGTCACGGGTGTCTTCTTGTCGACGACCTGAAGCAGCCGGTCGTTCTCGATCACGATCAGCGTGTCGACGCGATCGCGCAGGTTCTGGATCCCGATCTCCGCCGACTCCGAGCGACGACGCCCTTCGAAGCCGAAGGGCCGCGTCACGACGCCGACGGTCAGCGCCTCGAGCTCGCGCCCGAGCTCGGCCACAACCGGAGCCGCGCCTGTACCGGTGCCGCCACCCTCGCCTGCGGTGACGAAGATCATGTCGGCACCCTTGAGCGCCTCCTTCAGCTCGTCGCGCGTCTCCTGGGCTGCTGCGAGCCCGACCGCCGGATCGGCGCCGGCGCCGAGACCGCGCGTCGCCTTCGAACCGATGTGAATCTTCACGTCGGCGTCCGTCATCAGGAGCGCCTGGGCGTCCGTGTTGACGGCGATGAACTCGACGCCGCTGAGCCCGGACTCGACCATGCGGTTGACCGCGTTGGTGCCGCCGCCGCCGACGCCGACAACCTTGATCACTGCGAGGTAGTTCCCACCTTGTGTGCTCATGAATATCTCACCTCAACCTGCCTGGACGTCAAGCTCTGATCGAGCTAGGGAGTGTGCTCCAACCGTGTTTCGAAGCCAGCGTACGGACTCCTTGTCGGCATTGTCAACGGGAACCTCAAGGCCTGGTCGAGACTCCACCATAAACCTCAACCTGAGACTTGAGAGTTTCCTGCGACCGGTCGCTCGGGCACGGCGACGTCGAGATACGCGGTCCCGGGGTCGAGCAGCGGGATCACCCGCGCGGCCACGGCGAGCTTCAGGGCGACGTCGAGCGGATCTCCGAGGCGCACCTCGAGGCCCGTCCGGAGCCGGAGCGTGAGGGCGCCGGGCGTGGTCGTGACGGAGACGATCCGGCCGGGAAACCCCGACCCGGGAAGAGGAGCGACGGCAACCACGGCGGTGCGTAGGTCACCGGTGGCCCGTTCGCCGGCCTGCAATGCAACGTCCCGCTTGACCCAGATCCGGGCGAGCGTCGGCCGGTCGCGCCGGTCGAGAGTGGCGATCACGCGCCCCCGGGCGGAGATCAGGTAGGAGTCGGCGCCCTGGCGGACGACCGCCACAGGTCGCTCGGGCACGACGACGACGCGGAGCGTGTGAGGGAAGGCGCGGTCGAACCGCGCGCTCGCCACTGTCGGAAGGCCTTCGACGCTCTGCTCAGCCGCCGCCAGATCGACCTTGAGGAGGCTTGTGCCGCGCGTCGAGGCGAGCGCCTTGCGGATCTGCGCCGCGACCCCCGGCGGGGCGCCGGCGACATCGATCGTGCGGACGCCGAAGACGCCTGTCTCGCGAGCACCGAACCACGCGACAGCCGCCCCCACGATGATCAGTGCCGCGATGCCGAGAGAGCGGCCGGAGGGGACGAGCCGCGCGAGATCGAGGCGCTCCCCGCTCTCCCGACGCGAGAGCGGGGCGACAAAACTCGCCGTCCGCGTACGGGCACGCGATCCGCGTTCGACTCGTCCCCCGCTGGCCACTTCGTCGTCTTCGCCGTCGCTCCCCCGGCTCCTACCCGCGTCCGGGCGACCCGTCGCGGCCGGTCGCCGGGTTACTCCACCAAGATGTTCCCGAGCAGCACGACCTCGTGCTCGAGCTCGACGCCGAAGGCCTCGCGGGCTCGACGGCGCGCTTCGTCCATGAGGGCAAGGCACTCGGCGGTCGTCGCCCCGCCCGCGTTCTCGATGAAGTTCGCATGCTTGGGCGAGATCACGGCACCGCCCCGGCGGAATCCTTTCAGACCGCAGCGCTCGAGCATTTCCCCCGCTCCGACCGCTCCCGGCGGGTTCTTGAAGACCGAGCCGAAGGTGCGCTTCGTCGTCGGCTGCGTCTCTTTCCGCCGGGCCACGAGGTCGCGGACCGCGGTGCGGATCTCGGCGGGGTCGCGAAGCTCGAGCCGGTACTCGACCGCGGCGACGACCTGACCGTGCCGCAGCGCGGAGTGCCGGTAGGAGAAGCCGAGCTCCGCAGGCGACAGCCAACCGGTGCCGTCGGCGGTCGCGACGAGCGCCCGCTCGACGATCGCGCTCCAGTCGCTCCCGTAGGCTCCCGCGTTCATCCAGACGCCGCCCCCCGCTGTGCCCGGGATCGTACAGGCGAACTCGAAGCCGCCGAGCTCGGCCGCGCGGGCAGCATGCAGGCACACCGCGTTGTGGGCTCCTCCCCCCGCCACGAGCAGCGTCCCCTCGGCCTTCACCTCCGCGAGCTCGCCCGCGAGGTGGAGGACGAGCAGGTCAACGCCCTCGTCCGCTGCGAGCAGGTTCGAGCCAAGGCCGACCGTGGCGACGTCGAGGCCACGCTCGCGTGCATCGCGCAGCACCTGCTCCAGCTCGGTGACGCTGCACGGCTCGGCGAAGGCACGTGCCGGGCCACCCGTGCCGATCGTCGTCAAACGCGAGAGCGCCACGTTTTCCTGGAATCTCACCGGGGCAGCCCTGCCACGATCGCTCGCGCGATCTTCCACGGATCTCCGACGCCGAAGGTGATCACGAAGTCGCCCGGCCGCGCCCACGCGAGCGCAAGCGCCGCCGCGTCGTCGAGCGAGGGCGCCCAGCCGGCCCGCACGTGCGGCGGCAGGGAGTCGATCACGAGCCTGCCCGACACTCCCTCACGGGGCGCATCCCGCTCCCCGATGATGTCGGTGACGATGGCCGCGTCCGCGAGGCCGAGCGCCGCTCCGAGCTCGGCGTGGAGCTGCCGCGTGCGCTCGACGACATGGGGTTGGTAGACGGCGATCACTCTGCCGCCGGTCAGGCTCCGGGCCGTCTTCAGGGTCACCTCGAGCTCCGTCGGGTTGTGCCCGTAGTCGTCGTAGACGGTCACGCCGCCTCCGGAGCCGACGAGCTGGAAGCGGCGCTCGGCACCGCTGAAGCGAACGATCGCCGCCTCGGCCTGCCCCCGCGGGACGCCGGCAAGCTCGAGAGCGGCGAGCGCGGCGGCGGCGTTCTGCCGGTTGTGGTCGCCCAGGATCGACAGCTCGAGATCGACGGGCGACAGTTCCCAGCTGCGGACGACCTGCGGCACCGTGGCCAGCCAGTCATCGAAGAAAGCCGCGAGCTCGGCCTCCGAGCGATACGACGCGTGGTGATCGAGCTCGATGTTGGTCACCACCGCGATCGCAGGAGCAAGCGCGCCGATCGAGCGGTCCGACTCGTCGCCCTCGACGACAAGCCATCCGCTCCCGACGCCGGCGTTCCCACCGAGCTGGGGGACGATGCCGCCGATGATCCAGGCAGGGTCACGACCCGTCTCCTTCAGGACGAACGCGATCATCGCGGCCGTCGTCGTCTTGCCGTGTGCGCCGCCCACGACGATCGCCGGCTGGGCGGCGACGAGCTCGGCCAGGAAGTCGGCGCGGCGGATGCCGTCACAACGGTGGAGATGCGCAGTCGAAACGACCACCTCCCAGCCGTCCGGCGGCAACGGCTCGCCGCCGAGGTCGACCTCGATCCCCTCGAGCGAGCTCATGAAGATCGTGTCGGCGACCTCCCATCCCCTCGCCTCGGCACCCAGAGCGCGGGCGACATTCGCATACGCGGACATGCCCGAGCCGCCGATCCCGACGAAATAGAGCCGCCGCCCTGCCAGCGGCTTGTATTGATTCAACACAAAGTCCTCGTCAGCCTCGGGCAAGAGCGAGCACCCCCTCGGCGATCCGATCGGCCGCATCGATCCGCGCCATCGCGAGCATCGCGGCACGCATCGCCGAGAGCCGCGCGCGGTCTGCAAGCAGCTCCGCGACGACGCCGGGCACGGCAGCGATCTCGGCATTCGGGACGACCACGGCTCCGCCGCCCCGCTCGAAGTGACGGGCGTTCAGCGTCTGGTGATCGGCGGTCGCGTGCGGGTAGGGGACAAGAATCGAGGGCGTGCCCGCGGCGGCGAGCTCCCAGACGGTGCCCCCGGCACGCGACACGGCGATGTCCGCGGCAGCCAGCACGTCCCCGAAATGGTCGGTCTTGGGCATCAGGACGTACGCGGGTCGCGTCACCCGCTCGCGCAGCGCAGGGTAGTCGCGCTCGCCGGATACGTGGAGCACGGCCGGGCCCGCGTCGCCCCAGGCGCCGACAGCCATCTCGTTGAGCGAGGTCGCGCCGGCGAGGGCGCCGAACACCGCCACCACATCCGCATTGGCGTCGAACCCGAAGCGCGCACGGGCGTCGGCCCGGCTCGCGCCCAGATGGGCCAGCGGGATCGGCCGGCCGACGACCTCGACCTTCCTCCCGGTGCGACCGGGAATGTCGTAGGCGAGGAAGAGCTTCGACGCAAACGGCGCGGCGAGGCGGTTCGCGAGGCCGAGGTGCGCGTCGGCTTCGGTGAGCGCGGTAGGGATCCCGCTCAGCCGGGCGGTGAGCACCATCGGGCCGGCCACGTAGCCCCCACCGCCGAGCACGACGTCCGGCCGTCTCCGCTTCAGGATCGCGCGGCAGGCGAACGGTGCCTTGCCGGCGCGCGCGAGAGCGCGGAGCAGCTCGAGCGACAGCGTGCGCGGGAACCCGGAGATCGCAAACGTATCGAGCTCGAAGCCCGCTTCAGGAACCAGCCGCGACTCGACGCGGTCGGGGCTGCCGGCGAACGTCACGCTCGCTCCGCGCTCGCGCAGCGCTTGTCCGACCGCGAGCGCGGGCCTGATGTGCCCTGCTGTCCCTCCGGCCGCGATCACGACTACGGGCTTCGACGACGCGCTCATTCACGGCGATGTTAAGGAGAACTCCGACCGCAGCGAGCAGCACTATCAAGGACGACCCCCCGTAGGAGACAAACGGAAGCGGAATTCCGGTCAGCGGAGCGATTCCGAGCACGGCACACAGGTTGACCACAGCCTGTCCGCAGACGAGGGTCGTGATGCCCGCCGCGAGCCGCTTGCCGAACGGATCCCGACACTGGAGCGCAATCCGGAAGCCCGCCCAGGCGAACACCGCAAAGGCGGCGATCACGAGGGTGGACCCGATCAGGCCGAGCTCCTCGCCGACGATCGCAAAGATCATGTCGGTGTGCGCTTCCGGGAGGTAGAAGACCTTCGAGATCCCCTGGCCCAGCCCCTGACCGGTGATCCCGCCGGAGCCCATGCCGATGATCGCCTGCACCGTCTGGAACCCGGCGCCCTGTGGGTCCTTCCAGGGGTCGACGAAGCTGAGGAAACGGGCGCGGCGGTACGGCTCGATCCAGATCGCCACCGCGCCGAACGCGAGCGCGATCGACCCCGCGAGGACGAGCAGCCGGAGTGGCACACCGGAGACGAGCAGGATCCCCGCCACCATGATGCACAGAGCAATCGTCGTCCCGAGGTCGGGCTCGAGCAGGATCAGAACCGCAAAGAGGCCGACGACGAGGCCGAACGGCTTCAGGAGCTCCCCCATCGTCCGCGGCGTCGGGCGTCGCGCGAGGAGCGCGCACGCCCAGATCAGCACCGCGATCTTCGCGACCTCCGACGGCTGCACGCTGATCGGGCCGACCAGGAACCAGCGCTGCGCCCCGTTGATCGGCGGTGCCACGACGAGCACCGCGACGCACAGCGCGAGCGCGCCGACGAGCAGGATCGGCGCCAGCGCCCGCAGCCGGTGGTAGTCGAAGCGCGACGCGAGCACCATCAGGACGAGCCCGAACAGCGCGTAGGCCCCCTGCTTGACGAGGAAGTTCATCGGGTCGCCCGCCCCGAGCGCCGCCGAGGCAGACGTGGCGCTGAACACCATCACGAGGCCAAATGCAACGAGACCAAGGGTGACGAGGACGAGGAGACGCTGCTCGAGTTGGCCTGCAGGCTTCTTCACCCCTGGAGCTTCTGCACCAGCTTCCCGAACTCCTGCCCACGATGCTCGTAACTCTTGAACTGGTCGAAGCTGGCGCAGGCGGGCGAGAGCAGCACAACGTCACCCGCGCGGGCCTCCGCGGCTGCCGCGGCGACGGCGACGGCGAGGTCGCAGCAGCGCTCGAACGGCACTCCGGTGGACTCCAGCGCCCGTGCGATCTCCGCGGTGGCCTCGCCGATCAGGTACGCACGGTCACCCGGCGCGAACGCCTCGGCGAGCGAGCTATACGGCTCGGCCTTTCCCCTCCCACCCAGGATCACGAGCTTGCGTGCGCCGGGGAAGGATGCGAGCGCCCGGAGCGCGGCTGCGACATTGGTTGCCTTCGAGTCGTTCACGTACCGAACTCCCGCGATCGTCGCGAGCTCCTCGATCCGATGCTCGATGCCGGGGAACGTGCGCAACGCTTCTGCGATCGCGCCGTCAGGCAACCCTGCTGCTCCGGCCGCGGCCACGGCGGCGGCAGCGTTCTCGCGGTTGTGGGCGCCGGGGATCAGCGGCTCGGCAGGCAGGTTGTCGGATGCGGTGAACTCGACGCGCCGGGCGCGGCCGGGAATCGGCCCGAACCCCGCCGGCACGATCGCGACATCATCGTGCTCCTGGTTCTCGAAGATGCGGAACTTCGCAGCGCGGTACGCCTCGAAGCTGCCGTGGCGGTCGAGGTGGTCGGGCTCCAGGTTCAGTAGCACGGCGATTCGCGGGCGAAGCGTGTCGATGTCCTCGAGCTGGAACGACGAGAGCTCACAGACGATCCAGGCATCGGGCGCCGCCGTCCGCACGAGCGCTGTCAGTGGGCGGCCGATATTGCCGGCCACCTGGGCGGCAACGCCGGCGGCCTCGAATATCGCGCCAAGCAACGCAGTCGTCGTCGTCTTGCCGTTGGTACCGGTGATCCCGACGATCGGGTTCGGGAGCAGCCGCGCGCCGTATTCGATCTCGGAGACGAC
The DNA here is from genome assembly GCA_038214705.1 of Gaiellales bacterium. Lineage (GTDB taxonomy): Bacteria > Actinomycetota > Thermoleophilia > Gaiellales > Gaiellaceae > Gaiella. Next base: position 11,619 of record JBBQRN010000026.1, on the reverse strand, counting down.
CTCGATCTCGCGGGCCCTTGCCGCGACGATCGGTGGCGAGTCATTCGGGACGCCCGGGCTCTTGACGACGAGGTCGATCCCGTCGAGCGCCGCGTCGTCCCAGGCGCCGAGGCGGATGTCGGCGGCGAGGCCCGCGACGTCGAGCTCGGCCGATTGGTCATAGGCGACAACCTCGGCTCCCTGGGCTGCCAGGGCCTCGACGGCAGCACGCCCAGACCGCGCCAGGCCAACAACGAGCGCGCGTCCTGGAGCGGCGACCATGGGGAAAGCCTACGCGCGCTGAGCGATCACGACGCCGCCGACGATCATGGCCATCAGGAGCAACCGCGGGGCTGCGGGCGACGGCACTACACCTTGAACCGCAGGTAGTAGCGGTAGAAGAGGACGAAGCCGAGCGTGCAGAAGATCGCGCCGACGATCCAGAAGCGCACCATGATCTTGGTCTCCGACCACGCCTTCATCTCGAAGTGGTGGTGGATCGGCGCCATCAGGAAGACCCGTTTGCCGGTGCGCTTGAAGCTCGCGACCTGGATGATCACCGAGAGCGCCTCGATCAGGTAGATCCCGCCGATGAAGATCAAGAGCACCTCGGTCTGGGTCATCACCGCCAGCCCGGCGATAGCTCCGCCGAGCGCCATCGAGCCGGTGTCACCCATGAACACCTCGGCCGGGAAGGCGTTGAACCAGAGGAAGCCGATCACGCCGCCGATCATCGCCGCCGCGAAGATCGCGACGTCGAGGTAGTTGGCGCTCCGGTCGCCGGGAAGCCCTGACCGGATCCAGAGGATCGCGGCGATCGCGAGAAACGACAGCAGCGAGATCGCGGATGTGCCCGCTGCAAGACCGTCGAGCCCGTCCGTGAGGTTGACGCCGTTCGCGGTGCCCGCGATGACGATGAAGAGGAACGGATAGTAGGCCCAGCCGAGGTTGAGCTGGACGTCGATCACGGGGAAGTAGATCGTCGTATCGAGGTAGCCCACGCGAGACACGACCCAGCCGACCCCGATCGTGAGCACGACGAGCCCAAGCATCTTCCAGCGTCCCGAGAGACCGAGCGAGCGACGCTTGCGCACCTTCAGGTAGTCGTCGGTGAAGCCGATAGCGGCGCAGCCGAGCGTGAGCAGGAGCAGGGCGACGCCGGGGAGCGTGTACAGCGACAGGATGAAGAAGGGCGCGGCAGCAGTGGCGAGGATCAGCAGGCCGCCCATCGTCGGCGTTCCCTGCTTGACGATGTGCCGCGCCGGCCCCTCCTCGCGGATCTGCTGCCCGACGCCCGTCCGCCGCAACCAGTCGATGAACATGGGCCCGATCACGACAGCGAGAACCATCGCGACGAGGCCGGCGATCAGGACGCGGACCATGCCATAGCCCCCTTCTCGATCGAAGCCGGGATGCCTTCGAGCCCGACGGCGCGTGATGCCTTGACGAGGATCGCGTCGCCCGACTCGACCAGGCCCAGGACGGTGCCGACGTCGGCCGCGTCGGCGATAAAGCGGCGGGACTGCGACTCGACAGTTCCGAGGTAGAGGCGAGCAGGTTCGCCGACCGCCACAACGACCTCGATCCCGAGCTCATCGAGTAGTGCACCGATCTCGGCGTGGTAGCGCGGCGCGTCATCGCCGAGCTCTGCCATTTCGCCGAGAATCGCAACTCGTCGGCGGCCGCCGGCGCGCTCGACGAGATCGCGTAACGCGGCGCGCATCGAGGTGGGGTTCGCGTTGTACGCATCGTTGATCACCAATCCACCGCCCGGCAGGGCCAGCGCCTCACCGCGCCAGCGCGAGAGCGTGATCGCGTCCGCCCCCGCCTGCAGCAGTGCCCACGGCAGTCCGAGCGCTTCATAGGCGAGGAGCGCGGCGAGGGTGTTCTCGGCCATGTGGCGTGCCGTGAACGGCAAGGTGAGGTGAACCGTTTCGTCCCCGAGCGGGAACGCCCACTGATGGCCGGCGCCGGTGACGGCGGCCGGATCGAAGCGGCGAATATCGATGTCCGTTCGTGCGAGGTGAGGCTCGAGCTCGGGCACGCCCGTCGGCACGACGGCGACGCCTCCGGCGGGCAGGGCAGCGATCGCTTCGGCGTTCGCCTCGGCCACGCGCTCGACCGTGCCGACGAGCTCGAGGTGCTCCGGACCGATCGAGGTCACGACCACTACGTCAGGACGCGCTATCGCGCACAGTGCGGCGATCTGCCCCATGCCCCTCATCCCCATCTCGGTGACGAGCACGTCCGTGTCCGGCTCGAGCCGGCACACGGTCAGGGGGAGGCCGATCTCGTTGTTCTGGCTCGCCTCGGCCCAGATGGTCGGTGTCGCGGCGACGCATAGGGCTCCGAGGATGTCCTTTGTCGAGGTCTTGCCGGTCGAGCCGACGACGGCGACGACGCGGGCACCGGACTTCGAATGGACAAGGGTCGCAAGCGCGGCGAGGGCCTGCTCCTGATCGTCCGGGACAAGCGTCGCCGCTCCTCGCCCAGCCGCATCGCGAACGAACTCGACGCCCGTATTGAGCGCCACGAAGAGATCACCCGGCCCGACCAGCCGGGAGTCCGCCTTGATCCCCGTGATCGTGGGGCCATGGGCCTCCGGGGTGATGAATGAGGTTTGGAGGTCGCCAAGCCCGAGGGCCATGATCTCGTCCCAGCGGACGGAGATCATCGTCCCGCCGTCCCCTCGGTGAGCGCCTCGCGCACGACCTCGCGGTCGTCGAACGGCGCCACGGTCCCGCCGATGTCCTGTCCCTGCTCGTGGCCCTTGCCGGCCACGACCACGACATCGCCCGGCTCCGCGAGCTCGATCGCGCGGTGAATCGCACTGCGGCGGTCGGGGTCGATCTCGACACCGGTACCGGCCCCTTGCAGCACGTCCTGGATGATCGCCAGCGGATCCTCGGTGCGCGGGTTGTCGGAGGTGACGATCACGACGTCGGCGCGCTGGGCGGCGACGGCCCCCATGATCGGCCGCTTGCCCCGGTCGCGGTCGCCGCCGGCGCCGAACACACAGATCACACGCCCCTCCCCCAGCTCGCGAGCCGCCTGGAGCAGGATGTCGAGCGAGTCCGGCGTGTGCGCGTAGTCGACGACGACGGAAAAGGGCTGCCCCTCGTCGATCGCCTCGAAACGGCCGGGGACGCCCGACATTGCTGCAATGCCGGCCGCAATGTCGTCGTCGTCGACGTCGAGGAGAATCGAGGCAGCGATCACCCCGAGCACATTCTCGACGTTGAACCTGCCGCGCAACGGGGTCTCGATCGCGATCCCAGCGGCGACAAAGCGGGAGCCGCCGGTGGCAACGACGAGCCGCTCGGGCCGGATCTCCGCCGCCTCGCTGATTCCGAACGTGATCAGGGGCGCAAGGTGCCGCTCGGCGAGCTCGAGGGCGAGCCGTCGGCCGTGCTCGTCACCGACGTTGACGGCTGCGGGCGGCGCGTGGGCGCCGGTGAAAAGGCGCCGCTTGGCCTGGAAGTAGTTCTCCATCGTGCCGTGCAGGTCGAGGTGGTCCTGCGAGAGGTTCGTGAAGACGAGCGAGTCGAAGCGCACCCTGTCGAGCCGCCGGAGCACGGACCCGTGAGACGAGGCCTCGACGGCCACGCTCCGGTCACCCGCGTCGAGCATCTCGCGAAAGAGGCGCTGCAGATCGATCGCCTCTGGCGTCGTGTGCGGGGCGGGACGCCGCCGGCCGCCGACGACCCAGTCGATCGTGCCGACGAGTCCCGGTGCCCTTCCGGCAGCCTCGAGCACCGAGCGTAGGAGAAAAGTCGTGGTCGTCTTGCCGTTCGTGCCCGTGACAGCCGCCACTTCGAGCTGGCGCGTCGGCTCGCCGAAGAACAGGTCGGCCGCGACCGCCATGGAGGCCCGGACGTCCTCGACGAGCAACTGTGGGGCCTCGACCTCGAGCGGCCGCTCGACGATGAGCGCGACCGCCCCGGCGGCCAGCGCCGCAGGCGCGAAGTCATGGCCGTCGGCGCGGGTGCCGGGAACGCAAAAGAAGGCCGCCCCGGGCGAGACGCGCGACGCGTCGTAGGCGAGGTCTGCGATCTCGACCGCGCCGCGAGCAGTGATCTCGCTCGCCGCGAGCACGCGCGTCAAGTCGTCGAGGTCCACGGAAGCTCATTCTACGGAGCCGCATCCGACGGATCCGCCGCAGGCGCTACTGGTTCGCGGCGCCGCTACTCGCGGCCAGCGCCGCCTTCGTCTCGGGCGCGTCCGGCGGAACCTCCATGTACTGCAGCGCGAAGCGGGCGATGTCGCGGAAGGCCGGCGCGGCGACGTCACCGCCGAAGATGGTGCCGTGCGGCTCGTCGACCATCACGAGGATCGCGAACCGTGGATGCTTGGCGGGCACGATCCCCACGAACGACGCGACGTACTTCGCGACGTAGCGGCCGTTCTCGGCCTTCTGTGCTGTGCCCGTCTTGCCGGCCACGGTGTAGCCGGGGATCGCGGCCTGCGTGCCCGTGCCCTCGAGCACGACGTCGCGAAACATCGACATCATCCGGTCGGCCGTGTGCCGCGAGACAACCCTCCTGCCGGACGAGCGCTTCACGCGCCTGGTGCCGATCTTCTCGATCAGGTGCGGCGTCACGCGCATGCCGCCGTTCCCGATCGTGGCGTACGCCGAGACCATCTGGAGCGGCGTCACCGCGATGCCCTGCCCGATCGGCACGGTGCCGATCGTCGAGCCCGACCACTTGTCCAGCGGCAACACGAGCCCCTGACTCTCGCCCGGGTAGTCCACGCCCGTGGGGTGCCCGAACCCGAAACGATCGATCCAGGACGCGAGCTCGCCGGAGCCGAGCTTCTCGGCGATCGTGATCGTGCCGACGTTCGACGACTGCGCCAGGATCTGCTGCACGCTCAGCACCTCGGTGCCGCGGGCGTGAGCTTCGTGGATCACGCGATCTGCCACCTGAATCGTGGGCGCGAGCGTAAATGTGCTCGTCGGCGAGACGACGTTGTCCTCGAGCGCGCCGGCGATCGTCACGATCTTGAACGTCGAGCCGGGCTCGTACGCGTCGGTGACGGCCCGATTCCGACGGGCGTCCGGAGTGGCCTTGCCGAACTGATTCGCGTCGAAGGTCGGGTAGTTCGCCATCGCGAGGATCGCCCCGGTCCGTGGATCCATCACGATCGCCGCCGCTCCCTTCGCCCCGAACTTTGTCACCGTGCGGGCAAGGATCTGCTCGGCGCTCGCCTGGACCTGATGGTCGATCGTGAGCGTCACGTTCCGGCCGGGCCGCTCGGGCCGCGAGTTGACGACATTGATCGCCCGTCCGAACGGGTCCTTCGCAATCGTCTCGAAGCCGGGCGTGCCTGTCAGCGACTTGTCGAGCGACCTCTCCAGCCCGTCCAGCCCGTGGTTGTCGGTGCCCGCGAAGCCGAGCACGTGCGCGGCAACCGAGCCCTGCGGATAGGTGCGGAGCTCCTCGGGATAGAAGCCGAGGCCGGGGACATCACGCTTGCGCAGCGCAGCGGCCTTTGTCGGGTCGGCCTTGCGGGCGAGGTAGACGAAGCCCTTGCTTCGGTCCTTGAGGATCGGATAGAGGGCGTTCGCGTCGAGTCCGAGAGCCTCGCCGGAGACGATTGCAGCGCGCTGAGCGTCCAGCACGTTCCTGGGGTCGGCGAACACGGTGGTCGCCTGCTCCCCGATCGCGAGTGGCTCGCCGGTGCGGTCGTAGATCGTGCCGCGCCCTGCCGGCACCTGGATCGTCTCGCGGTGCTGAGTGACGGCCATCTTCGAGAGCCTGCCGTGTTGGGCGCCCTGCACCCAGGTTGCACGGCCGACAGCGATGGCGAAGAGGAGCACGAACCCGGCGAGCAGCAGGCGGATCCTGCGGTTCGCAATCCTGTCGCTCACTTGCCCGCGAGCCTGACGTAGGTGGTGCCGAGCGGGTCGGCGGGGACGAGACCAAGCTTTGTGGTGGCGGCGTCCTGAATCCGAACCTGGGTCGAAGCGCTCGACAGCTGCGAGCGCAGCAATGCGTTGTCGGCCTGGAGTTGGGCCCGCTCGCGACCGAGTCGATCGGACTGCATGTTCAGCTGCAGCACGAGCACGTTGACGGCGACGATGCCGCCGAGCAGCACGCCGACGAACACGATCCAGGCAATCCCACCCGCAAACGGGGCCCGCGAGCGCCCGGACGACCTCGTCTCTGCCTTCGCCGGCTTTCGGGCGCGGCCGGCCGTAGGTGACTGTGCAATCGTCGACATGTAGTCGCTACGCCTTGACCGCGACGCGAAGGCGCGACGAGGCGGCCCGCGGGTTGAGGTCGATCTCGGCTGCTCCGGGACGCACCGGCTTGCGCGTCAGCAACCGCAACTCGGGCTCCTTGCCGCACACGCAGATCGGGAAGTCGGGCGGACAGGTACAGCCTTTTGCCCCCGCAACCATGAACTGCTTCACGATCCGATCCTCGAGCGAGTGGAAGCTGATCACGGCGAGCCTCCCACCCGGGCGCAGCATCTCGACCGCAGCGGGTAGGGCTACCTCGAGCTGCCCAAGTTCGTCGTTCACCGCGATCCGGAGCGCCTGGAACACCCGCTTCGCCGGATGACCCTCGCCGAAGCGGGCCGGCGTCGGGATCGCCATCTTGATCACGTCCACGAGATCGCCGGTCCGGAAGAACGCCTGCTCGGCGCGGCGGCGGACGATCGAGCGGGCGATCGGCCCGGCGTAGCGCTCCTCGCCGAAGCGGCGGAAGATCGTGGCCAGCTCCTTCTCGTCCCAGGTGTTGACGATCGTCGCCGCCGTGACCTCGCCCGACGGGTCCATCCGCATGTCGAGCGGCGCATCGGTCGCGTACGAGAAGCCGCGCTCGGGCCGGTCGATCTGCATCGACGAGACGCCGATGTCGAGCAGGATCGCGTCCGCCTTGATCCCGTTCGCGGCGAGCTGGGTGAGGACGATTGCGAAGTCGCCGCGGAGGAAGCGCACGTCGATGCCGGCCGTCGCCTTGAAGCGGTCGAAATGGCTCTTGACGCTCGGGTCGCGGTCGATCGCGACGAACTTGCCGCTGCCCGCGAGATCGCGCGCCAGCAGGCGCGCGTGGCCGCCGGCGCCGAAGGTTGCATCGACGACGGTCTCCCCCGGTCTCACGGCCAGGAGCTCGCGCACCTCGTCCGCGAGGACGGGGGCGTGATCAGCCGCGCTGCTCGGCAAGACGTTGGGCTGCATTGTCGGCACCCCCTTCGACGACCTCGAGGCGCTCCGCCCAGGTGGAGCGATCCCAGATCTCCAGGTGGTCTCTGTTGCCGATCACCGTGACCTCCTTGCCGAGCTTGCCGTGGCGAAGTAGCGGCCCCGGGAGAACGACCCGACCCTGTTTGTCGGGCGTGTCCTCGGCCGCGCCGCCGAAGAAGTGGTGCTGGAGCATCCGCGTGTCGGGCAGGAGCGGGTCGAGCCGGCCGATGCGCTCGGCCACGGTCGCCTCCCAGGCGTCCTTCGGGTACACGTCAACGCTGCCGTCGAGACCCTTCGAGAGGACGACACCGCCGGCCAGAGCATCGCGAAACCGAGCCGGCAGGGTGAGGCGACTCTTGTCGTCGATCGAATGGTCGTACTGGCCGAGAAACATCTCCGAGGCTCCATGGTTGCTCCCACGTTGCCCCACTCTAAACCACTATCACCCACTTTGCAACCCCGTGGTGCCACTCTTCCGCCGTTGGCTGACTCAGCCGTCGTAGCGGCAGGTTTCTCAGCTCGTGATTCGCCGACGCCTAGTGGCGACTCCCCTGAGCCGGTTACACCTTCACCATGCTCCTGAGCAGCTCTCTGTCGTCCGGGCTGCCGAGAAGTGGCACCTCGAGTGCGGGTCTCCCGTAACCGCGCGGGGAGGTGGGCGTCTCGCGCGGTTGTGATCGGCGCCCGCGGTTAGGTCTCGTTGACGGTCTCATCTCCCGTCTACCCTCGGTCCGCGGCGCAATCTGGGTCAGGAGGTTGGCGCGTACCCGGACAGGGAGTCTCAGAGAACCCGCCGCGCTCCGACCCAGGTGCTCGCGTAATACGCCTCGTAAAGCGACGAGATCTTGACGACGTCGCCGGTATGCGGCGCGTGGATGAAGTTGCCGCCGCCGATGTACATGCCCATGTGGCCGAGTCCGTGGAAGAAGACGAGGTCGCCTGGCTGCAGCTGATCCTTCGAGACCGGGACACCCATGCCGTACTGTGCGGCGGCATAGTGGGGCAGCGATACCCCGACCTGCGCGAACACGTACATCGTCAGTCCCGAGCAGTCGAACCCGGCGGATGGGGACGCTCCTCCCCAGACGTACGGAATTCCCAGGTACTGCATTGCGATCGAGACGACCTGGGCTCCCTTGCTCGCATCAGCCGGCGGCGCGACGGGGATGGGCGTGTCGACTGGAGCCCCCGTATCAGCAGGGGTTCCCGTATCGGCTGACTGCGAGGGCGGTGGAGCGGCCTGAGCGGTGTCAGACTTGGCCACTGCATCAGCTGCCCGTTGACTCGCTGCTGCAGCTGCCTGTTCCTGCACCAGCCTGATCTGGGCTTGCCGGCGTAGCTCGGCTTGGCGTGCTTGCTCCTCAGCGACGAGTCGCTGCACTTCGGCTTGGACGGAAGAGAGCAACTGCTTCCGTTCGACCAGGTTCGCTTCGATCGTCGCCTGCTCGTTGGCGCGTTGGCGAACCACCTCCGCTTGCGTCGTTCGCGCCTGTGCGAGTTGCAGCTTTCGAGCGGTCGTGCGTTCGCGGTAGGTCTTCAGCTCCTTCGCGATCCGAACGTCCTGTGCTGTGATTCTGCTTCGCATCTCGAGTCCGTCGAGGATCTCGGTCAGGCTCTTCGCGCCGAGCAAGACCTCAACGGCGGAGGCCGACTCGCCGTTCACATAAAGATCTCGCAGGCGCGCGCCGACGCGTGCCTGCGAGATCCGCACGCCCCTTTTCGCACGAACCAAATCGGCCTGCGTCGCCTGCAACTCAGCGGCGATCTGTCCGAGCTTGTAGTTCGCGCCGTTCCACCGCTCTGCGGCATCACCGGCCTGCGCATCGAGCTCCTGCACCTGAACAAGGATCGTCTGAGCCTGGGCGCGCTTCTCCTGAATCGACGGATTCGCACTCGCGCCAACGGCTCCGAAGAGCGCGGCTGCGAGGCAGGCGAGCGCGAGTCCGAGCAGGACAAATCGTGGTCTTCTTTGGCTAGTACGGGTTTTGTGCGAACGAATGAACGGCATGGGCCTCTCTCGGTTTCGACTCCTCGGACGTTTGCTGAGCGCACGGAGGCGCTCGCTCGTCAGAGGCGGAGAGGCGGAGGGAAGCTCAGTGCCGTCGTTCGGCTGATTGGCGCCCGCAGCACGACGCGCCGTGCGGGTGGAGCGCGGCCTATCCGAACGGGCACCAGCGCGAGCGGTGCCTTGGCGCGCACCCGGATCAGCAGGACGATCCCGAGCATCATCGTGATGCCCAAGCAGAACTCGCCGAGTTCCGTCCCGTTCCCGTCGTGCATCGCATGCAGGAACATCAACGCGACCAGGACGCAGAACAAGATGATGAAGAGCGGGCCTAGCCAACGGTGCCGCATCCCGCGCTCGATGTTCCGCCGAAGCTCGATCATCCCGCAGGATGGTACAGGATTTCCCTGCTAGAAGACATATTCGAGCACCACCGAACCACCGTTTGAGCAGGGAAAACGTCGGCATCGCCTGGCGCTTGACAGAGCATCCTCAGATTTCGGCCTGGCAGTTGCATCACGGGGCGATATCCGTCATCTCGGTCATCATCGTTTGGCCGTCCTGCATCGTGTGCGTCATGTCTCCGGTCATCGTCTGGCCGTTCTGCATCTGATGACCGCCGGAACTGCTGCCGCCGGTGAACGCGAGCGCGCCGACAATCCCGACGGCGAACAGGACAATCGCTCCGGCGATCACGACAAGTGTTTGCTTCGACACGTAGCTCCTCTCTTCTCGTTCAGCTGACGTCGACGACGAGCATAAGTCCGCCCGGCGACGCGCCGTTGTTTGTCAGGTGGTGCCCGATGTGGCAGTGGAACGCCCATTTGCCGGGTTCGGTTGCCGTGAAGGCAATGTCGTAGCGCTCGCCGGGCGCGACCTGGATCACGTCCGCCTTGAACGGCGCGGCGAGCGGGTGCCCGTCCTTCGCGACGACCTCGAAGTCCGTGCCGTGCAGGTGCATCGGGTGCACGAACTGACCGGCGCCAACGAGACGGAAGAGGACACGCTGGCCGCGCTTGACCTTGATCGTCTCGGTGGATGGGAAGCTCCCGCCATTCAACGTGAAGTAGTTCGGCAGCATCCTTCCATCTCCATCGGCGGTCGCGTAGCGCCGCTCGCCGGGTCGAGCGTCCACTCGTTGATCGCGATCGTCTTGTCGACGTCGTAGCCGGGGCCGCTCGGTGGATCGATGATGAACGTGCCCGAGAGCCCGAGACCGACCTGGCGATCCTCGTCAAAATGGGAGTGGTAGAAGAACGTGCCGCCCTTCGAGTCACGCCCCGCCGGAACCGCGGTGAATTCGTAGGTGAATCTCCCTCCCGGTTCGATCGGCTTCTGGGTGAGGTCCGGCACGCCGTCCATCGCGTTCGGAACCGCAATCCCGTGCCAATGCACCGTCGTCGCCTCCGGGAGGCTGTTCTTTACCTCGATGCGGACGCGCCGGCCGAGGGGAACCCGGATCTGGGGGCCGGGGACGATCCCGTTGTACGTCCATGCCGTGACCCGTGTGCCGTCGAGAATCTTCCAGCGCACGGCTTTCGCCTCGAGGTTGAACACCCACACGCCGTTCCGAACCGTATGCGCCAACGGCGTTCCGCCCGTGTCTGTAGCAGCGTCGGGCACTCCGTCCATCGAGGCAGGGGCCATGTGCTCGGACATCGATCCGCTGCCGCCCATCGACATCCCACCCTTCGAACTGTCGCTCGGCGCCGGGGGCGAGTTATCACCAGCGCGAATCGCCGCCACGACGGCGACGGGCAGCGCGACCGCGGCGATCAGCAACGCGGCCGCAGCGAGCCAGAATGGGGAACGATCTGTCATCAGGAACAACCTCCGGTCGACATCTGCGAACAGGAAAGTATGCGGGCCGTATGAAGGACCCGTGAACCCGGGCACAGAGCGAAGTTCCGATGCGCTCCCGCAGTTAGTAGTGGTGCTCGAGAGCCTCCCCGGGCTCGCTTGCGCGGATCGTGCGCCACGCGTCGCACGTGATCTTGATGATCACCAGCGTGATCAGAAGCCCGATGACCGGGTCGGCGCGGGGGAAGCCGATCCCGACGACGAGGGCGCTTGCGATCACACCCAATGAGACGAAGCCGTCGACGCGCGCGTGCTTCCCGTCCGCGACGAGCGCAGGGCTCGCGAGGCGGTTGCCGGCGCGAAGGCGGACCTGGGCCGCAAGCTCGTTGCCGACAAAGCCGACGATGCCCGCTGCTGCGAGCACCCACAGGTGCGAAAGCTGCTGCGGGTGGATCAGCCGCTGAATCGTCTCATACAGCGCGACGACCGCACTGATGAAGATCGCTGCCACGACCGCGAGTCCTGCGATCTTCTCGCCGCGGAAGGAACGGAGGAAAAACGCGATTCCCAGCGGGATCGCGGTGAGCGCGTCCCCGAAGTTGTGGATCAGGTCGGCGAGCAGCGCGACGCTGCCCGACGC
>JBBQRN010000025.1:0-40370 GCA_038214705.1 Gaiellales bacterium | reverse complement strand
GGAGTACGCGCCGGCGCCGATAGGGGAGCCCTTCGTAGGCGGCGTCCCGGATCAGCGTGTTGCGGAACCGCAGCAGCCCCGACGGCTCCGCCTTCACGAGGTCGGCCAACCGCGACCAGACATCGTCTCCGACATCGACCTCCTCGCTCACGGCGGCCGTGAGAAGCTCCGGATCGAAGCTTGCCCCGAGCACGGCCGCATAGCGCAGCACCGTACGGTCGGTCGGCGAAAGACGATCGATGTCACCTGCTATCAGCGACTCCACGGAGTCGGGCAGAGCATCGACCGAACCGGTCTCGCGGACGACGTCGAGCAGCTCGAAGAGGAACAAGGCGTTGCCGCCGGACCGCCGCGCGATCACCTCCACGACGTGCGGCGCCAGCGGGTCGTCGTCGGTCGCGAGAGCGACCAGCGTCTCGACGGTCTCCGACGAAAGCGGCAGCAGGCAGAGGGTGAGCGAGCTCAGGTCATCCGAATCAGCCGAAACGAACACTTCGCCGGTGTTCCGGTGTGTGACCAGCAGTAGCTGCCGCCTATCCGCGCCTGCCGCGGAGAGTCGGAACAGCAGGTCGCGAGACGCCTCGTCCATGAAATGCACGTCTTCGACAACGAGCATCGTCGGTGAGCCGGTAAGGCAGGCGACGAGAAACTGCATGGCCACTTCGGCAAGCTTGTCGCGGAGGAACCTTTCGTCGAGTGCCTTCGTCACTGCCGTGTGGGGCAGATCGATCCCGAGCATCACGGCCAGCAACGGCAGCCAATCGAGCAGCAACGGGTTGACCTCTGCGACCTTCTCGCTCAGCCGCTCCGTCACCGTGGCGGTTGGCGCCTCGGCGTCGAGAGCGAGAACGTCGCGCATGACCGCGCGCATCGCGAAGTACGGTGTCGCCGCCTCGTACTCCTCGCAGCGCGACCACAAGACCCGCACGTCGGGTGCACGCGCGATCGCCTCCTCGACAATGCGCGTCTTGCCGAGTCCGGGCTGCCCTGCGATTTCGACGATCCAACCGTTGCCGCCGCGCACCTCCTCGATCACGCCGAGCAAGGCGTTCAACTCCCGATCGCGGCCCACGAGCGGCATCCCGTCATGGCGCTCCTTTTTGGTACCGGTGATCGCTCCGACGACCGAGGCACGGACGGGCTCCGACTTGCCCTTTGCCGCGAACGGCGCGATCGGGGTCGTGTCGAACAGCGTGCGCGACCGGTTGAGCACGATCTCGGTCGACAGGATCTGACCCGGCTCGGCCTTGCTCATGACGCGTGCGGCCGTGTTGATCGCATCGCCGAAGACGCGGTACGAGCGCCTGTAGGCCGGCCCGAAGTCGCCCGTGAAGACCTTGCCTGTGTTAACGCCAATGCGCATCGGCACGACGCCTGGGCGGTCCATGATCTCGCGCAGTGCACGAAGAGTCCGCTCCTCGTCGCGCCCGGTGCTCGACGGCGCACCGGCAGTGAGCAGCGCCTTCACACTCCCCTTCCCGACGTCCGATTCGTAGAACGGCACCTCATAATGGAGCGCGACCTCCTCGATCGCGCAGATGCGCTCGTCGAGGGCGCGCGCCAGAGCGTCGATTCCGAGTTCGTCGAGGAGCCTATCCGTATCCATCAGATCGATGAAAGCGGCGGTGATCGTGCGATGCTCCGGCTCGCTTCGGTCGAGCAGGACGTTGGCCCGCGAAGCAACCGGTATGCAAGACGGGATGTCGATCGCGCTCACGTCTCCGACATCCGGGGCGCGCTCGCGGTCGACGTCTGGCCCGGCTGCGAGCAGATGGGTGAACTCCTTCGGCTCACCAACGTACGCCGGATCGAGTCGCGCCACCAGCGGCGGCCCGAGCGCGATCTCGCCCGCGTCCGCGATCCCCTCGACGGTGACGGTCTCGGTCGCCGCCGGACCCGCGATCAGCAATTCTCGGTGAACGCTTCCCACCATGAAGAACTGAAACGTCCCCGTCGTGATGCCCACCGACATCCGCAGCGTGATCGTCGCGCTGCCTGCCTTGAGCCGACCCACCCGATCGAGTGTCCGCTGCATCTCCCAGGCTGCCCGGCATGCGCGCTCCTCGTGGCGCTCGCCCTCGAAGAGGAGGAGGAGGGCGTCACCTCCCCACTTGAGCAACCCCGCGCCATAGTCGTACGCATCGTCGAGCAACGCGATGAACACGACATTGAGCGTGTCTCGCATCAGCTCGGCGCCAATCTTGCCGCGCCGGGCGAGATGCTCGGACAACGCGGTGAAACCAGAGATGTCGACGAAGACCATCGAGCCTCCGATCTCGCGGTGGAGGTCGTCGGGCGTATCCCGGAGCCAGTCAATGACGAGCCGTGGGACGTACGGCGTCAAGACCTCGTTTGCGCGATCATGCGAGGCCGCCGTGGTGGCGCCGGCGGAGATGGTCATCTGGCGAGTGTAGGCCATTCCGTGGCTTCGGAATGGGCACGAGTTCGAGGTTGACACGAATTCGGTAGTGCTTGTGGCTGCCGCTTGCGCGGCGGCGCGGCTTGACGTGCGCATGTGCGAAGGCGCACGATGTATTCATGCACACGGTTGCCGAGATCCTGGGAGACAAGGGCGGCACCGTGATCGAGATCGACGGCGGCGCGACCGTCTTCGATGCGGTCAAGGCGATGGTCGAGGCCAACGTCGGCGCGATCCTCGTCACCGGGGCACCAGATGAAGATCACGAACGACCGGAAAATGGACGCCGACCCGGCCCACTCGTCTGACGGAAGCCGCATCGCGTTTGCGAGCGAGCGCACCGCACCCGGCTCGGGCGGCCAGGACATCTGGGCGATGGGCGCCGAAAACGGGACGCCGCTCTCCCGGCAGACTTCGCACGCTGAAGGGCGACTCGAACCCGGCGAGTCCGGCTACGCCAACTCCGCGACGATCGTCGCAGCCGTCTCCATGGTCGGCGGGTGCCCGGTCAACACCTCCAGGAACGGCTCCTTCTCCAGCGCGTACAGCTCGACATCGGTCACCGCCGCCACCGTCGCTGTGCGGCGGACGTCGTGCAGCAGAGCGATCTCGCCGAACCCGTCACCACGGCCGAGCGTGTTGACCTGCTTCCCGTCGACCGTCACCGAGAGCTCGCCCTCGGCGATGGCGTAGTAGCGGTCACCGACCTCGCCCTGGGTCACGATCGCGGCACCCAGCGAAGCTGAGAGCGGCTTCAGGCTGCGGGCGAGGCCCTCCACCTGGGGCGGCGGCAGCGCCGAGAAGAGCCGCAGTGACCGCAGCAGGCCGATCGCGACCACCGGGACCGTGGCCGACGCATCGAGCGCGAGCAGTCGCCTGCCGCCGAGGAGTGCGAGGCCCGGCAGCACCACGCCGACCCCCACGATCGCCACGTTCACGCCGCCGAGGTCGACGAGGATCGGGGCGACGAGCGCGCCGACTGCGGTGCCGGCCATGATCATCATCTCCAGCACGCCGAAGACTCGGCAGAGGACGTCCGAGGGAGCGGTGCGCTGCAGCAGCGTCTGCCCGGAGACGTTGAAGAGGCTTCGAGCGGCACCTGCGACGGCGAGCAGGACAAGAGCCCCGATCGCCTGAGACCAGAGCGTCATCAGGCCGAACGCGAGTACCCAGACCGCGAGGGAGGCTATGAGGGCAGGCATCAGGCGGGCGCACCCGACGAGCGAGGCCGTGACGGCGATCCCGAGCGCGCCCCCGAGCCCGAACGCCGCATTCAGGTAGGCGGCGCCTCCCTCACCCATCGACAGCGTGTCGATAGCGAGCACCACGTAGAGGACGTCCAGCACCCCGATCGCGACGTACTGGGAGCCGAGCAGCCCTACGAGCAGGCGGGCTGACGGCTCCCGATTCATTACCCTGAAGCCCTCGAGCAGCTCCGAGGCCGCGCTCGAACCCTCCACACGCGCAGCTGCTGCCGGGCCGGGAATGCGAAACACGAGCAGCGCGCCGACGAGCACCGCGCCGGCCATGACGACGAACACCCAGCCGACTCCTGCGACACCCAGGAGCACGCCGGTGAGCGCCGGAGCGACGAGGACGCTGACGCTCTCGTTCCAGCCGGAGACGACGTTCGTAGCCGTCAGCTCGTCGGGCGTGCGCGCCAGGGCCGGCACGAGCACCGCGTAGGTGGGGCGCGTGGCGGTGACCGCGGTCGCAGCCACTGCAGCCGCTGCATAGGCAAGCCACGCAGGCCCGTCGGCGAGGAGCACGACAGCGGTTGCGCCCATCGCGATGCCCTGAGCCACGTAACTGAGCGTGAGGACGCGGGCCGGCCGGTAGCGGTCGCCGAGCGACGAGGCAAAGAGCGCGAAGATCGTGGCCGGCACGAGCTGGATCAGAGCGACGAAGCCCGCCTGCGTCGCACCGCCGCGGTTGTAGGCGTACACGAGCATCGCGATCCAGACGGCCCACTCGGCGCCGTTGAACAGGAAGTAGGCGATCTCCTGGCGCCGCAGGTCACTGTTCCGGTAGACGACCGCCATGACGCGGCCGACCTGGCGGACGTGTCCTCTCACGCGCGATGCAGGCGCTGCTGCGCGACCTCGCGCAGACGGTCACCCAGGACGGGAATCTCGCCGATCAGCGCCGCGATGTCGGCCGCCGACCAGACGAGCGCCCGCACAGGCGTCGCAGCAGTGACGGTCGCAGTGCGGGCGTAACCGTATCCCGCACCCCAGTCGAGTGCGGCGATCTCACCAATCGGCTCGCCGGCGACGACGTTGGCGAGCGGGACACGGTCGCGACTCACAGCCGCCTCCCCTTCGAGGAGGACGTAGAGCTCGCGCGAGCCTTCGAACTCGCCCGCGATCATCTCACCCTCGCCGAACCGGCACTCGCTCGCCGGAGCGAGGATACGTGCCGCCTCCTGGTCATCGAGCCCGGCGAATAGCGGGATCTGCGTTAGCCCGGAAGGGTCGATCAATGGACGACCGAGCCAGCTCTGGTCGAGCGCCAGGTGGGGCTCGTACAGCGGCTGTGAGGGCACCATCACCGGGCGTCGGGCCACGGGCTCGTTGGCAAGAAACGCGATCGTCGCCTCGACGTCAGCGTTCCGCGTCGTGAAGTTCATGATGCACATGCGCATGGCAAACTGACCGCGCAACCGGGTGGACGAGATGAACGCGATGCCGGAGCGCTCGAGCGCCGCGAGCAGTGCCTCGTGCATGAGGTCTGATTCGCGCTCACTTGCCGCTTCGTCGAATCGCCGACGAAAGCAGATCACACCGAGCTGGGCCGGGGAGGCGACCTCGAGCGTCTCGCTCTCCTCGATCAGCCGCTGCGCGAGACGCGCGTGAGAGATCGACCGTGCGATCGCTTCCCGGAACGCCGCGAGACCGAACGTGCGTATCGACATCCACACCTTGAGTGCGTGGCTCGTGCGTGAGAGCTGCATCCCGAGGTCGGCGAAGTTCACCTCGTGTTCGCCGGGCACGGCATCGAGGAGGTAGTCGGGAGCGATCTCGAAAGCACGTCTGAGGAGTGGGCCCTCGCGAACGAGGACGCACCCGCACTCGTATGACTGATAGAGCCACTTGTGAGGGTCGAGTGTGACGGAGTCGGCCAACTCCAGCCCGGCAAGCGCGTGTCTACCTTCCTCCGTCAGCGCCGCGAACGCGCCGTAGGCGGCATCGACGTGCATCCAGACGCCCGCATCGCGGCAGACCCTCGAGATCTCGGTCAGCGGATCGATCGCCCCGGTGTTCGTACTGCCGCCGCTCACGGAGACGAACAACGGGTGCAGGTCGGCTGTGAGATCAGCGGCGATCGCCCGTTGCAGGGTCGCCGGGTCGAGGCGGAACCCGTCACGGACGGGGAGTACCCGGACCTGGTCTGGCCGGAATCCCAGAACGCGTGCTGCCCGCGCGATCGATGAGTGGGCCTGGTCGGCCACGTAGATGACGAGCGCGTCGCTCATGGGCCCGACGAGAGACTCGCGCGCACAGGCGAGAGCGGTCATGTTGGCCGCGGAGCCCCCACTGACGAGTATCCCGGAGGCGCTTGCGGGAAACCCAATCCACTCCTTGAACCAGCCGAGCACTTCGAGCTCGACCTGCGACGGACCTGCGGCCTCCATCCATGACGATGCGTAGAGGTTCGCGGCGCTCGAGACGAAGTCGCCGAGCGCGCCGGGCCAGGTGCCGCAGTAAGAGATGAAGGCGAAGAACCCCGGGTGGTCTCCGCGCGCGCGAAACGGTAGGACGTCGCGCTCGATGCCTTCCAGCACCTCGGCGAACGGAGTCGGGCCTTCGGGCGCTGGCCCTCCGAGCCGTGCTCGCATGTCGGCCGGCGTCGCCCGGCGCAGCGGCGGCGCTTCCGCATCGGCGAGCTGACGGACGAGCATGTCGACCGTCCGGTAACCCGCTTCGCGCATCTCGTCGGCCGTGAGCCCGAGGTTGGTATGGTCGTCGGCTGTCACGACCGTAGTATCGCTCGCCGGCTTGCAAGAGTCATGCGTGGTGGCCACCGTTCGCGATACTTGCGTCATGGCCGACGCGCGTACCGCCGAGCTGCTCTCGCTCGCTCATGACCTCGAACGCCGAGATATCGAAGTCGCCGCGCGCATCGAGACAGTGGCGAGCCTGCTGCGACAGGTCGACGCGGTTCGTGCCGGAGCCACGGAGACCCGGTTGGCGCTGGAGGGCATGCCCGAGTTGGTTGGCCTCGCCGAGGCTGCGAACAGTGCGTCGCGGGCGCGCAAGACGACGGCCGAGCGCGACCTCAGAGAGGCGTCCCGCGCTCACGCGGAGGCGAAGCGGTCACGGCGGTCAGGGGAGGAGGGGAATGCCGCCGCCGAGAGGGCGTTGCGGCGCGCGACGGTCGCCGACACCGATGCAGCCGCCGCGGTGGCTCGCACGTTCGAGCGCCTCGAAAAGCTTGCGGCCGACGAGATCGCGGTTCGCGCGTCCGCCGAAGGATGCGCGGTAGAGGCGCGGGCAATCGCGTCTGCCGTGGCAGAGGTACCGCGGCTGTCCGATTCCGGACGGACGATGCCGGGGACGACCCTGGCAGGGATCGAGGAATGGGGGGCGCGTACACACGCAGCGCTGTTCGTCGTCCGCGGCAGCCTCGAGAACGAGCGCGAGCGGCTCGTGATCGAGGCGAACGGCCTCGCGGCGGCGGTGCTCGGTGAGCATGTCGGAGGAGTGAGCGTCGCCCTCGTTCGCCGACGCCTGGACGATCTGCTCGCGGACGTGTAGGCCGAGGGCTTTGCCTCGCCCCTACGAATCCCTACGTTGCGGGACGCCCAGCCGGTCAAATCTACGGAAAGTTCGAATCCACCGGGCGGAGATCGAGCGAGCCGCCGTCGTGGCACCCGGCGGGCAGGCGGTAATCGAGCCGGGCGATGCTTGCATCGGACAGGTCGCGATCGAGCTGGGAGCGCATCAACTCGTGTGCCGTCCCCGCACCGAGGCCGAGCCGAATCGCAAGCCCCACACCCTCCTGCAGTGCGTAACACTCCGTCTGCGCCTCGTTTTGCACGCCGCGCAGGTGGGTTGCCTCGTGAGCCAGCACCGTGATCGCGAACGCTGCGTCGTCGGGGGCACCGACCTTCTTCTCGAAGGCCACTCGATAGAGCGACCGGCAAATCGACGGCTGCAGGTACGCAAGCGCCCGCGGAATGAACGCGACGCCGGCCGCATCCGAGCCGACCCCGGTGTAGGCGTAGCCGTCGTCGCAGCGCACCGTCACCTTCTTGCCTGCGATCCGGGTCGCCTCCGCCGTGAACCGATGCTCGGCCTTCGCCCGCTCCGCCGCCGGCACGGACGGCCAGCCCGCCTTCCGATCGACCCGGTAGGCAAAGACGAACAGCCCGATTCCGACAACGAGCACGAGGGCAAGCGGCACGCGTGAGCGACGCCGCTCGCGCGGCGGAGCGGGGAGGAGGAGCGGGTTGCCCTCCTCGTCCTCCGCCTCGACCCAGCCCAGGTCGGCGTCGTCCGAGCCGGGCAGGCGGCGCGCGGCGGGCTGCGGCTCCGCTCCGGAGCGACGCTCGCGGATCCCCCGGATCACGAACTCGAGCTCAGCCGCAGCGAGTACCGCGAACGGGAGCCAGAAGGGAATTGCGGCCTGCAGGCGTGCCGAGAGGAGCCAGAGCACGACGAACACGAGCCCACCGACCCGAGCCGCCGTTTGCACGCGGTCCCGCGAGAGCCAGTGCACCCAATCAGGGTAGAGACAGCGTAGGATCCCGGGCGTGATCGACCCGATCGGACGCTGGCGCGCGAGCGGTCTCCCGGACAAGCCGGACTACGCGGGGCTGCTGACGTACGCCGGTCTTCCGTACACCGAGGATCCTGCAGAGCTGGAGAGCGTGGACGTCGCGATCGTCGGAGCCCCGATGGACGATCTCACCTCCGACCGTCCTGGCACTCGCTTCGGCCCGCGCGCGATCCGCGCCGCGAGCTGTCCACCCGGACCGCACCTCGAGGCGAAAGTGGACGCGATGGAGATACTGCGGGTCGTCGATTTCGGCGACGCCCCGGTGGCCCCGTCCGATCCTCTTGGCAGTCACGCGGCAATCGAGCGGACGGTCGCCCAGGTCGTGGCCGCAGGCGCAATTCCGATCGTGCTCGGCGGCGACCACTCGATCGCCGAGCCGGATATCCGCGCCGTGGCGGCCGCGTTCGGCCCCGTCGCGGTCGTCCACTTCGACACCCACACCGACACCGGCGAGGAGGTGTTCGGCGTCGAGATCTCGCATGGAACGCCCTTCTACCGCCTCGTCCGGGACGGGCACATCGACGGTTCCCGCTACGTGCAGATCGGTCTTCGCGGCTACTGGCCGGGCGAGCACGAGTTCGCCTGGCAGGCGGAGCACGGGATCACGAGCCTGTTCATGCACGATGTGCGCGAGCGGGGGATCCGGGCAATCGTCGAGGAAGCCGTGGCGGTGATCGGCGACGCACCGACGTTCCTCTCCGTCGACGTGGACGTGCTCGACCCGGCCTTCGCGCCAGGAACCGGGACGCCGGAGCCGGGCGGGATGACGAGCGTAGACCTCCTCTGGGCCTGCCGCACGCTTGCCTCGCAGCTTCGCCTCGTCGGCATGGACGTCGTCGAGGTGATCCCGACGGGTGTCGGCTCTGCTGACATCACGGCCCTCGTGGCCGAGCGGATCGTGCGCGAGACGCTCACGGGGATCGCCATGCGCCGCCTCGCCGGCTGACGCGGTGCTTCGGCGCAGCTATCTGTGAGCGGGTTCGCTGCACGACCCACGGACGATGGGGGAGCAGGCGAACCCGATCAATGGTGCGAGGGTGTCCCCAGTTTGTGAAGCCGGGGTCGATCGTCAAGGCGACGCCGAGCAGCGCGACGAGCGCCGTCGTGTAGAGCAGGCGCCGCCGCAGCTTGTGTCGCGGCGAGTAGGACGTCTTTGGCGACGCTGACGGTTGCCCGGACGTTCACGGGGATGTGGAGCGCCATCGCGACGCGACCGCTGCTCCCGGCGCGCTCGATCGCTGCCGCGATGCCGGTGACGGCGTCGGGCGAATGGATCTCGTACAGCGGGCCGACGTGGCCCTCCCCGCCGAAGCGGGCGGGGAACCGGAACTGCTCGGCGGGGGCCATGACGTCTCCTTCCTGGCTGTACCTCGTAGGGAGCAATTCTCGATCCCGTGGAGAGCCGGGGCATCGGGCTATGCGCTGACGAAGGATCAGTAGCAACTACCACTACTATACAAGTACACAATTGTGTATAGTGGAAATATGATCAATCCAGAGACTCTGCCCTTTTCGCTGCCCGAGCTCTACCAGACCGAGTGGTGCCCGGCCTCGCGGCGGGTGCGCCAGCGGCTGACCGAGCTCGACGTCACGTACATCGCGCACCAGGTGCCGGTTGAGCGCAGCGAGCGCCGTGAGTTGAGCGCGAGGACGGACAGCGACTCCATTCCTGCGCTCGTGTGTCCGGACGGTGACGTGCTCATCGGCGAGGACGAGATCCTCGCCTACCTCGACACATGGTTCGACGAGCCCGTCGGCGCGGAGGCGCACCGGTTGAAGGCAATCAAAGCGCGCAAGCGTGAACTCGAGGAGGCAGGACAATGGTTGGAACCAAGTACGCACTGACCGGCGAGACGATGCTCCCGTTCCCCGACACGGTCGCACGCGCCCGCCAGGAGCTGAAGGCGGAAGGATTCGGGGTGCTTTGCGAGATCGACGTGCAGGCGACGCTGAAAGCCAAGCTCGACGTCGACGGCGAGCCCTACCTGATCCTAGGCGCCTGCAACCCACCGCTCGCGCACCGCGCCCTCGAGGCAGAGCCAGACCTCGGCGTGCTCCTGCCCTGCAACGTCGTCGTCTACGAGCGCGGAGGCACGACCCACGTCTCCGCAATCGATGCAGAGCGGATGCTCTCGATCGTCGAGAACGACGACCTCCTCCCCGTCGCCGCCGACGTCCGCGACCGCCTCGCCCGTGTCGTCGACCGCACCTGCGCAGCCTGACCCTCCAACCCGAAAGGAATCCGACGTGACCAAGAACGAGGGAATAATCGATCGCCTACTCCGCGGCATGATCGTCGCCCCCGTCGCTTTGATCCTCGCGTTCGTCGTCGGGATCGGCTCGGTCGCCGGCGTGCTCCTCGCCGCCGCCGCTGTGATCATGGCAGTGACCGCTGTCGTCGGCTTCTGCCCCCTCTACCGGCTGATCGGCGTCTCGAGCAACCGGCACACCGTCGCGTCGCGCTGAGCAGGACCGATAGCAACCAACTCATCCGCGAGCAAGGAGAATCCTGATGGACGCCATTGCCGAATCATTCGAGACCGCCGTCATCGTGCGGTCACAGGAGTTGCCCGTGATCGTCGATTTCTGGGCTCCCTGGTGCGGTCCCTGCCACCGGCTCGCACCCGTGCTCGAACAGGAGATCGGACGCCGCAAGGGCGCCGTCGAGCTCGTCAAGGTCAACATCGACGAGCGCCCGGAACTCGCGAGCCGCTACGCCGTCAGCGGCATCCCCAGCGTGAAGGCCTTCTCGGGCGGCGTCGTCGTCAACCAGTTCGTCGGTGCACTTCCACCCGCAGCCGTGTGCGGCTTCCTCGACGCCGTCCAGTACGAGACTTCCACGTAAACGAAGAGATACGGGCTGTCTCATCCGCTGCGAGGGGCATTGGTGGAGATGATCGCGCGCCGCTTTCGCGTGATCGGCGAGCCGAGGCGGAGGCCTGCTTCGCCGAACTACAGCTAGACGGAGGGCAGCGAGAGCTCCGGTTGATCACACTGCCAGATCTCGCGCTTCCTGGCGACGCCGATGCTCGTGCAGTGATCCGACTCGAGGGCCGGGAAGCCGCTCATCACGCCCTCCTTGCACGCGTACCAGTAGTCACCGGGCTGGCTGGCGGGCGCAGCAGTGGAAACGCAGGTACCGACCACCCCGGCCTTCTGCAACCATTTCTGATCGCGCCCGACGGCCATCAGCACGATGAGCACGGCCCCGACCGCTGCGATCTTGATGAGTGTCATCGGTGGCTTCCTGGTCGAGAGTCCTTGGTCTTCCACCTATGGGTATCGGCATCGACAGGGGAGATGTTGAGCGGTCGACTCGCGCGTCTCGGTACTGCGCCGCCGCGGAGCGTGGGCGGCTAGAGTCGCGCCCATGACAGCCGTGGTGATGGACGGGAAGGAGCTGGCCGTGACGGTGCGCGCGGAGGTTGCGCGCGAGGTGGCCGAGCTCGGTCATGTCGGCCTGGCGACAGTGCTCGTCGGCGACGACGAGGCCTCGCACGTCTACATCGCGGCCAAGCACAAGGCAGCGACCGAGGCGGGGATCGACGCCCGTGACGTCCGGCTTCCCGCCGACACGACCGAGGCGGACGTACTCGCGCTCGTGGACCGCCTCAACCACGACGACGATGTCGACGGGATCCTGGTGCAGCTCCCGCTTCCCTCCCACATGGACGAGACAAAGGTGACCTACGCCGTCTCTCCCGCAAAGGACGTCGACGGGTTCCATCCGGTCAACGCCGGCAACCTCTATCTGGGCACGCCGATTCATGTACCGGCGACCCCGTCGGGCTGCATGGAGCTGCTGCGCGCCTACGACATCGACCCGGCGGGCAAGGAGGCCGTGGTGATCGGGCGCAGCGAGATTGTGGGGCGGCCGATGGCAATGCTCCTGATGCACGCAAACGCGACCGTGACCGTCTGCCACTCCCGCACCGCCGACCTCGCCGGGCACGTGCGGCGCGCCGACATCCTCGTTGCCGCGGTCGGTCGTCCCGGCATCGTCACGGCCGACATGGTCAAGCCTGGAGCTGCGTGTCTCGACGTCGGCCTGACCCGCACGGATGCGGGAATTCGCGGCGATATCGATGCCGCGGTGGCCGAGGTGGCCGGGTTCCTGACCCCGATGCCGGGCGGCACGGGCCCGATGACGATCGCGATGCTCCTTCGGAGCACGCTCAAGGCTGCGCGCTATCGACGCGGACTGCTTGCATTCCCCGGTGCCTGACGGTACCGTTCGCGCCGCTTCGTAAGTCGTACTGCCCCATTGTGGGGCGGTACATGTTTCAGGAGGACGTTCGTTGTCAGAGATTGGTACCGTCAAGTGGTTTTCGAACGAGAAGGGCTTCGGTTTCATCGAGCGCGAGGGCGGCGAGGACGTGTTCGTTCACTTCTCGGCAATCACGATGGACGGGTACAAGTCCCTCACGGAGGGACAGAAGGTGGAGTTCGAGGTCGTCCAGGGGCCCAAGGGTGCTCAGGCGGCGAACGTCACGGCAGCTTAGGCTTTCCGGATTCGAGCTTCGTGCGACGGGCCCCGAAAGGGGCCTGTCGTCTTTCCCGGTTTTGACAGGATGGAGGCAGGATGGCGATCGACAGGGAGACGGTCTTGCACGTCGCGCGGCTCGCGCGCCTCGACCTGCGCCCTGACGAGGTGGATCGCCTGACGGCCGAGCTCGACGCGATCCTCGCCGCGGTGTCGAAGGTCGCAGAGCTCGATCTCGCCGATGTGCCGCCGACCTCGCACCCGCTCGACCTCGTCAACGTCTGGGACGAAGACGAGCCGCGCCCGTCGCTGCCGCTCGACGAGGTGCTCGCAAATGCTCCCGCGCGTGAGGGCGACCTCTTCCGCGTGCCGCCGTCGCATGGCCCCGAGGTTTCCGCATGATCGACACGCTGCGCCTGACCGCCGAGGATGCGCTCGGCCTGCTCGAGCGCCGCGAGGTGTCGTCGGCCGAGCTGCACCGGGCTTACCTTGCTGCTGCCGGTGAGCGGGACGGCGAGCTGCACGCGTACCTGCGGCTCTGCGAGGACAACGAGGGCACCGGCGTGCCGATTGCACTCAAGGACGTGATCTCGACGAAGGGCGTCGAGACGACGGCCGGCTCGAAGATCCTGGCCGGCTACGTGCCCGTGTTCGATGCGACCGTGGCGGCGCGGTGCAAGGCAGCGGGGATGCCCGTGATCGGCAAGACCAACACCGACGAGTTCGCGATGGGCTCGTCCACCGAGAACTCGGCCTATGGCCCCTCACGGAACCCCTGGGATACGTCCAGGGTGCCGGGCGGCTCCGGTGGCGGCACCGCCGCCGCCGTGTCGGGTGGGCTCGCTCCCTGGGGGCTCGGCTCGGATACGGGCGGCTCGATCAAGCAGCCGTCGGCGCTCTGCGGCAACGTGGGACTGCGGCCGACCTACGGCACGGTCTCGCGCTACGGCATCGTCGCCTTCGCCTCGAGCCTCGACCAGATCGGGCCGGTCGCCAAGACCGTGCGCGACGTGGCCCTCCTCTACTCGATCATCTCGGGGCGCGATCCACGCGACTCGACCACGGTACAGCTACCCGAGCCGGTCGAGCTTCCCACTGCCGAGACGCTCGACGGTCTCCGGATTGCGATCCCGAAGCAGATCTGGGAGCTGCCGGGGATCGAGCCGGGCGTCCGGGCGTCCTTCGAGGAGGCGGTCGAGACCGCGCGCTCGCTCGGGGCCGAGATCGGCGAGTGTGACCTGCCGCTCTCCTTCGAGTACGGGATGGCCTGCTACTACCTGATCGCCCCGGCGGAGGCGTCTTCGAACCTCGCGCGCTACGACGGCGTGCGCTACGGCCCCCGGGTCGATGCCCCCACCTACCGCGAGATGGTCGAGCAGAGCCGTGACGCCGGCTTCGGCGCCGAGCCGAAGCGGCGAATCATGCTCGGCACCTACGCCCTCTCGGCGGGGTACTACGACGCCTACTACGGCCAGGCTCAGCGCGTTCGCACGCTCCTGATCCGGGAGCATCGCGCCGCTCTCGAGCAGTGCGACGTGATCGCGACGCCGACGTCCCCGACGGTCGCGTTCCCGATCGGCGAGAAGGCGGCCGACCCGTTGGCGATGTATGCGTGCGACGTGATGACGATCCCCTCCTGCCTGGCCGGACTGCCGGGCCTGAACATCCCCTCGGGGCTCTCCGAGGGGCTCCCGGTCGGGCTGCAGCTGATCGGACGGCAGTTCGGCGAGAACACGCTCTTCCGGGTCGGTCATGCGCTCGAGCGCGCGATCGGCTTCGACACGGTGCCGGAGCGGCTGCGATGAGCGGGAACCCGGACGACAGGCTGAAGCCTGTCGCCGACGTCGGTTGGCAGACCGTCGTCGGGCTCGAGATCCACGTCCAGCTGAAGACGCGCACGAAGATGTTCTGCCGCTGCGCCACCGGCTTCGGTGCGGGGGAGAACACCCAGACGTGCCCCGTCTGCCTCGGCTTTCCGGGGGCGCTGCCGGTGATCAACCGCGCCGCGATCGAGTCGACCGTGAAGCTCGGCCTTGCGCTGGGCTGCGAGATCGCCCCACGGGCGGTCTTCGCGCGCAAGAACTACTTCTACCCTGACCTCCCAAAGGGTTATCAGATCTCACAATACGATATGCCTTCTTGCGAAAATGGCAAGATGCTAGTTCCGATGGAGGCAGGCGAGCTCGAGGTCGGGATCGTGCGTGCGCACCTCGAGGAGGACGCCGCGAAGACCGTGCACCTGGGCGGCAGCACCGGCCGGATCGGTGGCGCCGAGTACTCGCTCGTCGACTACAACCGCGGTGGCACGCCGTTGCTCGAGATCGTCACGGCCCCCGACATCCGCTCCTCCGAGGAGGCCAAGCGGTTCCTCCAGCTACTCCGCCAGACCGTGGTCGAGCTCGGGATCTCCGACGCGGAGATGGAGAAGGGGACGCTTCGCGTGGACGCCAACGTCTCGGTGCGCCCTGCCGGCTCCAACGAGCTGCGCACCCGCTGCGAGATCAAGAACATGAACTCGTTCAACTACATCGCTCGCGGGATCGACGCCGAAGTCGAGCGCCAGATCGGGATCTGGGAGTCCGGCGGCGAGGTGAAGCAGGAGACCTTCGACTTCGATGCGGGATCGGGCACGCTGACGCCGCGGCGCTCCAAGGAGGAGGCCGACGACTACCGCTACCTCCCCGAGCCCGACCTCGTGCCGGTGGAGCCGGCGGCCGAGATGGTGGAGCGGCTGCGCGGCGAGCTGCCGGAACCGCCGGCGGACCGGGTCGCCCGGCTCGGCGCCGACCTCGACCTCGAGCGCGCGCTCGTGCTCGTCACCGGCGGTCTCGACCGGCTGTACGAGGCGACGGTCGCGGCAGGGGCAGAGCGATTCGCCGCCGCGAACGTGATTGCGAACAACCTCGTCGGGGCCGGGGCGGACCCGAGTGCCGTCGACGCCGTCGAGCTCGCGAAGCTCGTCGAGGCACGCGACCGAATCCCGCGCGCCGCCTTCGACGAGGCGATCGGCCAGGCGGGCGAACCGGGCTTCGAGGCGGCACCGTACCTCGCCCAGGAGTCCGTCTCGGACGCCTCCGAGCTCGACCCGGTTATCGACGCGATCATCGCCGCCAATCCTGGCCAGGTGACGGCCTACCGGGGCGGCAAGGAGGGGCTGCTCGGCTTCTTCGTCGGCCAGGTGATGAAGGAGACCGGCGGCAGCGCGAACGCGCGCGTGGTCAGCGAGCTCGTGCGCGCGAAGCTCGCGGGCTGAGGCCGCGGCGCCACCCGCTCCGACGCTTGCGCGGCTGGCATCATGCAGTGATGCGACGAACGCTCAGCTGGCTCCTGGTGCTGCCGTTCGCGGCGACGAGCATCCTGCTCGGGCACACGATCGCCTACCGCGTAACCGGGATGCCGCTCGGCGACGTGCACGGCTACCTGGAGCACGTCCCGCAGGTCGTGTTCGTGCTCGCCTCGATCGCCCTCGTCGGGCTCGCTGCGGATGCCCGGCGCCGACGCCGGAGCCCGGCCGGGCTTGCCTCCCTCGCGGCTATCGGCTTCGTGGCCCAGGAGCACCTCGAGCGGCTGATCCATACCGGGCACCTGCCGTTCCTGCTCGCGAGCCCGGCGCTCTGGCTCGGGATCGCTCTGCAGCTTCCACTCGCCGCCCTCGTCTGGCTTCTCGCACGCCGCCTGGCCGAGGAGATCGCCGCACCGACCCGTCGCAGTGCACCGCGCCTCTCGGTGCTGAAGGTGGCCGTGGCCACGTTACTCGACGCCTACCCCTTCTCGGCCCCGATCGTTTCCCAACTGGGCCGCGCACCTCCCGTCTCCTCCTGAGCCCTATCCCGCCGCGGGAGCACCTGTGGCACCACAGAATCCAGGAGGAATCATGCGTAGAGCACTCATCGTTGCGATCGCGCTCGTCGCGATTGCCGTTCCAACAGGAGCAACCGCGCAGGCCACCGCCACCCCGGTCGTGATCAACGTCACGGCCGTCAACGGCAGGCCTCTGGAGGGAATCAAGCGGGTCACCGTCAAGAAAGGCCAGCTCGTCAAGATCGTCGTCCGGACGAATGTCGGCACCGAGGTTCACCTGCACGGCTACAACATCCAGAAGACGCCCCGCAAGGGCGTCCCGACCGTGATCCGTTTCCTCGCCAACGTGTCGGGGCGGTTCGATCTCGAACTGCACCACCCGGACGCGCTGCTGGCGCAGATCACCGTGAAGTGATCAGGGCGCTACTCCCGAACCTGCTCGGCCACGGGATCGGGGGGGTTCAGGACCTTCCCGTTCCCACGTGGCTCTTCTACTGGGGCGGCGCATTCGTCCTGGTCGTGTCGTTCATTGCACTCGGGGCGTTGTGGAAGACGCCGCAACTCGAGCGGCATGCGCGCGGGAGAGCGCTCGGCGACGGCTTCAGTCGGTTCGTGCTGGGCCCGTTCCGGATCGTCTGCCAGCTGCTCTCGGTCACGTTCTTCGTCGCGGTTGTCCTCTCGGCGCTCTTCGGGACACGGGACGCGTTCGCGAACCTGGCGCCGACCTTCGTCTACGTGATCTTCTGGCTCGGGCTGCCGTTCCTGTCGCTCCTCTTCGGCAACGTCTGGCGGGCGCTTAGCCCGTGGCGCGCGTTGGCCGACGGGTTCGTGTGGGCGTGGGAGCGCAGCGGCCGCACAGCGCGGCCACTCGCCAGGTTCCCGGAGCGCTACGGCCGCTATCCGGGCGCCGTTGCCCTGTTCGCCTTCATCGCACTCGAGCTCTGCTACTCCAACCCGTCGAACCCGCGCGCACTCGCCTTTGCGATCGCCCTGTACTCGTATGTCGCGCTCTTCGGCATGCTCGCGTTCGGCCGCCAGACGTGGGTGGAGCGGGGGGAAGGGTTCGCGATCCTGTTCGCGTACATCGCGCGGATCGCCCCGCTCGTCGTGCACGAGGGGCGCATCCGCCTCAAGATGCCGCTGACCGGGCTCGCGGGCGCGGAGCTCGTGCCGGGCTCGATCCTCTTCATTGCGGTCTCGCTCGGTTCCGTAGGGTTCGACGGTTACAGCCGTACGACCACGTGGCAGGACCTCCTCGCCCGCGCCGAGGGGCCGTACATCCTGAACCGGCCGGGCACGGCGGAGCTCGTCGGCACGGGTCTGAACCTGCTCGGCCTGCTCGCTGCGATCGCCGTGGTGCTCGGTGCCTTCCTCGCGGCGTGCGCCTTTGCGCGCTGGCTGGTCAACGCGCCGCGGTCGCTGGCTTCGGACTTCGTGCTTTCGCTCGTCCCGATCGCGCTCGTCTACGCGGTCGCCCACTATTTCTCTCTCTTCGTCCTCCAGGGTCAGTACATCGTGCCGCTGCTCTCCGATCCACTCGGCAGGGGATGGGATCTCTTCGGCACAGCAGATGTCCACCCGAACATCGGAGTGCTGACCGCCAACACGGTCTGGTACGTCCAGGCGTCCTCGCTCGTCGCCGGCCATGTAGCAGGGCTCGTCGTCGCCCACGACCGCGCCGTCGCCCTCTTCGATAAGCGCGACGACGCCCTCCGCAGCCAGTACGCGATGCTCGCCCTGATGGTCGTCTACACGGTCGGTGGGCTCTGGCTGCTCTCGCGCGGATGACCGTGCTTGCTCACGGAGGGATTCCGGGCCTGATCGCGGAGACGTCGGCCGGCCTCGTGGTCTTGGTGCTGCTCGGCGGCATCTGGCTCAGAGAGCGGCGTCGGCGGGCCCGGGGAGGGCGTCTTCCGCAGGCCCGGATGCGCGAGTAGGGACGACGAACCCCGCGTAGAGGAGCAGCGCCGCTGCGGCCGAGAAGAGGGCCGACTCTGCCTCCCCGAGGCCGGCCAGAGCGCTACCGAGCGCGGCGACCCCGAGTCCCACCAGGATGAGCACATTGCCGAGTGGTCTGCGCCGCAGGCCGCGGACGGCGACGACGACAGCCGCCAGCGTTCCGAGCGTGTTGCCGATGATCGCGAGCACGCGAGCGGGGAAGAGCTCGAGGTGTTCCTGGGCCTGCGGGATCGAGGTGCCGCTGACCGGCTCGACCAGCGGCATCGCGAGTGCGACGCCGATTGCGAGCCCGACGTAGATCAGGGTCAGCGGTGCGACGTGACGGACGCGGATCAGGAGGAGCGAACCGGCGCCGAGCAGAGCGGCGGCCAGCAGGGCGCCGAAGAGGTAGTAGACGCGGAAGGCGGGGTCGCTCCAGCCTGCCGCCGCTCCCCAGGCGAGTGCGCCCGAGCCCGCGGCGAAGGATGTGAGCGCCGCCGACCAGGCGAGCAGCTCCGGCGCCCGCTGCGCGCGGTAGCGACGCAGAAGGTCGGCACTGAGTCGGAGGGAGACGAGCGTTGCGAGAAACGCCAGCAGGGCTTCCATCGCAGCAGAGCGTAGTCGGGTGCGGGTACCGCCAGGGCAGGTCGGCCCGTCTAGCTACCCTCGAAAGGGATGCCCCAGAAGCGCTATCTCCTGACGCCCGGTCCGACTCCCGTGCCACCCGAGGTCCTCGCGGCGATCGGTGAGCCCGTGATCCACCACCGCTCGCCCGACTTCAAGGCGCTGTTCGAGGAGGCGCTCGACCGGCTCGGGCAGGTGTTCCGCACGCAGAACGACGTGCTCGTCTTCACCGCGTCGGGCACCGGTGCGTTCGAGTCTGCCGTCTGTAACTTGCTCTCGCCTGGCGACCGCGTGCTGGTCGTCTCGCACGGCGAGTTCGGCACGCGCTGGCAGAAGCTCGCGGCAGCCTTCGGCTGCGAGGTCGTCGCGCTCACCTACGAGTGGGGCGGGACGCCTCGTGCCGAGGACGTCGCCGCGAAACTCGCCGAGAGCGGGGCGGAAGTCGCGCTGCTCGTGCACTCGGAGACCTCAACGGGTGTCGTTTCGGACATCTGTTCGCTGGTTGCAGCTTGCAACGAGGCGGGCGTGATCTCGGTCGTCGACGCGATCTCGAGCCTTGGCGCAGTGCCGCTCGAGACCGATGGGTGGGGTATCGACGTGGTCGTCACGGGCTCGCAGAAGGCGCTGATGACGCCGCCGGGGCTCGCGTTCGCATCGATCTCGGCACGCGCCTGGGAGAGAGCCGAGCAGGCAACGCTGCCTCGTTTCTACTGGGATTGGCGTCGGGCCCGTTCGGCGCAGGAGCAGGGCAGCACGCCGTTTACCCCTGCGACCTCGACGGTCGCCGCGCTCCATACCGCACTCGGCCTGATCCTCGAGGAAGGCCTCGATAGAGTCTTTGCCCGCCACGTCGCTCTCGGCCGCGCCTGCCGGGCCGGAGCGATTGCGATGGGCCTCGAGCTCTACTCCCCGAACGACGACAGTGCGGCCGTCTTGACCGGGATTCTGACCCCCGAGGGGTTCGACGCGGTCGCGCTGCGGCTGGCGTTGCGCGACCGGTTCGGCATCACGGTCGCCGGCGGCCATGGCGACATAGCGAACCGCCTCTTCCGGATCGGCCACATCGGCTACGTCGACATCTTCGACATCACGACCGCGCTGGGAGCCGTGGAGCTCCTGCTCGTCGAGATGGGCGCCGAGGTCGCATCCGGCGGAGGGGCAGCCGCTCTCGCCGCCTACCGGTCGGCGGCGTGACGTTGCGCGTGCTCGTACGCGAGTCGATCGCCGAGGCGGGGATCGAGCTGCTCCGCTCGAAGTTCGAGGTGGACGAGGACTCGAGCTCGCCCCTCGAAGAGATCATCGACCGCTACGACGCGATCGTGATCCGCTCGGCGACGAAGCTGACGGCTGACCTGATCGAACGTGCCACGAACCTCAAGGCAATCGGCCGCGCGGGGGTCGGGATCGACAACGTCGACGTCCCGGCCGCCACCCGGCGCGGCATCGTCGTCGCGAACGCGCCCGAGTCTACGGTCGTCTCGGCCGCGGAGCAGACGGTCGGCCTTCTCGTCGCCCTCGCGCGCAATATTCCGCAGGCGCACGCGGCGCTCAAGCAGGGGCGCTGGGAGCGCTCGAAGTGGGGTGGCGTGGAGCTCGAGGGCAAGACGCTCGGCGTGCTCGGTTTCGGGCGGATCGGCCAGCAGGTCGCCCGCCGGGCCCTCGGACTGGGGATGCGCGTCATTGCGTACGACCCGTTCGTCGCCGACGAGCGCTTCCGCGACCTCGGTGTGGAGCGGGCCGCCGATCTCGACGACGCACTCGGCACCGCAGATTTCCTCACCCTGCACTCGCCCCTCACCGACGAGACGCGGGGGATGATCAACCGGGACTCGATCGCGAAGATGAAGGACGGTGCGCGGCTCGTCAATGCGGCCAGGGGCGCTCTCGTCGACGAGGAGGCGCTTGCGGAGGCCCTGAGAGCCGGGAAGCTCGCCGGCGCGGCGCTCGACGTCTTCTCCAGCGAGCCGTACGAGGGGCCGCTGCTCGAATTGGACAGCGTGGTCGTGACGCCGCACCTCGCGGCGTCGACCGACGAGGCCCAGGACCGGGCGGGGATGATCATCGCCGAGCAGGTGGTCGCCGCACTGGAGGGCGGCCTCGTCTCGAACGCGGTCAACATTCCGAGCATCGACAAGGCGTCCCTCGAGGTCCTCGGGCCGTTCATCCCGCTCGCCGCCAAGCTGGGTCTGCTCGCTGTCGAGCTCGCCGGCGGACGGCCACGGCGTGTCGTCGTTGCCGCGCATGGTCCGCTCGCCGACTACGACGCACGGCTGCTGACGGTGGCTGCGCTGGACGGCATCTTCAGAGGTCGTGTCGACCAGATCGTGAACTACGTCAACGCCTCGCTGCTTGCAGCGGAGCGGGGAATCACGGTCACCGAGGAGCGCCTGCGGGCATCGCGGGACTACATGAACGTCGTCGAGGTGCGGGTCACCGGAGCAGAGGGAACCGACGTCGAGGTCTCCGGCACCGTGATCGGCCCGGAGGGACGCCTGTTCCTCGCAAGCGCCTACGGGTTCGGGATCGACATCGAGCTAGCGCCCGAGATGGTCTTCTTCCGCTACGAGGACGTGCCGGGCGTGATCGGCCGGGTCGGAACACTCTTTGGCTCGAACGGGGCGAACATCGCCAACATGGCGGTGTCGCGGACGAGGGACGGCCACCAGGCTCTCATGGCGCTCTCGGTCGACGAGCCGCCGTCGCAGGCGCTGATCGACGAGATGCACAACGTCGGCTTCGGCGACGCCGTCTTCATCGAGCTCGGGTAGGCGCGTCGCGATGGCCGGCAGGGGAGCTGGCTGGGTCGTGGCGCAGTTCCTTCTGATAGCGGTACTGCTGGTCGCGGGATTCCTACCCCCCGACTGGCCCGACACCATAGGAGCCGCCCGCACCGTCACCGGTGCTCTGCTCGCGGTCGCAGGCCTGGCCATCGCCGTGTGGGCCGGCCGCTCGCTCGGCGGCTCGTTGACGCCGTTTCCGAAGCCGGTGGGGGCGGGTCTCGTGACGAGCGGCCCGTTTGGAACGGTCAGGCATCCCATCTACTCCGGTGGACTGCTGTTCTTCGTAGGCTACGCGCTTCTCACCGGTGTCCTCGCGCTCGTGCTGACTGGCGCTCTCGCCGCTCTCTGGGCCGGCAAGGTCCAGGTGGAGGAGCGGCTGCTCGCGAACGTCTACCCCGAGTACGCCGCCTACCGCCGGCACGTTCGCTGGCGCCTGTGCCCGCGGCTCTACTGAGCGGATCGGGCCCCTACAATCGCCCCATGCTCTGGCCCGAGCCCGTCGAGCGCATCGCTACATTCCTCCGGGCCGCGGGAGCGGAGTCGCGCCTCGAGGAGCTCGCCGCTCCGGTTGGCTCGGCAAAGGACGCGGCGGAGGCTATCGGCTGCGCTCCCGAGCAGGTCGTGACTTCGCAGGTCTACGTCTGCGACGGCCGGCTCGTGCTGGCGCTCGTTCCGGGGAACCGGCGGGTGGACGCGACCAAGGTTGCGCTCGCGACGGGCTCTGCCTTCGCGAGGCCCGCGACTTCCGGTGAGGTGGAGGTGGTGACCGGGCTCGCGCAGGAGTCCATCTCACCGTTCGCGCTCAACGCCGAGACTCTCGTCGTCGTCGAGCAGACGGTGCTTTCGAGCCCGGTCGTCTGGGTCGCCGCCGGCAGCAAGCGGCACCTGGTGATGCTGGCGCCCGTCGAGCTCGTGCGGCTGACGCGCGGTCTCGCCGTCGATCTGGTGCCGGAATCCGCATAATCGGGGAAGACCACGAGGACGGAGGATCGAGATGCAGGAGACCGACAAGATCTGGATGAACGGCGAGCTCGTCGACTGGGCCGACGCGACGGTGCACGTCGGCGTTCACGGCCTCCACTACGGCTCCGGTGTGTTCGAGGGCGTGCGCTGCTACGAGACCCCCAAGGGGCCGGCCGTCTTCCGGCTCGCCGACCACATGCAGCGGCTGCACGACTCTGCCCGCCTTCTCTATATGGAGATCCCCTTCTCGGTCGAGGAGCTGCGCACGGCCACGCACGATCTCGTCCGCACCAATGGCCTGCCCGCCTGTTACATCCGCCCGATCGCGTTCTACGGGTACGGGCAACTCGGCGTGTCGACCCAGGGCAACCCCGTCGAGACGGTGATCATGGCCTGGCCGTGGGGGGCGTACCTCGGGGAGGGCGCGCTGGAGAATGGGATCACCGCGTGCGTGTCGACCTGGAAGCGCGTCGGCCCCAACACGATTCCGCACGCGTCCAAGGCAAGTGGGGTCTACCTCAACTCGATGCTGGCGACCACCGAGGCACGCCGCGGAGGGTACGACGAGGGAATCCTGCTCACCGACGACGGCTTCGTCGCCGACGGCCCGGGCGAGAACATCTTCGTCGTCAAGAACGGGGTCATCCGCACGCCGCCGCTGTCGACGTCGATCCTGCCGGGCCTCACGCGCGACGCCGTGATCACGATCGCCCAGGATCTCGGCTACGTCGTCGAGGAGACCCCGCTGATCCGCTCGGACCTCTACCTGGCGGACGAGTTCTTCATGACCGGGACCGCCGCCGAGGTGACACCGGTGCGCGCCGTCGACGACCAGGAGCTCGGCGTTGGACCGGTGACGCGGGAGATCCAGACGTGCTACCTCGACACGGTCAACGGCCGCAGTGACCGCTGGGCGCACTGGCTCGATCTCGTCGACACCAAGGTGCCGGGCGAGGTCGCGGCCGCTTCGTAGAGCTCAGGAGGCGCCAGCGGCGAGGAAGGTCGCAACGACGCGATCGAGATCTGCGTCGGCCATGCCGGAGCCGCTCGGAAGGCACAGCCCGCGCTCGAACAGCGCCTCGGACACCCGGCCGCCGAAGGCGGGGGCGCCTGCGAACACGGGCTGCAGGTGCATGGGCTTCCAGACGGGTCGCGACTCGATGTCCTCCTCCTCGAGCGCAAGCCGCACGGCCTCACGGTCACAGCCGAACAGGGCCGGATCGATCGTGAGGCAGGTCAGCCAGCAGTTCGAGTCGCCGTCGGTGGCCGTCGGCATGAAGTCCACTCCTGGCGCGTCGCCGAGGAGCTCCCGGTAGCGGGCGTTGATGTGCCGGCGGGCTTCGACGCGCTCGGGCAACGTGGCGAGCTGCGCCCGGCCGACGGACGCGAGCAGGTTGCTGAGGCGGTAGTTGAACCCGATCTCTCGGTGCTCGTAGTGCGGCGCAGGCTCGCGCGCCTGCGTGGCCAGCTTGCGGGCGTGCTCGACCTGGCCCTCGTCGGCGCCCACGAGTGCGCCGCCTCCGCTCGTCGTGATGATCTTGTTGCCGTTGAACGACAGGGCTGCGAGAGGAGCCTGCGAGCCTGCCGGAGCACCGCGGTAGGTGGCGCCGAGTGACTCGGCGGCATCCTGGATCAGCGCCACCTCGTGACGCGCACAGACCTGCTGGATCGCCTCGTAGTCGCAGCAGCGCCCATAGAGGTCGACCGCCACGACGGCGCGCGCGCGCGCGCCCTGTCGCCGCCGCTCGTGGATCGCCTCGTCGAGGAGCGCCGGGTCGATCAGCCAGCTGTCGTCACAATCGACGAAGAAGGGCCGGGCGCCGCTGTAGACGATCGCGTTCGCGCTTGCAGCGAATGTCAGCGACGAGCATGCAACCTCGTCTCCGCGGCCGATCCCGAGGGCGACGAGAGCGAGATGCAGCGCTGCGGTGCCGCTCGAGAGCGCAACAGCGTGCGGCGCGCCGGTCGCCAGCGAAAGCTCCTGTTCGAACGCATCCACGTGCGGTCCGAGCGGCGCGATCCAGTTCGACTCGACGGCATTGCGGAGGTAGTCGATTTCCGAGCCGGCGAGATGCGGCGGTGAGAGAAAGAGGCGGCCCACGTCGCGGATCAGCTTAGTTGTGTCTCCCACCGGTCGGCGCTACGGTGCGTTTCGTGGATCAGAGGGGGGACAGAGCGAGGCCCTGGCCGTCTGGGCCATGTGTTCGCTGACGCTCATCGCGGTCGTCGTCACCTACTCGCGGATCGATCCAGAGGCGCTGTACCACGTCCACGGAGACGGCCTCAACCTCGGGCTGAGCCGGGCCCCGTCGTCCACCTCAACTGGCCGATCGCGCTCGTTGCGATCGCGCTCGTGCTGGTGGCGATGCGAGATCTCCCGCCGCGCGCGTGGTGGGTCGGAGGCGCGGCAATCGCGCTCTGTGCCACGCTGCCGCTTCGCCGCTTCGCCTACCAGCCCATGGTCCCTGGTTCGCCCTTGAAGGGGCCGGTGATGTCCCTCGTGATCCAGCCGCCGTAGAAGCCGCCGGGTTGCGGCGTGACACGCTCTCCGGCGACCTCGCAGACGTCCATTCCGGCGGGATAGAAGGCGATGGCACCACGAATTGCATCGAAGCCCGCGTCGGGGTCGAGATACGACCAGGCGCCACGCGGGATCCGAACACCGTTGCCACCGACGACGTCGTAGTACGTCGCGGCACCCTTCCATTCGCAGTGCGATCGGCCGCCGGAGGCGATGAGTGCGCCTTCGGAGACATCGTCACGGGGGATGTAGTAGACGGGTGGGTGGCTCGTCTCGAGGACGCGGTGTCCACGTGCCGTCTCGGCAATCAGCGTTCCACCGAGCGTAACCCTGAGCTGCTTCGTGACCGACTCGAGACGAGGCGGTCGAGGGTAGTCCCAGACGGATTCCATGGCCATACTGTGCCGACGATGAGCTCGCCCCCGCACATGGTCTTTCTCGGCTTCGGGAAGTACGTTCGGGCCGACCGGATCGACGCGCTCGAGCCGATCGTCGGAGAGGATCGTGGCAACGGGCGGCGCAGGCTCGTCTGGGTTGAGGGGATTCCGGAGCCGATCGTCGCCTCGCGCACGCAGGAGACGATCCTGGAGGAGATGGGTGCCGAGCTCCCGGGAGCGCAGCCGAAAAGACCGCGCAGCCCCCGCCGGGAGCAGCCGCAGCTCTTCGCCGACGGCGCTTGAGCGCCTCGCGCTTGCTCGCAGGCAGCGTTCTCGACGTCGCTCCCCGGCTGCTCGGTGCGACGTTTCTCCACGACGGGGTCGGCGGACGCATCGTCGAGGTGGAGGCCTATGCGCCGGACGACCCGGCCAGTCACGCTTTTTGCGGCCGCACTCCCCGCAACGGCTCCATGTTTGCGGGCCCGGGCACGCTTTACGTCTACTGCTCCTACGGCGTCCATTGGTGCGTCAACGTCGTCTGCGAGGCCGAGGGCACGGCTGCGGCCGTCCTGCTCCGGGCGCTCGAACCGACTCGCGGGCTGGAGCGGATGCGTGAGCGGCGCGGAGGTGTGGCTGATCGCCTCCTCTGTGCGGGGCCGGGGCGACTCGCGCAGGCCCTTGGCATCTTCGGCTCGGCCGACGGAGGGTCCGTTCTCGACTTGCCCTTCGTACTCGAGCCGCCGGAGCACGCGGTCGAGTTCGTGACGACGAGCCGCGTCGGAATCACGCGGGCCGTGGATCGGCCGTGGCGCTACGTCGTCAGGGAGACGCGATGGGCGTCCCGCGGCCCACGATCAGCCGCACCTTGAGGCCCTTCCCCGCAGCAACTCCTGGATCGGGCTTCTGCTCGAGCACGGAGCCCAGCTGGCCCTTCTCGTAGGTCACGACCGTGCGGGCCTCGAGGGCGCGAAGGCGCGCCTGGGCAACGGTCACGCTGGAGCCGACGAGGTTGGGCAACAACCCGTACCGCGGGTCCGGTCGGGTCACGTAGAGCCGCACCGCATCGCGAGCCGAGAGGAAGCCGTCGCGCGGCTCCTGTCTGACGACGTAGCCGGGCCTGCGGCCCGGCCGGGCCGGGATCCCGATCAGCTCGCTGGCGAGTGGCACCTTCGCGAGGGTCTCGTTGGCGGCGACCACGGCCTTGCCGATTACGAGCGGCACGCTCACCTCGTTCGCGTAGCACTTCGCCTGTGTCTGTGGGCCACGCCCCGAGAAGTACGCGACCACTCGCGTTCCCGGGCAGTAACCGTTGTCGAGCCGGTAGGAGCCGCCGCGCCAGACGATCCGCTTCTCCTGTGCGGGGAGATACGGGGTGCCCGGAAACGGAGCAGGTGCGAGCTGGAGCTTCCTGTCGGCCGCCGTCATGAAGGCCTTCCAGATCAGGGCGGGCAACGTCCCGCCGGAAACGGGTTTGCCACCGAACTCGGTCGTCATCGGGCGGAGCTCGTCGGGATACCCGACCCAGACTGCGACTGCGAGCTGCGGCGTGTAGCCGACGAACCATGCGTCACCGTAGTTGTCCGTGGTTCCCGTCTTGCCGGCGGCAGCGCGATCCGGAAGGGTGGCCCGCTTCCCCGTACCCTCGGTGACCACGCGCTCGAGAATCGAGGTCAGCAGGTCGGCCTGACCGGTCGGCAGGGTGGGCCTCGCGACGGCACGATTCTCGCTGACTCGTCCGGTCCGTGCGAATTCGACGCGTTCGATCACTCT
Source organism: Gaiellales bacterium (assembly GCA_038214705.1). GTDB lineage: Bacteria > Actinomycetota > Thermoleophilia > Gaiellales > Gaiellaceae > Gaiella. Next base: position 12,913 of record JBBQRN010000025.1, on the reverse strand, counting down.
CGGGCGATCCTTGGTGATCGACCCGTCGACCCGGATTCCACGGTTGGCGAGCGTCGCATAGGCGCGGGTCATGTCGAGCGGATTCACGGCCACGGCCCCGAGCCCGATCGAGAAGTACGGATTGAGCTCGCTGCGGATGCCGAGCGCGTGCGCGGTTTCGACGATCGCCCTCGGGCCGACGAGCTTGGTCAGCTGCGCGTAGACGGAGTTGTCGGACGCGACCATCGCCCGAGCGAGGTCGACGCGTCCGAGGTAGTCGCCTTCGTAGTTCGTGACGTGCCAGATCCGGTCTCCTGCGTCGATGTCGACGGGCTTGGAGTCGAACATCGTGACGGGGGAGATGCCCTGGCGGAGCGCTGTCGCGAGCACGATCGGCTTGAACGACGACCCGGGCTGGCGCTCGGCCTGGGTTGCGAGGTTGAACTGGCTCTCGCGGAAGTTGGAGCCGCCCACCATCGCGCGCACCGCCCCTGTCCGCGGGTCGATCGCGACGAGGGCGGCGGAGGGGCCGCCGGGCGTCCTCAGGACGCTCTCGATTGCGCGGTGGGCCGTTTCCTGGAGCGCCAGGTCGATCGTGCTCGTGACCTTGAGGCCGCCGCCGAACACGCGTCCGGCGCCATAGGTCGCGATCAGCTGGTCCTTCACGTAGTTGGAGAAGTACTGGCCCGGTCCCTGCGTGCCCGGCAGCCTGACGTCTTCGGCCCGCGGTAGAGGCGCGCGGGCGGCGGTGCGCAACTGGCGAGTCGTGATCTTGCCCTGGTCGACCATCGTCTGCAGGACGTAGCGCCGGCGCTGCTTAGCTGCCCGTGGGTGCTGGGTCGGGTCATACAGAGACGGGTCCGCAGGGAGCCCGGCGAGCAATGCCGACTCGGCCAGCGTGAGGCGCTTGGCCCGCTTGTCGAAGTACGTGCGCGAGGCCTGCTGGATCCCGTAGGCGCCGTTGCCGAAGTAGATCGTGTTGAGGTATGCGAGCAGGATCCGATCCTTGGGCCAGACCTGCTCCAGCTGCCAGGCCAGTGCAGCCTCGCGAACCTTCCGCGCGAGCGTCTTCTGGTTGCGCACGTAGGCGTTCTTGACGAACTGCTGGGTGATCGTCGACCCGCCCTCCACAACCCCCTGGGAGCGAATGTCCTGCCAGAGGGCGCGCACGATGCCGCGGGCATCGACGCCGTTGTGTTCGTAAAAGCGGCGATCCTCGACGGAGACGATCGCCTGACGCATGATCGGGGAGACATCGCTGATCTTCGCGAGGAGAACACGACTCTCGTCGCCGCGCAAGACCGTGAGCACCGAGCGGCCGTTTGAGGCGTAGATCACCCCGTCGAGCTGCGAGTGCTGCGCGGCGGGGTCGAGGAGCGGAACCTCGCTCGCGACTGCGCGAACCAGGCCGAATGAGAAGGCCGTCCCGGCGAGCACCACCAGCAGGGTGAGCATGGCGAGGAGGCGCAACTTTCGAATCCGACCCCGCTTGCGAGGGGTCTCCGTGCTTCGTCGAAGCCGCAAGACGTCAACTCTAGCGCTCGCCCTCCGAGATACTTGCCGGAGGTAAGGATTCGGTGCAGAGGCCAACACAACCGCAACACCGCGCGGGCGGCAGGCGCGGGGCGTTCGCCTCGCGCCTACAGGGCTGCGGACGCCAGCACGGAGATCACGTCGTCCCCGTAGCGCTCGATCTTGGTCGGGCCGAAGCCCTTCACAGCAGCGAGGTCGAGCAGGCTTGTCGGTCGCGCCGCCGCAAGATCGCGCAGCGTCGCGTCGTGCAGCACGACGTAGGCCGGAACGCCGTCCGCGGAGGAGCGCTCGCGTCGCCAGGCCCGCAGGCGCTCGACCACGGCGTCGTCCACCGGGCCCGCGCTCCTTGGCCCCAGGGATGGACGCGCAACGTCGGGAGCAGCGTGCAGCACCCTGAAGCCGTCGTCGGTCTCGACCTCGACGAGTGCACCCGCAGCCTCGAGCGCCTTGATCCACCGCTTCACTTCGGCATCGGTTGCAGACTCGAGCGTCCCGAATGCACTCGAGGCGCGTGCCGAGGGCGGTGCGGAGACGGAGCCGCGCAGCATCGCGACGAGCGAGCGGCGCCCCAACGGCCATTTGAGGCCTGCGACAGCCGCCACAATCGAGCCGGCGACGTCGGCAGGCAGCGGGCTTGCGGCACGCGTCGCCGCCCGCGTGATCGGCGGATCGCAGACATCGCAGGCGCCGCACGGCGTCTCGAACAGCTCGCCGAAGTGCTCGGCCACCTGCGCATGGCGGCAGCGCCCGCTCTCGGCGAAGCGCACGATCCGCTCGACCCGAGCGGACGACTCGCGTCGGTAGCGCCCGAGCAGGTCGTCGACGACCACGCCTGCCGAGGATTCGACCGGGAGCAGCTCGACCTGCATCGCGCGCCCCCGGTCGTAGTTGCGCACGACGATGCCGGCCTGCTCGAGCATGCCGACGAGCACGCGCGGATCGTGGTCGCCGGCCGGGACCTCGGCCGGCTCGATGGTGCCTCCCGACGCGCGGATGGCGCTATAGACGCGTCTGAGGTCGTCGGGAGTCGGGATGTCGCCGACCGCGAAGCGGCGCACTGACGACGCGTCGGACGGGCTCGCGAGGAGCAGCGTCTGACTCGGGGCACCGTCCCTGCCCCCGCGCCCGACCATCTGGACGTAGCTTTCGAGGGAATCCGGGTAGTTGAAGAGGCACACGAAGCGCACGTCCGGCTTGTCGATGCCCATCCCGAAAGCGGTCGTGGCCACGACCCCGCGGATGCGACCGTTGACGAAGTCGTCCTGCACGCGTGAACGCTCGCCGGCCTCGAGACCGGCGTGGTAGTGCTCCATGCGCAGGCCGTGCCCGCGCAGCGTCCGTGCGACGCGTTCGCACGAGTCGCGGGAACGGGCATAGACGATCGCGCTGCCGTCGCCGAGCGCGCGAAGCCGCTCGACGAGGATGCGCAGGCGATCCTCGTTGCCACCGACCTCCTCGACGTCGTAACGGAGATTCGGCCGAACAACGCTCGTGCGGACGACGGCGAGATCGCGGCCGAGCGCCACCGCGATCTCGTCGGCCGCCGCCGGTGTCGCGGTCGCCGTCATGCCCAGCACGGCCGGGTTGTCGAGCGCCTCGAGCGCCCGGCGAATGAAGAGGTAGTCGGGCCGGAAGTCGTGGCCCCACATGCTGACGCAGTGCGCTTCATCGATCACGACGAGGCCCAAGCCGATCCGGCGCAAGGTCTCGACAAACGCGGCGTTGCGGAGTCGTTCCGGGGCCGCGTAGAGAAGCCGGGTTCGACCCGCCGCGACATCGTCGATCCGGCCGGCGGCGACGTCGCGCTCGAGCGAGGAGTTGACGAACGTGGCGGTCGCGGCGATCTCGGGAGGCAGGCTGTCGACCTGATCCTTCATCAGTGCAATCAGCGGCGAGAGGACGAGCGTCGGTTCGGGACGGAGCATTGCGGCTAGCTGGTAGGTGAGCGACTTCCCCGAGCCCGTCGGCATCAGCGCGAGCGTGTCACGCCCCTCGACGGCGGCGCGAACGACCTCCTCCTGACCCGGGCGGAAGTCAGCAAAGCCGAACAGCTCCTGCAGGCGGGGGCGAAGATCGGGCATACGAACGAGTGTACGGGGTGAATCGGAACGAATGTGTAACAGCGATCCGGTGTCTCCCCTTGCTCTTACGGGAGACACCCCGTCACCGATCTACTCGAGCGCGCACCCCGCGCTCGGGCGCGCTACACAGGCTGCGAGGCAGCCACGGGTGGCAGCGTTGGCGTCGTCGCGCCTCCCGCATCCTCGACCGTCACCGCAACAACGGCGCCGTCCGGCACCGCCTGGGGGATCGGCACGATCGCAGTGCCGTCGCTCGAGGTGAAAACACCTGCCGAGACGGGCGTCGTACCCTCGACGACCCACGCCTGATACGTCTTACCTGAGGGCGCCGCGGCAAGGTCGTCGAGCACGAGCACAACGTCACCGTCTCCAGCGACGACGAGGCGGCCGGTGCCTGCCGCGAGCGTGACCGTGTTCGCCGCCGGGTCGGCCAGGACCGAGGCTGCATGCTCCTGTGCTGCCAACGCCGAGCGGGTGTCGTCAAGCTTGTTGTTGAGCGAAAGCGAGTAGATCCCGAGGCCGATCGCGACCGCCGCCGCGATCGCGGTCAACGTCCCGAGCGCAGGGGCCAGCCGGCGCCGCGAGTGGAGCGGTACCACGTTCTGCTTCTCGGCCCGGGCATCGGCCAGAATCCGGTCGCGCAGTTCGGGGCTCGGTGCCGGTCCGTCAGCCGCAAGAGCGAGCGCGCCCGAGACCTCCCAGAAGGCGATCAGCTCCTCGCGGCAGCTCTCGCACTCGTCGAGATGCCGCTCGAACGCCTCCCGCTCCTCGGGCTCGAGCGCGTCGAGCGCGTAGCCGGCCGTCAGCTCGTGGAGTTCGGCGTCCATGAGCCCTCCTCGCTCCCATCGTCGAGGAGCTCCCGGAGGCGTGCGAGACCGGCGAACATCCTGCTCTTGATCGTACCGAGCGGCACCCCGAGCCTCTCGGCCAACTCCGACTGCGAATAGCCGCCGTAGTAGGCGACCTCGATCGCCTCGCGCTGGGCGTCGGGAAGCTGTCGGAGGGCGCTCCGAACGCGCTCCCGCTCGAACCCGAGCCAGGCCGCGTCCTCCGCAGACTCCGACGTTGCCGCGTCACGCGTGTCATCGTCGAGCGGATCGGCACGACGCCTTTCCTCCCGCCGGACGAGGTCGACCGCGCGCCGGTGCACGAGGGTGAGGATCCAGGTGCTCGCCTTGGCGCGCTCGGCGCGAAAGCCGGCCGCGGTGCGCCAGACCCCGAGGAAGGCCTCCTGCACGGCGTCTTCGGCGAGCCGATCGTCGCGCAGAACCCGGAAGGCGAGGCCATAAGCGACCCGTCCGACGCGGTCGTACAGCTCGGCCAGCGCGCCTTCGTCGCCACGGGCGACGAGGGCGACGAGAGCCTCGTCCGAGAGGTGAGCGAGGTGCTTGCGCATGGACCAGGTGACCGGCGGGTCGGCCAACGCTAGCACGGTGAGGGAGGCGCAGATCATCGCAGCCTGCTTCGTCTGCGGGCGCCTTTCGGTTCGGTGCGGCAGCGATCGAACCGGTTGCCCGCATCCGTGCGAACAAGCACCGAATCGATGAACCAACTCAAGGAGAGTGCCATGAAGAAGGTCACAGCGATCGCGGGCCTTGCCCTCGCGCTGATCGCGGCGGCGGTTGCCGCTGCGCTCACGATCGGCCCGGGCTCGAGCTCGGCGTCGAGCCACAGGGAAGCTCCCCTGATCGCGGAGGATCCGTCTGCCGACCTGACGGATCTCTACGCGTTCCGGAGCCCCGATAAGCCGAACACCGTCACGTTGCTCGCAAACGTGATTCCCGGGGAGGACCCCGGAGCGGGCCCGAACTGGTACACGTTCTCGCCCAACGCGCGGTACAACATCAAGGTTGACACCGACGGCGACGTCAAGCCGAACGTGATCTACCGGTTCCAGTTCCAGCGGCCGACCGGGCCATTCTTCCTCGGCAACACCGCCCAGCCGTTCACGGTGACGCGCGTCGCAGGAGGCCGTTCGACGGTCATTGCCAAGGGTACGACTGCGCCGAATAACATCGGACCACGTACGACACCCGGCTACCACGCGCTGGCGGAGAAGTCGATCGCCACGTTCGGCGACTCGAAGGCGTTCGCCGGTCAGCGGGACGACCCGTTCTTCGGCGATGTGGGTGCGATCTTCGACCTCGTCGCGATCCGCAAGGGCACCGGCGACAAGGGCGGCGGGAAGGACTTCTTCTCCGGCTACGGCGTCCACACCTTCGGCGTCCAGGTCCCGATCGCAGAGCTCAAGGCCGCAAACAGCACGGTCGGCGTCTGGGCGTCGGTCGAGCGCAAAAAGGTGACGACGCGCGGCCAGAGCACTCGCGACGCAGGCAACTGGGTGCAGGTGAACCGGCTCGGTAACCCGCTCGTCAACGAGGTCATCATCCCGACCGGGCTGAAGGACCTCTGGAATGCGCAGCAGCCGTGGAACGAGGGCGCCTACAAGAAGTACTACGAGACGCCCATCCTCGCCGCGGTGATCAACAAGCTCTACAAGCTCGGCGCTCCCGAGACGGGCCGTGACGACCTCGTCGCAGTGCTGCTGACCGGCGTGCCGAAGCTGAACTACACCGGGCCGAAGGCCGCGGACGTTCTTCGGCTCAACCTCGGCATCCCGGTCACGGCCAACCCGAGCCGGCTGGGCGTGCTCGGTGGAGACACGCAGGGCTGGCCGAACGGCAGGCGCCTCGATGACGACGTGATCGACATCGCGGAGCAGGCCGTCGGGGGATTCCTGAAGGGCACGAAGCTGCCGCTCGGCGACGGCGTCAACGGCGACGACGCCAAGCGGACGGATGCGTTCCCGTACATCGGCGATCCCGAGAGTGGGTTCGCGAACACGAAGGGGCTCCAGAAGCCCTAGTCGAGCCAGGGCGAAGGGCGGGGCCGATACGGCTCCGCCCTTCGCCCGGCCGATTTCGGAGGAGGACAGCATGAGACACCGCACACGATTGATCGTCGCCACGGCCGTCGCCGTTGCCCTCCTCGCCGGTGCCCTCCTCGGCGTCGCCACCTCGGAGGCACCGTCGGCACGACGGTCTCCAACAGCATCTGTTGCGAGCCTCTCGGAAGCAGCAGTGGCAGGTGTCGGACGCAAGGACACTGCCGCGACCGTCACCGAGCTCGAGGCTCTCGTCGCAGCCTCGCCGGAGAACGTGGACGCACTTGGCACGCTGGGGCTCGCCTATCAGGTTCGCTGGCGCGAGACCGGCGATGCGTCGTTCCTGCCGCGCGCGCAGGAGGCGCTCGACCAGGCGCTCGCGCAGCGCCGCGACGATCCGACCGCCACCCTCGGTCTTGGCAACCTCTCCCTGATCCGACACCAGTTCCGGCGGGCCCTCGTTATCGGCCGCGACGCGCGGCGCCTGGCACCGTATTCCGCCCGGCCGCTCGGGGTGATCGGTGACGCGCAGATCGAGCTCGGCCGCTACTCCGAGGCGTTTGCCAGCTTCGAACGGATGGCTGCTCTGCGTCCAAGCCTTGCCGCCTATGCCCGCATCGCCTACGCGCGGGAGCTGAGCGGCGACGTGCCCGGAGCGATCAAGGCGATGGGGCTCGCTCTCGATGCGGCTGGGGGTCAGCCCGAGCCCGCCGCCTGGACCGAGGTCGAGCTCGGCAAGCTCGAGTTTGGACGCGGCCGTGTCGCTGCCGCCGCCTCCCACTACCGCGCGGCGCTCGCGATCCGGCCCGGGTACGCGTACGCCTACGAGCAACTCGCTCGGATCGAGGAGGCGCACGGCCGACTCGACCGGGCGATCAGCGCGGCGCGGTCGGCCGCGGCGACGCTTCCACTGCCGCAGTTCGTCGGCCTGCTCGGCGACCTGCTCGAACGCCGCGGCGCGACCTCCCAGGCCCGGCGGGAACAGGCCACGGTCGCCGCGATCGATCGTCTGCTGGCGGCAAACGGCATCAGCGTCGATCTCGAGTCGGCGCTCTATCGCGCCGACCACGGAATCGGCCTGCAGGCCAACGTGACGCTGGCGCGCAAGGCTCGGGCAGATCGCCCGTCGATCTACGGCGACGACGCGCTCGGCTGGGCGCTTGCGCGGGCCGGACGTTGCGACGAGGCCATGCACTGGTCGGAGCGAGCGCTGCGGCTCGGCACAAGAGACGCGCTTCTCTGGTTCCACCGGGGATATGCCGCAGGTTGCGCCGGTGATCGCGCCGGCAAGCGGGCCTGGTACGCCAAGGCGGTGGCGCTCAACCCGCACTTCTCGATCATCTGGGCCCCGGTTGCCAGACGAGCCGTGTCGTGACGGCTGCAGCGACGGTCGAACCGATCCGCAGGCAAGGGCGAACAACGTTCGATGCGGGACCACCACGGCCGAGGAGGACAGTGATGAGACGAACGATCGCGCTTGCCCTGACGGCAGCCCTTGCCGCATTGGTTCTTGCAGCGACGGCGGGAGCTCATCCACTCGGCAACTTCACGATCAATCGCTACAGCGACGTGGAGATCTCCGGGAATCGGCCCTACGTCCTCTACGTCCTGGACATGGCGGAGATTCCCACCTTCCAGGCGCGTCAGGACGGTGTCGATCCGGCCGTTTACGCGCGCCGGATTGCCCACAACGTCCATCTGGGCATCGACGGGCGCGAGGTGGCCCTGACTCCTCTGCGGCAGACGCTCGCCTTCCCGAAGGGCCAGGGCGGCCTCCACACCACACGGCTCGAGGTCGTCCTGCGCGGCCCGAAGCTCGCCGGCGGCGACGTCTCTCTCAGCTACCGCGACGACAACTACGCGACGAGAATCGGCTGGAAGGAGATCGTCGTGCGCGGTTCGCACGGCGCGGGCATCGACGCGTCGTCCGTCCCGGCCGCGTCGCAGAGCGATGCCTTGCGTGCCTACCCCAAAAACCAGCTCCACAGCCCGCTGGACGTCACCTCGGCGACGGCGACCGTGAGCCCCGGCTCCGAGGAGGGACCGGCGCCGTCGCTCTCGAGCGCGTCAGCTCTCCAGGCTCCCGACCGGGTTGCCGACTCGGGGTTCTCGAGCCTGATCGGCCGCGGCCACCTTTCGGTCGGCGTGATCCTGATCTCGCTTCTGATCGCCGCCTTCTGGGGAGCCGCGCACGCGCTCACGCCGGGCCATGGCAAGGCACTCGTAGCGGGCTACCTCGTGGGTACGAAGGGGAAGCCGCGCCACGCGGTCATGCTTGGCGTCACCGTCACCGTCACGCACACGATCGGTGTCTTCGCGCTCGGCCTGATCACCTTGGCGCTCTCGCAGTTCATCGTGCCGGAGACCCTCTATCCCTGGTTGACGCTCGCGTCCGGGCTGCTCGTGGTGGGCGTGGGCGCCTCCGTCCTGCGCGCCCGGCTGCGGACCGGCCGTTGGAGTGGGGGGCACGACCACGGGCCCGAAGGCCACCACCACGGCCATTCCCACGATCACGTCCATCACCACGACCACGAGGAACACGACCATGGCCATGGGTCCCAGGTCACGAGTGACGAAGCGCTCACCAACAGGGGCATCCTCGGAGTCGGCGTGGCGGCGGGGATCCTGCCCTGCCCTTCGGCCCTGGTCGTGCTCCTCAGCGCCATCGCGCTGCATCGGATCGGGTTCGGCTTGGCGTTGATCCTCGCCTTCAGCTTCGGCCTCGCCTGCACGGTGACCGGGATCGGGCTCGTCGCGGTACTGGCGCGCCGTGCCTTCAGCCGCGTGTCGCTCGAGGGCAGGGTCGTTCGCGCCCTGCCCGCGGTCAGCGCCTTCGTGATCCTCTGCGTCGGCATCGTCCTCACGGCCAAAGCCCTCCCGGGCGTGATCTGAACCGATTCGGAAAGGCGGGCGAATAGCCACCATGTTCGGACTCGACGACGCAATCGCACATCTCTCGAGCGGCGCCTCCGTCGCCGTCGTCGTGCTCGTGGCCGCGTTGCTCGGGCTGCGACACGCGACCGATCCCGACCACCTCGCCGCCGTCACCACGCTCGTCGCCTCGGGGGAGGAGCGCGCGAGCCGCGCTGCGGCACGGCTCGGTGCCTTCTGGGGCCTGGGTCACGCGTTGACCCTCGTCCTCTTCGGGCTGCCGATTCTGCTGTTTCAGCAGTACCTGCCGGAGCGGGTGCAGCAGGGCGCCGAGACCGCCGTCGCAGTGCTGATCGTCTTCCTCGCTTTGCGGCTGCTCGTCCGCTGGCGTCATGGGTACTTCAACCTCCACGCCCACGTCGACGAGGACGAGCACCACGACCACGCGGTGCGGACGCCGCTCGGCGCATTCGGGATCGGTCTCGTCCACGGAACCGGCGGCAGCGCGGGCGTAGGAGTGCTCATCCTCGCTGCGATCCCGTCGACCGCGATCGCCTGTGTTGCCCTCGTCGTGCTGGCGCTCTTCACGGCGGTCTCGATGACGATCGTCACGACAGGGTTCGGGATCACACTCGCCTCGCCTCGCGTCGCCGGCGCCTTCAACGGCGTTGCACCCGTGCTCGGCGCTATGAGCCTGGCCTTCGGCTTCTGGTACGCGTTCGCAGCCTGGAATCTCGTCGCCTACCCACTGTAGGCTCGGGTGGTGAAGACACCACTGACACTGACCGACATCGAGGAGTTGGCGCACGAGGCCCTCGACCCCGGCTGGTACGAGTACTTCGCCGGCGGAGCCGGGACGGAACGCACCCTTCGTGAGAACGTCTCTGCCTTCGCGTCGTGGCGGCTGCGCCAGCGCATTCTCTGCGGGATCGACGAGGTCTCGACCGAGACGACCGTGCTCGGCCAGAGAGTCGGCTCGCCGATCGTCGTCGCCCCCGTGGCCTACCAGTCGATGGCGCACGCGGACGCCGAGCCCGGAATGGCCCGCGCTGCAGCGGCCGCCGGCTCGGCGCTCTGCCTCTCGACGTTCTCCACGGTCACGACCAGCGCCGTCGCTGCGGCCGCTCCCGACGGCGTCAGGTTCCTCCAGGTCTACGTCTTCCGCGACCACGGGGTGACCGACGAGCTCATCGCCGAGGCGGTCGACGAGGGCTACTCGGCCGTCTTCCTCACGGTTGACCTGCCCGTAGTCGGCTCCCGTGACCGGGAGCGCAGGATCCAATGGCAGTTTCCGGAGGACTCGATTCCCGCTGTCCGCCGCGCCCTCGATGCCGGCGCCGCCCCGGAAGGGCTCGTGATGATCGATCCGGCGCTCGACTGGGCCTATCTGGAGCGGCTCGTCTCGTCCGCGGGCGTTCCGGTCGTGGTCAAGGGAGTGATGGAGCCCGACGACGCGATCCTCGCCGCCGAGCACGGTGCGGCCGGAGTGGTGGTCTCGAACCATGGCGGTCGTCAACTCGACGGCGTCGCGCCGACGATCGAAGCGCTGCCGGCGATCGTCGCAGCGGTCGGCGACCGGATCGAGGTGCTGCTCGACAGCGGAATCCGACGCGGCACCGACGTCGCCACCGCACTGGCGCTCGGCGCCCGGGCCGTCCTCGCCGGCCGGATGCCGATCTGGGGGCTGTCGGCGCGGGGCGAAGAGGGTGCCCGGCAGGTCCTGGAGCTGCTGCGAGAGGAGCTCTTAGTCGCGCTCCACCTGATGGGATGCCGGACAGTCGCCGACCTCGTGCCGGACAACGTCGGGCGCACGCCGCCGGGCCGCCCGTAGAATCACGGCCTGTGGCCGACCTGGACGCCCTCACCCGTAATCACGTCGACCTGCTTCCCGCAGGCGGGCTCGAGGCGAAGCTGAAGCTCGGCAGGCCGTTGCGGGTGAAGCTCGGGATCGACGTCACCTCCCCCGACATCCACGTCGGCCGCGCGATCCCCCTGCAACGGATGCGCGCTTTCCAGGACGCCGGGCACATCGGTGTACTGATCGTCGGCGACTACACGACACGGATCGGCGACCCCTCGGGCCGCTCCGCCGAGCGGCCGATCCTCTCCGATGCGGAGATCGACGCGAACGCGAAGACCTACGTCGACCAGGCGCTCCAGATCCTCGATCCCGATCGCACCGAGGTGCGCTTCAACGGCGAGTGGCTCTCGGTGCTCTCCTTCGCCGACGTCGTTCGGCTCACACGCACGATGACGGTCGCCCAGCTGCTCGAGCGCGACGACTTCGCCAAGCGGATTGCCGCACGTCACCCGGTCTCGGTCTCGGAGCTGCTCTATCCGCTGATGCAGGCCTACGACTCCGTCGCCGTGGAGGCCGACGTCGAGCTCGGTGGCACCGATCAGCTCTACAACCTGCTTGCCGGCCGCACCGTGATGGAGTCGTACGGGCTGGATCCCCAGATCGTGCTGACGACGCCGCTGCTGCTCTCCTGGGACGGCTCCAAGATGAGCTCCTCGCTCGGCAACAACATTCCGCTCACCGCCGCGCCGGAGGAGCAGTTCGGACGGACGATGCGGATTCCCGACTCGATGCTCGCCGAGTGGTACCGGCTCGTCGTCCAGAGCTCAATCCCGACGGGCGAGCCGATGGAGACGAAACTCTCCCTGGCACGGTTCATCGTCACGCGCTCCCATGGCGCCGAGGCGGCCGTCGAGGCGGAAGCACATTTCACCCGGGTCGTCCGCGAGGGTGGGGCTCCCGCAGAGGTACCGCCGGCGGACCTGCCCGATGGTGACCCGATCCATCTGCCCGCGCTGCTCGCGGCCACCTTCGGTCTCTCGACGAGCGATGCGCGGCGGCTGCTCCGGCAGGGGGCCGTGAAGCTCGACGGCGCCACCGTGATGGAGCTCGACGTCCCTCGGGAACGGGTCGGCGGAGCGGTGGTGCAGGCAGGCAAGCGACGCTTCGCGCGGATCGCCGCCTCTGATTGACACAGACGGGTCGAATCCTGCTACTATCGGCAAGCCGCCCGTAAGGGAGGTAGCAGAATCGTCTCGTCACTCGACTCCGGAGCGGCCCTCGAACGAATCGGATACGACCTTGTACCGAATCATCCGTGGGCCTCTGGCGCGAGTTGGCAGAGGTCTTTTTGTTGCTCGACTCGACGGCATCGATCTTTGAAAACTCAACAGCGTACGTAAAACGACGAGGCCCCTCGTTCACGTTTAGGCGTGGCCGAGGGGTTACACCGTCCGTCCGATCCAAGGGCGCGACGGTTTTCCCGTCGATGCCGTACCGAGTCGCGGCTCTACCTTCGGGCAGGGGTGCGAGGACGTGCGGATAGACATTTGAGCTCAAGCTCTAGGGAAGACGACAGTTTGCCGGTGATGTCACGAGGAGGCTTGCCTCCTCGCTGTCGTCTACGCCGGCGACAAGTTCTTCACGGAGAGTTTGATCCTGGCTCAGGACGAACGCTGGCGGCGCGCTTAACACATGCAAGTCGAGCGAGAACCAGGACTTCGGTCCTGGGGACAGCGGCGAACGGGTGAGTAACACGTGGGTAAT
>JBBQRN010000024.1:0-42319 GCA_038214705.1 Gaiellales bacterium | reverse complement strand
TGCGATGCCGTGGCATCGATCCCGATGCCGGGCGATGCGGAATCGCTCAACGTCGCTGCGGCGGGCGCGATCGCGCTCTACGAGCTGGCGCGGCGCTCGCCTGCGAGAGCCTTGTAGCGTTCGATCGCGGCTCGGAGCCTCTGGTTCAACGGATCCGTACGAAGCCACTCCGCATGGCGTTCGTCAATCCTCTTCCGTTTCTTCGGATCCATAGTCGTCCTCCTCCTCTGTAGCGCGACTGACGAGGTATGCGACGCCTGCTCGAATATCGAAGAGCGATTCCAGGATGAGCGCCGTTGCCTCGGTGTCCCCCTCCATTACCTCATGGTGCCGAGGAACATCCCCGCGCGCAAGATGTCCTTCGTGGCCGTGCTCTACCAGGCCCCGCCGCCTCCTCCGCCGCCTCCTCCGCCACCGCCACCCGAGAAGCCGCCGCCTCCGCCGCCCGAGCCCGAGGAGGGGGGAGCGAGCGCGGAGCCGAAGCCGGAGGCGAGGTCGCCGATTCCCATTGAGGAGGCGCCGCTGCCGAGGCCGCCGCCGTTCGTGATCCAGTAGATCGACGACGCATGCGCGAGCTCCTCGGGCATCGCCATGTGGGCTGCCTGCAGCACCCGCTCCGCGATCCCGAAAGCGATCCCGTAGACGAGCAGCCGCTCCCAGAGCGCGAGCGTGGCGGGCGGGGCCTCCTGCAGGCGCGGGAAGTCGGTGAGGTAGCGGCGGAATGCCTCCCACCGCTCGGCCTCCACGTTGCCCGCCTGTGAGCGCCGGCGCCAGAGCCTGCGCTGCGTCAGCGCTCCCAGCACGATCGCCGCGTTGATGCCGGCTGCGACCCCGATCCCGATCAGCACGACGTCGTTCCAGCGCGGGTAGACGCTTCGCCAGCCGTTCGCGGCCAGGAAGATCAGCAGCGCGGCGGCGCCGGCGAACACGAGCAGCGCGACGACGAGCGGTACGACCCCCTTCGAGACAAACCACTTGCGGTTGCCGATCTCGGTGCCGACGTTCGCCTTGAACGCCGTGAAGTGCTTGCTCATCTTCTCGCGGTCTGCCTCGATCCGCTCCCGGAAGCGCGAGAGGCGCTCCGACCCGCCGTCCGGGATCACGCCGTCGACGACCTGGCAGACGGCGTTCTCCCAGGGCTCGAGCTTCGCCGTCCTGTCCCCTGACGCCAGCTCGAGGTCCGAGACCGTTTCCCTCCTGAGCCCGCCCCAGGTGGCGCGCTCCGTCGTCACCTGGGTCGCGGTGAAGACGCCGCGGCGGATCAGGTCGAATAGCGTCGCCGTGAACTCGAACGACCCCGCTTCGCCTCCCTGTCTCATCAGCGTCGGCACGAGAGCCGGCTCGGTATCCGTTGGAGGCTCCTGCTCGTACTCGCGGTCGTAGCCCGTGCCGAGCTCGCGACCGAAGAACCAGAACACGGCCGCGACGACGAGGAAGGCGGGCAGCGAGCCGAGCAGCAGGAGGAAGAGGGCATACCGCCAGGGGTGCGCCTTCGCGTGGTCGATGCGCTGCTGATCCTTCTCGAAGGCCGCAGCATCAGACGTCTCCGCTGCGATGATCTTCGCGCGGCCGTTGCCGGCGACGACCCGCATGCCGCGCGTCGAGGTGAAGGCCGCCCGGGGGATCATCGTGCGGAGCTCGACGAACTGGCCGGCGGGGACCTGGAGGGCGCGCAGAAGTACCTTTCTGCCGGCGAGCTGGACGTCACCGCGGACGTAGACCGGGTGACCCCATGCCCTCAGGATCTTGCCGGGAGCCTCCTCGGTCGCCGTCAGGCGCCCCAGCGGCTCCTTCCACTCGGAGCCCCAGACCTGAAGATTCACATCGACGACGTCGTCATAGGCAACCGCAAGGCCGCTCAGCCGGTAGTGGACGTCGAACGTGCGCACCCCGCTGAGCGCCTCGTAGTGCCACACAACTCGGACGTGCTTGCCGACGGTGGTCACGCCGAAGGTGTCAGGTCGATCGGAGCAGCCGAGTTCGGTGCAGCCTCCCGGTTGGTACCGGCGCCCTCGCTCGGTGACCGAGACGTTCGCGATCGACTCGCCGGAGCGCAGCGGGATCTCGCGATAGCCGCCCGTGAAGGGGCCGTCGAACGCGTACGTGATGCGCTCGGTGATTCCGAGGCTGCCGTCCCGAGCGACCACCACGCTGACGTCGGCCGAGGGCAGCGAGAACGACTTGGCGTCGGCAAGTCCGGTGAAGGCAAGCGCGGCAATGCTCGCCGCGAGGAGTGCCCTACGGATTCGGCGCGTTGGGCGCATCGCCGGCCGGGGGCGCTGCCGGAGCGTCGGGCGCCGCCGGAGCGTCGGGCGCCGCCGGAGCGGCCGGAGCGTTGGGCTGGAAGCTGACCGTCGGCACCTCGCGCTCGGCGGTGTCCGCGACCTCGAAGAACTCACGCCTCGTGAAGCCGAAGATCCCGGCGAGCAGGACTGCGGGAAACACCTGGATCCCGTTGTTGTACGTCAGCACCGTGTCGTTGTAGACCTGGCGCGAGATCGCGATCTTGTCCTCGGTGTCCTTGAGCTGGGCCTGGAGGTCGAGGAAGTTGGTGCTGGCCTTGAGCTCCGGGTACGCCTCCGCGACGGCGAACAGCCGCCCGAGCGCCTGTCCGAGAATACCCTCCGCAGCCGCCGTCTGGGCCGGCCCCTGGGCGCCCGCAGCCTGGGCGCGGGCCTGCGTGACCGCCTCGAAGGTGCCGCGCTCGTGGGCGGCGTAGCCCTTGACCGTCTCGACCAGGTTCGGGATCAGGTCGCGGCGCCGCTTCAGCTGGACGTCGACCTGCGCCCACGCGTTGTCGACCCGGTTGCGCTTCTGGACGAGCCCGTTGTAGAGCGCGACCAGGAAGATCGCGAGCAGAACGATGAGCCCGAGGATGATCCAGACGGCGATCATGATGGGACTGTACCGCTTCGGTGCGCCACCGGGTAGAGCGGGGTCATTCGCCGTCGCGGCGCCGGCACACCCAGATCATGTCCTCGTCGCCCCGGAACGGCCGGCGGTCGAACCAGCCGTAGAGGCTCTCGACCTCGAAGCCGGCCTCGTCGATCAGCCGCCGCCATTCGATCGCCGAGAGCCAGTGGAGCTCCATCGAGGTGGCGGCCTCGCCCGAGCGCACCGAGAGCCGGAGCGTCCGTGAGGCCTCCTCCCAGTCGGCTCGCTCGAAGATACCGTCCTCCCGCTCGAGCCAGAGCCCGTTCGTCGCCTCGATGTCCTCCCGGCTCGGCGCGAACACGTCGAAGACGAGGCGTCCGCCCGGCTCGAGCAGGTCGTGGGCGGCTCTGAGGGCGCGAAGCTTCTCTGCCTCGTCATTCATGTGGAGCAGCGAGCGGAACGGACAGATCACGAGCGGCACGCGCTCGGGAACGGGTGGCTCCCGCAGGTCTCCGACCCGGAGGTCGATGAGGTCGGAAACGCCGTGCTCGCTCGCGTACGCGAACGCGACCTCCAGCATCCCGTCCGAGAGATCGACGCCGATCACGTGCCGTCCCGCCCGGGCAATCGGGATCGCGATGCGTCCCGTGCCAACCGCGAGCTCGACGACCGGCCCAGTGCACCGCTCTGCCTCCTCGACGTAGAACGGAATGTCCTCGACCACGGAGAGGCTCCAGGGGTCGTAGATCCCCGCGATCGGGTCATAGAGGGCCACGGGCGGCAGTGTAGGCGCCACGGCACGTTGGTAGGCTCGGCCCCTGATGGACGCAGAGGAACTCGAGCGCGAAGCACTCGCGGCAACCGCCGCCGCGTCGTCGACGGTCGCGGTCGAGGCCGTCCGCGTCGAATACCTGGGGCGCAAGAGCGCGATCAAGCAGGCACTGCGGGAGGTGCGAGACCGCGAGACCGGCATGGCGCTGAACGCGCTCCGCGAGCGGCTCGAGGCGGCGATCGACGCGCGGGACGCCGAGCTCGCTCGCGCCGAGCTCGACGCGCGCTTGACGACGGAGCGCGTGGACGTGACGCTCCCGGACGGCGGCCACTCGCGGGGCCGGCTCCACCTGATCACGCAGATCCGCCGCGAGGTCGAGGAAGTGTTTCTCGGCCTCGGCTACCGGATCGTCGACGGCCGCGAGGTCGAGACGACCCACTACAACTTCGACGCGCTCAACTTCCCGGCCGGCCACCCGGCCCGGTCGCCCCTGGCGACGCTCTTCGTGAACGAGGCGACCGTGCTGCGAACCGAGACCTCGCCGTCGCAGATCCGGACGATGGAGTCGCAGCAGCCGCCGGTGTACATCGCGAGCCTGGGGCGCGTCTACCGCCGCGACACCCCGGATGCCACGCACTCGCCGATCTTTCACCAGGTCGAGGGACTCGCCGTCGACGAAGGCATCACGCTCGCCGATCTGAAGGGCACGCTCGACTTCCTCTTCAAGGCCCTCTTCGGCGAGAAGCGCCGCACCCAGTTCCGCACGCACTACTTCCCCTTCACGGAGCCGTCGATCGAGGCGTACGTCTCCTGCCACGTCTGCGACGGCGCCGGCTGCACGATCTGCCGCCACTCCGGCTGGATCGAGGTCGGCGGAGCGGGGATGGTCGACCCGAAGCTGTTCGAACTCGTCGGCTACGACCCCGAGCGCTACAGCGGTTTCGCCTTCGGCTGGGGCCTCGAGCGGATCGCGATGCTGCGCCACGAGTTCCCCGACCTGCGCGAGCTCTGGCGCAACGACCTCCGCTTCTCGGGGCAGTTCTAGCGATGAGGGTTCCAGTCTCCTGGCTGCGCGAGTACGTCCACGTCGATGCGACAGCGGACGAGATCGCCCGTCGGCTCGCCGTCTCCTCGCTCGAGGTGGACCGCGTGATCGACATGGGTGTCGCCGATGTCGGCGACAACCTGTCCTACCTCCGCGTGGGGAAGGTGCTCTCGGCCGAGAAGCACCCGAACGCTGACAAGCTCCAGCTCTGCCAGCTCGACGTCGGCGAGGGCGAGCCACGCCAGATCGTCTGCGGCGCCTGGAACTTCGGCGTCGGCGCAACGGTGGCCGTCGGCCTGCCGGGCGTCCTCCTACCCGGCTTCCCGGCGCCGCTCGACGAGCGGCCGCTGCGGGGCGAGCTCTCGCGCGGGATGATCCTCGCCGAGGACGAGATCGGGCTCGGCTCCGACCACGCGGGGATCATGCTCCTACCGGACGGGATCGAGCCGGGCACGCCGCTCTCCGACGTCCTGCTCGTGCACGAGCAGGTGCTCGATGTGACGCCGACGATGAACCGGGTCGATCTGCTCTCGATGGTCGGCCTCGCCCGTGAGGTCGCGACCCTGTTCGACGGCGAGCTGATTCCTGTCGATGCCGTCGACCCGCCGATCCTCCACCCCGAGTGGGTCGAGGTGACGGTGGAGAGCCCCCAGGCCTGCCCGCGCTACATCGCACGTGTTCTTTCCAACGTGACCGTCGGCCCTTCGCCGATGTGGCTGCGGGCCCGGCTGCACGCGGCCGGGATGCGGTCGATCTCGAACGTTGTCGACGTGACGAACTACGTGATGCACGTCTACGGGAGCCCCCTGCACGCCTTCGATCGGGCCACGCTCGCGGGCGGGCGGATCGCCGTGCGCCACGCGCGGACCGGGGAGGAGGTCGTGACGCTCGACGGGACGCGCCGCCGGGTCGACGAGCGCGATCTGCTGATCACCGACGGCGAGCGGGCCGTTGCGCTCGGGGCGATCATGGGCGGGGCCGACAGCGAAGTCACCGACGCGACGACCGAGGTGCTACTCGAGGCTGCGAACTTCGAGCCGATCGGGATCCTGCAGACATCCGAGCGCCTCGGCCTGCGCACGGAGGGCTCGAACCGCTGGGAGAAGGGCGTCGACCCCTACCTCGCCGAGCCGGCCGCCGTGCTCGCGAGCCGGCTGATCGTCGATCTCGCGGGCGCCGAACTGACCGGCAGCGCAGACGTCCACAGCGGCCTACCCGCCCGCCCCGTGATCCGACTGCGGCCTGAGCGAAGCGATGCGCTGATCGGCCTCGCGCTGCCACCCGCCGAGCAGCGCGGGATCCTGGAGCGCCTCGGCTTCGGCGTCGATGACGCGATGCAGGTGACGGTTCCGACCTGGAGGGCGCGGGACGTGACGCGCGAGATCGACCTCGTCGAGGAGGTTGCGCGCATCGTGCTCGATCGCGTCCCACACACAATGCCGCTGCGGCGTTCCGTCGCCGGGCACCTGACACGCGATCAGCGGCTCCGGCGGGTCGTCGAGGACGTCCTAGTCGGCGCCGGCTTCAGCGAGGCCTACACCTGGAGCCTTGTCGCCACCGACCCGGACCCGGCTGCGATCAGGCTTCCCGATCCGATGAGCGGCGACCAGGCGGTTCTCCGCACGACGGTGCTCGACGGGCTGATCGCTGCCGCCTCCGAGAACGTGGACGCCGGCAACCAGCGGATCGCTCTCTTCGAGCTGGCCCGGGTCTACCTCCCGGGCGGCGAGGAGCTCCCCGAGGAGCGCTGGCGGGTCGGCGGGATCGTGGACGGCGGCTTCGTGGGCGCGCGCGCCGTCCTCGAGGTGCTGCACGACGCGCTTCACCTGCCGTTCGAGCCGGCGCGCACGACGTTGCCGTTTCTTCATCCCGGCAAGGCCGCGGCGACGTCTGCCGGGTGGCTTGGCGAGCTTCACCCGTCACTGCTCGACGGCGCGTGGGGCGTGTTCGAGCTCGATCTGGTCGAGCTGACCGCACCGATCCCCGAGCGGATCCTTTACGAGGATGTAATCACGTTTCCACCACTGCGCCAGGACATCGCCGTCGTCGTCGCAGAGGAGGTCGAAGCCTCGGCGCTCGTCGCGGCCGTCCTCGGGGCGGGCGCCCCGGAGCTTCGGGAGGCTCGCGTCTTCGACGTGTACCGCGGCGACCAATTGCGCGACGGGCGCAAGTCGGTCGCGATTCACCTCTCGCTCCAGGTGCCCGACCGGACGCTTTCCGACGACGATGCCGCCGTTGTGCGGGAACGGGTCGTCGCAGCCCTCGCCGAACGATTCGACGCCGAGCTTCGTGGCTGATCGCAATCCGATCCGGCCGAGCGTGCGTAGGAACGTCTCGATGCCACTCGCACGTGTCCTGATCGCCTTCGCGGCCGCCACTCTCCTCGCGGTCGGCGTCGCGGGCGCGGCCGGATCGTCACTGAGCGGCTCCGTCGGCCCCGGCTTCACGATCTCCATGCTCGACGAATCGGGAGCGAAGGTGAAGCACCTCGACCCGGGGACGTACACGTTCGTCGTCTCCGATAAGAGCGACGAGCACAACTTCCACCTGACCGGTCCCGGAGTCGACGTCTCGACCGAAGTGGATCGGCTCGGCGAGCAGACCTTCAAGATCACCGTCACCGACGGGAAGTACACCTTCCTCTGTGACGCTCATAGCTCGCGGATGAACGGGGAGTTCACGGTGGGAACGCCGCCGCCCGACCCGACGCCGACGCTGACGCCGGTGACGGGCGTCGTGGCCAGGCTCGTGCTCACCGTCACCGGCCAGGCCGTCACGCTGAGGAGCAATTCGGGCAAGGCTGTCACGACGCTGCCCGTCGGCCCGGCCGTCGTGACGGTGCGTGATCGTTCCTCGAGGCGTGGCGCGCGGCTCACCGGCGCAGGTGTTACCAAGGCAACAACGGCTGCCTTCGTCGGCACCCTTACCTGGAAGCTGAAGCTGACGGCCGGCACGCTTCGCTACGGCAGCGACGCAAAGGCGCCGGTGCTTCCCGGCGGCCGCATTCCCGTCTCCTAGATCCTCTACAGAGTCTTGCCGCCCACGAGCCAGACCGGGCCCTGGGTGTCCACGTTCGAGGTGTCCGAGAGGACGCGAAGCACCTGCGTCGAGCCGGCGATACCCTCGGCATCGAGTCGCTCGAAGCAGCGGCGGGCCATCGACGGCGACGCGCCGTAGCCCGAGCGCCCGGAGGCGCGGAAGGTGAAGGCTACCCGGGAACCGTCGCGCGTCGGGTTGAGCGGCGCGCACAGCAGCGCGGTGCGGTCGAGCAGGCTGCTCGACTCGATCTGCAGCTCGCAGAGAAGGTCGGTCCAGTCGGACGGAAGCGGCGCCAGCGCGGCATCCCAGCTCGCTGCGACCGACGCGGCATCGCGTGTCTTCTCGGCGGCGGCAGCGTCGGCAGGCTCGGCCGCCTGCACGCCCGACTTCTCGATCAGGCACCAGTTCCGCTCGCGATCGAGCCGTTCGAACAGCCGGATCACCTTCTGGGTGCCGTTCGGGCCTGCCGCCCGGTCGACGTCGAAGACGAGGCCGGAGCCGACCCGACCGGCCGTGATCGATCCGAGCACCTGTGCGGCCCGCGTCAGATCCTCGGGCTGTTCCGTGGTCAGCGTGAGGCGTACCTGCTCCCAGTCGGAAGGCAGTCCGGCCTCGATCCCGCGCCATTGATCGACGAGCTTCATCGCGCGTCAGCATAATGACGGCCATGAGTCTCGTCGCAGGTGAGCTGCCGATCCCGACGTCGAACGCGTCTCGGTTGGTGGTGTGATGGCGACCGAGGTGAAGCTGCCGCGGCTCGGGCAGGGAATGGAGACGGGCACGATAGTGCGTTGGCTCAAGGCCGAGGGCGACGCGGTCGTTGCCAACGAGCCTCTCTACGAGCTCGATACCGACAAGGTGACGCAGGAGGTCGAGTCGGAGGTAGCGGGCGTCCTGTTGACGATCGTCGTGTCTGAGGGCGAGGTCGCCGTCGGCGACACGATCGCGATCATCGAGGGCGGCGGGGTAAGCGGCGCGGGCCCGGCCCCGGCGCCTGAGGCCGTGCCTGCTCGGGACGCAGATCCGCCTGCGGCGGTCGTCGGTGGCAACGGAGGCGGTCCGGCCGCTCCTGCTCCGGGGGCGATCTCCTTGTCGGGAATCAAGGCCTCCCCGCTCGCGCGGCGCATCGCCCGCGAGCGCGGCGTCGACCTGATGACGCTCAGCGGCACCGGGCCCGACGGGCGGATCGTTGCCGGCGACGTCGAGCTCGCGCCGATCGCGGGCGCGGCGGCCCCACCGCCGGCCTCCCTGCCGGTGCCTATCGGCGAGGTCGAGATCGTCACCCTCAGCAACGTGCGCAAGACGATCGCCCGGCGCCTCACCGAGGCGTGGACGGCACCCGTCTTCCAGCTCGGCGTCTCGATCGATATGACCGAGACGCTCCACCTGCGGGAGCAACTCGTCGCCCGGCTCGGCGAGGGAGACGTCAAGCCCACGGTCAACGACCTACTGACCAAGCTCGTCGGCGTCGCGCTCGTCCGCCACCGCGCCATCAACGCCACCTTTGCCGGTGACGAGATCCAGCGTCATCCCGGCGCGCACGTCGGCATGGCCGTCGCCGCCCCGAGCGGCCTCGTCGTACCCGTGATCCGCGATGCCGATCGCCGCAGCGTCCAGGAGATCGCCCGCGCCCGCGCCGACCTCGTCGGCCGCGCACGCGACGGCAAGCTGACTCTGCCCGACATGGAGGGCGGCACGTTCACGATCTCGAATCTCGGTATGTTCGGCGTCGACCAGTTCGTCGCGGTTCTCAATCCGCCGCAGGTCGCGATCCTGGCGGTCGGCGCCGTGAAGAACACGCCGGTCGTCGTAGACGGCGGGCTCGACGTGGCGCCGCTGATGCAGGTGACCCTGACCTGCGATCACCGGGCGATCGACGGTTCCGACGGTGCCGAGTTCCTCCGCACGCTCGTCGCCCTGGTGGAGCAACCCGCGCTCGCGTTGTAGGGCGCGTCGCCGTGGCCGTCGTCGTTCGCAGAGGAGGAGCGCAGGACGTTCGTTTCCTCCGCGACATGCTGCACCACGCGTACTACTGGAAGGAGCGCCAGCCGGGCGGCGGGCCCGGCCCCGTCCAGCTCTACGTGAAGGCCTGGGGCCGCAGCGGCGACACGGCCGTGATTGCGCTGCTCGACGGCTTTCCGGTCGGCGCCGCCTGGTTCCGGCTGTTTCCGGCCTCGACGCCCGGGTACGGCTTCGTCGACGAGCAGACGCCGGAGCTCGCCGTCGCGGTCGTTCCGAACGCCCGCGGCAAGGGCGTCGGCAGCGCTCTCCTCTCGACGCTCCTGCTCCGGGCCAGGGAGGGTGGCTTCGCGGCCGTCAGCCTTGCGGTCGATCGACTCAACGAAGGGGCGATCGGGCTCTACGCCAACCACGGCTTCGTCCAGGTTGGCGAGACTCCGGACTCCTTGACGATGCTCGCGACCGTGGCATGAGTACGATCGGGAGAGACGCTCTCGATGAAAGGTTGAATCGGAATGGAATGTGACGTCGCCGTTCTCGGTGGTGGGCCTGCCGGCTACACGGCCGCGATCCGGGTCGCCCAGCTCGGCGGCAAGGTCGTCTGCATCGAGCGCGAGCCGGCGCTCGGCGGCACCTGCCTGCGGGTGGGTTGCATTCCCACCAAGGCCTGGGTCCAGACCGCGCACGCGCTCCATGACGCGAGCGAGACCTTCGCCAAGCTCGGGGTTGGCGTCTCGGAGCCGCAGCTCGACTTCACCCAGGCTGCCGCGTGGAAGGACGGAGTCGTCAACCAGATGACGGGCGGCGTCGCGAACCTCTTCAAGGCATTCGGCGTCGAGTGGGTTGAGGGCACGGGCCGCTTCACGAGCCCGACCACGATCGCGGTCGAGGGCGGCGAGTCGATCACGTTCACGAGCGCGATCGTCGCGACGGGCTCGTACCCGGTGCGCCCGCCGATCCCGGGCCTCGACTCGCCGCGTTGCGTCGATTCCACCGGGCTCCTGGCGCAAACCGAGGTCCCACGCCGACTCGTCGTGCTCGGCGGCGGGATCATCGGCTGCGAGTTTGCGTCGATCTTCTCGCGGTTCGGGAGCGAGGTGACGATCGTCGAGATGCTGCCGACGCTGATCCCGCAGGAGGACGTGGATGCCGCCAAGGAGCTCCTCAAGGCCTTCAAGCGCCGCACCATCGCGGTGCACCTCGAGAAGCAGTGCACGGCGGTCGAGGACACCGGGGATCAGCTCGTCGTCCACTTCGGCGACGGCGAGTCGATCGAGGCCGACCTGATGCTCGTCGCAGTCGGCCGTGCGCCGCTCGTCCACGGCCTCGGACTCGACGAGATCGGGATCCCGACGGACGCGCGTACGGGCATCGCCACCGACGATCACATGCGCACCGCGATTCCGACTATCTTCGCCGCCGGTGACGTCGCAGGACGCTGGCAGCTGGCGCACACGGCGTTCCGAGAGGGCGAGATAGCGGCCGAGAATGCGATGGGCCACGAGTCGGCGCTCGGCAGCCCGGCCGTGCCGCGCCCGATCTACACCGATCCGGAGATCGCCGGCGTCGGCCTCACCGAGGCCCAGGCGCGGGAGCAGTACGGGGACACGGTCGCGGTCGGCGTCTTTCCCTGGGTGGCAAACGCCCGGGCAGTGATGTCCGGCGCCACCGGCGGTTGGGTGAAGTCGATCCACGACACCACCTATGGCGAGCTGCTCGGGCTCGTGATCGTAGGCCCGCACGCAACCGACCTGATCGAGGTCGGAGTCGTCGCGCTCGACGCCGAGTCCACCGTGGAGACGATCGCCGACGGGATCGCGCCGCATCCGACTCTTTCCGAGGCGATCAAGGAGGCCGGGCTCGTCGCGCTCGGCCGGGCCATCCACCTTCCACCGAAGAGGCGCTGATGTTCGAATCCGCAAATGCCCGTCGCAACACGCTCGCAATGACGCTCGGCTGGTGGTACATGCGCCGCCTGATCAGGAAACGCGGCACCGCCGCTGTTGCCTCGTTCGTCGCCGGCGAGGGAATTTCGTTCGCGCGGCGCCCGCGCCAGCGACACCCGCTCCGGTGGGTGCTCGCGCTCGGGCTCGCCGCCGCGGGTGGCTACGTCTGGTGGCTTCGGCGGCAGGACGGGGGGGACGACTGGGGTGAATGGGAGCCGGTCGTGCCCGTCGACCCGATCCCCGGCGACGCGGCCCCGGTGCCGCCGCTCCAGCCCGTCGCAACGTGAGCGACGGCGCCCGCTTTCCGCGCCCCTCGCTCGATCAGCTTCCATTCGGTGCCCCGATCCCCCTGCTTGGCCCGGGCGTTGCCGGGCTGGGGCTGAACGAGGGCCTCGAGGGGCCGTTCAGGTCGGCCCTCGCCGCGATCGAGGCGGTGCTGCCGTCGCTCAACCGCTACCCGGGCCGCGGCTCCTTCGAGCTCGTCGGGGCACTCGCGGAACGGCACCAGGTGCCGTTCGAGCAGGTATTCGTGGCGGCGGGCGCCGACGCAGTCATCGGCTACGTCTGTCAGGCGGTGCTCGAGCCCGGGGACGAGGTGGTCGTTGCCTGGCCATCCTTTCCGAGCTTCGTCCGCGACCCGCTGAAACGAGACGCCGTGGCGGTCGCGGTGCCTCTCTCGTCCGCCGGCGACGTCGACTTTGGCGCGATGGCGTCTGCCGTCACTCCTCGCACGAGGCTCGTGTTTCTCGCGACACCGAACAATCCGACCGGGCGCGTCGTGCAGCGCGAAGAGCTCCTGGCATTCGTCGCAGGACTCCCGGAGCATGTCCTGCCCGTGATCGACGAGGCCTACTTCGACTACCTCGACCCGTCCGACCGCTTCGACGGGGTCGTCGAGCTCGTACGGCGAGGTGTCGATGCGCTCGTCCTGCGCACGTTCTCGAAACTCTACGGGCTCGCCGGCCTCCGCGTCGGCTACGGCGTCGGCCCGGCCGCCGTCGTCGCGGCCATGCATCGCGTCCAGCGGGGCTACGACGTCGGCGCGCCGGCCCAGGCCGCTGCGCTGGCCAGCCTCGCCGACGAGGACGAGATCGGGCGGCGACGCGATAGGAACCGGAAGGCTGTGGCCGCTCTCATGGCCCTGTTGGTCGCGCACGGGCTCGAACCGCTTTCCGGGAGCGAGGCCAACTTCGTGCTCGTCGAGCTCGGAACGGGCGCCGACGAGGTCGGCGCGGCCCTGCTGCGCCACGGGGTCGCCGTGCAGTCCGGGGCACCGTTCGGTGCGCCGACGGCGGTGCGGGTCAGCGCCGGAGCACGCGATGAGCTCGACCGGCTCGGCCGGGCGCTCGACGAAGCCGGGTTCACTGCCGTTAACACCCTGTAAGCGGACGGCTGCTCCGCCGGAGGCTCCGGTATCCTGGCTTCACGGGCGCGCGGCGCCCGTTTCCGTATGCGGACAACACTCAAGAGAGGCGTAGGACGGGGCCACGCCGGCAACGGCAAGATGCAGTTGCCTCCCGGTCCGTCCGGGCCGGTCGCCATCTACCGGCAGCCGGAGCCGCCGCGCCGGAGTCGCCGCTCGCTCGCCCTCTCGATCCTCGGCTGGTCAGTAACCGTGATCGTGACGTGTGCCGTGGGGGTGGCGGGCGGTGCCTACCTCTACCTCCACGAGACGGTTGCGGCAGTCGCTCCCAGGAGCATCGACGTGAAGCGGGCTGCGAAGCAGCTCGACCTGCCGATCGCGGGGCAGCCGGCAACCGCACTCGTGATCGGCTACGACCATCGTGCAAGTGATGGTAAAGGCGCGCCGTCGCGATCGGACACGCTCATGCTCGTCCGGGCCGATCCCAAGGCGCAGACGATCTCACTGCTCTCGTTCCCCCGAGACCTCCGCGCCGAGATCGTCTGTCCCGGTAAGTCGTCCTACGTGACCAAGATCAACGCTGCCTACGCGGCCTGTGGCTCCCGCGGGACACTCGAGACGGTCCGGAAGCTGACCGGGGTGCCCATCAACTACCTGATCGCCGTCAACTTCCGCGGCTTCACACAGGTCGTCGACAAGCTCAACGGCATCTGGCTGGACATCGATCGCCGCTATCTCAATACGCACAGTGGCCCGACCGGGTACGCCACGATCAACCTCCAACCGGGCTACCAGCGCCTGGGCGGCTATCAGGCCCTCGACTTCGTTCGCTTCCGCCATACCGACAGCGACCTCTACCGAAACGCCCGCCAGCAGCTCTTCGTGCGGGCGCTCAAGGATCAGATGCGCTCGAACTTCTCGCTGTTGAGGCTCCCGAAACTGGTCAAGGCGATGACCAGCAATATCGAGGTGGCGCAGGGTGGGGGCAGCAACGTCAGCGCCGAGACGGTGCTCTCGTACGCGGTGCTCGCATACTCGCTGCCGCCCGGCCACGTGTTCCAGTCCCGCATCGAAGGGCTCGAGGGTTACGCCGACCTCACGACCTCTCAGGCGAACATCGACACGGCCGTGCGGCAGTGGGCGAACCCCGACGTCCAGTCGCCGCAGAAGGCGACGGCCGTCGCGCTCGGGGAGAAGATCAAGGAGAAGGCGCCGCCGCCGAAGCAGACGAGCGTCACGGTGCTGAACGGCAACGGCGTCACCGGCTCGGCCTCGAACGCGAGCTACCTCCTCGGGCAGCGGGGCTACCCGATCCTGACGCCGCCCGACGGCATCCCGGCGAACGTGCCGAACTTCTCGTTCTTCCGCACGGTCGTCTACTTCGACCCGAAGCAGCGGGGCGCCAAGGCGGCCGGACGCAAGGTGGCAAACCTCTTCGGCTCTGCCGATGTGAAGAAGGCGACGCCCGCGATCCGCGCACTGGCGAACGGGGCGATGTTGACGACCGTCGTCGGGCAGACGTTCCACGGCACGCTCGCGTCCGCGCCGGTCGACCAGACGCCGCAGCGTCAGCCGGCAAACGTCGTGCCCGGGGCGTCGGCCGCCTACGGCCTGCTCAAGAGTATCCAGCCGCGGGTCGCCTACCCGCTGATGGTGCCGACCGTGCTCGAACGCTCCTCCTGGATCGACCGCGAGCGCCCGATTCGGTTCTATCGCTTCCCCGACAATGACCACCACAAGACGGTGCGGCTGACCTACAAGATGAGCTCGAACGACTACTGGGGCGTCCAGGAGACCGACTGGAAAGACGCGCCGGTGCTGGGAAGCGCAAACTTCGTCCGCAACATCGGTGGCCGACGCTACGAGCTCTTCTACAACGGGCCGCACCTGCACATGGTCGTCCTGCGCCAGAAGGGTGCGAGCTACTGGGTCGTCAACTCGCTGCTCGACCGTCTCTCGAACGAGACGATGCTCGCCGTCGCCAAGGGTCTCCGGCCCGTGTCGAAGCTCAAGTCCCGGTAGCCACGACCCCGAACGTCGCGGCGCGGTACCCTCCGACGGTCGTGGGCGCCACTTCTTCACGCGTGGCCGTGTTCGGGGCCGGCTACGTTGGCCTCGTCACGGGAGCGTGCTTCGCCGAGCTCGGCCACTCCGTCGTCGTGCGGGACGTTCTGCCCGACCGCATTGCCAGGCTCTCTCGCGGCGAGGTGCCGATCTACGAGCCCGGCCTCGGCGAGCTGATCGCCCGCAACGCCGAGCGGTTGTCGTTCACGACCGAGGTCTCCGAGGCGATCGCCGGTGCCGACTTTGTCTACGTGGCGGTCGGGACGCCGCCGACCTACTCCGGCGACGCCGATCTCTCCGCGGTCTGGACGGTGATCGACGAGCTGGCAGGCCTCGATCGGCCCTGTGTGGTCGTGATGAAGAGCACGGTGCCGGTCGGCACCGGGACGAAGGTACGGCAACGGCTCGACGAGGGAGGCCTCTCGCACGTCGGCTACGTGTCGAACCCCGAGTTCACGGCGGAAGGAACCGCGGTGACCGACTTCTTGCACCCTGATCGGATCGTGGTGGGGGCGTTCCGCGAGGCTGACGGTGACGCCGTCGCCGTGCTCCACGGCGGCATCGAAGGCCCCGTCGTGCGCTGCGACGTCGCCTCGGCCGAGATGATCAAGCTTGCCGCCAACGCCGCCCTGATGACCCGGATCTCGTTCATCAACGAGATCGCCAACGTCTGCGAGGCGACCGGTGCCGACGTTGTCAGAGTCGCCGAAGGGATCGGGCTCGACCGCCGCATCGGCCCGAGCTTCCTACGGGCCGGGATCGGCTTCGGCGGTTCATGCTTTCCCAAGGACTCGCTCGCGCTGAAGCAGCTCGCCGCGAACTCCGGCTATCACTTCCAGCTGCTCACGGCGGTGATCGAGGTCAACGAGCTGCAAAAGCGCCGGGTGATCGGCAAGTTGCACAGTCACCTGGGATCGCTGCGCGGCAGGAGGGTGGCGCTGCTCGGGCTCGCCTTCAAGCCGCACACCGACGACATGCGTGAGGCGCCGAGCCTCGTGCTGGCAGGTCGCCTGCTTGCCGAGGGTGCCGATGTCGTCGTATGGGATCAGATCGTCGATGGGTCGGACGTGAACGGCGTCGACGTCGCCAACACCCCCGAGGCGGCGGCGGCGGGAGCCGATGCGGTCGTGATCGTAACCGAGTGGCCTCAGCTCGCCGACGTCGACTGGGAGGCCGTCGCAACGACGATGCGAGGTGACGTGCTGATCGACGGGCGCAACTTCCTCGATCCGCAGCGGATGCGCGCAGCCGGGCTCAGGTACGAGGGAATTGGCCGGGCCGCCGAGGGCGACACCGTCTGATGGAGGCGATCGTGCTCGCCGGGGGGAAAGCGGAGCGAATGGGTGATGCCACCGGCGGCCGCCCGAAGTCGCTCGTCCCGGTCGGGTCGCGGCCGCTGCTCGCCTGGCAGGTTGGGCGGCTGCGCGCTGCGGGAGTCGATCGCGTGATCGTCAGCTGCGCCGCAGGGCAGGAGGCCGAGTTCGAGACCGGCCTGGCCGGTCTCGGTGTCGAGATCGTCTGTGCCGGGGAACCGGAGAGGCTCGGCCGTGGCGGCGCGATCCGGTTCGCCGCAGCCTCGCGACTGGAGCAGGGTGACGTGCTGGCGATGAACGGCGACGAGCTGATCGACGTCGACTTCTCCGCACTGCTCGAGCGCCATAGGGCGACGGGAGCCGCGGCAACCGTCACGGTGGCTCAGCCGCCCTCCCAGTTCGGGCAGGTCGACGTCACCGACGACGACCTCGTAACGGGCTTTCACGAGATCGGGCGGGTTCCGTACTGGGTAAACTGCGGCGTCTATGCGCTCTCCGAGGAGGCTCTTGCCCGGTTCCCGGAGCGAGGCGATCACGAGACGACGATCTTCCCCGAGCTCGCGGCCGAGAGCAGCCTCCGCGCGTTCCGCCACCAGGGGCTCTGGTTGACGGTGAACACGGCGAAGGAGTTGCGGCGCGCCGATGAGCACGTCGCGGCGCATCCGGAGTGGCTCGCATGAGTCGGCCGTACGAGTTCAAGCCCGGCCGGGTCGACAAGCCCTGGGGCTACGAGCTGATCTGGGCCCACGCCGAGGAGTACGTCGGCAAGGTGCTGTTCGTCCGGGCCGGCCAGGCGCTGAGCCTGCAGTACCACGAGAAGAAGGACGAGTCGTGGCTCGTCCAGTCCGGCCGGGCGACGGTCGAGCTCGGAGAGCTCGACGGCCCGCTGACGCCGTTCGAGATCACAGCCGGAGACGCTTTTCGCTACCGGCCCGGAACCGTGCACCGCGTGACGGCGATCGAGGACACGACGATCCTCGAGGTCTCGACGCCGCAGCTCGGGGACATCGTGCGGCTCGACGACCGTTACGGCCGTCCCGAGCGCGACTCGTAGCCGCCACGGCACCGGGTGACCGCGGCCCGCTCGCTAGACTCGGACGGTTCACACACCGAAAGCGAGAGACCCGAAACCATGGCTACGACTCAGCACCACGATGTGAAAGACCTCGCCCTCGCGGCCGAGGGCGTGCGGCGGATCGAATGGGCCGACAGGCAGATGCCCGTCCTGGCCGCGATCCGGGAGCGGTTCGAGCGTGAGCGCCCACTCGAGGGCTACCGCGTCTCGGCGTGCCTCCATGTCACCTCCGAGACCGCCAACCTGATGCGCACCCTGAAGGCCGGCGGTGCCGACGTTGTCCTGTGTGCGTCGAACCCGCTCTCGACCCAGGACGATGTCGCCGCGGCGCTCGTCGACACCTACGGGATCGCGACGTACGCGATCAAGGGCGAGGACGACGACACCTACTACAAGCACCTCGAGGCGGCGATCGAGCATCGCCCCCACATCACGATGGACGACGGCGCCGACGTGATCGGCATCCTCCACAAGGATCGGCGGGATCGGCTCGACGACGTGATCGCCGGCACCGAGGAGACGACGACCGGAGTGATCCGCCTGAAGGCGCTCGAGCGTGACGGCAAGCTCGGCTTCCCCGTTGTCGCCGTCAACGAGGCGCGCACGAAGCACCTCTTCGACAATCGTTATGGCACCGGACAGTCCACGCTCGACGGGATCATCCGCGCGACGAACGTGCTGCTCGCCGGCCGCGTCTTCGTCGTCGCCGGCTACGGCTGGTGCGGCCGCGGCGTCGCGATGCGCGCCAAGGGCATGGGCGCCCACGTGATCGTGACCGAGGTCGACCCGATGCCGGCGATCGAGGCGGTGATGGACGGTTTCCAGGTGATGCCGATGGCCGAGGCAGTCAAGGTGGCGGACATCGTCGTCACGGCGACGGGCGACAAGTCCGTGATCGCGAAGGAGCACTTCGCGGTGATGAAGGACGGCTGCATCCTCGCCAACACCGGGCACTTCAACGTCGAGATCGAGATCGGCGCGCTGCGCGCCATCGCCACCGAGACGCGCGAGGCACGTGAGTTCGTGGAAGAGTTCACGCTCCCCGACGGTCGCAAGGTGTACCTCCTCGCCGAAGGCCGGCTGGTCAACCTGTCGGCGGCCGAAGGGCATCCCGCACAGGTGATGGACATGTCGTTCGCCAACCAGGCGCTCTCGGCCGAGTACATTGTGGCCAACGCCGCCGAGCTCGAGCGCAAGGTCTACGTCGTCCCGAAGGAGATCGACGATGAGATCGCACGGCTCAAGCTGGCAACGATGGGGATCTCGATCGACCAGCTCACCGAGGAGCAGGCGAAGTACCTGGCCTCGTGGGACGAGGGAACCTAGAGCCGGCAGGATCGCCTGCGGCGCTTCGCAATCTGCTGGAGCCGGAGGCGATCGTCAGGCTCGAGGACGACGCTGTCGTCGTCCTCGACCAGCGCCTGCTCCCGGATCAGGTCGTCGAGCTCCGCTGCGGCAACGCGGCGGAGCTCGCCGACGCGATTCGCACCCTGGCAGTCCGGGGTGCGCCGGCGATCGGGGTGGCGGCGGCCTACGGGATGGCACTGGCGGCCACGCGCGGAGACGATCTCGACGAGGCGTACGGGATCCTCGCAGCCTCACGCCCCACGGCGGTGAATCTCCGCTGGGCACTGGACGAGATGCAACCCGACCCGACGCCCGAGCGGGCCCGACGGATCCATCAGGACGAGGTCGAACGGTGCCGGGCAATGGGAGACCACGCGGCAGAGCTCGTGCCCGCGGGCGCGCGGGTGCTGACGCATTGCAACGCCGGCGGTCTCGCCACGGGCGGTTATGGCTCGGCCGTCGGCGCAATCCGAGCAGCGTGGGAGGGAGGGCACGTCGCTCACGTGTGGGTCGACGAGACGCGGCCCCTGCTCCAGGGTGCGCGCCTGACCGCGTTCGAGCTCGAGGCGCTCGGGATTCCACACGCCGTGATCGTCGACGGAGCGGCAGCGTCGCGGATGGGAGTGGGCGAGGTCGACATCGTGATCACGGGGGCGGACCGGATCGCGGCGAACGGCGACACCGCGAACAAGATCGGCACCTACGGGCTTGCCGTTCTCGCCCGGTACCATGGGATCCCGTTCGTGATCGTCGCACCGACCTCGACGATCGACCCGACGGCCCTGGACGGCGCTGCGATCCCGATCGAGGAGCGCGACGGCGCCGAGGTGACGTCGCGCTTCGCTGCCCGCAACCCTGCGTTCGATGTCACGCCTGCCTCGCTGATAGACGCGATCGTGACCGAGGACGGGGTCCATCGTGCCCCCTACGGGACGTCACTTCCGGCGCCGGTGCGCTCGCGGTGATCCTCGACGAAGTCGATCCCGTGACGCGGGTGCTCCTGGAGCGCCACGGCTTCGATCCGGTGCGGTTCGAGCAGCTCCGCGCTGAGCTTGCTGCCGGCACGTTGACGACGCGATCGAACGTCGTCACCGGCATCGTGGCGCCGCCGCTTCCGTCGGATCTCACGGTTCTGCCTGCCCCCGGGACTCCGGCCTACGAGGAAGCGGAGACAGCGGGCGTCGAGGCGCTACGGGAGGGCTCGATCGCGATCGTCGTCCTCGTCGGCGGTATGGCGACGCGCTTCGGCGGCGGCGTCAAGGCGTCGGCCGAGGCGATCGACGGGCGAAGCTTCCTCGAGGTGAAGGTCGAGCTGACCCGTAGGCTCGGTACGGCGCTCGGGGCCGAAATTCCGGTTGCCCTGATGACGAGCTTCGCGACTGACGAGACCGTGGCCGCTCACGTCGCCGAGCGGCATCTCGGCGAGCCGTTTCGCTTTCTCCAGTCGGCCGCTCCCCGGCTGCATCCGGACGGGCGGCTGTTCCTCGACGGCGTGGGCAACCCGTCGCTCTACGGCCAGGGCCACGGCGATCTCCTCACCGCGATCCGCACCTCGGGGGTGCTGGCCGAGCTCGACCGTGAGGGCGTCCGCTCGGTGCTCGTCTCGAACGTGGACAATCTCCGAGCGCGGGTCGACCCGGTGATCGTCGGCGCCCACCTGCTGGCGGGGGCGCCGCTGACGATCGAGGTCGTCGCCAAGGGGAGCGACTCGGGCGGGGCGCCGGCGCGCGTCGATGGCAGGCCCCAGCTGCTCGAGGGCTTCCGCTTCCCGCCGACGTTCGATCAGCGTCGGATCTCGGTGTTCAACACCAACACCGCGCTGATCACCGTCGAGGCCCTCCGTGAGCCGATGGAGTTGACCTGGCTCGTCGTCGAGAAGAACGTGGAGGGGGAGTCGGTAATCCAGTTCGAGCGGCTCTACCACGAGCTCTCGGCTCACGTCGAGACGACGTTCCTCGTCGTGCCACGCGATGGCCGCGAGGGGCGGTTCCTGCCGATCAAGGATCCGGGCGACCTCGATCTGGCACGCCCGCTACTGCGGGAGTTGCTCGCCGAATCGGGCTAGCGCCTAGCGTGACCCCGCTGCAGAGCAGGGCGCGAGGTCATACACGCCTGCGCGGGAGCCGGCACAAAGCTGGCACGAAGGCGTCACTCCCTCGCGGCTACCGTCGCACGATGGGCCTCCTCGACGTGTTGTTGCCCGTCCGCTGTGGCGTCTGTGGGCGAACGGGCGATCCGGTGTGCCCGTCGTGCCTCGTGAGCCTCGTGCGCTGCCGGCCGCCGTTCTGCGAGCGATGCGGCGCGCCGGGCCCCTGGCCGGTCAGGCGCTGCGCCGACTGCGCCGGCCGGCGCCTCGCGTTCGAATCCGCCAGGGCGGCTCTCGTCTACGAGGAGCGAGCTCGTGCGCTCGTCTCGTCGTGGAAGGAGCGCGGCCGTCGTGACCTCGCCGAGCTCGGTGCTGCACTCGTGGTCGATGTCGTACCACCGCCCCGCGTCGAGGCCCTCACGTTCGTTCCCGGCGACCGGGATAGAGGCCTGAAGCGCGGCCATGTCCCCGCAGCCCGGCTTGCAGAATGCCTCTCCGCGGCCTGGTCGCTGCCCTGCCTCGATCTCCTGACCCGTCGCCCGGGAGTCGCGAGACAGCGCGGCCTGCCCCGCGCGGAGCGTCGCCGGAATGTTGTCCGGGCATTCACTGCCCGAGGCGGCGTCCCTCGCAGCGTCTGCCTCGTGGACGACGTCTACACGACCGGGTCGACGGTGGCGGCCTGCGCGTCAGCGCTCCGCAAGGTGGGCGCCTGCCGGGTCGAGGTGGTCTGCCTGGCCCGGGCGATCCGGTAGTAGAATCGGTGGTGAGCCCGGAGACGGAGGTACGTCATGCAACTGAAGCTCACCGCCCGTCACGACCACCTGACCGACGAGATGCGGCAGTACGCCGAGACGAAGCTCGCGAAGCTCGATCGGCGCCTGCACGACCTGACGTTCGTCGAGGTCACGTTCTCGCTGGAGCACAACCCGTCGATAGCCGACGACCACACGGTTGAAGCTGTCGTTCACACGAAGGGGCCGAGCCTCATCGCGCACGAGTCCGCTGTAACCTACGAGGCCGCGATCGACCGCCTCGTCGACAAGCTCGAGCGTCAGGTCGAGCGCTATAGGGACAAGCGCACCCACGAGCGGCGTCGCCCCCAGCACGGCGTGCCGCTGCCCGCGGACGCGGCAATCGAGCTTCCGCGGGACGAGTCGGCGGCCTGAGTCCCTCGCTGGGCTACGGCCCGTAGGTGACGCAGCCTCCGCAGGCGAAGCTGACTTTCGTCCTCTGGCCCCAGCCGAAACCGTACGTGTCGATCGTCGGGACGATCGCGGGCGCTCCGCTTGCACTCTTCAGCAGCAACGTGTCCTTGGAGGTCGACGTCTTGAAGGCGTGAACCTCGCCGTTCAGCGTGTAGAGGATGCGCCCCTCGGCAAAGTCGACCATCGCCGCGCCGGCAGGAAGTGTCGCCACCGACGAGGTAGAGGGTGACTTGGTCTGAACGGCGCCAGGCAACTGCGCGACCAGTCCGACCGGAGCCAGCGCCATCGCCTTCACGGCACCGGGGGAGTAGGGCTCGGTCCAGGCGACGGATCCGTTGATCTTGTGCAGCACGACCTCGCCGGACTGCAACAGCGCTGCAACGACAGCCCCCGCCGGGCCTTTGCCGGCTGTGACCGCCACGACGGGCGCCGTCTCGGTGACCTTGAAGACGGCGACCCCGTTCGTACCGAGGAGAACGACTTCCTTGCCCGCCGCGAAGGGAATGCCCATGGAGGCGGTCGAGTCGCCGACGACGATCGGCGGTGTCGCCAGGTCGACGTCCTGTTCGACGAACCGCAGCTGCTTCGGTGTCTTCTGTGTGGTCGTCGCGGTCATCAGCAGCCAGTCGCGCAGGTTGCCGCCGTTGTAGCGCACCCACACCACGCGGTTGCCGCTGACGCCGAGCGAGCTGATGCCCGACCCGGTGCTGCCAACGTTCGTGCAGGGGCCAGGTTTGCCGAAGCGCCACGTGCCCTTGGTGTCGGTGTCCCAGAGCTCGATGTGATCGCAGTCGGTCTTGGTGCGGGCAACCATGTAGGCGAATGACGCCTGGTTGATCCGGGCGAGGCGCACCGGGCCGTTGACGGTTTTCGTTCGGCCGGGCTTCTGCAGGGCGATCGCACCACCGGCAGCGACCAGAGCTGCAACGAGGGCGAGGGGAACGGCGATTCTGAATGACGGCGCGGATAGTGTCATACCTCATAAGGTATGCGTTCTTCTTGAAGAATCAATCAAGGCGCGCTGCCCTCCCGGTAGGCTCTCTCTCGGATGTCAACCACCGATTTCGGCAAGTTCGAGAAGGTCCTTCGCATCGGCGAGGGGCGGCGCATGAAGCGGCTCAAGCAACAGGCCGAGTACATCGCCACCCTGGAGCCCGACTTTCAGGGCCTTTCAGACGAGCAGTTGAGTGCCAAGACGGCCGAGTTCCGCGAGCGTCATGAGCAGGGCGAGTCGCTCGACGAGCTGCTCTTCGAGGCGTTCGCCGCCGTGCGCGAGGCGCGCTGGCGCGAGTCGCAGCAGCGGATGTTCGACGTGCAGATGATGGGAGGGATCGTCCTCCATGAGGGTGATATCGCCGAGATGAAGACCGGTGAGGGCAAGACCTTCGTCGCCTCGACCGCGCTCTACCTGAACGCGATCCCGGGCACGGGCGTGCATCTCGTCACGGTCAACGACTACCTCGCCAAACGTGACGCCGAGTGGAACCGGGGCGTCTTCGAGCGGCTCGGCATGACGGTCGGCTTCATCCAGAACATGATGCCGTTCGACGTCCGCAAGCAGTCCTACGACGCCGACATCACGTACGGCACGAACTCCGAGTTCGGATTCGACTACCTGCGCGACAACATGGCCGTGGCGCTCGACAACATCGTTCAGAGAAGCCACGCCTACGCAATCGTGGACGAGGTCGACTCGATCCTGATCGACGAGGCCCGAACGCCGCTGATCATCTCGGGCGAGCCGGAGACGGCCGCCACCACCTACTACGACTTCGCGCGAATCGTCAAGGATCTCCACGGCGAGCCCGCAACGCGCAAGTCAGCGAAGGGCGAGGACGAGACAGAGCTCTCGGGCGCCGACTACCTGTACGACGAGAAGCACAAGAACGTCTCCCCCGCACAGACTGCGCTCGACGCGGTCGAGCGCGCGCTCGGGATCGACAACCTCTACGACCCGCGTCACGTGCAGCTCGTCAACCATCTCAACCAGGCGCTCAAGGCCGAGTCGCTCTACAAGCTCGACGTCGACTACGTCGTGCAGGACGGCGAGGTGAAGATCGTCGACGAGTACACGGGCCGGATCATGGAGGGGCGCCGCTGGAGCGAAGGCCTGCACCAGGCGATCGAGGCCAAGGAGGGTGTAGCGATCCTCGAGGAGAACGTCACGCTCGCGACGATCACCCTGCAGAACTACTTCCGCCTCTACGAGAAGCTGGGCGGTATGACCGGCACGGCGAAGACCGAGGAGAAGGAGTTCGTTGAGATCTACAACCTGCACGTGGTCGAGATCCCGACGAACGTCGACGTGCTGCGCCTGGACGAGAACGACTACATCTTCAAGACCCGCGAGGCGAAGTGGAACGCGACCCTCGGTGACATCGTCGAGCGCCACGAGAAGGGGCAGCCGGTGCTCGTCGGCACGATCGCGGTGGAGACGTCAGAGTATCTCGCCGAGTTGCTGAAGCGGAACGGCATCCCACACAACGTGCTCAACGCCAAGGAGCACGAGCGCGAGAGCGAGATCATCAAGGACGCAGGCCAGAGGGGCGCTGTGACGATCGCGACCAACATGGCCGGCCGCGGCGTCGACATCAAGATCGACGACGAGGTGCGTTCCCTGGGTGGTCTCTACGTGCTCGGCACCGAGCGCCACGAGTCCCGGCGGATCGACAATCAGCTCCGGGGCCGCTCCGGCCGCCAGGGCGATCCGGGCGAGACCCGCTTCTACCTCTCGGCGCAGGACGACCTCGTTCGCCTCTTTGCCGGCGACCGGATCCACGGGATCATGGAGCGCTTCAAGATCCCGGACGACCAGCCGATGGAGGCGTCGATCCTGTCACGCCAGATCGAGGGAGCCCAGAAGAAGGTCGAGGAGCAGAACTTCGTCGCGCGCAAGAACGTCCTCAAGTACGACGACGTGATGAACACGCAGCGCATGGTGATCTACGAGCAACGGCGCAGTATTCTCAACGGTGACGACGCATCGGCGGAGATCCGCGAGTGGATCGACGAGGTCGTGCGGCAGAACGTCCTCGCTGCGACCGAGGCCGATGCGCCCGAAGACTGGCAGCTCGAGGCCCTCGTCACCCAGATGGCAGCTCTGTACGGCAGCGACATCACGGTCGCGGAGTTGCGGGAGGAGGTCGAGCTGACGCGCGAGTCTCTGGCCGTCGAGTTCACCGAAGATGCGCAGGACGCCTACAACGACCGCGAGGAGGCCTTTGGGCCTGAGTTGACCCGCGACATCGAGCGCTTCGTGATCCTCCAGGTCGTCGATACGCGCTGGCGCGAGCATCTCGAGTCGATGGACTACCTCCGTGAGGGCGTCCACCTGCGAGCCATGGCTCAGAAGGATCCGCTGGTCGAATACCGCGGCGAGGGGCACATCATGTTCGAGGAGCTCAGCCGCCTGATCCGCGAGGAGGCCGTGGTCACCCTGTTTCACGTCGAGGTGCAGGTCGACGAGGCACAGGAGCAGCTTCGGCCGCACGAGGCACCGCAGGTGGTCTCGTACGATCACGAGACGTCGGCCGGTGCCGATGTCATTGCCGCAGCGGGCGGCGTCGCGACGGCCGTCGCGCCCTCGGCTCCGATGCAGCATCAGGTCGTCAAGGACGACGAGCGCGATGTCGGTCGCAACGACCCTTGCTGGTGCGGGTCGGGCAAGAAGTTCAAGCGCTGCCACGGGGCGTGAGACGTCTCCACTAGGAGTCGTCTCCTCGCCGAGGGCGTGCTCGTCGCTCTCGGCGCCTGCATCTTCGTCGTCCTCGCGGCTGCGTATGTCCGCGGTGGCCTGGTCGTCTCGATCGACGACAACGTGTCGCGGTGGGCGGCCGGGAGCGAGCCCGGCTGGGTCGAGACGGTCTCCCGTCTGGTTACCCGGATCGGCGGGCTTGCCGGCACTGCGGCCGTCGCCGGCGTTACGGCGATCGTTCTCTGGCGGGCTTCCCGGCGGGCCGACGCAGCGTTCGTCGTGCTCTCCGTGGTCGGCATCACGATTGTCGTGGCGGCGTTGAAGGCCGTCTTCGAGCGGGCGCGCCCCGATTCGGGCAGCCCGATTCCCCTGCCGCATTCCTACTCGTTTCCGAGTGGTCACGCGGCAACGGCGATCGTCCTCTACGGAGCCCTCGCTCTTCTCGCCGCCGAACGTGCCCGCTCATCCTGGCGGGCTATTGCCTGGTTCGGCGCCGCGGCACTCTGGGCGCTCGCGATCGGGTCGAGCCGGGTCTTGCTAAACGTCCATTTTGTCAGTGACGTGGCGGCCGGCCTCGCCGTCGGCCTCGCCTGGCTGTGCTGCTGCGCGATCGTGCGCGAGGTCTACCTGACCCGGGCGTAGCGGACCGTATGGCTCTGAGCCACTTGTGCCGGGCCGCCTGGCGGACAGGGTGTCGGGGCCGCAGCTACGATCGACGCGTGGCCGAGCCCGAGAACATCCCACTCGCGCACCTGCTCGAGGAGCTCGGAGCCCAGCTTGCCTGGGTTCGTGAGTACCTTTGACCCCGTTTCGCTGAAGGCCCGCCAGCAAGAGCTCGAAGCCGCCATGGGCGCTCCCGGATTCTGGGACGACCAGCAGGGCGCGGCTCGGATCTCGACCGAGCACGCTCGCGTCACGCGGCGCCTCGACCGCTACGAGCGGCTGAACGGCGAAGTCGAGGAGGCAACCGAGCTCTTCGAGCTCGACCCGGCGCTCGAGGACGAGTTGCTGGCGCAGCTCGCTCCCGTCTCGGCCGAGCTCTTCCGCCTCCAGGAGGACGCGCTCTTCGACGGGAAGTACGACGCCGGTGACGCGGTCGTCTCGATCAACGCGGGCACCGGAGGGACAGACGCCCAGGATTGGGCCGAGATGATGCTGCGGATGTACCTGCGCTGGTCGGCCGACCGCGGCTACCAGACCGACCTCGTCGAGGCGAGCCCGGGCGAGGAGGCGGGGCTCAAGTCGG
Organism: Gaiellales bacterium; assembly: GCA_038214705.1. Lineage (GTDB taxonomy): Bacteria > Actinomycetota > Thermoleophilia > Gaiellales > Gaiellaceae > Gaiella. The sequence continues at coordinate 15,291 of JBBQRN010000024.1, read as the reverse complement.
CGACCATGACCGTGAAGGGCGAGAACGCGTACGGCGCCTACAAGGCGGAGCGCGGCGTGCACAGGCTCGTCCGCCAGTCGCCCTTCGACTCGGCCCACCGCCGGCATACGGCCTTCGCCCAGGTCGTCGTCGCGCCTCTGCTGCCCGAGGACGAGGACGTCGAGGTCGACGAGGGCGACCTGCGCATCGACACCTACCGGGCGAGCGGCGCGGGCGGTCAGCACGTCAACAAGACCGACTCTGCCGTCCGGATCACGCACCTGCCGACGGGCATCGTCGTCCAGTGCCAGAACGAGCGCTCGCAGACCTCCAACAAGGCGACCGCGATGCGGATCCTCAAATCACGGCTCGCGGAACTTCAGGAGGAGCAGCGGGAGGAGGAGATCGCCCGCGAGCGGGGGGCGACGCAGGACATCGGCTTCGGAAGTCAAATCCGCTCGTACGTGCTGCATCCGTACCAGATGGTGAAGGATCACCGGACCGATTTCGAGGCGGGGAACGCCCAGGGCGTGCTCGACGGGGCGCTCGATGGTTTCGTGCGGGCGTACCTGCTGGCCAAGGCCGCTGGAAGGGTGATCTAGGCCTGTCCGCTACACTGCGACGACAATCCGACCCGGAGCGGCCCCGACGGCCCTCTTCTCCACGTGATCCGGTGCAGGACGACGATTCCGAGCTGACAGCCCCCGCGACGGCCCTTGCCGAGCCCTCTCCCGCCTATGCGGACGGGCCTGCCGGGATGCCGGGCGGCGCGTCGATGATCGTGCTCGAGGATGTGCGCAAGGTCTACGAGCCCAACGTGACGGCGCTCGACGGCGTCTCGTTCGTGATCGAAAAGGGCGAGTTCGTCTTCGTCGTCGGCGCCTCCGGCTCCGGCAAGTCGACGATCATCCGCCTCCTCCTGAAGGAGCTGGAGCCGACCTCGGGGAGGATCCTCGTCGGCGGCCGTGACCTCGGCCGGCTCAAGCACTCGAAGATTCCGTTGCTCCGCCGCAACGTCGGCTGCGTGTTCCAGGACTTCAAGCTCCTGCCCAACCGCACCGCCTCCGAGAACGTCGCCTATGCACTCCGCGTCCAGGGAGAGTCGAACGCGTCGATTCGTCGCAAGGTGCCCGAGGTGCTCAACCTCGTCGGGCTCGCCCACAAGATGAGCTCGAAGCCCGAGGAGCTCTCCGGCGGCGAGCAGCAGCGCGTCTCGATTGCGCGCGCTGTCGTCAACCACCCGCCGCTCCTGATCTGCGACGAGCCCACCGGCAACCTCGACCCCGACACCTCGGTGGGGATCATGCAGCTGCTCCACCGCATCAACACGGCCGGGACGACGATCCTGATGGTCACCCACGACCGCGAGATGGTCGACAAGATGCGCAAGCGCGTGATCGCGCTCGACCAGGGCAAGCTGATGCGCGACGAGCGACGTGGGGGGTACGAGACCGAATGACGCGCTTCAAGCTCGTCCTCTCGGAGGCCCTGCGCTCGATCGGCGCGAACATCTCGACGTCGGTGGCGGCGACGATGACGGTTCTGATCGGCATGTTCCTGCTCGGGCTGTCGATAGCGCTCGGCAGCTGGGTCGTCTCGTGGTCGAACCACGTGAAGTCCGAGCTCCAGGTGCGGGTCATCTTCGTCGACCAGGTCGCGCCGACGCAGGTGAACGCGGTCGGTGCCTACCTCGGCCGGGACACCCGGATCAAGGACTACCGGTTCGTCTCGACGGGCGAGGCCCTGAAGGAGATGAAGAAGAAGTATCCGAACCTGACCGCGAACCTTGCGGCCAACCCGTTCCCGGCCGCGTTCGAGGTCACTCCCGCAGACGCGAACAATGTGAAGACGATCGCCGCCGACCTGCGCTCCCAGAAGTTCAAGGGCGTCGAGAAGGTTCAGGACGGGCGCCAGATGTCCAAGCGCATCCTGCAGGTCGGGAAGTGGATCTGGATCGTCTTCGTCGTGATGGTGATCGTGCTGCTGATCGCCGCCGTGATCCTGATCGCGAACACGATCCGGCTCTCGATCTTCTCGCGCCGGCGTGAGATCGAGGTGATGAAGCTGGTGGGTGCGACAAACTGGTTCGTGCGCGGTCCCTTCATGCTCGAAGGCCTGCTCACCGGCCTGATCGGGTCGATCGCCGCCGTGCTGCTGCTGCTGCTCGGCAAGGAGATCGCGCTGCCGGCGATCCTCGGCCACGTTGACACGTCGGGCGATGTGCGGGCGCTCCCGTTCAGTCTCACGGCGCTCGCGTTGCTTGCAGTCGGCCTCGGCGTCGGCGCGCTCGGCTCCGGCATGACGCTTCGGCGCTTCCTGAAGGTCTAGCGGGGCGGGTTTCCGCGATCGTAGAGCATATCGCTGAAACCCGCCCCGCCAGACCTTCCGAGCTTTCTGCAGGCTGCGCCTGATCCTGAAGGGGCTCGCCCGCGAGCCTGTTGACGCCGACGCGCTGCAGTTGGACGCCACCCGTAATTCGGGTGTAGGGGCCGAGACCTGTGTCGCCCTCGGTTCTTCCCTCGTCCCGCTCAATCCGGCCGACGCGGGCCTCGCACCTACAATCCATCAATGCACGGCGGACGCAGACAGGGACGCGGCCGGGCGAAGCGTCCGAGCCGCGCCGAGCGACACCAGCGAGCGCGGGCCGTGGGCGTCAACGCCGCCGTTGCGCGGGCGGAGAGCTCGATCGAGATCACGCTGCCAGCGCGGCGCGTCGAGCCGGAAACCGTCGTCGCGCACCTCGGGCCCACGAACTCCGGCAAGACCTACCACGCGCTCGAGGTGCTGAAGGAGCACGGCCGCGGCGTCTACGCAGGCCCGCTGCGGATGCTCGCCCAGGAGGCTCACCGCCGCCTCTCGGCCGAGCTCGGCGAGGACGCCGTCGGGCTCGTCACGGGCGAGGAGCGCGTCAACGATGGCGCGCCGATCATCTGCTGCACAGTGGAGATGGCGCCGAGCTCGGGCGAGGTGCTCGTGCTCGACGAGGTGCAGTGGGCCGATGACCCGGAGCGCGGCTCGGCGTGGACGAGGCTCCTGCTCGCCGGCGACTACCGTCACATCCTCCTGCTCGGCGCGCTCGACGCCGAGCCGCTCGTCCTGAACGCCTTCCCGGAGGCCGAGGTGAAGGTGTTCGAGCGGATCCTGCCACTCGAGTTCGTGGGCGAGCGCTCGCTGCGGGGGCTCACGCCCGGCACCGTCGTCGTCGCCTTCAGCCGCAAGGCCGTGCTCGCACTAGCGGGGGAGATCAACAGGCAGCATCCGAGCCGCGTCTCGGTGCTCTACGGGGCGATGCCGCTCAGCTCGCGACGCGAGGAGATCGACCGGTTCCTCAGCGGCGCCTCCGACGTCACCGTCGCAACGGACGTGCTCGGTCACGGGGTCAACCTCCCGTGCGAGACGCTGTTGTTCGCCGAGACGACCAAGTTCGACGGCGAGTCCCGTCGCGACCTGTTGCCGTGGGAGCTGGCGCAGATCGCGGGGCGCGCGGGTCGGTTCGGGCTCGTCGAGCGAGGCCACGTCGGCGTCCTCACCGGCGTTGCCTGGGCGAGCGCCGATCCGTCGATCGTGGAGGAGGCGCTGCAGCCCCACGTGCTCCTGCCGTCCGGTCACCTCGGCTACCGGGTCGTCGACGAAGCACGGATCAGGCCACGGCTCGCCGACCTCGGCGTCGACGACCCGCGCCGGCTGGACGCTGCCCTCGCCGCCTGGCATCGCGTCGCCACGCGTGCGTGGGCCTACGAGGGCTGGCTTGCGGTCGAGTCGCTGAGCCCGATCCGCGGTAGGCTCGCCGCTATCCAGGAGCGCCTGCGGGAGCGGGATCGCAGGCTCTCACTGGAGGACACGTGGAAGCTGATCAACGCCCCGGTCGACGAGGACAACGGCGAGCTGCTGGCGATCCTGGCGCTTTCGGTCTCAGGCGACACCAGCCAGCGCTCGCTGCTCACGTTCCTGCTCGACCCAGTGCGGCTGCGTGACGCCAAGCTCGAAGATGCAGAGCAAGCAGGAAGAACTGCAAGCATCTTGCGCTGGTTCGCGCTGCAGTATCCGGGCGTGGGCGGAGTCACGATCGAGCGCGCCGCCGCGCTCGAAGAGGCGGCTGCGGCGCGTGTCGTTGCGCGCCTGCGCGTCGAGGTCGATGCTCCCACGATCGGGCGCTGCCGCTCCTGCGGCAAGTCGTGCGCCCCGTGGTTTCCGATGTGCGACCGCTGCTTCGGCCGCCGCTGAACTGCGATACTGATTCTATGAACAAGATCAATCTGGAACAGTTGCAATTTGGCTATGACGACTCCGATCCGGCCGGCTACAAGGCGGGCACATCGCGGCTCGGCCCCGCAATCGGCGCGGCCAGGCTCGGGGCGACCGTGTACGAGCTCACCGAGGGCCAGAGCATCTGCCCGTACCACTACGAGTACGGCTGCGAGGAGTGGGCGATCGTGCTCAGCGGGACGCCGACGTTGCGGCACCCGGGTGGCGAGGACGTGCTGGCTGCGGGGGACGTCGTGTGCTTCCCGGAAGGGCCCGACGGCGCGCACAAGCTGACCAACGCGGGAGGGGAGACGGTGCGGGTGATGCTGCTCTCCAATAAGCAGAGCCCTGTCGTCGTCGTCTACCCGGACGGTGCCAAGATCGGCGCGTACACCGGCGAGGAGACCGACACGATCATGGTCCGTCGGGAGAGCAGCGTCGACTACTACGACCGCGAGGCGTAGGCCACGCGAAGGCGAGACTTGTCTCGCCCTCAGCCCTAGGCGACCTTCCGGTAGTGCCGCGCCACCGCGATTGTCGAGGCGCCCACGATGAAGGCGATCACGTTCGGGATCATCAACGCCACGTTGTGGATCGCCACCGCGTAGGCGAACCAGAGCGCGAAGCCGACGACGAGCACGGCGAGGTACGGGATCGAGATGCCGCTCGAGGACCGCGCGCGAATCATGTGGCGGATCTGCAGGGTGGGGGCGATCGCCATCGCAATGCCCCAGCTGGAAGCGACGATGGCAAGCACGGTGGTCGTCGACATGTTGCGCTCCTTCGGAAGACGGGACGGGGGCGGGCCCGTCGTCAGTCCCGCAGGTCGCCGCGTTCGCGACAGTCGCCGTAGAGCGGGCGGATCACGTCGGTGTGTGCGCGCATCCCGCCAGTCTAGATGCCGCCCCTACAATCACCCCGTGGCCAAGCCGACCGGAATCAAGCTGATCGCCGAGAACCGCCGTTCGCGGCACGACTACGAGCTGCTCGACCGCGTCGAGGCGGGCATCGTGCTGAGTGGTACCGAGGTGAAGGCGCTGCGGGCCGGCCACGCGCAGCTCGGTCAGGCATTCGCAGACGTGCGCAACGGTGAGATGTGGCTGATCGGCGCGTCCATCTCGGAGTACGCCCAGGGCAACATCTCCAATCACATCACGGACCGCGATCGCAAGCTGCTGCTGAAGCGGAACGAGATCGATAGCCTCTACGCGAAGGTGCGGGAGAAGGGGCTCACGCTCGTTCCCACCAGGCTCTACTTCAAGGACGGCAAGGTGAAGGTCGAGATCGCGCTCGGCAGGGGCAAGGACAAGGGAGACAAGCGGCGCACGATCGCCGACCGGGACGCCAGGCGGCAGATGGATCGGGAGCTCAAGGCGCGCCGCTGAGCCAGGTGACCGGCTCAGGCCGGTTACCCCGGCGCGTGTTACTCGATCCCTACTCGATCCCCGCGAGCGAGCCGTGCAGCACGATCTCCCCGGGCATCACGCGGTAGCCGTGCCGCTCGTTGAGCCGGCGGATCGGCTCGTTCAGGGCGTCGTTCACCGTTTCCATGAACCCGTACCCGCCAAGCTTCGCCCACCTGATCTCGGCCCGCTTCAGGGCGGCGGCGATCCCGCGGCCACGCCACGTGCGGAGCACGCCGGTCATGTCGTGGACGATCACGTTCTCACGGGAGCTCGAGAGGCACAGCTTGGCGTAGCCGACGACCTCACCGTCGGCGACCGCGGCGAACGTCATCTCGGGCCGGTCTCGTTCGCCCTGCATGTCCTGCGAGAGCCAGCGCTCGAACGGCTCCATCGGCACCCGCTCGTCGCCGGGGACGTCCGGATACGCCTCACAGGCAACGGCGTAGATCCCGCGGATCAGATGGGGGCGTTCGGCCCAGTTCACGATCTCGATACCGGGTGGAGGGTGGATCTCGGGAGCCTCGATTTTGCCGAGGTCGAGGGACAGGCGTGAGTTGCGGCTGACCTCCCGAAAGCCATGTTGCACGGCCCACGCGTAGCTCGCCTCGTCCTCCTCGCGAACGGTCGTCTCGAGTGTGACGCACCCGCGCTCGTCAAGCCAGCCTGCGAGATCGCGGTAGAGCGCCGAGCCGACACCGGTACCCCGGTGGGCGGCCGGAACGTACGCCTCGGCTACGCCGGTGCCCGGCACGGAGTGCCAACCGACGTACGCCATTCCCGCCCCGACCTCGACCCCGGCACGGCGTGCGATGAACCACGCCATGTCCTCGGCCTGGCGCCGCCAGTCGACGTACTCGTCGACAGTGCCGGCCCGGTCAGACCGGACGGAGGTCGCTAGTGCGAGCCAGCGCTCGAGCTCCCTTGCGTCGAGCTCGTCGATCTCGATCTCGTTCACGCCTCCAACGATACGCCCATCCTCGACGTTCCGGCGCTCGAGGAGTAGTCTCGACGTTCCCCGACGAACCAGGAGGTTGCTCCTTGCGCGAGATAACCCTGACGGTCAACGGTGCGCGTCACGTGCTCGAGGTCGAGCCGCGGGATCTGCTCGTCCACGTCCTGCGAGAGCGCCTCTCGCTCACGGGCACCAACGTTGGCTGCGATACCTCGTCGTGCGGCGCGTGCACGGTGCTGCTCGACGGCGTCTCCGCGAAGTCGTGCACCGTCCTCGGCGTGCAGGCCGACGGCGCCGAGATCACGACGATCGAGGGCCTCGCCTCGGCGGGCGACCTGCATCCGGTTCAGCAGGCGTTCCACGACCACCATGCTCTCCAGTGCGGCTTCTGCACACCCGGGATGGTGATGGCGGGCGTCTCGTTGATCGACGGCGGTGAGGCGACCGACAGAGACGCGATCCGCGCGGGCCTCGAGGGGAATCTCTGCCGCTGCACCGGCTACCACAACATCGTCGAGGCAGTTGCCGAGGCAGCGGGGGTGGCATCATGAGTGCCACCGAGACGCGCCACATCGGCACGCCGTTGAAGCGCAAGGAGGACGACCCGCTCCTCCGCGGTCGCGGCACCTACGTCGACAACTTCGACCTGCCGGGCACCGTGGTGATGACCGTCGTGCGCAGCCCATACGCGCACGCCCGGATCACCTCGATCGACACCACCGCCGCGAAGGCCGCGCCAGGCGTCGTCGCCGTCTTCACCGGCGCCGACCTTCGTGACGACTGGAAAGCAGCGATGCCGTGCGCCTGGCCGGTGACGGAGGATATGAAGAGTCCCGAGCACTACCCGCTCGCCGTCTCGGAGGTGCACTACCAGGGGGACGGCGTCGCGGTCGTGATAGCCGACACGCGGGCGCACGCAATCGACGCCGCCGAGCTCGTCGATGTCGACTACGAGGTCCTCGACGCAGTCGTCGGCGTCGAAGCGGCCGCACAGGCCGGTGGGACACTCGTGCACGAGGAGCTCGGGACGAACGTCTGCTACGTGTGGCCGCTCGAAAGCGGGGCGTTCGATGAGGGTGCGGACGTGATCGTGAAGCACCGCTACGTCCAGCCCCCGCTGATCCCGAATGCGATCGAGCCCCGTGGGGTGGTCGCGCGGCCCGAGCCCGGCGGCGACGTAACGCTCTGGTCGGCGACGCAGGTGCCACATATCCTGCGCCTCCTCACCGCTGCGACGCTCGGGATGCCGGAGACGAAGCTCCGGGTTATTGCACCCGACGTCGGCGGTGGCTTCGGCTCGAAGCTCGATGTGTACGCCGAGGAGCTGCTGGCCGTCGCGTTGGCACGGCGGCTCGGCACGCCGGTGAAGTGGATCGAGGAACGCTCGGAGAACGCCCTCGCCACGATCCACGGGCGCGACTTCGTGACGACGCTGGAGCTCGCGGCAACGAAGGAAGGAAAGATCACCGCGCTGCGGGCGAACGTGGTGGCCTCGATGGGGGCCTACCTGCAGCTCGTCACGCCGGGGATCCCGTTGCTCGGCGCCTGGATCTACGCAGGCCCGTATGCGATCCCGAACTACAGCGTCACGTTCACGGGCGTCTTCACGAACACGACACCGACCGACGCCTACCGCGGCGCCGGGCGGCCGGAGGCGACCTACGTGCTCGAGCGGACGATGGATCTCCTCGCGCTCGAGCTCGGCATGGATCGGATCGAGCTGCGCCGTAAGAACTTCATCACGGAGTTCCCGGCCACGATCGCGTCGGGCCTGACGATCGACAACGGCGACTACCACGCCTCGCTCGACCGGCTGCTCGAGAACCTGCGCCTCGACGAGCTCGAGGCCGAGCAGCAGGCGCGGCGCGACCGCGGCGACGTGAAGCAGATCGGGATCGGCTTCTCGACCTACAACGAGATGTGCGGTCTCGCGCCGTCGCGGATCCTCGGCGCCATCCGCTACGCGGCGGGCGGCTGGGAGACGGCGACGATCCGCTGCCTGCCGACGGGCACCTTCCAGGTCGTCACCGGCACCTCGCCGCACGGCCAGGGTCACGAGACGGCCTGGTCGCAGATCGTGGCCGACCAGCTCGGCTGCGATCCCTCCGAGGTCGAGGTGCTGCACGGTGACACGAGCATCTCGCCGTACGGGCTCGACACCTACGGCAGCCGCAGCCTCCCGGTTGGCGGTGCGGCCCTGTGGTCGGCGGGCGAGAAGATCATCGAGAAAGCCCGCGAGATCGTCGCCCACCAGCTCGAGGTGTCTGCCGAGGACCTCGACTACGCCTCGGGCACGTTCACGGTGAAGGGCTCCCCCGACAAGGAGATGACGATCAAGGGTGCGGCCTGGGCGGCATTCGCGGCCCACAACCTGCCCGACGGGATGGAGCCGAACCTCGAGGCGACTGCCACCTACGACCCGCCGAACTTCTCGTGGCCCGGCGGGGCGCACGCGGCCGTAGTCGAGGTGGACACCGAGACAGGTGACGCCCGGCTGATCCGGTACGTCGCGATCGATGACGTCGGCACTGTCGTCAACCCGCTGATCGTCGACGGACAGGTGCACGGCGGCATCACGCAGGGCATCGCGACCGCGCTCTACGAGGAGGCGATCTACGACGAGGACGGCAACCTCGCGAACGGGACGCTTGCCATGTACCTCGTGCCCTCTGCGGCAGAACTGCCCTCGTACGAGCTCGACAGGACCGAGAGCAAGGCGACCGATCATCCCTTTGGCGCCAAGGGCGTGGGGGAGACCGGGACGATCGCGGCGGCACCCGCCGTGATCAACGCCGTGATCGACGCGCTCGCACATCTCGGCGTGACCGATATCCAGATGCCGGCGACCCCGGAGCGGGTCTGGCGCGCGATCGAGGAGGCGAAGCAGTGATCCCGGCAGCGTTCGACTACGAGGTGGCCGAGTCGGTCGAGCACGCGCTCGGACTGCTGGGCAGCGATCCCGACGCAAGGGTGCTGGCGGGCGGGCACTCGCTCGTGCCGGCGTTGAAGCTGCGGATCTCGCGACCGTCGAAGCTCGTCGACATCGGCCGGCTCGCCGACCTCGCCTACGTGCGGGATGCGGGCTCGTCGATCGCAATCGGCGCCCTCGCGACCCATGCTGTGGTCAAGGGCGATCCGCTCCTGCAGGAGCATTGTCCGATCGTCTCGACGACGGCCGGCAAGGTCGGTGATCCGCAGGTGCGGCATCGTGGCACGATTGGTGGCTCGCTCGCCCACGGTGACCCCGCCTCGGACCTACCGACGGTGATGCTGGCGCTCGGAGCCGAGATGGTGATCCACGGCCCCGGGGGTGAGCGGACGGTCGCTGCGTCGGACTTCTTCACGGGCGTCTTCCAGACGGCGGTCGGCCACGGCGAGCTCCTGACCGAGATCCGGGTGCCGAGGCTCGGTGCCGCGGGCTGCTCGTACGTGAAATACCACCGACGGGCACAGGATTGGGCGACCGTGGGTGTCGCGGCGGTCGTACGCGAGGGTGCGGCGACGGTCGTGCTGACCAACATGGGCGGCACGCCACTACGGGCGGCCGCGGTCGAAGAGGCACTGGCCGGCGGCGCGTCGGCGCAAGACGCTGCGGCTCATGCCGCCGACGGCACCGAACCGTCGAGCGACACCGCGGCCTCGGCGGAGTTCCGCAGGCACCTCGCTCGCGTCTTGACCGCAAGGGCCCTGACCGAAGCGCTCGCCTGAGCACGTGAGGAGGTGCGGGGCGGGCGTCCGGAGCCCGTTCCGCACCGCTCGTGGCGCTCAGCAGGTGGATCGCCGCACGGGAGCCGGCTCCGAGCTCGACGCCCGGGTTATGACGGCCGAACCGCCACGCGCAACCGACTTTGTGGCTCTGAGCCACTATCGCTCTCGTCGTCCTACGGCTACGCTGTGAGGGTTGAAATGACATACGGGGGCGACCTGGTTTCGACGTGGTCGATTATCCGGCTTAGCTGCGAGTCGAGGTCCCCGGTCGGCCTCGTTAATCCACCGGGAAACAACACAAATGCGAATCGTTCAGATCTCGCAATGGCCGCCTAGTCACTGACTAGCTAAGCCACGCCCGTTCTGGCTCGGCCCGAGGCCAGAACCGGCGCTAACCATCGGGCTCGGCGCGGCGGGAGAGTCAATCGCCCGAAGCGCGACACTTCAGGATTGACTGGCCCGCCGGTAGGTCGTTCGCCACCGGTCGTCGGGCGAGATCCAAGGCGAACTACACTCGTAGATGCTCTGTCCGGTGCGTCCGCGGACGCGGGTTCGATTCCCGCCGCCTCCACTCTGCAGGGAAGGTACGAAGGGGCGCGAGAAATCGCGCTGCACAGGGACAAAAACTGCGACGGGTGCGTAGAACTTCGCGCGAAAAGATGCCCATCCGCGACCGGGTTCGGCGCACCTTCCCCTCCGGGCGGGCCAGCTTGGGTGCCACGGGTCAGCGATGCGAACGTGGGGGCTGGCTCGACCGGACGCGTGCGGGCGCTCGTCCCACCGGCACACGAAGGGCGTGGATTGCTCCACGCCCTTCGGTGTCGGTTACCCCGCATGTAGCGGAGCGATCGTTCCGTTCCTAGTGGGTGATCTCTTAGCAGACGCCGCTGACGATAGCCGCGCCAGGGCCGGCCTTCTTATAAGAGAAACCACCAACGCTCGCCTCGATGCAGTAGGTCGTTCCTGTCTGCAGGGCTGCTTTGGCTCCCGGATCGGTGATCGAGATGCCCGCGTCGATGCCCTTGAGGCCCGTGGCGTCGGGCGCCGTGCCCGTCGCGAGCGCCATCGCCGCGTAGGAGCCGACGTCGGCGTAATACGTCTCGACGGCGGGGACGGCGGAGCGGACGTTGGCCTGGGCCGCCGTCTTGTTGGCACGATCCTTGAAGCCGAGGTACGACGGCACCGCGATCGCCAGCAGGATGCCGATGATCACGAGCACGATGAGGAGCTCGATGAGCGTGAAGCCCGACTCCTCCTGGGCAAGCCGCTTCTGCAGCTTGGTGATGAACGAAGACATGCACTTGCTCCTTACTAGGGGATGGAACACGCTTCCCCTTCATCGGGAAGGTGCGGCCCCTCGGTACACCCCCAAATGAGTGATTGTGGGGGTGATGCGATCACCCATGTTGGGTGAGCAGGTCGAGTCAGGACACAGGCCTGATGCCGCGCCGCCGTAGCTGGGTGAAGAAACCGGAATAGCCTGCGCTTCGCCCTGAAGCCTGTCGGCCTACGCCGGATGTATCGTTGTAGGAAGTTTGGATCAGGTATCGGAGCGGGAAGGCAGGACTCGAGTGGAGACCGGACATCGCCGCCGTCGGGAGCGCGAGCACGACGAGACCCCGCTCGACTCGACATACGACCACGCTGCCGTCGAGGCCGTGCTCGAGGCCCACGGCCGCGACCCTGCGCGGTTGCTGCCGATTCTCCACGACGTCCAGGGGCGTCTTGGCCAGGTTCCTCGTGGCAGCGTCCGGCAGCTGGGACGCGCCCTCGGCCGGTCACGGGCCGAGATCCACGGCGTCGTCGGCTTCTACCATGATCTCCGTTGGGAGCCCGCAGGCCGCACGACGCTGCGCTTGTGCGTCGCCGAGTCGTGTCAGGCAGCCGGCGTGCGTGCCCTCGTGCCACTCGTGGAGGAGCTCGTCGGATGCCGCCTCGGCGAGACCAGTGTGGACGGTGCCATCACGCTCGAGGCGGCCTACTGCCTGGGGCTCTGCACCTGCTCTCCGGCGGCGATGCTCGACGCCGAGGTCGTCGGGCGGCTCGACGAGAGCGGCGTCCGCGAGCTCGTTGCCGCAGCGAGAGCGGAGCTGTGACGACGGTCGTCCACATTCCCGCCGACGCGGGCTCGGTAGCGGTAGGTGCCGAATGGGTTGCCGTGGCGATCGCGGAGCTTGCCGCGGCCCGGGATCAGCCCGTCACGATTCGCCGACCCGGCACGCGCGGTGCGTTCTGGCTCGAGCCGCTCGTCGAGGTCGAGACCCCGAGTGGGCGGGTTGCCTACGGCCCGGTCGCCCCCACAGACCTGCCGGGACTGCTCGACGCCGGCCTGCTCGACGGAGCGTCGGGCCATCCGCTCTACCTCGGCACGACGGACGAGATCCCCTGGCTCGCGAGCCAGACGCGTGTCACGTTCGCGCGGTGCGGCGTGATCGAGCCGCTCGATCTCGACGCCTACCGCGCGAACGGCGGTCTTGCCGGCCTCGAGCGAGCGTTGGCGATGGAGCCGGCTGCCGTCATCGACGCGGTCGAGCAATCCGGTTTGCGCGGCCGCGGTGGCGCGGCGTTCCCGACCGGCGTCAAGTGGCGTACCGCCGCGGAGGCTCCTGCGACGCGGCGATACATCGCGATCAACGCCGACGAGGGCGACTCGGGGACCTTCGCCGATCGGATGTTGCTCGAAGGCGACCCGTTCGCCGTCCTCGAAGGGATGGCCATCGCGGCTCACGCGATCGTGGCCGACACAGGCTTTGTCTACATTCGCTCGGAGTATCCGCACGGGGTTCGCATCGTCGAGGAGGCAATCGTTGCCGCGCGCACCGCAGGTTGGCTCGGGACCGATGCGCTCGGGCCGGGACGCGCCTTCGACGTCGAGGTCAGGGTCGGCGCGGGCGCCTACATCTGCGGCGAGGAGACGTCGATGCTCGAGAGCATCGAGGGCAAGCGTGGTCAGATCCGGCCGAAACCGCCCGTACCGGCGATCAGCGGCCTCTGGGGGATGCCGACGGTTGTCCAGAACGTCGTCACGATCGCCTCGGTGCCGCCGATCCTCGCGGGCGGCCCCGCGGCGTACGCCGAGCTCGGAGTCGGTCGCTCCCGCGGAACGATCACGGCCCAACTCGCCGGCAACATCGCTCGCCCGGGCCTCGTCGAGGTGCCGTTCGGCGCCACCCTCGGCGAGCTCGTCGACGATTACGGCGGCGGTACCCGAAGTGGTCGACCCGTCCGGGCAGTCCAGGTCGGCGGGCCGCTCGGGGCGTACGTCGACGAGGACATGCTCGAGCTGCCCGTCGACTACGAGGCGCTCGCCGAGGCGCGCGCGATGCTCGGGCACGGGGGCCTGGTCGTCTTCGACGATACGGTCGACATGGCCGAGCAGGCGCGCTTTGCGATGGAGTTCTGCTCGATCGAGTCGTGTGGCAAGTGCACCCCCTGTCGCATCGGCTCGGTACGGGGCCGCGAGCTGATCGAGCAGATCATCCGAGGTGAGGAGGTGGAGACGAGCCACCGCCTCCTGCTCCGCCTCTGCGACCTGATGGAGCACGCCTCGCTCTGTGCTCTCGGTGGCCTCACGCCGCTGCCGGTGCTGAGCGCCCTGCGGCTCTTTCCCGAGGACTTCGGGCTCGCGCGCGAGGCCGCCCATGTGGTCTGAGCTGCGAGACCTGCGCGAGGGTGTCGACCTCGGCACGCCGCCCCGTAGCGGCGCGCCGGTGAAGGTCGAAGTGGACGGCGTCGAGGTGACCGTTCCCGAGGGCAGCTCGGTCATGCTCGCCGCTATGACGGCGGGACGCGCTGTTCCGAAGCTCTGCGCCACCGACACTCTCGAGGCGTTCGGGTCGTGCCGGGTGTGTCTCGTCGAGATCGAGGGCCGCCGCGGCTTCCCGGCCTCGTGTACGACGCCCGTTGCCGAAGGGATGCGGATCACGACAGAGAGCGAGCGGCTCGGCGACCTGCGTCGGGGCGTGATGGAGCTGTACCTCTCGGACTTTCCGGCGGCTGAGCTGCAGGGCGGCTGGAGCGAGTTCCACGAGACCGTGGCTGTGCTCGGAGTCGATTCGCACCCGTACGCCGACCGAGCGAATCACTTCGCGCTCCCGATCGACGACTCGAATCCCTACTTCCTCTTCGACCGCGCCAAATGCATCGTCTGCAGCCGCTGCGTGCGCGCCTGTGACGAGATCCAGGGCACGTTTGCCCTGACGGTCGATGGTCGCGGCTTCGCATCGAAGATCGTCGCGAGCCAGGACGAGCCGTTCCTACAATCCGAGTGCGTCTCGTGCGGAGCCTGCGTGCAGGCATGTCCGAGCCACGCGCTCGTCGAGAAGAGTCTCTTCCCGGAGGGATACCACCGTGCCGAATCCACTGAAGCCTGACTCGAGCGCCACCACCACGTGTGCCTATTGCGGCGTCGGCTGCGGCTTCAAGGCCGAGACGAGCAACGGCCGCATCGTCCGCATGACTCCGTGGAAGGAAGGCAAGGCCAACCATGGTCACGCTTGCGTCAAGGGCCGCTTCGCCTACGACTACTATCTCGCGCCCGACCGCGTCACGACGCCGATGATCCGGCGCTCGATCGCCGACGAGTGGCAGCCGGTCGACTGGGACACGGCTTTTGCCCACGCCGGCTCCGAGCTGACGAGAATCCAGCAAGAGCACGGACGCGGCGCGATCGGCGGCGTCTCCTCCAGTCGCTGCACGAACGAGGAGATCTTCCTCGTCCAGAAGCTCGTGCGGTGCGGCATGCGCAACAACAACGTCGACAACTGCTCGCGGATCTGCCACTCGCCGACCCAGTTCGGTCTCTCGGCCACGCTCGGCGCCGGAGCGGCCAGCCAGCATTTCGATTCGATTCTGCAGGCGGATGTGATCCTCGTCGTCGGCGCGAACCCGACCGAGGGTCACCCCGTGTTCGGGTCGATGATGAAGCGCCGGATTCGTGAGGGCGCTCGTCTGCTCGTGATCGACCCCCGTCGCACCGAGACGGTCGACAGCCCGCACTGT
>JBBQRN010000023.1:0-43232 GCA_038214705.1 Gaiellales bacterium | reverse complement strand
GGACGCGCGGCGTCCGATCGATGCAGGGGAGAGGATTCGAACCTCTGAAGGCTGAGCCAGCGGGTTTACAGCCCGCCCCCTTTGGCCACTCGGGAACCCCTGCGCGGTTGCGAAGTGTAGCCGCCTCCGGGAAGTCGCCTCCACCATCCCGCTGGGCCGCGGTACAGCGCGCTCCAGCCTGCATACTCGACGGATGCAGCGCTACGACGTCCTCGTCGTGGGAGCCGGTCCGGCCGGGTCGGCGGCCGCGATCCATCTCGCGCGGGGCGGCGCCCGCGTGCTGCTCGTAGACCGCGCGCGCTTCCCGCGCGACAAGCCCTGCGGCGGCGGGATCACCGGCCGGGCCCTGAAGCAGGCACCCTGCGACATCTCGCCCGTCGTCGAGCGCGTCGTCCACACGTTCGAGTTCCGCCTCGGTCGCAGACGCTTCAGTCGCTCGAGTACCGAACCACTGATCCTGATGACCCAGCGGCGGCGGCTCGACGCGCACCTCGCCGAGCAGGCTGTCGTTGCGGGCGCCGAGTTCCGTGACGGCTGCCGGGTCGGTCAGCTCGAGATAGAAGACGGCGGGATCACGGCGAGCGTGAGAGGCGAGCCGGTCGGTGCGCGCTTCCTCGTTGGCGCCGACGGCGCCAACGGCATCGTCGCGAAGGCGGCCGGCCTGGGCGAGGGAATCGTGCGTGGCGTTGCACTGGAAGGCAACGTCTCATGGAAGCTACTCGACCAGGAGCGCTACGCGACGACCGCGGTGATCGAGCTGGGCTCCCCGGCCGGCGGCTACGGCTGGCTCTTCCCCAAGGGTGAGCACGCCAACCTCGGTGTCGGCGGCTGGGCCGGGGAGGGGCCGCAGCTGCGCGACCACCTGGCCCGCTTCGCGAGCGCCTACTCGGTCAATCCCGATGCTCTGACCGAGCTTCGCGGCCACCGCTTGCCGATGCGGCGGGTCGGGGCCTCGACCCCCGCGTCCGCGAGCGTCGTCCTCGTCGGCGACGCCGCCGGGCTCGTCGACCCGCTCTCGGGGGACGGGATGTACGAGGCGTTCACCTCCGGCCGGCTCGCCGCCGCCGCCATCCTGGCCGCTGACACGGCCGGCTACGCATCGGCCCTGGCCGGCGCTCTCGACCACCACGCCGGGGCCTCCTGGGCGGCAAAGCGCGCTCTCGACCGGAGCCCGGCCGTCTGCTTCTGGGCCGCGCGCTCACCCGGCGTGTTCGGCGTCGTCGCCGGGTTGTTGCAGGGCGACGTGGCCCATCCGGATCAGGCGCGAGGTCTGGCTCGCCCGCCGTTGCGCTTCGTCGCGCGCATTGCCCGGCACATCCAGTGAGCCCTCGCCAGAGGTAAAGGTGTAGCACGTGGGTGCCGATGAGCTCCTGACGTGTACGATCTCCTCACCCTTCTGAAGGTCGTCGTCGAGAGCGGCGCCAGCGACGTCCACTTCAAGCTCGGCCAGCCGCCGGTGATTCGACTCGACGGCGACCTCGAGCAGATGGAGGGCCGGCCGGCGCTGACCGAGAGCGACCTCGATTCGATTCTCGAGACGGTGACCCTGATCTCGCCGAAGCGCCGCGACCTCTTCGACGACACGGGTGACCTCGATATCGCGTTCTCGAGCGCGCTGCTGCCCCGGTTCCGCGTCAACGGCTTCCGCCAGCGCGGAGCGACGTCGTTCGCGTTCCGCGTGATCCCGAGCGAGATCCCGAGCTTCGCCACGCTCGGCCTGCCGCCCGGCGTGGCCCGGCTTGCCGAGGAGCGGCGCGGACTCGTCCTCGTCACGGGCGCGACCGGGTCGGGCAAGACGACGACGCTCGCGTCGATGCTCGACCACGTCAACCGCACGCGCCGGCAGCACATCGTCACAATCGAGGACCCGATCGAGGTGCTCCATCCCGATCGTGGCTGTATTGTCAACCAGCGCGAGGTGGGCCTCGATACGGCGAGCTTCGAGCAGGCCCTTCGTCGCGTGCTCCGTCAGGACCCCGACGTAATCCTGATCGGCGAGCTGCGCGACGTCGAGACGGCGCACACGGCCTTGCAGGCCGCGGAGTCCGGGCACCTCGTTTTCTCGACGCTCCACACGATCGACGCGGCCGAGACGATCGGCCGCATGATTGAGTTCTTTCCTCCCGCCAAGCAGCAGCAGATCCGCTCGATTCTGGCCGGCACCCTGCGAGGCGTGATCAGCCAGCGTCTTCTGCCGCGCTCCGACGGGGGCCGCGTTGCGTCGGTCGAGGTGATGGTCACCAACGCCCGCATCCAGGACCTGATCCGCGAGGACCGCCCGGACGAGATCACTGACGCGATCGCGGACGGCGAGTTCTTCGAAATGCAGACCTTCGCGCAGTCGCTGATCGAGCTCGTGCTCGCCGGCGTCGTCGAGCGCGACGTGGCGGCGAACGCGTCGACGAACCGCCACGACTTCCTGGTGGCGCTCGAACAGGCCGAGAAGAATCAGATCGCGATGGTGCGTGAGGAAGCCGCTACGGCGAATGAGTCCGACTCCGGGCCGAAGCGCGAGCCCGAACCCCTCGCCGCCGGACTGCGCTAGTTCGTGGCCCTACCCCTTCCGGGGGTGTCACGCACGGCCGTGGCTCCCGATAGTGATCCTATGAACCTCGTGCCGATGGAGCATGTCATCGCCCGCATGATGCGAAGGGCACGATGTGCCCTCGCTCGCGAACACGGGTTCACTCTGATCGAGGCCGTCATGGCAATGGCGATCTTCGCCGCCGTGGCGACGTCTCTGGCGGGCGTTCTCACCTCTTCGATCAGTGCTCGCTCGTTGGCGAGTCAGCGCACCGCCGCGGAGCAGGTCGCGAGCAATCAGTTGGAGTGGATCCGATCACTGGACTACGCCGACGTCGGCTGTACCACGACGGCGTGTCCCGTTCGCCCAGGCGTCGTCAACCCGAACGGCGACCAGTCGGCTCAGGGCGGCCCAACTGTCCCCGCTGCGTATTCGGTAACCGTCATGATCAGATGGGTCGACGATTCGGTTCCGACGGCGTACAAGAACCGCAAGAACTACAAGAACGTGACCGTCACCGTCACACGCGTCACTGGCTCCAAGCAGATGGCCCAGCAGAGCACCCAGGTCGGCCCGCGCCAGAGGGCATTCCTGGGCGGTATCAATAAAGGAACGGTGACGGTGCCGGTCACCGACTACTTGAGCCCCATGGCTCCGCATCCGGACGTCGTCGTCAACCTGATGAACGGACCGAGCTCCCCTCTCAGCGATACGACCGATGCCGGCGGCACAGTGACGTTCCCGGGCCTCGATCCTGCGAGCGGCTCGGTCTACTACGACATCGTGGTCCCGACCTTCGGTGGTGGTTGGATTGCCCTGCCGAATCCAACTGCGACACACTTTCAGCTCTCCGCCGGCGGAAATCTGACTAAACCTATCCAGGTGTACAAGCCGGTCACGCTGACCTTCCAGCCCCAGAACTCCGACGGCACGCCGTTCAGCAGTGCGGCGGTCTTCACCGTCACCGGGCCCGAGGGCACCGACGATTTCACCTACAACCAGGTGACCGGCGCGGCGATCACTGTCGCGTCGCTCACGAAGGCGGGCGTGTCGATTCCCCTGCCGCCCGGGACCTACACGATCACGCCGAAGTCGGGCATGTATGCCGACCCTGTCGTGACGAGCGATCCCACGGTCATCGGCAACTACCCGTCCGCTCTGACGGCGTCCGTCAACGTCGTCTCCGATGCTCTCGGCTCGATCAGCGCGACGGTGAACTCGGCCGGATCGCCGGTCACCGGGGCAACGGTGACTGTCACCGGAGGACCGCGCTCGCTCGCGACGCAGACCGCAACCACCAATGGGAGTGGCGTCGCGACCTTCACCGGGCTTCCGGCGGGATCCGGCTATACGGTCACCGCCTCGAAGAGCGGCAACAGCGCGCCGAACCAGTCGGCCTCCATCTCCGGCGGCTCGTCGACGCCCCTCACGTTCGCGCTCCCCGTCGGATCGCTGAAGGCCGTCATCTCCTGGGCCGGAGCGCTGACGCCGGGGGCGACCGTCACGCTGACCGGCGGCTCGGGCGGTATCTCCCTGTCGGGGACGTCCGATGTGAACGGCGAGGTGCTGTTCACCAACGTGCCGGTCGGATCGGGTTACACGATGACCGCCACCAAGACCGGCGCGAGCACGTCGGCAAGCCCGACTGTCGTCAACGGCACGACGACGAACGTGCCGATCGCACTCCCGCTCTCCCTCGTTGCCACAGCACAGTGGCTGGGAGCCAACGTGGCGGGCGCGACGATCACCCTCTCGGGTGGGCCGTCGTCGCTCTCGCCGACCTCGGCGGTGACGACGGCCAGCGGCCAGGTCACGTTCAGCCCGGTTCCCGCCGGCGCCGGCTACACGCTGGCGGTGACCAAGAACGGTCAGACGACGACCTTGACGAACCAGACGGTCAACAACGCGCCCACGACCAGCATCACGGCTGCTCTGCCGACCGGGACGATCACCGTCAACGCCGCGACCTGGGCCGGCCAGCCGGCAGGTAGCGCCACGATCACGGTCTCCGGCGGCTCGAATTCTCCAACGACCTACAGCGGAACTGCCGCCGCGAGCGGTGTTGTCAGCATCACGGTTCCGGCCACCACCTCGGCGTATCCGTACACCGTCACCGCGACGAAGATCAACGGCACCGGTTCTGCGTCAGTTTCGTCGCTTGCGAGCGGCGCCACCGCGACGGTCGCAATCGTCCTCGGTGGGACGGGGACGATCGCCGTCAACGCTGCAACGTGGGCCGGACAGCCCGCAGGGACGGCCACCGTCACGATCACCGGTGGTGAGAACACAGGCGCCACGTACATCGGCACCACGAACAGCTCGGGCGTCGCCAACGTCGTCGTTCCCACGACGACCTCCGCCAACCCATACACGGTGACTGTCACGAAGGCAGCCGGCACCGGCTCGGCGAGCGTCTCAAGCCTCGCGAACGGAGCGACCGCGACGGTGACGCCTGCAATGACGCCTACCAAGACGCTGACGATCACGGTCAAGCGCAACTCGCCTCTCGTCAACCTCGTTAGCGCGGGCGTCATCGTCAGCATCACCGGCGGGCCGAACGGGACGGTCGGCGCGCTGCCGGCGTACGGTGGCTCGTACACGACGAACGCGAGCGGCGTCCTGCCGCCGATCACCGTTCCGGCCGGCGTGGGCGGCTACACCGTCAAGGTCTATCTCAACCCGTGCTCACTCTTCGCGACCTATCGCAGCGGCTCGACGGCGGCCGTAAGCTCGACCGGGAGCGGGACCAACACCGCCGTGACCGTCAACTTCTCCACGAGCGCCGCCGCGTGTGCGTTCACTCCGCTGCCATGACGCGCGTGGCCCAAAGACTTCGCTCTGAGAGTGGCTTCACTCTCATCGAGATGCTCACGTCGATCGCTGTGCTCGGCATCTTCTTCGCCGCCTTTTCGACGGTTGTCAGCTCTTCGATCGTCCACGGGAGCCAGATCCAGGAAGAGGCTGTTCTCCAGACCGAGGCCAGGGCCGCTGTCGAATCGATGGCGGCTGATCTCCGCCAGGCATCGAGGGCCGGCGACGCAACGCTGACACGGCTCTCGACCGCGACCGGGACGCAGGTCACGTTCCTCTCGCCCGACCGGGCATCGAAGATGCACCTGCGGAAGATCTCCTACCAGGTGACCGGCGGTACGCTGCAGCGGGCGATCGCCACGAGCACGAGCACCGCCCCGCCGTGGTCGATCCCGGCACTCGGTAGCTGGTCGACGGTAGCGCGCTCGCTGTCATCTCTGTGTTACCCCACCAGCACGGGTATCAATATCTTCACGTACTACGATGCCGCCGGTGTCGCTACGACCGTTCCCGCCAACGTCAAGTCGGTCAGGATCTGCGTCTCCGTCGCTACCGTCGCGGCCCCGACCCGCAGGTTGACGTACGACGTGCGCGTGGTGCTGAGGCCGACGGCATGACACGGTTGGTTCTTCGACTCCGTGAGGAGAGCGGCATCGCGATGGTGCTCGTCGTCTTCGCCTTCGCACTTCTCGCGACGCTTTCGGTGGTCCTCATTGACACCGTCGTGAGCGAGTCCACGAAGAGTGCCAAAGCGGTCGTGCGCCAGTCGTCGTTCCAGGCGGCCGAGTCGGGTGTGGACGAGTACATCGCGAAGCTTTCGGACGACTCGGCGTACTATCTCCACTGGGTGGCCCCGGCCGAGTCGACCCGCCGCGACGTCGCCTCGGGCACGCTTGTGTCGGCGAGCGGCTCCTCCCCGGCTCCGACCACGTGGTGCAGCAACACGAGGGTGAGGCCGGCGCCGGCCGCGTGGTCTCTCGGTTCGCAATGGGACTACACAAACCCCGCGGCGCCGAAATCTCCATGGGACTACCCGAACGGGCGGGAGCATTGGTGCAACCTCGGCAACAACTTCGAGTACAGCCTCCAGATCATCCCCCCGAACAAGACCCAGAAGGGCGTCACGATCATCTCCACAGGCCGCCGGATCAACGTTCCGACGGACACCCGAACAGTGGAAGCGGTCGTCAGGCAGTCGACGATCGCGGACTTCCAGGAGATCTCCAACCACAGCATCAACTGGGGCGCAAACGCGACGGCGTACGGGATGATCTACGCGAACACCGACATCACCTGGGCCTCGGGTGGCACCGCCTACGGCAACGAGTACGCGGTCGGCGCGATCTCGAGCAGCCCGACCTGGCAGGTCGACCCCAACACCGGAGTTCTCGCCACCGGGTTCGACGGCAGCGGCTCCACCGGGTACGCCAACCTCTTCGCGCCGCCGAGCCCTCTGACCCAGCCGATCGACTTCAACAGTTTCACGACGTCGCTCACCGAAATCGCGAGTGCCGCGGGCGATGCCACGGGAGGCGGGATCTACCTCGACACGAGCTACCCCACCTGGCGGCTCACCTTCAACAGCAACGGAACCGTGACCGTCGAGGGGTGCACGGGTGCCTCGCCCGATGTGACGCTGCCGTCTTGCGTCGCGGTTGCTCCGTCCTCGCGGCCGGTGCCGTCGAACGGCGCCATCTACTCGGCGAGCGACGTGATCGTCCGTGGCACCGTGAAGGGGCGTGTCACGGTTGCCACACCGGGCGAGATCATCATCGGCGGGAACATCCTCTACGAGGGTGACGCCTCGTTCCTGAGCCCGACGTCTGGGAAGAACGTGCTCGGGCTCTACGCGGTCGACAACGTCAACGTCCCGTGCTGGATCCTGGGCGATCTCGACTGGCGAGCCGCGCTTGTCGCTCAGGGGGCAGGCAAGACCTACATGGCGCAGGGAGGTTGCCCGACGGGAAACAAGAAGAACATCCTCAATGGGTCAGGAACCGTCGACTGCAACAACCCGACAAACACCGTCATGAGGCACCGGGGCTCCGCCGCGGTGGAGGTCAGCGGCTCCTTCTCCGGCAAGTTCGACTGCCGCGGATTCTTCTACGACGACTCGCTCACCTACTTGCCGCCGCCGTGGTTCCCGACGCTTGATCCCGACTACAGCGTCCTCTCCTTCAGAGAGCTCCCTTCCGGCTGATGTGGCGCGCCCGAGAGCGTCGCCGCGTGCTCATGCTCAACCGCGGCGCTCCGGATGCCGATAACACGTGTATGAACGTTGCGCTCGCAGCTCTTGCGTTGCCTCCGGCCCTTGCTTTCGGCAGCTTCGTCAACGTGGTTGCAGCTCGGGTGCCGTTGCGTATCTCCGTCTCGAAGCCGCGGTCGAGCTGTACGGATTGCGGTGCCGAGATCAAGAGGCGAGACAATATCCCGATCGTTTCGTACCTGCTCCTGCGTGGGCGTTGCCGAAACTGTCAGGTCAGGATCTCGCCTCTCTATCCGGCCGTCGAGGCGATCACGGCCGCACTCGTCGTCGCGTGCGTGCTCGCTTTCGGCGCCACTGCCTACACCGTGCTTGCGTCGTTCTTCGTCATCATCCTCGTCACGCTGGCCGCCACCGACCTCCGGTACCGGCTCGTTCCGAACCGGATCGTCTTGCCGGCAGCGGCGATCGTCCTCGTCGCGCACACCGCGATCGATCCGAGCGTGGAATGGGCCCTTGGAGCGCTTGGGGCTTCGGTGTTCCTTCTTGCGGCCGCACTCGTCTATCCGGGCGGGCTCGGGATGGGTGACGTCAAGCTCGCCCTCCTGCTCGGCGCCATGCTGGGCCGCAACGTCGCTCTCGCCCTGATGATCGGGTTCGTGGCGGCGCTCGTTCCCTCGGTCGTGCTCTTCGCGCGGCACGGCACCCGCGCGAGAAAGATGGCGATCCCACTCGTTCCGTTTCTCGCACTCGGCGCCGTGGTCGCGCTCTTCGCCGGAGGTGCGCTGCTCGACTGGTACCTCACGATGTCCGGCTAGCGCGGCGTCTCTCACTCAACCGCAGGCTCGGTTCTGCCGATACGCCTCTCAAGGGAATCAAACGTGAACTTCGAGCCCGCCGGCCCACTGCGCACCTCAACGAACCTCGGCGATCGCACCGGGGCGATCGCGGGTGCGCCGCAGGAGAGCGGCTCACCTGGCTTCGAAACGCTCGCCGACCTCGTCGCGGAGCTCGTCGGCGCGACGGAGATCCTGGCGCGAGACAGGCTCTTCTCCGCACGCGGCAGAGCGGGCGCCGGATCCTTTGCCGACGCGCTTCAGAACGAGGGGTATGCCGACGGAGCAGGGATTGCCCGCTCGCTGGCGCGCCGCCACGGGCTGCCTTTCGTCGATCTCTCGGAGGAGCGCGTCTCTCCCGACGCGGTCGAGCTCTTGCCCTTGCGGACGCTGCAGCGCGTCCTAGCGATTCCGCTCTCCCGCAACGACGAGCGCCTACGGGTGGCGATCGCCGACCCCGCCAACATCCACGGCATCGACGAGCTGCGTCTCGGTACCCGCTATCAGGTCGACCTCTGTGTAGCCGCTCGTGAGCATATCCTCGCCGAGCTCGAGCGGCGCGCCCGCCAGTCGGAGGTCATGGAGACCCAGTCGGCGCTCGACGACTTCGACGTCGTCGAGGAGGAAGACGACCTCGAGGTCGACGACGGCGTTTCGGATGCTCCCCTCGTACGGCTCGTCAACTCGGTGATCATGCAGGCCGCCACCGACGGCGCGAGTGACATCCACTTCGAGCCCCAGGACGACGCGTTGCTGGTGCGGGTCCGCGTCGACGGTGTTCTGAACGAGGTTCAGCGCATCCCGAAGCGGATGGCGAACGGCGTCACGACGCGTCTGAAGGTGCTCGCCAAGCTCGACATCGCCGAGCGTCGCAAGCCGCAGGACGGACGGATCTCTCTCGCCGCGCGAGCCGTCGGCCGCGTGCTCGACATCCGTGTCGCTGTGCTGCCTACGGTCGAGGGTGAGCAGGTGGTAATGCGCCTGATCGACAAGTCGCGCAAGACGCCGACGCTCGAGTCGCTTGGATTGTCGGAGACGATGCGCGACAAGATCTCGGAGATCATCCGCCGTCCGACCGGCGCGCTGCTCGTGACCGGGCCGACCGGCTCTGGTAAGTCGACGACGCTCTATGCGGGCCTGGCCGAGATCAACCGACCCGAGATCAACATCATCACCGTCGAGGACCCGGTCGAGTACAGACTCAACGGGATCAACCAGGTGCAGATCAACGTCAAGGCAGACATGACCTTTGCCGCGGCGCTGCGGTCGATCCTCCGCTCCGACCCTGATGTGATCATGGTCGGCGAGATCAGGGACACCGAGACTGCCAAGATGGCGATCGAGTCCGCCCTGACCGGCCACTTCGTCCTCTCGACCCTCCACACGAACGACGCTGCCGGGGCGCTCACGCGCCTGAACGAGATGGGGGTGGAGCCGTTCCTGACCGGTTCGGCCGTATCGGCCGTGCTCGCCCAGCGCCTGGCGCGCAAGCTGTGCTCCAACTGCTGCGAGATGTACACGCCCTCGCCGGAGGAGCTGATGTCAGCCCGGATCTCGCCGGACATGGCCGCCGCCCGCGAGGGGATGGTGCTTTACCGGAAGGTCGGCTGCCCGCGCTGCAGTCGCACGGGCTACAAGGGACGCGTCGGAATCTTCCAGCTCCTGATCATGAATGACGAGATCGAGGCGCTTGCCGCGCAGAACGCCCATCGGGACGAGATCGAGCGGGCGGCGGCGGCGGGGGGGATGCGGTCGCTCTGGGACGACGGGATCGCCAAGGCGGCGGCGGGGCTCACCTCGCTCGAAGAACTCGCCCGCGTCGTCTCGTCGTTCTGAGCCACGACGCGGTGGCGACACTACGTGGTGGCGACCGACTTCATTCGGTCGCCGGGCTGATCCGAGCTAGCTGACGGTGCAGTTCAGGTACTCAAAGGCGACGAGCGCCTCGTCAACGAACCGGCGGGCGTGCTCCAGCGAAGCGAACGGGAACGGTCGGGTAAACCCGGTCCCGCCAACCTCCTCGGTGATCGGGAAGATGTGCGAGTCGACGCTGACACCGTCGGCCGTCTGATGGGCCTCGAGTGTCGCGATCACGCGGCCGTCGCTCCGGATCTCATGGCTGAAGAGGGGGCGGCCGGAGCCGGCGGCCGCCGGCTCGGCCTGGGAGGCAGCAGAGCCCTTGCTCAACGCCGGGCGCCGGCGTTTCGCGCAGCCTGGGCGACGATCGCGGTCTCGACTCGACCGGGGATCTGCGTCACGATCTTGCCAGGGCGCTTGACCACGAACATCGCCGGTGGAGTCACGGGGCCGACGAAGCCGGCCACCGAGGCGGCCGCCTTGTCGCTGCCGACGTTGACGGCGACGAAGCCGGCACCTGCCTGGCGTGCACCCTTGCGCGCCTCGGTGACGGCGGGATGGTCTCCGGGCGCCTGTCCGATGTAGACCGAGACGACGACGACTTTCGAGTAGGTGAGAGCGTGCGCAACCTGGGGGGGAAGGTCGGGAAGGAGAACGACCCTGGGCTTGGCGGGCGTGACGTGCGGCTTGGCGGGTGTGACCGTCGGCGCAAGAGGAGCTGCGGGCGTCGATGACCCACCGATGACCCCGGAGCGGACGACCATCAGAGCGACGAACGCCGCCACGAGCGCGACGATCCCGATCAGTGCCGGGCGGGGAATGCGTTGAGTTGTGGCGGCGATTGTGTTCACGCATCTCCTATCGGCAGATCGGGCGGCGACCTTTACGGGTCCGGTCGCCGGAAAGAGGGAGGGGGCGCGGATTCCTCCGCCGGCGCGTCCTGGATGAACATGGTCGAGATCCGGTTCTCGATCCCGACCTCTCAACAGGCTCGCCGCGGCGTTACCGCGACGTCCCCGAACCGATCGCCGCGATCGAACACTTCATCAACGGCTACAACGACCCGAATGGGTGATTTCGGGGCGAGGGCACACACCGTCCTGGGCGATCCCCGGCCGACCGGCGGGTGAAATCTGGGCTCGCGCATGGGTGAAACGCCTCGCGCGCGTGTGCGGAGAGGGGAGGTGTGGCCCCTATCCCCGGCGCGCCGCGAATTCCCACGGGTTCGAGAGTGACTCTCAAGCCCCGCGGCGACCCTGCCGATAGGAGCGGCGTGGAGCTTTCGGAGCACACACCTGCCGCCCCTCTGTCCGTCGACGCCCTGCTAGAGCAGGCCGTCTCGCTCGGAGCGTCCGACCTGCACCTGACGAGCGGGTCGTTCCCAGCTGTTCGCCGCCGAGGACACATCGAGCTGCTCGACCAGTTCCCCGAGCTCGACCCCGACCTGGTACGCCAGCTGATCTACCGCATCACGACGACGGAGCAGCAGAAGAACCTCGAGATCAAGCGGCAGCTCGACTTCGCGTACGGCATTCGCGGCCTCGCCCGCTTTCGTGTCAACGCCTACTACCAGCGGGGCAGCCTCACCGCAGCCTTCCGCACGATTCCCACGGACATCAAGCCGCTCGAAGAGCTCGGCCTCCCGTCGAGCCTGCTCGAGCTGACGCGCAAGCCGCGCGGCCTCGTGCTCGTCACCGGCCCGACGGGCTCCGGTAAGTCGACCACCCTCGCCTCGCTGATCGACGAGATCAACCGCACTCGCGCCGATCACATCATCACGATCGAAGACCCGATCGAGTTCATCCACCAGCACCAGCGCTGCATCGTCAACCAGCGCGAGATCGGCGAGGACGCAACGGGTTTTGCCGACGCCCTTCGTGGCGCCCTGCGTCAGGACCCCGACGTGATCCTGCTGGGCGAGATGAGAGACCTCGAGACCATCTCGACTGCGCTTACCGCGGCCGAGACCGGTCACCTCGTTTTCGGCACGCTGCACACCCAGAGCGCGCCCAGCACGATCGACCGGATCATCGACGTCTTTCCGGCGGAGCAGCAGGCCCAGGTGCGCATGCAGCTCGCCAACACGCTTCAGGGAATCGTCACGCAGACCCTTCTGCCGACCAATGACGGCAAGGGCCGCGTCTGCGCACTCGAGATTCTCTTCCTCGACGACGCGATCCGGAATCTGATTCGCCAGGGGAAGATCGAGCAGGTCTACTCGTACATGCAGACCGGCACACGCCGGGGCATGCAGACAATGGAGCAATCACTCACCGAGCTCGTCCAGAAGAACACCGTCTCGTTCGCGGAGGCGGTTGGTCGCTCGAGCCGTCCGGAAGCACTCGTGTCCGCGCTCGAGCGGGCCGGAGTCACCGTCCCTGCCCTGTCCAACGACGGCACACCCGTCGCTTCGCCCGGTATGGGCGGGGCGCTGCGAGTGGCCGGGAGCTAGCCGCCAATGAGCCTCTGGAATCACCTGAACATCTTCTCCGATTCGGATCGTCCTTCCGGAGACGGGCCCTCGTCCGCCTTCGACCCCTCTCGGACGGGCGACCCGCTCGGCCCGGGCGGCGGTCGCACTTCTATCGGCTTCGGCGAGACATTCGTCGGCACCCCCGGAGGCATGGGCGACACTCGTCGGCGTCCCGTCGGGTTCGCGCCGCCGACGGACGATCCGGTCATGCCCCGCTATCGCACCGAGCTGTCGTTCAAGCGCCACCACGAGCTTCCTCGCGCGAGCGCCACGCCCGATCACCCGACCGGCAAGCCGACGGAGTCGTGGCAGACCCCCGGTGAGGTCGAGGAGAACCATCCCACGGTCGAGCCGAGCTCGCCCGTGAGTGAAGGTCCGGCAACGGAACAGGTGTCGTTCCTCAAGCGCGAGATCAGCTTCCGTCGCAAGCGCCCCGCGACGGTCGACGATCAGGGCTCGGAGTCTCCCGTGGATGCCGTCGTCGAGCCCGTCGGCGGCGAGCCTATTGCCGAAGAGTTGTCGAGACCGGCCGAGATCGCCGCTGCTGCGGCCGACCCGGAGCCAGAACTCGAGATCCAGCCCGAGGTCGTGACAGCCGTCGACGCGGAGCTCGAGGTCGCGGTTGCGGCCGAAGAAGCGCCCGGCGACACACCGTTCTACAAGCGCGAGATCAGCTTCCGCCGCAAGCGTCCGGCAGCCGCCGAGGAGATCCTCCCGGCCGCTGTGGTTGCAGGTGCAGCTCTGAGCGGGGACGAGGCCGACGAGCCGTCCGAGCAGGTTGTCGAGGGGCCCCTGGCAGCCGAGAGCGACGAGCGGTCAGAGCCCGTGGTAGAGACCGTCGAGACGCCCGAGGTAGAGCCAGAGGTCGTTGCCGAGGCCGAGCAGGAGACTGTTTCGGACGCCACCGAGGATCGTGCCTATGGTGCTGAGACCGGTGCAGAAATCCCCGCGGCCGCAGTCGAAGCGCCGGAGCAGCTGGAGGAGTCGGAAAGCCCAACCGACGTCGAGGACGTCGCGGACGACGACGCTCTCCCCATCGCGGCTGCGGTGGCGACTGACGCGCCAGAGGATCTCGCCGGAATCGTCGGCGAGCCCGTTCTCACCGAGGACGCATCTCCGCCCCGCCGGTTCGGAGCCCGGATGCCCAAGCGTGGCGCGAAGCCGGCGCGTGGCGGCAAGGCCCGGCAAGTCGTCGGGCTCAAGATTGGCGCCTCCCAGATCGCAGCAGCGGTCGTCACCCGGACCGAGGCGGGAAACGAGCTCGTCGAGCTCGCCCGGCGTTCCCTCAGCGCCGGGGTTGTCGTCGACGGTGAGGTGCGGGACGCAGACGCCCTTGTTTTGGCGCTGAAGTCGTTCTTCGACGAAGAGAAGTTGCCGAAGAAGGATGTGCGTATCGGCATCTCGAGCAACAGGATCGGTGTCCGCACCGTCGATATCTCGGGCGTCGAGGACGGACAGCGGTTCGACAACGCCGTGCGGTTCAAGGCGCACGAGCTGTTGCCAGTTGGTGCACACGAGTCCGTGATCGACTATCGCGTGCTCGAGGAGAAGCCGAACGAGGACGGCGAGCTCGTGCGTCGCGTGCTCCTCGTCGTGGCGCCGCGCGACCAGGTCGAGCCGTATGCGAAGGTCGCAGAACGGGCCGGCCTCAAGCTCGCCGGGATCGATCTCGAGGCGCTCGGGCTCCTGCGGGCCTTCGTCGACCCGAAGCCCGCGGCGGCCAGTGCCGCCGAGGACACCGCGACGGTCGTCGTCGCAATCGGCCACGAGTCGTCCACACTGCTCGTCGCCGGGGGCGGTGCCTGCGAGTTCACGCGCGTCTTCGACTGGGGCGGTCACTCGCTCGAGCAGGCGATCGCCGACTCGCTCGAGGTACACCCCGTCGAGGCCGCCACGATCCTCAAGCACGTGTCGCTCTCGGGCCCCGGCCGCAAGCTGGATACCCTCGGAGACGAGGCTCGCGCGTCCGCGGTTGACGCGGTGCGCTCGCGGTTGACGCCGTTCGCACGGGAGCTCGTCAACTCGCTCCAGTTCTACCAGACCCAGGCCCAGTCTCTCGGGATCGGCGGGATCCTCGTCACGGGCGGAACCTCGCACCTCGAGGGGCTCGACGAGACGCTCCATCAGATGATCGGTGTGGACGTCTCCGTCGGTGACCCGCTCCGCCGTGTGATCCCGAACTACGCTGCCGACCCTGTGATCGACTCGATGATCGGGTCGATGGCGGTGCCGATCGGCCTGGCGATCGACGACGTCGCGATGCGTGGAGTCAACCTCGTCCCCGAGAGCACGGTGCAGGGCACCGACCGTCGCAAGACTCTGATCAGGGTCGGTGCTCCCGCCGCTGTGATCGTCCCGATTGCCGCTCTTGCCTTCCTCTTCGTCGGTGCGCACGGGCAGGTCTCCGACAAGCAGGAGCAACTCGACGCGATTACGGCCGAGATCGACGCTCTCCCGGTTCCCGTCACTCCCCGGATCGATACGAGCATCGTGGGTGACGAAGCCGTCCGGGCCACCGCGGTCGCGAGCGTCCTCGGCGGCCGGGTCGCCTGGGAGAACGTCTTCCGTGACCTCTCGCGGGTCCTGCCGGAGAACGTCTGGCTGCAGAGCCTGGCCGTCACCCAGCCGATCGGCGGGGCAGGCGGCAGCCTCTCGGACATCGCGAGCGCCCAGGCTCAGCCGGTCACCGGCCAGCCCGCCGGGGTGCCGACCGCGGTCTCGATCGACGGCTACACCCACAAGCAGACCGACGTGGCGCGACTGCTCGCCCGCCTTGCCACCCTTCCCTCGCTCGCCCGGGTCACGTTGACCACGAGTGAGCAGGCCGTAGTGGCGACGGACAACGTCGTGCACTTCGTCATCGTCGCCGACCTGAACAACGCTGGAGGTGCCTCGTGAGCACGCTGCTTCGCTCCCCGAAGGGCCAGATCGGAGCGGTCGTCGCCGGCGGCCTGCTCCTCCTCGCCGCCATGTGGTTCCTGCTCGTGGCGCCGCAGCAGTCGAAGGCGCAGGCGCTCGACACCCAGATCGCCACTTCGCAGGCCGATCTGGCAACGCGACGCCTCGCGCTCGTCAACCCGTCGGCCAACGTGACGGTGAGGCCGGGCGACCTGTTCCGTCTCACGAAGGCGCTGCCGGACGGCCAGGACATGCCCGGGATCCTGCTGGACGTCAACCGGCTGGCCGAGAAGAACGGGCTCGTCTTCCAGTCGCTCACGCCGCAGGCGCAAGTTGTCGGCGCCGGCTTCGTGGAGCAGCCGCTCGGCGTGATCGTGCAGGGTCGGTTCAGTAGCGTCTCGCAGTTCCTCGGTGACCTGCGGTCGCTCGTCACCGTCCGCCACGGCAGGCTCGACGCCCGCGGCCGCATGTACTCCGTCTCGCACGTCGAGATCGGTACCCCGGAGGGGGTCGGCAAGTTCCCGATCGTCGCCGCCAAGGTCACCGTGAACGCCTACACCTTCAGCGCCCCGGTGCCGAATCCGTCTACCTCCACCGATCAGTCCACTACGAGCGGGCCGTCCTCCAACTCGACGACCGCAGCAGGAGCGAATCCCTGATGGCCACCAAGAAGAGCGAGAGTCGAGCCGCCGCCAAGGCGAAGAAGCAGAAGATCATCCTTATCGGTGGAGCAGTTCTCCTGCTCGGCCTCGGCGCGCTGCAGGGGCCGAAGCTCCTCAAGCACGGTGGCTCGTCGGCCGCTCCGCCTCCGGCCGAGAACACGTCGACGGGCACCGCGGCCGCCGCGACGCCGACCACACCCGTTGCGCAGGGCGGAGCAACGCCGGCCGTCTCGAAGCCGGCCGCGACCGTCGCAGGGGTGGGTCTTCCCGGCTCGACGGATCCCACGCCGGCGACGAGCCAGCTCGCATCTTTCACCCTGTTCAGGGTCAAGGATCCCTTCGTGCCGGGCGTCAACAGCACGTTGACGGGTGACGCGGCAGCCGCGGGCGCCGTCGCCAACCAGACGCCACCCGCCGTCTCGGGTGGCGGCACCACGACGCCCGGCGTCTCGGGCTCGCCGGCCGCGACCGGGGGACAGCCCCCGGTGGCCGCCAAGCCCGACCCGCTCAATCATGCCTCGATCAAGCTCGACGGCAAGATGCAGGAGGTCGAGGTCAAGAATGGGCAGTCCACCGGGGAGTTCCCGGCCGACCAGCCGCTCTTCGTTCTCGTCTCTGTGAAGAAGGGCCAGGCGAAGATCGCTGTCGCCGGTGGCTCGTTCGCCGACGCCGACACGATCACGTTGAAGGTCGGTAAGAAGGTCACGCTCGTCAACACCGCAACGCAGGTGCGCTACGAGTTGCTGCTCGTCCGCGTCGAGAGCGCCGCGAGCTTCACCCCCACGACGGACACCAGTGCGGGCGGGGCGGGTACGCCGACGACCGCGACTTCCGCGACCGCGACGCCCACGCCGTGAGCGCACAGCACCCAACCCTCGCCTTCCGATAAGGAGACCGGAGATGCCGCAGTTCGCATATAGCGCCATCAACGCCCAGGGCCTCGAGCTCTCGGGCGAGATCCAGGCGCCCGATCTCTCCGCTGCCCGCGAGGCGCTCCGCAGCAACGGCCTCTTCGCCCAGCTCCTCTCCGAGCGGGCGGTCGTCAAGGAGGAGGGAGACCGCAAGCCCGGATTCTTCGACAAGAAGATGAAGCCGAAGTCGCTGCAGGTCTTCTCGCGCCAGTTCGCGACGATGATCGAGGCGGGCCTCTCCGTCGTCACCGCCCTCGTGATTCTCGAGGAGCAGACAGATGACCAGGCCCTCAAGGTGGTGATCGGGCACGTCCGCGAGCAGGTCGAGATGGGCTCGCTGCTCTCGGAGGCGATGGCGTCGCACCCCGAGGTCTTCAGCCGTCTCTACATCGCCATGGTCGAGGCCGGCGAGGCCGCCGGCGTGCTCGACACGGTTCTCGACCGGGTCGCGATTCAGATCGAGAAGGAGCAGCGGATCAAGCGCCGTGTCAAGGGCGCGATGATCTACCCCACGGTCGTCGTCGTCTTTGCGACCCTCGTCATGACCGGGATGCTGATGTTCCTCGTCCCGATCTTCGTCAAGATCTTCGCAACCCTCGGCGGAACGCTGCCGACCCTGACGCAGTACGTGCTCTACGCGTCGAACTTCCTGCGCCACCCGCTCATCCCCGGGATTCCCGTCCCCGGCGTCGTGTTCTTCCTCGGATTCACGATCGGCGGCTTCTTCGGCTTCCGCAAGTGGGTCAAGACCGAAAAGGGTCGCGCCCGCTGGGACACGATCAAGCTGCGGCTGCCGATGCAGATCGGCGGCGTCGTGCGCAAGGTCTCGATGGCCCGCTGGTCGCGCACGCTCTCGACCCTGATCGCGTCCGGCGTCGACATCATGCGCGCTCTCGAGATCAC
Organism: Gaiellales bacterium; assembly: GCA_038214705.1. GTDB lineage: Bacteria > Actinomycetota > Thermoleophilia > Gaiellales > Gaiellaceae > Gaiella. The sequence goes on along the minus strand of JBBQRN010000023.1, from coordinate 25,154 downwards.
CGCGCAGACCTCGGGCAACTGGGTCGTCGAGAACGAGACCATCCGGCTGCGCCACCGCGTCGAGGAGGGCGCCTCGATCGCGCAGCCCCTGATCGAGAGCGAGGTCTTCCCGCCGATGATCGCGCAGATGGTGAAGATCGGCGAGGAGACCGGCGAGCTCGAGAAGATGCTTTCCAAGGTCGCAGACTTCTACGAGGACGAGGTGGACGCCTCGATCCAGGCGCTGACCTCGATCATCGAGCCGTTGATGATGGTCGGCGTCGGCATGATGGTCGGCGTGATCATCATCAGCATGTACCTGCCGATGTTCAAGCTGCTGACGCTCGTCAAGTAGCGTCGCGTCGTCGCCGATGAAGCGTCTGGGTTGAGTCTGCGAAGTCCGCGTAATTTTGCGAGGCTCTGGGCACGAAGGGTCGAGCACTGTCTCGACTCGGGCTACGCAGTGAGCAGGTGAAGCCGGGCAAAGCGAAGGTTACAAGCCCCATCGCAAGGCGTGGCGGCTAGGGTCGGGGCCATGAGGGCCGCTGTGAGGACGAGGTACGGGGCGCCGGAGATGGTGCACATCACCGACGTGCCTGTCCCCGAGGTGGGGCCCGGCGATGTGCGAGTCGCGGTGCACGCGACGACCGTGAACCGCACCGACTGCGGCGTCCGCGCCGCGAAGCCGTTCTTCATCCGGGCGCTTACCGGGCTCGTGCGGCCAAGGGCAACGATTCTGGGCAACGAGTTCGCGGGGGTCGTCGAGTCGGTCGGCCCGCGGGTGACGCGGTTCTCGACCGGAGACCGGGTGTTCGGCTACAGCCCAGGGTTCGGTGCGCGTGCCGAGCTGGTGTTGATTTCGACCGCGTGATAGACCGCGACGCCCAGGACTTCACGAAGGACGACCACCCGTACGATGTCGTCTTCGACGCGGTCGGGAAGACCTCGATTGGACGATGCCGGCGTCTGCTGAAGTCGCGCGGCCTGTTTCTGACGACCGACCTCGGATCGTGGTCTCAGAACGTCGTCCTGCCGGTGGTGACGCGGCTGGCCCGTGGTCGCCGGGTCATGGCTCCCAACACCGATCGAGAACCAGGAGATCGTCGAGTACCTGCGCGAACGCATCGCGTCCGGGCGGTTCCGCCCTCTGGTCGACCGGAGCTACCCGTTCGAGCAGATCGTCGACGCCTACCGGTATGTCGAGACCGCGCAGAAGGTCGGCAACGTCGTCGTCACGATGGTGTCACCCGGTTAGAGCCCCACGTGCGGCGCGATGCGGCGCGAACGTGGTGGTCGTGCCTGCCGAGCAGGCTGAGGATCTCGACGGGATAGTCGCCTGCAGGTCCGAACCAGTGCGGAACGCTGGTGTCGAACTCGGCGACCTCGCCGGGACCGATCGTGACGTCGTGGTCGGCCAGGATCAGGCGCAGTCGTCCGGAGAGCACGTACAGCCACTCGTGGCCCTCGTGCGTGCGAAGCTCCGGTTCGCCGAGCTCAGGCGGGATGAGCACTTTCCAGGCGTGCATGCCACTGGGCGTCTGGGTGAGGGGGACGACGATGCGGCCGTTGCGTTTCCGCGGCTTCGGCCGGATTCTGGGGTCGCCGACCTCCGGTGCACCGACCAGCTCGTCGAGGGGCACCTGATGTGCCTGGGCGATCGGTAGGAGCAGCTCGAGGCTGGGCTTGCGCTGGCCGGTCTCCAACCTGGACAGGGTGCTCTTCGAGATCCCGGTCGCTGCGGCCAGTTCGGTCAGGGTGACGCCTCGCCGCTCCCGCGCGCGCTTGAGGCGGGGACCGACCTCGGCGAGGACGGCTGCAAAAGCTGGCGAGGTCTCGATCGCTCCAGCTAATCACCGTTTCCCGGAAACAGCAACTTTCCTCGCCAAATGCTGAGCCCAAGTCCATGGTGGAGGCACACGCAAATTCGGAGGTATCGAAATGGAAGAACAGATCTATGACGTGGTGGTCGTCGGCGGCGGAGCTGCCGGCCTGAGCGCCGCTCTCGTGCTCGGCCGGGCGCGGCGTCGAGTCGCCGTCATCGATGCCGGAGAGCCCCGCAACGCACCCGCCGCCCACATGCAGGGCTTCCTGTCACGCGACGGCATGCCGCCCGCTGACCTCCTGGCAGCGGCCCGCGCGGAAATACTGGGGTACGGCGTCGAGATCATCAACGACCAGGTGGTCGAGATCACCGAGGGCTTCACGCTCGCACTCGCAGGAGGTCGCGCCGTGACAGCGCGACGGCTCCTCCTCGCGACCGGAGCGGTCGACGAGCTGCCCGACGTACCCGGCGCCCGCGAGCGCTGGGGCCGAGACTTCCTGCACTGCCCCTACTGCCATGGCTGGGAGGTCCGTGACCAGCCGATCGGTGTCATCGGGACAGGGCCCGGCTCGATCGACCACGCACACCTACTCCGCCAATGGTCTGACGACGTCGTTTTCTTCACGCATACCTATCCGGTCACCGCGAGCGAGCGGGAGGCGCTGGACGCGCACGGAATCCAGGTCATTGACGGGGAGATTGCGGAACTATCGATCGTCGACGATCGCCTCGACGCAGTCCAGCTTGCCGACGGTGCCTCCATCACGCGCTCCGCGCTCTTCATCAGGCCGACGCTCCACGCGCGCGACGACAGCCTGATCAAGTCGCTCGGCGTCGAAGTCGACGAAAGCGGGTTCGCCAAGGTCGACGCGACCGGCCAGACGACCTCGTCCGGCGTCTGGGTCGCAGGCAACGCGAGCAATCCTCGCGCACAGGTGATCACCGCCGCAGGCGAAGGATCAGCAGCAGCGATCGACATCAATAACGACCTCGTCGAGGAAGACGTTCGTGACGCACATCAGGGCGTCACCGCCTCAGGACGACCGACAACAACATCAACCAACCGACTCCAAAGGACATCCCAATGAGCGACACGACCGATAGCACTCCGGCACGCATCCCACCGCCCACGAAGCATCAGCTCGCTCTCATGATCTGGCTATGCGTCTTCCCGACCCTCACCGCGATCAACCTCGCGTTCGGAGACTGGCTCCGAACGCTGCCACCGGTGCTCCGCACCTTCGTACTCGCAACCGTCGCCGTACCCATCGTCATTTACGGACTGATGCCCCACCTCCACGGGGTTCGCGCCCGACTGCTAAACCGAGACCGTCAGGGGCCTCGGTGATTTTCGACGCTTGCCACGACGGTTAATGAGCGCGAAATCGTCTACTACGCTCATCGAGTCTTGTGGGTGTTGTCGGCTCGGGCTGCGCAGTCAACGTGCGCTCGCCGAGAGGATCGGAGCGTCGCGCCGGAAGCCCCAGATAGTGCAGTAGATGCCGAGGAACGCCTCCCAGATGAAATCCGGGATTGTCAGCAGGCCCTGGATCGAGCTGCCCACGTCCCACCAGCCGAAGATGACGCCTGTCCCGGAAAGGACGATGAGCGGGCCTCCAATGAGTCCGAACAGCGCCATCCGGCGAGGGACGAGACCGGACATGTACATGAGGGCGCCCAGTATCAGTCCGTTCCCCCACCCGACGACCCAGTTGGGGCCGAGCTGGAACGTCCAGTCCTTCAACGCGGCAAACGACACGGCGAGATCGGAAGCGTCGGGACTGTCCAGCCGCAAGCTAACGATCCCAAGAACGAAGACGACTCCAGCGGCGATGAACACGCACTCCATGATCCTGGCCGCGACATAGCCGAGGGCAAGAGCCTCGTTCTGGCGCCTGGCGATCGGGAACAGCACAACAGCCGTGCCGACATTCGCAATGATGAGAAGAAGCTCGAGGAAAACTGCCAGGTAGATCCGGCTGTCCTCGCCGCCGCCCGCGATGTACGCGGCTGGATCATCGAGAACGGGCTGGAACAGAGCGTAGGCCGCTATCGACGTGACGAACGTCAGGATGAAGAACACGCCGAAGATCCGCGCATTCCTCTGATCGGCTTCCATGAAACCTCCATCGCGCATGGGTGACTCCGGGGGCGCGGGACACTACAGCCCATCACACGAAACTACAAGCCTGTTGGACTCCCGAGTGCGGACCTCGAGGATGACGCTGTGGATTGCAGGGCTCACTAGGCGGTCGCCGCCGCGGGCTGAGCTGTGCGGCGCGCCAGAGCAGAGCCGAGGATCGCTGTGACGCAGGGGCACGATCGTGTGGCTAGCAACACGTCACCGGCGTGGCAGCCGCCTTTTCGCCCGTTGGGAGTCCCGCGAGTCTGGGTGCACGTCGACCCGACTCGTCCAAGGAGGACTCTCGTGAGCACTACCGATCGGATCATGGTCATCGTCACATTCGCGACCGCCGTGTGGTGGGCGGCCGCACGCCGGCGGCGCCCCAGTGCTCTTGCGACGCTCTCGGTTGTTGCGCTCGTACTGGCCGTTGGAGCGCTCGCGCTCGAGGGCGTTGTCTGGCAGCTCGTGCCGTGGTTGCTTGTCGCCGGCGCTGGAGCGGGTGCGGCGGCACTTCGGCGTTGGCGACCAGGCCGATCGTGCCGCTGGCACCGCGTCGTCGGGCGAACCGCGCTCGTCGTCGGTCTCGGGCTCGGCGGCATCGCACTTCTGACAGCCGTCGTGCCGACCATGCCGAAACCGTCAGGGCCGCACAACGTCGGGAGTGAGACCTTCCGCTGGACCGACGGGCACCGCGCGGAGACGTTCACCGCTGCCCCGTCGGATCGCCGTCAGGTGATCGCGCAGGCGTGGTACCCGACCGACGTTCGCAAGGGGCGGGCGGTCCCCTACTTCGAAGCGCAGGGCCATCTGCCGAGCTCGATTTCTGGGCTGCCGTCCTTCATGTTCGCGTCGTTCGGCAGGATCGACACTCACGCGATCAGCGACGCACCGGTTAGCAGCACGCAGCGGACCTGGCCCGTGTTGCTTTTCTCACCGGGCTTGTCGATGCCGCGGGAGCAGTACACGGCTCTCTGTGCCGATCTCGCCAGCCGAGGCTTCGTCGCCGTCGCGCTCAGCGTGCCGTATGAATCATCGGTTTCGGTGCTGGCCGGCGGCAGGATCGTCGGTCAGACGATCCATCCCGACGTGATGGGACCGCCGCCGCATCCAGCGCTCGAGCGGCTGATCGCGGTCAGAGCCGCCGACAGCAGGTTCGTACTCGACCAACTCGGTCGACTAGCGCAACTCGAGCCGAGCTCACCGATCGCCGGACATCTCGATCTGAAGCACGTCGGGATCGTCGGTCACTCGCTGGGCGGCGCGACCGCCGTCCAGGTGATTGCTGGCGATCCACGGTTCAAGGTGGGCGTCAACCTCGACGGCAAGCTCTTTGGCAGCCAGCCCGACGCGCGCCTCGAGCGGCCGTTCCTCTGGATTCAGTCCGGCGTCGAGGAGACACCGGAGTACACGAACGGGCGGGATCGCTTTCTCACTCGCCAGCAGGGACGCGGGACGCTACTGACCATCCGCGGAAGCATGCACATGGGGTTCACCGACGCCCCGTCATACCTGACGTCGCTCGGACGCACCCTGCTCGGTTCGACAACCGGAATGGGATCGATCTCGCTCGCCGAGATGACAGCAATGACGGGGGATGCGATCTCAGCCTTCGTGGCCCCGCCCCTCGCGGTTGGGGCACAGCGAAGCGTCGACCGGGTTGTCGCCGACCACCCGAGCATGATCGCGGAGTCTCGCGCCCGGCGCGAGCGAGCGAGCTGACCGCTGCAATGCACGTTGTCCGACCCGGTGAAACGGCGACGCCGCGATGACGAACACGGCGAGCCGGCACACGAGCGCGCTCAGGGGAGCGGAAGCGTGGCCCGTATGACCGTTCCGCTGACCGCGTCGCTCTCCAGCCGGAGTTCTCCTCCGAGGGCCTCGACCCGGTCGGCGAGCCCTCGGAGCCCCGTGCCGCCGGCAAGGTTCGCGCCGCCGCTCCCGTTGTCGTGGATCTCGACGACGACGGTGTCGGTCGTCGTTGTCAGCGCGACGGAGGCTTCGGAGGCGCTGGCGTGTTTTGCCGCGTTGGTGAGGCTTTCGGCGACGACGTAGTAGACGGCCGCCTCGACTGCTTCGGGCAGCCGGGTTGGCGCCCCACCGGCGATCTCGACCAGGAACGGTGCGCGGTTGGCGAGTGACTGCAGGGCGGGTACGAGCCCACGGTCGGTGAGGATCGCCGGGTGAAGGCCACGAGCGAGCTCCTGGAGCTCTTCGAGGGCGAGCTTCAGATCCTCGCCGACGCCCTCGAGCAATGCCTCTGCAGCCGCCGGGTCCTCGCGCACTCGCTCCTGGGCCATCCGCAGGTGCAGTGAGAGGGTGACTAGGCGCTGCTGGGCGCCGTCGTGGAGGTTGCGTTCGAGGCGTCGGCGCTCCTCGACACTCGCCTCGACGATGCGCGCGCGCGAGGCCGTCAGCTGATCGTGTGCCTCGGCCGCCTCGAGGGCGAGTGCAACGAGCTGCGCGAAGTTGGCGAGGCGCTGCTCTGCGTTTGCCGGGAAGTAGTTGGTGTGCGCCGAGAAGACGAAGAGCGCTCCCCAGAGACGGCCGCCCGCGGTGATCGGCGCGACGACGGACGAGAGGTAGCCGGCGAGGCGGGTGAGCCGTGCGGCTTCGCCCGGAATCTCCGTGTAGTCGTCGATCCGGCCCCCCTGATGTGACGCGCGGTTGACCGGGCTGTCGGGGGCGCTGTACGGAACCTTCGTGCCGACGACGATGCCCTCGCCTTCGCCGTCGTTCCAGGATCCGACGATGAGGCCGCATTCCGGCTCCCATCGGACCGTGGCGGCTGTCCGCGCTTGGAGGAGCCGTCCGGTCTCCTCTGCGACCGTCTGGAACACCTCCTCGGGCGTTGCCCCCGACGCGACGAGCGTGGCCACGCGGCGGAGTGCCGCCTGCTCTTCGGCGAGGTGACTCGGAGCACGACGGTTCATCACGACGACCCTAACGCCCGCCCGTCCTCCCACGTTGAAGCCGGACGAAGAGTCGGGCTAGCCACACTGCGCTCGGCATTCCACGCAGGCAGGATCTCGGTATGCGCCGAAGGATTCTCGTTATCGACGACAACACGGCGTTCCGCGGCGCTGTCGGTCGGCTCCTCGAGACGGGCGGCTTCGTCGTCGTTGCCGGCGCCGCAACCGGCGCGAGCGGCGTCCAGCTGGCCAGGGAGCACAAACCCGACGTCGTGCTCGTCGACGTGCAGCTACCGGACATCGACGGGTTCGACGTTGCAGAGCAACTCGTCGGGCTCGACCTGGCGCTTCAGGTGATCCTCACGTCGAGCCTCGACACCAGCGATCTCGGAGCGCTGGTGACGGAGAGCTCGGCGCGGGGGTTCATCCCGAAGGCCGAGCTTTCGGCCCAGGCGATCGAAGCACTGCTCGGGTCGTCGCGCTGAACCCGGTTCCCGGTCGTAGCGGCCGTGATTTCGGCGAGACTGTGCAGCGTCGACGCCGAGCACCCTGATCCCGAGCAAGCCCCGGCAGGTATTCGTGTCGTCCTTGCCGACGACTCGGTGCTCCTTCGCGAGGGTATCGCCAGCCTGCTCACTAACAAGGGATTCGAGATCGTCGGCCAGAGCGGCACGGCCGATGATCTGCTGCTGAAGGTCCGGTCGTACACGCCTGACATCGCGATCGTCGACATCAAGATGCCGCCGACGCACACCGACGAAGGTCTGCGCGCGGCCAAGGAGATCCGCGAGAAGTACCCGGACACTGCGGTGCTCGTCCTCTCCCAGTACGTCGAGGAGGGATACGCGCTCGAGCTACTCCAGGGTAGCGCCGAAGGCGTCGGCTACCTCTTGAAAGACCGGGTCTATGACCTGGCCGACTTCGTCGCCGCAGTCAAGCGTGTCGCCGCAGGTGGCTCCGCGCTCGATCCGAGCGTCGTCTCGCAGCTCGTCGGCCGGCGACGCCGCGACGACCCGATCGGCGACCTGAGCGCCCGTGAGCGCGAGGTGCTCGGACTGATGGCCGAAGGGCTGTCGAACTCGGCGATCGCCGCCCGCGTGTTCCTGACCGAGCGTGGCGTCGAGAAGCACGTCACGAGCATCTTCCAGAAGCTGCGCCTCCCCGTCGCCGCCGACACGCACCGTCGCGTGCTCGCGGTCGTCGCCTTCCTGCAGTCCTAGCCGCTCCGCCGGAAACGGTGTGGGCAGCCACACCGAAGCCGCGAGCGAGCCTCATTTCCGAACGGGCGCCTGAGTGCGAGCGTGCACTCGTACCCAGAAACCCTCGAGAAGGAGCCGGAAATGAACGTGCACAGCCACATTCTCAGGTCCGTCCTGAAGCGAACGGCGTCGATGCATCGCGGAAGGACAACCGCTACGACGACCCGTGCGACGACCGCAGGCCACCGCCACGAGCATCGACCCGGTGACTCCGAGTCGCCGGCCGGTAAGGGCCGTAGCGTCCTCCTGTTCGTCCTGCTGATCGCCCAGTTGATGGTCATCCTCGACATCACGGCGGTGAACATCGCGCTGCCGAGCGTCGCGAAGGACCTTCAGCTCAGCGGCTCCGACATCAGCTGGACGATCACGAGCTACTCGCTCATCTTCGGAAGCCTGCTCCTGTTCGGTGGCCGGGCCACCGATCTGCTCGGCCGTCGCCGGATGTTCCTGACAGGCCTCGCGGTCTTCACCGTCTCGTCGTTCGCGTCGGCAATGGCCGGCTCGGCCTCGGCCCTCTTCGCGGCCCGCGCAGGACAGGGACTCGGAGCGGCGCTGCTCTCGCCGGCAGCGCTCGCGATCATCATGACCACATTCCAGGGCAACCAGCGGGCGAAGGCGCTCGCCGCCTGGGGCGCAGTCGGAGGCGCAGGTGCGGCGATCGGCGTCCTCGTCGGCGGACTCCTCACCGAGTTCGGTGACTGGCGGATGATCTTCTACGTCAACCTGCCGGTCGCAGGAGCGCTCGCTATCGCCGCAGTCAAGATCGTTCCCGCCGACCAGCGGAAGCCACGCTGGCGTGGTCTCGATCTCCGCGGAGCCGCGCTCGTGACAACGAGCCTCGGCGCCATCGTCTTCGCGATCACCCAGGGCGACAGCGCGGGCTGGACGTCACTGCAGACGCTGCTGCTCGGTCTCGGCGGCCTCGCAGGCCTCTCCGCCTTCGCCGCCTTCGAGCGCCGCACCGACTCACCGCTCCTACGCGTCGAGCGGCTCGCGGATCGAGCCGTCGGCGGTGGCGTCTTCCTCATGCTCGCCGCCGCCGGATCGATCTTCGGCCTTTTCCTGCTCAGCTCGCTCTACCTCCAGAACGTCCTCGGAATGGGGCCGCTCGCGACCGGCCTCGCCTTCATCCCTCTCGCGCTCGCGGCCGGGATCGGCGCCCACGCGGCCGGTCACATCGTCAGCAGGCACGGCGTGCGCGGCCCGCTCACCGGTGCATTCGCCGTCACCGCAGGGGGAATGACGCTCCTCGCGCACGTCGGCGAGACGGGCAGCTACGCCCGCGACGTGCTGCCCGGAATGCTCGTCGCAGGGCTCGGGCTCGGCGTCGCCATCGTCTCGGTCTCGATCTCGATTCTCACCGGCGCCCGCCACGAGGAGACGGGAATGATCTCGGGCCTCAGCTCCACAAGTCACGAGATCGGCGGTACGCTCGGCATCGCGATCTTCTCGACGATCGCAGCAGGCACCGGCATCCTCGCCGGCCCCCACGCCGCCGCCGGAATCTCACACGCGTTCATCGCGGCCGCGATCCTCGCAAGCGTCGCAAGCCTCGTCGCACTGGCCGTCCTACCCGGGGCGCGTCACTTCGTGGCGAAGCTGCGGCTGAACCCACTCGCGATGCCGGCCCACTGAGCCCAACCCGAACCAACGCGATCACAAACCGCATCTGCTCGTGGACGCCACCCCAACGAACCGATGCCGTATTCAGAGAGGCGAGCGATCCCGGGCTACCAGCGCCGGGATCGCTCGCTCCGTTCCTCACGGTCGTTGGGACTCACCACTGGCGCCGTTCCACTCCCCAACATCGCCGATTCGAGGTCGATGACCCGAGGCGCCTGTAACGCTGCCAGGGCGGGACGGACTAGGGCCTACCAGCGAGTGACGGAGGTGACAGGGTGACGACGATCGATCGCATTGCCGGAGTTCTGCACGAGGCAGCCGAGACGCATCACGTGGTGTGGCGGATCAAGGACGGAGACGACCCGGATTGGGCTTCGTGGTACGCGGACTGGCTGCTCGGCCTCTCGGAGCTGCCCGACCTGCTCGGAACGAAGCCCGTGCGCAGTCATCTGGTTCACGCTCTCGTGCAGCTCGATCGTGATCACGTCGCCGCGGGGTCACCCGGCGGGTGGGAGGTTGCCTACGCGCAGGGGCTGACGAAGCGGTTCGCGGGCTGAGCGGGTCGCACGGAGCCGCACGATGATGACCGGAATCCACTTCGCGAACCTGCTCATCGTCGTTGCGCTCGCATTTTTCGTGCCGCTGCTGATCAGCTTCGTCCCCGGGGCGGCGGCGTTCCCGGCCGTCGTCGCCGAGATCGTGGCCGGGATCATCGTCGGCCCATCGGTGCTCGGCTGGGTGGAGATCGACGAGCCCGTCTCCGTCCTCGCCGTCCTCGGGCTCGCCTTCCTGCTCTTCCTCGCGGGGCTCGAGATCGACCTTCGCGCTCTGCTCGGCGGGCCGCTCCGGCTCGCGCTGGCCGGCTTCGGGGCGTCACTTGCGATCGCGTTCGCAACCGGCGCCGGCCTGCACGCCGCGGGGCTCACCGACTCGGGGCTCTTCACCGCGATCGTGCTCACCGCCACCTCGCTCGGCATCGTGGTGCCGGTTCTCAAGGACGCCGGAGAGATCGCGACGCCGTTCGGCCAGCTCGTCGTCGCTGGCGCCTCGATCGCCGACTTCGGCGCGATCATCCTCCTCTCGCTCCTGTTCAGCCGCGACGGTGGCGGCGCCGGGTCACAGGCGATCCTGCTCGGAGGCTTCGCCATCGCGGCGGGCGCGATCGGGCTCGCCATCGCCGGCGCCGAGCGAATCCCCTCGATCTCTCGGGCGCTCGAGCGGTTGCAGGACACGACGGCCCAGATCCGCGTGCGCGGCGCCTTTCTCCTGCTCGTCGTGTTCGCGTTCGTTGCCGAGCGGTTCGGCCTCGAGACGATTCTCGGGGCGTTCGTTGCGGGCGCCCTCCTCACCCTGCTCGACCGCGACCAGGCCATGATGCACCCGGGCTTTCGCGTCAAGCTCGAGGCGGCTGGATTCGGCATCTTCGTGCCGACGTTCTTCATCGTCAGTGGGATTCGCTTCGACCTCGGCGCGCTGACGTCGAGCGCGGGGGCGCTCGCGAAGGTGCCGGTCTTCCTGGCCGCGCTCCTCATCGTTCGTGGCGTCCCGGCCCTGCTCTACCGGCGCGAGCTGGGGGCGAGGCGCACCGTTGTGGCCGCGCTGCTCCAGGCCACCTCGCTCCCGTTTCTCGTCGCGGCGGCGCAGATCGGTGTCGAGCTGGGGACGATCGACGGAACGACCGCGGCAGCCCTCGTCGGTGCCGGGATCCTCTCCGTGCTCGTCTTCCCGTTCCTCTCGCTGACGATGCTGCGCGGAGGAGCGAGCCGGACCGAGGAAGCAGGAGGCTTTCCGGGGTCGACCCTCTAAAGGTCGGAGCCGCCCATCCCGTCCGGCTCGTGGGAGTCGAGTCGGCGAACCGGCGCCGGCAGGGTCGGCAGACCGCGGTCGCGCCAGGCGGCAAACCCGCCGACGACGTCGCCTGCGCCCGCGAAGCCGAGCTCGACGAGGGAGGCAGCGGCGAGGATCGTCGAGCAGCCGTGATCGCAGATCAGGATCAGCTGCGCGTCGAGCCCGCCGACATGCGGGCTGCGGAGTGGGGCATCGGGTGCAACGCGCCATTCGAGCACCGTCAACGGGATGTGGAGCGAGCCCGGCACGATCCCGTCGCGCTCGCGGCTGGAGGCCTGCCGGACGTCGATCAGGAGGGCGCCGTTGGCAACCGCTGCCGCTGCCTCGTCGGCGGCGTACCGGGTGATCTGCGCCTCGGCGCGCGCCAGCATCTCAGCCAGCGTGTGCTGTACCGGGACGGGAGGCACGACCCGATTATGCGCTCTCTGCGTGGATTCGGGAGCTGCCGGCTGTGTCTCCTACGACTCGGGCAGCGCGCCGCCCTCGGCGGTGCGCCGGGCCACGAACTCGTCGAGCTCCGCTGCGATCCCGTCGTTGAGCGGCGGCGGCTCGAACTCGGCGATCACGCGCTTCCACGTCTCGCCGGCGCGCGTCGTCGCATCCCGCGAGCCCTCCTCGACCCACTGGCCGTAGTTGGCCCAGTCGGAGACGAGCGGCTCGTAGAAGGCGGTGCGGTAGCGGGCGAGCGTGTGCTCGCCGCCGAAGAAGTGGCCGCCGGGCAGCGTCTCGCCGATCGTCGGCAGGCCGATCTCCTCGTCGTCCACGACAAGAGGCTGGAAGGTCTCCGCCACCATCTGCAGCACCTCGACGTCGAGCACGAACTTCTCCTTCGAGGCGGTAAGGCCGCCCTCGAGCCAGCCAGCCGAGTGGAGGAGGACGTTGCAGCCGCCGAGAACGGCGCCAAAGAGGCTCATCATCGTCTCGTACATCGCCTGCGCATCCACCGCGTTCGAAGCGTTCGGGGCCGACGAGCGGTAGGGCAGGCCGACGTGGCGCGCGAGTTGGCCGCTCGCGAGGGCGGCCTTGAAGTACTCGGGCGTGCCGAACGCCGGGGCACCGGACTTCATGTCCACGTTGGAGGTGAACGCGCCGTACACGACGGGCGCGCCCGTCCGGGCGGCCTGCGTCAGGGTGAGGCCCGCAAGCGCCTCGGCGTGCTGCAGCGTGAGCGCCCCGGCAAGCGTGACGGGCGCCATCGCCCCCGCGAGGGTGAACGGCGTGATGATCGAGACCTGGCCGGCACGGGCGAAGTCGATCAGGCCCATGCACATCGGGATGTCGAGCTGCCGCGGCGAGTTGCTGTTGATCACCGTGTAGCAGCGTGGGGCGGAGGCGAACGTCTCCTCGTCGATGCCGTAGCCGATCCGGAACATCTCGAAGCCGTCCGCCACCTGGCCGCGGCCACGTGCGTAGAGATATGGCACCTTGTCGGTGAGCGTCAGGTAGGCGAGACCCGACTGGAGGTGGCGAAACTGCATCGGTACGTCCTGCGGCTCGACGCACGGGCCGGTGACGTGCATCACGTCGAACGCCTGGGTCAGCTTGACGAGGTCGCGGAAGTCGGCGAGGTTGCCGGAGCGCTTGCCGCCGTCGAGGTCGCTCACGGCCGGAGGGCTGCTGACGGGAACGGTTGCGAGGTGGCGCCCGCCGAGCGTGACGGTTCGCTCGGGGTTGCGCGCGACCAGCTCGAACGACGAGGGCGCCGAGGAGATCGCCTCGGCGACGAGCGCCTGTTCGAAGAAGACCATCATCGTCTCCTCATCCACCTTCGCGCCGGCGCCGCGGAGCAGCTCCCGGGCCTCAGGAAGGAGGACACGGATCCCCTGCTCCTGCAGGATCGTCATTGCCGCCGCGTGGAGGTGCGCCACCTGGTCGGCGCTCAGGATCTCCTGCGGCGGGAAGGGGTTCTCGAGCGAGCGATAGCGAAGTGAGCGTCGCTCGGGTGCCGGTGCTACGGGCCCGCGGGCCCGTCGGCCTCTGCGCTCTCTCGGAATCTCCTCCACCGTGCTCCCCTCGCTCGACGACGCCGCCATCGTACGCTTCGCGATGCCTATGGCCGCGAGGTGTCCAGCACGGGGTCGCCGAGGGCGGCGAGGTCGACCTCGATCCCGAGGCCGGGGCCATGTGGGGGCTGCTGCGTCCCGTCGACGCTCGGCGGCAGCCCGGTGCCGTGATCGACCGAGACCCAGCGTTGGAAGTCGCACGTGTGCACGCGCAGGCGGGCCGGAGTGCCGAGGCCGACGTGGACGACGGCCGCCGTGACGAGGCTCGCTCCGCCCGCGTCTTCGACGGTCACCTCGACGCCGAGCTCGACTGCGACGTCCCGGATCAGCGCCGCCTTCGTGATCCCGCCGACTCGCTGCAGCTTCACCGTGATTCCGTCGGCCACGCCCTCGCGGTGGGCACGCAGGAGATCGTCGAGGGACATGATCGACTCGTCGAGCACGAGCGGCCGATCGCTCGCGCGGCGCACCGAGGCGCACTCCGCGTAGGTGCGGCACGGCTGCTCGAGCGTGTACTCGAGATCGCGCGTCGCCCGCAGGAAGCGCCGCGCGCCGCTCGCGGTGAACGCTCCGTTTGCGTCGGCGAAAAGGACGACGTCGTTGCCGACCGCGGCGCGCACGGCTGCCAGCCGCTCGGCGTCGGCCTCGGGCACGGTGCCGACCTTCACCTGCAGCCGGCGGTACCCCTCTGCCACGAGCTCGCTCGCCAGCGTCACGGCCTCGTCTGTCCCGGACACGATGACGACGTTGTAGAGCAGCACGCTCTCGCCGAAGCGGGCTCCCATTGCCTCACAGAGCGGCTTGCCGGCGGCGCGGGCAGTCAGGTCCCAGCAGGCCATGTCGAGCGCGGACTTCACGTAGGGCTGGCCTCGCATGACGCCGTCGAGGCGGCCGAGGATCGCCCCTGGCTGCGTCGGGTCGGCGCCGAGCAGCGCCGGTGCCAGGTCCGCGATCCCGGCGCGTGCCCCCGCGGCGAAAGCGTCGCCGTACACCGCACTGATCACCGCCATCTCGCCCCAGCCGGTGATGCCCTCGTCGGTGTCGATCGCGACGATCGTCGAGTCGAACTCGGCCGACCCGACGTGCCCCATCGCGTACGGGCCGCGGCGGAACGGCTGGAGCTGACGGTACGCGCGGACGCGGGAGATCTTCACGGGGGCCGAGCTTAGTGGCCGCGACCGCCCAGCGCGGCCGCGAACGCCTGTGCCCACGCCGCGTAGCCGACATCGTTCGGATGGAAGAAGTCGGAGGCGAGCTTCCCGCGCCAGGGCGGCACGATCGCCGTCGCCGTCTCGGCGACGCGGAGGCCGTGCTGCGGGGAGCGCTCGCGGATCAGCTCGTTGAACGGCTGCACCGTGCTCGGCCGGCCGGGGATCGTTCCCACCACGGCGTGTTCCGGTAGCGAGGCGAGCAGGAGCTCGAGAGCCGGCCCGAGCCCCGCGCGCCGCTTGGGCCGGATGTCGTTGGCTCCGACGGCGACGGTGACGAGCTCGGGCTCGATCCCGAGCTCGCGCGCGGCAGGCAGTTGCTCGTCGAGCACGTTCCCCACCCGACCCCCGCTGAGCGACAGGTTGACGACCCGCCACGGCTCCTTGTCGCTCCCGATCAGCTCGTGGAGCTGGCCGACCCAGCCGCGGTCATACGCGGAGGCGCCGATCCCCTGAGCGGTGGAGTCGCCGAGGACAAGCCACACGGGGCCGGAGCGGGCGAGTGCCGCCTCGTTCGCCTCCCGCCACTGCTCGGCATAGGGCGCGACCTGCGCCCGCACCTGCCGCACGCCCGGAAGCTGGTATAGCACGCGCGCCCGGAGCGACGGACGCTCGGGCGGCACTGCCGGGCTGCGATCGCCCGACAGCTCAGTCGACGACGAGGACGCGCGCCCCGAGCTCGTGCTCGACCTCACCTGCGACGTCGGTTCCGAACAGCTTGCCGAGGAAGCTGTGATGGTGGGCAGCGACGACGACGAGACGTGCCTCGTGATCCTTGGCCGCCGAGACGATCTTCTCGGACACGTTGCCGACGGCCCAGACGCACTCGGCTTCGATCCCCGCAGCCTCGGCGCGCGCGCGCGCATCGACGAAGAGCGGTTCGAGCTCGGGCGGCTCGACGAGCGGCATCATCCGGGCTCCCTGGTCGAAGCTGCCGAACTGCTGTGGGCCTTCCGGGTCGAACGGCATCTCCAGCACAGAGACCACGACGAGTGGATCACCGGAGGACTTCGCCTCCTCGATTGCCCGGTCGAGCGCGCGGCTTGCTCCTTCGGAGTCGTCGAACCCGATCACGATCGTTCCGGCCATACAGGGAGCATCGCAGTTCTGACGCGGTCGCGGCGCCGATCGCGCCGCGACCGCGTCAGAGCGAACGTGCTGGACTAGGCGAGCGCCTTCGTCTTGAGGGCGTCGAACTCGGCCTGCGTGATCGCGCCGCTATCGAGCAGCTGCTTCGCCTGTGCGATCTGATCCGCCGAGGATGACCCGGCGACGGACTTGATGTAGTCCTCCTGCTGCGCCTGCATCTTGCTCATCTGCTGGGCGCTGCGGTCGGCCATCCCGTCGTGGTTCGCGATCAGGTAGATCAGGACGCCGAGGTATGGCAACACGATGATGAAGATGATCCAGATCGCCTTCATGAACCCGCTCGTGTCCTTGCGGCGGAAGATGTCCCCGAACACCGCGATCAGGAGCCAGATCCAGATCACGAACGCAAAGAAGATGATCATCAACCAGACGAAATTGAGGAACGGATAGCTACTTGCGAGTGCCACTCACTACTCCTTGCTCGAGGATGACACGACGGCCGCTTCGCTGGAAACGCGTTCGCCGTGTTGCTGACGACGGAAGAATGTCATATTTGCGCGCGTTCGTTCGTCCGACGCATAGGGTGAAGCGATGACGGAGCGCCGATGAGCGAGCCCGGAGCCGGGCCTGCGACCGCCTCCGCCATCCCGAACCCGCCGCGAGCCTTCCACCTGCTTGCCAAGCCGACGGGGGCGGTCTGCAACCTCGATTGCTCGTACTGCTTCTTCCTCTCGAAGGAGATGCTCTATCCGGGGAGCCGCTTCCGGATGGCGGACGAGATGCTCGAGACGTACGTGCGTCAGCTGATCGAGGCGCACGCCGGCTCGCCCGAGGTAGCTGTCGCCTGGCAGGGAGGCGAGCCGACGTTGATGGGGCTCGACTTCTTCCGGCGCTCGATAGAGCTCGTCGACGGCCACCTGGCACCCGGCCAGCGAGCGGCCTACACGATCCAGACGAACGGGACGCTGCTCGATGAGGAGTGGGCCGCATTCTTCCTTGAGCACGACTTCCTCGTGGGCGTCTCTATCGACGGGCCGCGCGAGATCCACGACACCTTCCGGGTCAACAAGGGCGGCAAGGGGTCGTTCGACCAGGTGATGCACGGCCTCTCGTTCCTGCGGGCTGCGGGTGTCGAATGGAACGCGCTCACCACGGTTCACGCGGCGAACGGCGACCGCGGGCGCGAGGTGTACTGCTTCCTGCGCGACGAGTGCGGCGCGCGGTTCGTTCAGTTCATCCCGATCATCGAGCGGGTCGCCGAGGCCGCCGCCGGCGACGGTACGGTGCCGTGGGCGTCGTGGCGCGATCGGCCGCTCTACGTCCAGGAGGGCGATATCGTCACGGCTCGCTCGGTCGGTGACGAGCAGTACGGGCGCTTCCTCGTCGACGTCTTCGAGGAATGGGTTCGCCGTGACGTCGGCACCGTCTACGTGCAGATGTTCGACGTCGCGCTCGCCAACTGGGTCGGGGAGCACCCCGGGCTCTGCATCCACTCGGAGACCTGCGGCCTCGCGCTCGCGCTCGAGCACACCGGCGACCTCTACTCATGCGACCACTTCGTCGAGCCCAGGTACCTGTTGGGGAACATCGCGGAGCACCGCATGCTCGACCTCGTCGCCTCGCCGCAGCAGGTGAAGTTCGGGCTCGACAAGCGCGACAGCCTGCCGGCCTACTGCCGCGAGTGCGACGTGCGCTTCGCCTGCCACGGCGGCTGCCCCAAGGATCGCTTCACGACGACGCCTGATGGAGAGGCGGGACTCAACTACCTCTGCCCGGGCTTCAAGACATTCTTCCGCCACGTCGATCCGGCGATGCGGACGATGGGGGAGTTGCTGCGGCAGGGCCGCGCTCCGTCCGAGATCATGGCCCGGGTCACCTCGGAGGACGCGCGGCGCGGACGCAACGACCCCTGCCCGTGCGGCTCGGGCCGCAAGTGGAAGCGCTGTCACGGCGCACCAGTCGAGGTGTCGACCGCGTCGTGAGCTGGTCGCTCGCAGCTCTGGGCGCCGTTCTCCTCGCCTATGCGGCGGTCTCGGGTCGCCTCGCCGGCACGCCCGTGACGGCACCGATCGTCTTCGCCGGCGCCGGCATCCTCCTGGGCGCGGAGGCGCTCGGGGTCATCGACCCGTCCGTTTCGAGCGAGGCCGTGAAGCGCCTGGCAGAGGTGACGCTGGCCCTCGTGCTGTTCTCGGACGCGTCCCGGATCAACCTGGCGACGTTGCGGGCGGAGGTCTCGGTTCCGTCGAGGCTGCTCGGGATCGGACTGCCGCTGACGATCGCGGCCGGCTTTGGCACGGCGATGCTCGTCTTCGGGTCGTTCAGCTGGTCGGAGGCGCTCCTGCTCGCAATCGTGCTGGCGCCGACCGATGCGGCGCTCGGCCAGGCAGTGGTCACGCTCGAGCGGATCCCGTCGCGCGTGCGGCAGGGGCTGAACGTCGAGAGCGGGCTCAACGACGGGATCTGCGTGCCGCTGCTCCTGATCGTGCTCGGTATCGAATCGGCGGCGACCACCACGAGTACGCGATCGGCGATCCGGGTCGTCGTGGAGCAGATCGGCTACGGCGTGGCCGGCGGGTTGATCGCGGGCGTCGCTGCTGCCGCGATCGTCGTCGTCGCGGGCTCGCGGTCGTTCATCGAGGAGTCGTGGCTCCAGGTAGTTCCGGTCGCGGCCGCCGGGCTCGCCTACGGCATCGCCACGCCGCTCGGTGGCTCGGGCTTCATCGCGGCGTTCGCCGCGGGGATGGTGTTCGGCGGCATCCGGCGAGGCCGCGCGGTCGAGGCGGAGTACCTGATCGAGGAGGCGGGAGGAGTCTTCGGCGCGATCACGTTCGTCGTTTTCGGAGCGATCCTGCTCGGCCCGGCGCTCGGTGAGCTGACGTTCGCGATCGTCGGCTATGCGCTGCTCAGCCTCACGGTGGTGCGGATGATTCCGGTCGCCGTCGCGCTGCTCGGGACAGGTGCACGCCGGCCGACGGTCGGGTTCCTCGGGTGGTTCGGACCGCGTGGGCTGGCGTCGATCGTGTTCGCGATCCTGATCGAGGAGGGCCCCGCCCTTCCGCACGAGCACACGCTGCTGACGACCGTCTACCTTACGATCGGCCTCTCGGTGCTGCTGCACGGGCTCACGGCGGCGCCGCTGGCTGCGCGGTACGCCGCCTGGTACGAGTCGCATCCGCGCGGAGAGGAGCCGCAGCTCGAGAGCGGAAGCGTGATCCCCGTGCGCTGGCGCCGCTCGGCACCCTCCGAGGTGTGACCGCTCCCGGCCTTCCGCAATCGCACCAGAATGCGCGGATGCAGGCGCGGCTGACTCGCTTCGTCCCGATCACGCAGTGGCTCCCTCGCTACCAGCGGGCCGATCTCGGCGCCGACCTGGTGGGGGCTCTCGCGGTGTGGGCCGTGCTGGTGCCGCAGGCCGTCGCCTATGCGGCGCTCGCGGGCGCCCCGCCCGAGGCAGGGCTTGCCACGGCGCTCGCGGCAGGCGTCCTCTATGCGGTGTTCGGAACCTGCCGGCAGCTCGACGTCGGCCCGAGCTCGACGATCGCCGTCACTTCGGCAGCAGTGCTCGTCTCCGTCGTCGCCACCTACCCGGGCCACGACTACACCTCGCTCCTCGCGGCGCTCGCGATCCTCACAGGGGTCGTGTTGATCGTCGCGGGACTGCTCCGCCTCGGGCTCGTGGCGGATTTCCTGGCGCGGCCGGTACTCGTCGGATTCGTCAGCGGGATCGGCCTCGTGATCATCGTCGGCCAGGTGCCGAAGCTCCTCGGCATCTCGGTTGAGAGCGGCAACGTGCCCGAGACGATCTGGCGGACGATCGAGGCGATCGACGGGATCAGCCGGTGGACGGTGCTCGTCGGCGCGACGTCACTCGTCGCCCTGCTCGTGCTCCGGCGGTTCGTGCCGAAGGTTCCGTGGGCGCTCGTCGTCACTGCCGTCTCGATCGTCTGCAGCCGCGCCTTCGACCTCGAGGCACACGGTGTCGCCGTGATCGCCGACGTGCCGGCGGGCCTGCCCTCGGTCGCGCTCCCCGGTCTCGGGCCTGGAGAGCTGAGCGCGCTCACCGGTGGGGCGCTTGCCCTGGCCCTCGTCGCGCTCGCCGAGTCGGTCGGCGCCGCCCGGACGCTCGCTGCGAAGGGCGGCTACGAGATCGACGCCAACCAGGAGCTCGTCGCGCTCGGCGCCTCGAACATCGGTGCCGGCCTGTTGCAGGGCTTCCCGGCCGACGCAAGCCTCTCCCGCAGCGCAGTCGGAGAGGGCGCCGGCGTCCGCACGCGCCTCTCGGGCCTCGTGGTCGCAGCCCTCGTGCTCGCGACGATGCTGTTCCTGACGCCGCTGTTCGACGGCCTGCCCCAGGCGACCCTCGCGGCGGTGATCATCGCTGCCGTGATCGGGCTCGTCGACGTTGGCGGCTTCCGTCAGCTGTGGCGCCTCGACCATGGCGATGCGCAGCTCGCGATCGTCGGATTCGCAGGTGTCGCGCTGCTCGGCGTGCTGCCGGGCATCGTGGTCGCTGTCGTCGCCTCGCTGCTCGTGCTGATCCGGCGTGCGTACCACCCCCGGATCGCAGTGCTCGGCCGGGCCGCCGGCGAGACGAGCGCGGACGAGGATTTCCGCTTCCGGAGCATCGAAAGCCACCCGGAGTACGAGACGATCCCCGGCCTCGTTCTCTTCCGCTTTGCAAACGAGCTGTTCTTCGCGAACGCGTCGTACTTCCGCGACGAAACCCTGCGGCTGGTCGCGGACGCCGATCCTCCCGCACGCACCGTCCTCGTCGACGCGGCCGCGATCAGCCACCTCGACACGACGGCCCTCGCGATGCTCCAGGACCTGATCCCCCGACTGGACGCGCGCGGCACGACTTTCGAGCTCGCCCGCCCGACGGCGCCGCTCGCCGAGACTCTGAGACGCACCGGCCTCGACGAGCTGTTCGGCCCGGGCCGGATCCACCGCTCGATCCACACCGGCGTCGAGGCGTTTCTCGCCCGTTAGAGGTAGCTCGTCTCGCCGGGAGCGAGCACCCGCACCTCCGTCGACGGCGAGAGCGAGCGAATCTCCCGATCGAACGCCGCCGGTGGTGCCGTGAGGAAGCCCGGCGACCCCTGAAGCCCAAGATGAACGGGGTAGTAGGTGCCCCAGTGGATCGGGATCGCGACGCGGGCGCCGAGGAGCGCGGCCGCCTCGGCCGCACGTTGCGGATCCATGTGCCCCGGCCCCATCGTCGGCCCCCAGCCCCAGATCGGGAGCAGCGCCACGTCGATCGGCCGCAGAGCAGTCATCTCGGGAAAGACGTCCGTATCACCCGCGAAGTAGACCGAGCGGCCGGCCCCCTCGATCACGTAGCCGATCGGCTCCGCCTTGACGCCGAGCGGCATCCGCCCGGAATCGTGGTTCGCGTGTGTGGCGCGAACCGTGAGCGCGCCGATCTCGATTTGCTCCCCCTCGCGCAACTCCACGACGTTCTTGACGGCCGCCTTGCGCCGGATCAGGGCACCGGCGCCGTGGGGGGCGACGACCGGCATGTCGCGCCCGAGCCGTTGGAGCGAAGGCAGGTCGAGGTGGTCGTAGTGGAGATGGGAGATCAGGACGGCGTCGACGCCGCGCAGGGAATCGGCGTCGATCTTGTGGTTGCGCCGCAGGTGGGCGACGCGGTTCCGGAGCAGGGGATCCGTCAGCAGCCGCACGCCGCCGAGGTCGATCAGGACGGTCGCGTGCCCGACGTACCCGATGGAGGCCCGCGGCGGCGTCTCGCTCATCGGCCGATCGTACGGCACCCCGATGAGGCGAGGACGGGCGCGCTTCAGGCGCTCTCGGCGGCGAGTGCGGCGGCCGACTTCGCGGTAGCGACCCTCTCGCGCCGGGCCTTGCTCAACTCCTGCACGAAGATCTGGATCGTCGCGGCGACCGGCACCGCAGTGAGCGCGCCGAGGACGCCGAGGAGGGCGCCGAACAGCGTCACCGACGATGATGATGAAGAACGCCGACAGATTGACCGCCTTACCCTGGATCTTCGGCGTCAGGATGTTGTTCTCCACCTGCTGATACGTGAGGATCACCGCGAGCATGATCCACGGCTCCCGCGACCGCTCGGACGTTGTAGGGTGGTCATCGCCGCGCGGAGACCGAGAGCCGCCACCATCGAGAAACGGGGAGTCGTGTCCGGAGCGTCCGCAAGCCGAGCGTCCGCAAGCCCAGCATCCGCATCGCGCGGCCGCCTGATCGGCGCCCGTGTCCTCCTCATCCTTGGTGTCCTGCTGACGGTCGTCAGCATTCTCTCGACCTACGTCAAGCGCGAGGCGCTCGACCCTGACCGCTTCAAGCAGACCTCACAGGAGCTGATCGCGAATCCTGCGATTCAGCAGCAGGTCTCCGCGACCCTGGTCGATGCGTTCAACAACAACGTCGACGTCTCGGCCGAGCTCCAGAGCAAGCTGCCGCCGAAGCTTCAGGGCCTCGCCGCCCCGCTGGCGGGCATATCGAGCGGGCTCGTCGACCAGCTGGCGAGCGAGCTCGTGACGCGGCCGCGGGTACAGGACGCCTTCGTCGAGATCAGCTCCCGCTCGCAGGAGCAGTTCGTCAAGGTCCTGCACGGCGACACGAAGGCGGTTCAGACCTCGGACGGGAACGTGGTCCTCGACCTGCGGCCGCTCGTCCTCAAGCTCGGAGACCGGTTCGGGTTCGTCCAGAACCTCGCGGACAAGATCCCCCAGGACTCGGCCCAGATCACGATCCTCAAGTCCCAGGACCTGAACACTGCCCAGAACGTCACCCACTGGCTCGAGCAGATCGCGAACTTCGTCTGGATCCTTGCGGTCGCGTGCTGGGTCGGTGCGATCTGGCTCGCCCGCGGTCGCCGCCGCCAGGAGGTCCGGGCGCTCGGCATCGGCATCGTCACGGTCGGCATTCTCGTCCTGCTCACGCGCTGGCTCGCCGGCAAGTACCTCGTCAATCACCTCGTCGTCAGCGACACGGTCAAGCCGGCGGCAGGTGATGCCTGGAACATCATCACCCAGGCGCTGGCAGCCGCCGGTTGGGTCGCGCTCACATTTGGCATCCTCGTCACCGTCGGCGCCTGGCTCGTCGGCCCCGGAAGCCGCGCCACCGCGGCGAGGGCTTCGGCGTCACCGTTTCTCGCGCGGACGTGGCCGGCCTGGGGCGCATTCGCCGTCGCAATGCTCTTCCTGATCTGGATCCTCCCGATCCAGATGTTCCGGACGACCGCGATTCTCGTTGTCGCAGGTGTGATCGGGTTCGTCGTGCTTCGGCGTCAGGTGGCAGCCGAAACGCCGGGCGCTCCCGCTCCCGCCGCGGTTGCGCCGCCGCCACCCCCACCGCCCGTCAACCCGTAGGGGCCGAGGCGCCTACCCCGCCCGGGAGCTGTCGAGCGGCCATTTGTCGGCGTTTGGTGCATGACCGTGTCCGCGTGGCGCCTGGTGCCGCTCTTTGGTCGACCCGATTCCGGGGGCGGCGCCACGTTCCCGTGACGCCGCCCCCGTTCGTGGGCTTAGGCGTCGCAGCGGGCCGCGAGCTCGGCGGCCTGCGGCTTCGACTTGTGGCCGGCGTCCTTCATGATCGGCGGCACCTCGGGGTCCGAGACGAAGCTCTGCCAGCCCTCGGCGTCCCAGTCGAAGATGACCCAGACGCGATCGGCCTCGTTCGGGTCGCGAAAGATGAGCGCACCTTCGGACCCGTGCTGCCTGCGCTTGTCGGCGCCGGCGTTTGAGAAGACCTCGAGGAAGCGGTCGAAGTCTTCGACCTGGGTTGTTGCGAGCAGCATGTGAATCTCCTCTCGTGTGTTCTGATGGTGGCGGTTGTCAGGCGGTAACTGCGGGGATCTCGACCTCGTGCTCCTGCGGGTCGATCGCGCCCAGGCTCTCGACGATCTCGAAGCGGCCATTGCTTGCCTGCGCGATGTACATGTGGAGACGGAGGTGGTGCTGGCCGGGCACCATTGCCGTTGGCCCTCCGGGGCCTTCGTCGATCTCGGCGTGGTCGAGCGCAGCGACCACGTCGGACTGGTTGAGCGTGTCCGCCTCGGTGACGGCGGCGGCCCAGAGGCGGATCGCGCGGTAGAGGCCTGAGCAGCCGCTGCCGCCGGTGAACTTGGCGTCACCGGGGTAGAGCCCTTCGTACTGCGCAAGCAGCTTCTGGCTGAACGCGTCGTTCACGGACTGGTAGTAGTCGAGGCAGCCGTACAGGCCCTCGACGTGAGCGGCCGGGACCATGTTGAGGAAGTTCTCGTCGAAGTACGTGCAGACGAGCTTGCCGCCGCGGCCCTGAAACCCGGACTCGTACAGCTCCTCGAAGAATGGCGTCACGCCAGGGGGCACGATCGTGTTGAACACGACGTCGGCACCGCTCGCGGCGATCCGCTCCACCGTTTCGCGATAGTCCATGTGGTCGAGCGGGAAGTACTCCTCGCCCACGATCGACCCACCGTTCGCAGTCACGACCTCCCGTACACGGGCGTTCAGCACGTGCGGCCAGATGTAGTCGGCGGACGGCAGGTAGAACGTCTCGGCGCCGGTCTCGCGCATCAGCCACGGGATGAACGGGTCGACCTGCTGCGCCGGCACGGGGCCGGTGCAGAAGATCAGCGGGTCGGACTCCTGCCCCTCGTACTGCTCCGGGTAGATGTAGAGCGTCTTGCCCTCGACGACGGCGGGTCCCTTGATCGCCTGCCGCGTGGAGCTGTAGATACCGCCGATGATGACGTCGACCTCGGCCTCCACGAGCCGGGCTGCAGCCTCCGCGGCAACCGCGTCGTCGGTGGCGCTGTCCTCGACGTGGAGCTCGAGCGGCCGGCCGAGCAGGCCGCCCTTCGCGTTGATGTCTCCCACGACCATGCGCGCGACGTTGGCGTTGGCGAGTCCGACGAACGAGAGCGGGCCGGTCTGGTCCGCGATGAGCCCGAGCCGAATGGGTTCCCGGGCGGTGGCTTCCGTTGTTGGTGACATGCTGTCCTCCTCTGGAGCGGGTGGCTTCCGCGTCGTCGCGGGAGCGACAGCGGCGACGCGATGTGTCACGATCCTGCTTCCCCAACAGCGCCAGAACATCGGGAGGACTCCCCATCTTGAACGCCAAGCTCCGGCTCGCCGAGTTCATCGCTACGCTCGCGCTCGCGCAGGACAATGCCTTCGGACAGCCGCTCGAGTCGCAGCTGCGCTCGTGTCTGCTCGCGTCTTGGATCTGCGACGCAGCCGATGTCGACGACAACGTCCGCGAGACCGCCTACTGGGTCGCGCTGCTCCGCTACATCGGCTGCACGGGCCACGCGCACGAGGTCGCGACG
>JBBQRN010000022.1:0-44908 GCA_038214705.1 Gaiellales bacterium | reverse complement strand
AGCTCGCGGACCTCGTTGTTGTCGTAGGCGGCGTCGAGGCACAGCCCGTGCGGCCGCTTGCGGTTCGGCTTGGGCCGTTCGACCGGGATCGACTCGAGCGTCTGCCGGGCGAGCTTGTGGTCGTTTAGGTTCGCGCCCGCTGGCGCGATCCCGATCGGGATGCCCTTACCCTCGGTGAGGAGCGATCGTTTCGCCCCTTTTTAGCTCTGTCAGTGGGATTCGGCCCGGTGTTGGCGCCGCCCAGTGGCGCCTTGCCCATCGCGCCGTCCATCGCCAACCACTCCCACTCGATCCCTACCTGGTCGTCGTAGGCAAGAAGCCCCTGCCGCCAGAACTCGAGAAACACGCCGGCCTCGGCCCACTCCCGGAAGCGCCGATACGCCGACGCGCAGGAACAGATCCCGGTCGCATCGAGCGCGTTCCACTGCATCCCCGTCCGCAGCACAAGCAGGATCGCGTTCATCGCGTCTCGGTCCGGGACGCGCGGGCTGTGACAGCCGAGCGGATGCGTCGGCCGCGGCGGCAACAGTGGCTCCCGCAGAAGCGGGACACCGGTCGTGATCGCGAGCGCATAGCTGACGAGCAGTCCCACAAGGACAGTGCAAGACACGAGCAAGCTCGAGACCGTTGGCGATCTCTGACCGTCAGCACCACGACGATCCCGGCGAGCAGGACGACGCTGGCGAGGAAGCCGACACCGGCACCCGCCCCCTCGACGAAGTGCTCACGAACGAGGGCGGCGTGGATTCCCGCGCTGATCGCACAGGTCACGATCAAGACGTCACGCTCGATCGCTGCCAGCGGGATCATTGGAGTACCGAACCCCGAGAAGACGAATGAGGACCTCGTGCCACGGTCCAGCTTGTGACCTTCCTCGCCGTCGACGCGAACGGTGTTGGTGACACCGTCATCGTTCGTCCAGGTGACTCTTTGACCCGACTGCCCCAGGGCACGTTTGCGCTCCTCTGCTGCTCGCTTGTCACGTCGTCTGTGCGAGAAAGAAGCGTGGTATTACCTGGTCGATCAGGTGCGGTAAGAAACCCGCGCCGTCCGACACTAAGCGCGCCGTCGCAAGGGCTCGTTGCGGCGCCGCGCGTTGCGCGGGTTCGATTTCTGCCTCCTTCTCGCGTCCCTCGACCCTGGCCGGTGCTCAGGGAGCCGCTCGAGAATCTGACGCAGATCGCTGGGATCGGGTGCTGGAGCGCCGAGTACACCATGTTGCGCGGGCCTGGCCGCCTGCGCGCTTTCCCCGGCGCTGATGTGGGCGCACGGAAGAACTCCGCGCGCTGGCTCGGGCTCGCGGAGCCGCTCGACTACGCGGACGTCCGGGCCGCTCTCAGCGGCTGGCCTCGCTACGCGGGGCTCGTCTACTTCCACCTGCTGCTCGACCGCCGCTCGAGGCGGCCTCGAATAGATCCTGCTCCGTCTTTAGGCGACGAGGGCGCCGCAGAGATACAAACGAGCGTCACGCGTCTCGGCCTCGAGCAACGGCTTGTGCGGCTGCAGCTTGCCAGGCCCGATCAGATGCACGACCTGCTCACCGCGTGCATGCAGGAGCTCCGCGATCAGGCGCCGATGGCAGCGCCACCAGAGCGTCTCCGAACACATGAAGCAGGGAGCGGGTTCTGCCAGCGCGGCGACGAGCGCCGCCTGCCAGCGCTCGGTGCCCATCCGGGCGGCGTAGCTGCGAAAAGCGGCGACACGAAGACAGCCGAACGCATCCTCGCCCGGCTCGCCGGCGAGACGACCGCCGAGCTCGACCGCGTGCCTGTACGCGATCCCGCCCTCCTCCAGCACCATGCTGAGCGCCGGCTGATTGAACTGGGGGTTGTGACGCGAGCCTGGAAAGCGGCGCACATCGACCAGCGTGCGGACGCCGGCGTCGCGGACGACTGACACGAGTTCCTCGAGCGGCCGGGTCCCGTGCCCGACCGTCCAGACGATCACCGAGCTACGACGCCACCATCGGTCGGTTCTGGCGGAGCAGAACCGTTCCGCGGCAGCAAACGAGGGTCGGCCTCATCGGGCGCCGCGGTTAGCGCAGGCATGCACGATCACGAGATGGCCGCCAAGTTCCTCTCCTACGTCGAAGATCGATCATAACCGCCGAGCACTCGGGTGAACTGACGACGAATTCAGGCTCGTCCGTTCAGTCATCGTGGAGAGGCTTGGTAGGCGGGCTGGCTGGGAGGAGGGTGGCGTGGAAGATGTCGGTGACCCATTGGCCGTAGCGTTGGGGTGTCCAGCCGCGTTTGAGGACGAGGAGTTGGAAGAGTTCGGGTGAGGTGCAGGCCCAGAAGATGTCGCCGGCTTGTTGGGTGGTGACGTCGTTGCGGAGGTGGCCTTCGTCGGCGAGTTGTTGGGCGTCGCTGGTCATGCCGATGAGGCGTTCGTCGTTGATGTGTTGCCAGAGGGCTGCTGCTTCGGGGTCGGTTTCGGCGGCCGAGCGGATGAGGAGCATGACGGGGGCGACGCGGGGTGCGACTTCGGCGACGAAGCCGCCGAAGGCGCGGAGTCGTTTGCGGGGATCGTGTTCGTCGCGTTTGACGATGGCGGCGCGTTCGCCGGTTGTGATTGGGTCTTTACCGGCGAGTGCTTGGTCGAAGAGGGCGCGGGCGAGGCCGGCTTTGCCGCCGAACGCTTTGTAGATCGTCTCGACGGAGACTCCTGCCGAGGAGGCGATCGCGGCCACGGTGGTGGGGCCGTAGCCGTGCGCGAAGAAGAGGGCGTGGGCCGTTTCGAGGATCAACTGCCGTGTTTGTTCCGCTCGGGCGCGGCGGCGGCTGGAGTCGTAGCTGCGGGGTTTCTTGACAGGTTCGGCCACAGGTTGCATAGTAACCATAATCAATACAGATATGTGTAACTGAATGAGGGAGCAGAGATGAGCAACGTCGAACCGTCAGTTAGTCCCGTCCCGCCAGCGCTCCTGCTCGGTTTGGAGGACGCGATCAACAGCCATGACCTCGAGCGTGTGGTCGCGTGTTTCGCGGAGGACTACCGCAACGAGACACCGGTGCATCCGGCCCGCTCGTTTGTCGGCGCCGAGCAGGTCCGGCGCAACTGGACACAGATCCTGGGCGGCCTGCCCGACCTCCAAGCGGAGCTTGTGCGCTGGGCACAACACGGGGACGAGGTCTGGGCGGAATGGGACTGGACGGGCACGCGGCCCGACGGGGCTCCGTTTGCGATGCGTGGGGTGACGATCCTCGGGCCGAGGACGGACGGCAAGGCCGCCTGGTCGCGCTTCTACATGGAGCCCGTCGACCAAGCCGAGGCCGACGTCACCGCTGCTGTTCGCGAAGTAGTCGGGCGGCCCTCGTGATCCTCGTCGCGGGTGGAACGGGAACGCTCGGCAGCAAGGTCGTGACCCGGCTGTCGGCCGCCGGGCTGCCCGTGCGCGTGCTGACGCGGCAACACGGATGGACACCAGAAGGAGCGAGCGGCACAGTCGAAGTCATCACTGGCGACGTCCGGGACACCGCAGCGGTGGAGGGGGCGGTCGAGGGCGCGTCGGTCGTGGTCTCGTGCATCCAGGGGTTCGCCGGCCGCGACGCCGCCGGCACCGAAGCAATCGACCAGCATGCCAACGAACTGTTGATCGACACAGCCAGGAAAGCCGGCGTGCATCACTTCCTGCTCGTCTCCATCGTGGGAGCCGCTCCCGACAGTCCCGTCCCTCTCTTCCGCGCCAAACACCAGGCAGAGGAGGCACTGCGAACCTCGGGCATCCCCTTCACGATTGTCCGCGCAACCGCGTTCATGGAGACCTGGCTCACTCTCGTTGGCGATCCGCTGGTCTACAAGGGGCGCACGCGCGTGTTCGGAAAGGGTGTCAACCCGATCAACTTCGTCGCCGCGGACGACGTTTCGGTTGCAATCGAACAAGCCGTCCAAAACCAAATACCAAGTGGCGAGACGCTCGTGGTCGCCGGCCCGGAGAACCTCAGCTTCAACGAGTTCGCCCAAACGATCCAACGCACAACCGGCCACGAGGGCAAGATCAGCCACGTCCCCCGGCCCATGATGCGCATCGTCTCGACCGTGCTCAAACCCATCAAGCCGCTCATTGCCGGCCAGATCCGCACCTCGATCGCGATGGACAGCGACGACATGACCGCCCCACCAACCCCCGGCGCCACCACCCGGCTCGCAGACCTCGCCGCCGCCACCTACACCACTGGCAACCCGGTAACCGGATCGGCCTGACGAGAGTCTTATTCCTCTGGAACGGGAGGCACCCAACGCGAGGGTGACGTCTTGCCGTTCGAGGATCGTCCTCGACGAGCCCTCCGGACGCGAATTTTGTGCAGGCCCTAGGCGAGGCGTCGGTCGCGTAGGCGCGACCCGGGCGGGAGGACGACGGGCCAGGCGCGGGTGCCCGACGGACTCGCGCCCGCGGTTGTTGACCTGGCGCGCAGGGTCCGTTCGGGCAGCCGAGACAACCGTGATGTTGCCTCCGGCGTCAGCCCTCGTGATGAGACTTGACGGGTCGTGACGTTGCGTGCAACCTGAGCGGTGTGCGGGAGATCATCAGTACGCCCAACGCACCGAGTTCGCCGCTGTACGGCCAGGGGGTAAGAGCCGGGGAGCACGTCTACGTCTCGGGTCTGGTTGGGATCGATGTCAGCACGGGAAAGCTGGCCGGGTCGACGATTCAGGAACAGACGCGGCAGGCGCTCACCAACTGCCAGGCCGTGCTGCACGCCGCGGGCGCAACCTTGGAAGACGTGGTCGAGGTCGGCGTGCTCTTGACCAACCCGACGGACTTTGCAGGCATGAATGATGAGTACACGACGTGGTTCCCGGCTGTGCCACCGACTCGCTACGTCGCCAAGCTCGGGGTCGAGATCTCCGGTGTCCTCGTCTCGATCCGCATGACCGCGTTCCTCGGGTAGCTGTCCGTTCGACTGAGGCGGCGCGATCAACGTCGCGTGCCGCGGACGAACTGCCAGGGCTAGAGGCCACTCCGCTTAGGCGTCATGTGTGCGCTCGCGCAGGCGGTCGTACTGTCGGCACGAAGGCGCCCCCTCCGTGAGGCGGGGCTAGTGGTGGGCGAGGTGGTCGTTGTCGGGCCAGAATCCATCACCCGGCATCGGGAGCCGATCTGTAAGCGGCTCGCGCCAGGTCGGCGTCTGGGTCGGCTCGCCCCAGTAGTCGGTGACCCGTACGGCTTCTCCGTTCTCCAGCTCGCCGATCGTCACGTTGCGATAGAGACGCCCGTCGCCGTAGTCACATGTCCACTCGACCACGACCACATCGGCAAGCTGCAAACGCCTTCCTACCTCGAGGGTGAGCTCCGGGAAATTGCCTTCCACGCTGGCAATAAGGGCGCGGCTCCGCACGATCTCGCCCATCTGCGGCCACTGCCGTACAACGTGCTCGGCCAGCGGGACACCCAGGATGTAGGCCACACGCGTCCCACCGTCAGACTCCTCCACCGATGCTGTCATTGACTGTCGCTCCTTCCACTGCTCATGCGAATCCGACCTCCGTCAACGCGCAGGAAGTGTCGTCCAACCGTACAACAGCCGGCACCTCTTGACGGCCATTCAGGTGACAAGCAGGGAAGCATCAGTGAGATTGCCGTGGTCGCTGAGACGCGGATCTATCGAGTGCCGAGGCGGGCATCGACGTCCGGGAGACTCTGGAACCGCGAGAACGTCCCTTCGTCTGCGATCTCCTGGGCGGCCTGAAGGAAGCCGGCCCAGGCGGTGCGTGCGAGCGTGCCCCCGACGCTGATCCGGCGGACGCCGAGAGAGGCGGCCTCCGGAACCGTGAGGAACGGAGCGTTGACCAGGAGATTCACCGGTTTGGGTGAGACCGCTGCAACGATCGCGGAGACCTCCTCGACGCTGCCTATCCTGGGAGCGTAGAGGCAGTCGGCACCGGCTTCGGCGTAGGCTTGAAGCCTTAGGATCGTTTCGTCGAGGTCGGGGCGCCCGACCACGAACCCCTCGGATCTGCCGGTGAGGACGATGCCGGTGCCGCTTTCGTCGATCGCTTCTCGCGCGGCTCGTATCCGCTCGACGGCAAGCTCGAATGCGTACAGCGGCTCGGCCGGGTCGCCTGTCGAGTCCTCGATCGAGAGCCCCGCGATCCCCGTAGCCGCCGCACGCTTCACGTTCGTGCCGACCTGGTCCGGTTCATCAGCGAAGCCGCCCTCGAAGTCGGCGTTGACCGGCACGTTCACCACACCGGCGATGGTTCGAAGATGCTCCAGCGCCTCCTCGACGAGGAGCTGGTTATCCGCGCGGCCCAGCGTCCAGGCATAGCCGGCACTCGTAGTCGCCAGCGCCTCGAAGCCCATCTGCTCCAGGGCGAGCGCGCTGCCGGCATCCCACGGGTTCGGCATCACAAAGCAGCCAGCCGCGTGCAGCCGGCGAAAGGCATCGACCCGGTCGTCCTGGACAGTCATCAGACACCTCATCAGGAAGAGGTTGGAAGTCGACACGCTAGCCGAGCAAGTGGCAATTGGTGCGACTCGCGGAGGACCTTGACGAACTCCGGCCGTGCGGCGTCGCCCTCGGCGTCAACCTGATCTGATGCGGGCATGCAGCTGCGCGGAGTAGTGCTTGTCGAGGGTGCGAGCGACCTCCGTGCGGTGGAGACGCTGGCACGCCGCCGTGGTCGCGACCTTCAGGCCGAGGGCGTCGCCATCGTGTCGATGGGCGGCTACGGGAACCTCCCACGCCTCCTCAGGGAGTACCGCGACGTGCCACTGACAGGACTCTATGACGTCGGTGAGGAGCAGCACTTCCTGCGGTCGCTCGAGTGCGGTGACCGTCGCGAGCTCGAGCGTGTCGGGTTCTACGCCTGCACACGCGACCTCGAGGACGAGCTGACGCGGGCGATGGGGCCTGACGGAACGCAGCGAGTGCTCGCGGAGCAAGGCGAGCTGCGGGCGTTCCGGACCTACCAGAAGCAGCTTGCGCACCGCGCCCGCCCGCTCGAGGAACAGCTGCACGGCTTCATGTGGAACCGCAAGCAGAGGTACGCCGTCCTACTGGTGGAGGCACTCGACCTCGAGCGCGTCCCGCGGTCGCTCGACCGCGTCCTGACGCACTTCTAGCCCGGCGCGCTCGGCAGGCCCGGTCGTCTTCGTCGAGCGAGGGCGAGGAGCGCTGCGGCCGCGGCCAGGGCGCCTACAGCGCTGTTGAAGCGGAGCTCGTTCGCGTGCTCGGCCGCGCGAGCGTCGCGCGTGACGTGCTTCCAGTCGTCGAGGAACGGCCGCACCGGGGCGGAGTTCGTAACCGCGATAACCGCGCTGACGGCGACGAGGGCGGCGAAGGAGGAGGCGGCGGCGAGCCCGGCGCGGTGACGGGCGAGGACGAGCGACGATGCGACGATCCCGGCGAGCGCCGTGGGGACCGTGAGCGCGAGGGCGCCGATCCACGAGCTGTCGCCCGTCCGGTAGACCTGGAGGAAGACGTCGTAGTTCCCGACCGTGCCGCCG
Organism: Gaiellales bacterium; assembly: GCA_038214705.1. GTDB lineage: Bacteria > Actinomycetota > Thermoleophilia > Gaiellales > Gaiellaceae > Gaiella. Next base: position 37,455 of record JBBQRN010000022.1, on the reverse strand, counting down.
ACGATACCGAAGAGGACGCCGGCGACGACCAGAGCGGGGACGAGGCCGAGAGCACCGACCCAGGCGATGCCGAGCAGCCAACGAAGCCGCACCGTTCCGCGCGTCTCGGCCAGCTCGCTCCGCATCGCCCGCAGCCAGTCGCGCTGCATCATGCTGGAGCGGCCCTTCGAGAGGGCCGCGGAGCGGGCGTAGGTGCCAGGATGCGAGCAGCAGCGATGCCGTCGGCTGTAAGCCGGTAGACGTGACGCGGGCGTTGCTCTCCGATCTCCCAGCGGGCCTCGAGCAGGCCCCTCTGCTCGAGCCGCATCAGGATCGGGTAGAGAGTGCCGCTCGCGACGCCAGTGGCTTTCGCCAGGTCGTAGCCGTAGCGGCCCTCGTCGGGCGTGCCGAGGAGCTCGGCAAGGACGGCGTTCGTCTGACGGGAGTGTGTGCGACGCCGTGTCATTTGCATAACTCTACATATATAGAGTTAAAGGTCAAGCCCGCCGGATGCTCGCACGTCCGCTGCTCGAGCAGCGGCTTCACCCGGCGCACGAAGCCCGCCGCCTGACCTCGAGGGCGTAGGCGATCATCACGTCCTCGGAGCCCACGTGGATGTGGTGCGCGTCGGAGCGCCGCTCGACGGCCGCGATCTGCTCGGCGTTGCGATCGAACAGTGGCCCGAAGGGGAAGAAGCCGAAGTCGATGATCCGCGCCTCGAGGCCGAGCTCGTCGAGCAGCTCGACCGTGCGCTGCTGCCCGATGATCGAGAGCTGCAGGACGAGCGCACGGCCGCCGTCGTCGAGCAGCTGCGGCAGGAGCCGAAGGAAGTGGTCGAGCAGGTCGCGGCCCCAGAAGTCCGGCGGCCGCTCCGTCTGCGGCTCTGCCGCCGGGTCGACGGGCATCTGGTAGAGGCTCGCGACGACCAGGCCATAGCAGCGCTGCGGCTCCCAGGCGTTGAGGTCGGCAACCTGGGCCGACACCGCTCCGCCGACGCCGTTGCGCTCGGCGTTCCCCAGCGTGTTGACGACCGCCGCCGCCTCGATGTCGAGCGCGTCGACCGACGAAGCGCCGTTCAGCGCCATCTGCACCGCAAGCACACCGCAGCCGCAGCCGACGTCGAGGCAGTGGAGGTTGTGTCCATCGCCGCGCAGAAAGAGCGATTTCCAGAGCAGGTAGGAGCCCTGCGTCGGCGCGAAGACACCCTCTTCGACCTCGAGCTCGGGGAACGGCAGCGGCAGAATCTGCTGCCGCCGGTCGGCCCAGTCGCGCCCGATGCTCGCTCCGCTACCCATCACCTGGAACCTACCCGGGACCGGGCGTCAGGAAGCGGCTACCTGGGACGGTGCGAGACGCCGGTCACGTCGCCGCCTGTGCAGCCCGCCACTCGCGGTCGAGAATCGCGTAGATGCCCTCGCTCTGCCACTCACCCTTGACCCACTCGTTCTCGACGAGGTGCGCCTCGAGCCGCATGCCGAGCTTCTCGAGGACGCGCGCCGACCCACCGTTGCGCGGCTCGATCCGGCCAATCACGCGGTGGAGCCCGACCTCGTCGAAGGCGACCCCGAGCAGGGGCCGGGTCGCCTCGGTGGCGTACCCGTTACCCGCGTGGGCGGTGAGCACGGAGTAGCCGAGCTCTCCCGAGCCGTGCTCGGCGCTGAGCCACTGGAGGTAAACGTCTGCAACCATCTCGCCGGTCGAGCGGAGCGTGGCCGCGAAGGCGAGCACGTCACCCTCCTCGCGCAGGGCGACACGCACGATCCGCGCAGCGAGCGCCTCGTGCACCTCGTCCTCGGTCTGGGGCTCCCAGTAGGTGTAGCGCGCCACCTCGGGATCGGTCCGCATCGCGAGCAGCGCCGCGAAGTCCTCCTCCCGGTAGGGCCGCAGGTCCAGGCGGTCGGTGTGGAGAGGCCCGCTCGGCTCGTAGGCCGCCATGGTCAGGCCGGCACGATCCTGGCGTCGAGGCCGACCGCGCCGCCCGGGGTGACGAGGAGCGGGTTGATCTCGATCTCTGCGATCTCGGGATGGGCCGCGGCGACGCGCGAGAGGGCCGCCGCCGCCTCGGCCGCCGCGCGCACGTCGACGGCAGCGCGGCCGCGGGCACCGGTGAGCACGCCGGCTCCCCGAAGGGAGAGCAGCAACGCCTCCAGCTCGTCCGCGCCGGCAGGGGCGAGCGCGAGGCGAACGTCACGCAGAAGCTCGGCGTAGACGCCGCCGAGCCCGACCAGCACGAGCGGGCCGAAGCGCGGGTCGCGACGGCAGCCGACGATCAGCTCCACCCCACCGGGCGTGTCCACGAGCGTCTCGACCGAGAATCCGTCGGGCGCCAGCCGCTCCTGCATGTCGGTTGCCGCCGCCGCAACGTCGGCATCGTCGGCGAGGCCGAGCGCGACCCCGCCGGCGTCGGACTTGTGCAGCAGGCCGAGCGCCTTGAGGACGACCGGGAAGCCGAGGTCGGCGGCGGCCGCCCTGGCCTCCTCGACCGAGCCGACCCGGCGGGCAGCACCGAATGGCACGCCGGCGGCGGCGAGAAGCTCCCGCGACTCGAAGTAGCCGTCACCGACGACGGGAGCAGCGGCCTCGCCTTCCTCCGGCACGCCGCGGGTGTGCTCCTGCCGCTGCTCGACGAGCTGGGTCAGGGTGTCGACGGCCGCCTCGATGTCGCGATAGACGGCGACGCCTCCCTCGCGCAGGGCGCGCACCGGCTCGGAGTCCCAGTACATCGCCTGGGCGAGGAGCAGGCAGCCCGCCTCCCGGGCGGTGCTCGCAATCGTCTGACCGACCTCGGTTTCGATCTCCCTGAAGCGCGCGTTCATCCGGCTGTAGCCGCCGAAATAGCCGGTGAAGAGCACCGCGTCCACCTCGCCCGACTCGAGCACGGTGCGGGTGACGCGCTCGAAGTTCCAGAAGTCCTGCTCGCCCGCGCCTGCCAGATCGACGGGGTTGGTGGTGATGATCGTGGGCGCGATCGCCGTCAGCCGGGCGGCAAGCTCGTCCGAGAGGCGGGGCAGCTCCAGGCCCGCCTCGGTGACGAGGTCGGCCGTGACGACACCCGTGCCGCCGCCGTCGCCGACGATCGCAACCCGCCGCCCACGCGGCCGGATCGAGCTCACACTCGCAAGCGCCCGGTCGACGAGCTCCTTGGGCGTGGCCACCTGGAGAATCCCGGCTGCGCGGCAGGCGGCAGCGACCGCTGCCCCGTCGCTCGCGAGGGCACCCGTGTGGGAGGCAGCCGCCCGGGCCCCGGCCTCGCTGCCGCCGGCCGCCAGCAGGATCACCTGCTTGCCCGCCGCCACCGCGGCGGCGCCCGCTCGAGCGAACGCTCGTCCGTCGCGGAAGTCCTCGCAGTAGACGCCGATCGCGCGCGTGTGCTCGTGGGCTGCGAACGCCTCGACGAGCTCGGCCGACTCGATGTCCGCCTGGTTGCCGAGCGAGGCGAAGCGCGAGACGCCCATCCCGTAGTCGGCCGCGAGCAGGCTCAGCTCGATCGCCAGGTTGCCGCTCTGCGAGATGATCCCGAGCGCGCCCGGTGTGAACTCGTTCGAGCCGACGTCGAGCTCCGCAGCACCGTCATAGACGCCGAGACAGTTCGGCCCGATCATTACGGCACCGACGGCCCTGACGCGCTCGACGACCGCCGCCTCGCGCGCCTTGCCGGCGTCGTCGATCTCGCCGAGCCCGGCCGTGATCGCGACGATCGCGCGCGTTCCGGCAGCAAGCGACGCATCGACGGCATCCTCGAAGGCAGCCGCCGGGAGTGCGATCACGACCAGCTCCGGCTCGCCCGGCAGCTCCTCGAGCGACCGGTAGGCGCGCTGCCCCAGGATCTCGCCTCCCTTGCGGTTGACGAGCCAGACATCACGCCGATGCGCGCCCCGGAGGGCCCCCGCGGCGATCCACTGGCCCCACTTGGCGGGGTCGTCGGAGGCGCCGAGAACGGCGAGCGAGCGGGGCTCGAAGAGCGGCCTGAGGTCGCGCACCGGCGCAGCGTACGCGAGCGCGCTCGGTCAGCGGAGCAGGACCCTGCCGACCGGCCCGAGCGCGTTCCGGCGGCACAACGGCTCATTCTGCGCCGGGCTCTCTGACAGTGGCTAACGGCCTCTGGCTGCCTGACGCTCGGCCTCGGCCCGAATCCCCTCGAGCGACGCTCGCACGGTGCGCTCCCAGGACACCGCAACCCGGCCGCCCCACCAGCGTCCGACGCCCCAGAAGTCGGCCCCGAGCTCCCCTTGCCACGTCAGCGTCGTTCCCGCGCCGTCCGGCTCGAGCTCGAACGTCTCGACGACGTGCGGCACGGGGCCGCGCACGAGCCGGAAGCTCACGCGCGTCGGGCGCTCGAACCGGACCGTCTCGAGCGTCGTTGTGACGCCGCTACGGAGGTGGGTGTGATGGGCCGCAAGGACCATCTCCGGGCTGCGCTCCCACACGACGAGCTTCTCGGCGAGCGAACGCGGCGTGCGACCGAGGTACGGCGCGGCGATCACGTCGAAGACGACCTCGGGTGGGGCCGCGATCGACCAGGAAACGGGGCCGAGCGGGCGCATCGTCCGCCCCGTCCCACTGTCGATGGTGAGCGAGCCCCGCACGAGACCACGTACGAAGCCCGCACACCCTACGGTCACGACACCGGCGGCAACGAGTCTTCGCATGCCGGTCACTCTACGGGTCGGAACCCGAGTGGCCGGGCTCAGACCTTGCGTTCAGCGGCGGCCTCGGGAACACTGAGCCGATGCCGCGCGAGGAGAAGGTATTCCGCACCGAGCTCGACCCCATCGACTTTCTCCGCCGAACGGCCTACATCTACCCGACCAAGATCGCGGTCGTTCACGAGAACGGCATCCGTCACACCTACGCCGAGCATGCCGAGCGCTGCTGGCGGCTCGGCAGCGCCCTGCGGGTAAGAGGGCTCCAGCCCGGCGACCGGGTGGCGACGCTCTGCCCGAACGGCCCGACGATGGTCGAGGCCCACTTCGGGATCCCTGCCGCCCAGCTGATCCTTGTCACCGTCAACACCCGCCTCGGCCCGGCCGAGATCGACACGATCCTCGAGCACAGCGGTGCGAGCGCCGTCCTCGTCGACGCCGAGCTCGAGCACCTGCTCGCCGGGCTCGATCTCCCGGGAGTGCAGCTCGTGCGAGTCGATGACACGGGCCTTCCGTCAGACCCGTACGAGCAGCTGCTCGCAGAGGGCTCGCCCGAGGAGCCGGAGCGCTGGGTCACCGACGAGGAGGCGACGATCTCGATCAACTACACCTCGGGCACGACCGGCCAGCCGAAGGGCGTCCAGTACTCGTATCGCGGCGCCTATCTGCAGGCACTCGCGAACACGGCCTCGATGGGCACGAGCGCCGACTCGCGCTTCCTCTGGACGCTGCCGATGTTTCACTGCAACGGCTGGTGCAACCCCTGGGCGATCACCGCCGTCGCCGGTCGCCACGTGACGGTGCGGCGGGTCGACGCGGCCCAGATGTGGGAGAAGATCGACACCGAGGGGATCACCCACTACGCCGGAGCGCCGACCGTGCAGCTCTCGCTCGTCAACCATCCCGCCGCGCACCGGGTAGAGCGAGGCGTGACCGCCATGATGGGCGGCGCACCGCCGTCGCCCACGCTGCTCGCGCGGATGACGGAGCTCAACATCAGGGGCGTCCACATCTACGGGCTCACCGAGACGTACGCGCCGTACACCGTCAGCCCCGCTCAGGAGGACTGGGACGAGCTCCCGGCCGGGGAGCGGGCCCGCCTAGCCGCCCGACAGGGACAGGCAGGCATCGCGGGCGAGATCGTGCGCGTCGTCGACGAGGGGATGAACGACGTACCGCTGGACGGAGCAACGATGGGCGAGATCGTGATGCGCGGCAACCTCGTGATGACCGGCTACTTCGACGATCCGGAGGCGACCGAGCGCGCGTTTCGCGGCGGCTGGTTCCATTCGGGCGACATGGCCGTCTGGCATCCGGACGGGATGGTCGAGATCCGCGACCGCTCCAAGGACATCATCATCTCCGGGGGCGAGAACATCTCCACGATCGAGGTGGAGCAGACGCTGGCCGCCCACCCGGCCGTGCTCGAGGCGGCCGTGATCGCGATCCCACACGACCGCTGGGGCGAGCGGCCGAAGGCCTTCGTGACCCTGAAGGAGGGCGCGACAGCTGCCGAGGACGAGCTGATCGCCTTCTGTCGGGAACGGATCGCGCACTTCAAGTGCCCCGACGCGGTCGAGTTCGGCCCGCTGCCGAAGACGTCCACCGGCAAGGTGCAGAAGTACGTGCTGCGCGAGAAGGAGTGGGCGGGGCGGACGAGCCGGGTCAACTGACGGCACGCTGCCGCCCCGACCGGGGCGACATACTCCGGCTGTCATGACGGGATCGACACCCCCACGGGAGGAGCGGCTCGCCCGACTTGCGACCGAGCAGTTCGACGTCCTCGTGATCGGCGGCGGCATCGTCGGCGCCTCGACCGCCTGGGCCGCAGCCCGGACGGGGGCACGCGTCGCTCTCGTCGACCGCGGCGATGCTGCAGGCGCGACCTCGAGCGCGTCGTCGAAGCTCGTGCACGGTGGTCTCCGCTATCTCGGGCTCGGGGACGTGCGGCTCGTTCGCGAGGCGCACCGCGAGCGCCGCTGGAACGCGGCGATCGTCGCCCCGCACCTCGTCAGGCCGCTGCGCTTCATCATTCCCGTCGGCCCCGCATCGCCCCACCACGCGACGACCCTCCGGGCGGGCGTCTTCGCCTACGCGGCGCTCTCCGGCTTCCGCGACGGCCGCTCCGGACGGCTGTCGCCCGAAGAAGCGCTGGCGGCCGCGCCGGGCCTGCGCCCCGGGCCCGATGCAACCTTCATCGGCTATCACGACAACCAGACCGACGATGCGCGGCTCGTCATCGCCGCCCTGCGTACCGCCGAGCAGGCGGGCGCGACGTGGCTGAACTATGTAGAGGTCGAGGGGTTGCGGCAGGTCGACGGCCGGGTCGTAGGAGCCGAGTTGCGCGACGTCGTGACCGGAGCTTCGTGCGGCGTCTCCGCCCGGGTCGTCGTCAACGCCACAGGCCCCTGGGTCGATCGGATCCGGGCGCTGGAGGACCGTCGCGCCGGCACGAGCGTCCGCCTCTCGAAGGGTGCCCACCTCGTCCTCGAGACCGACCTCACCTGGAACGCCGCCGTTACCTCACCGCTTGCGGAAGGCCGCGTCTCGTTCGCGATCCCCTGGCACGACATGTTGCTGCTCGGCACCACCGACGAGCCGTTCGAGAGCGACCCCGGCTCGGTGGAGGCGACGGCCGCAGACCGCGACCAGATCCTCGCGGAGGCGGCAACGACGATTACCGCCGACGTCCTCGCGGAGAGCCGCGTCCGCACGATGTTCGCCGGCCTGCGGGTGCTGCCGCTCGGCAGCGAATCGACGGCGGGAACCAGGCGCGAGACGGTGATCAGCCTCGGCAGCGGCGGGATGGTAAGCGTCGCCGGGGGGAAGCTCACGACATGGCGCACGATCGGAATCGAGGTGGCCCGCAGGGCGCTCGAGTCGATCGGCCTGTCCGCCCCCGACTCCCGTCCGACACCCCTGCTCGGAGCCGCCGACCCCGACGTCGTCGCCGGCGAGCTCCGGCGATCCCATCCGCAGCTCGGCGCGGCGAGCCTCCGCACGCTCGCCCGCACCTACGGGACGCTCGCCCACGAGGTCGTCGCACCGGCGCTCGACGACCCGACGCTCTACGAGCCGATCGTCCCGGGCGCGCCCGACATCCTCGCGCAGGCCGGCTACGCGGTCGCGCACGAGCTTGCCCGGACGCCCGAGGACGTGCTGCGGCGACGCACGACGATCTCGATCCGGGGCCTCGAGGAGGCCGCCGGGCCACGCATCGCGCGCTTCCTCGGCCCTGCTCCCTAGGACAGGCCGCGAGCCTTGCGACTGTTCGCCTGCTGGCGCTTGCCGGCGGCGAGCTCGGCCTTGCGCAGGCGGATCGAGTCGGGCGTCACCTCGACGCACTCGTCCTCGCGGATGAACTCGAGCGCCTGCTCGAGCGAGAGCGGCCGCGGAGGAATCAGCCGCACGAGCTCGTCCGAGCTCGAGGCGCGCATGTTCGTCAGCTTCTTCTCTTTGGTGGCATTGACATCCATGTCCTCGGAGCGCGCGTTCTCGCCGACGATCATCCCCTCGTAGACGCCGACACCCGGGGCGACGAAGAGCGTCCCCCGCTCCTGCAGGTTCGAGATCGCAAATCCCGTCGTCGGCCCCTGGCGGTCGGCGACGAGCGACCCGCTCGGCCGCGTCCGTAGCTCGCCGTACCAGGGCTCGTACCGGTCGAAGACGTGATGGAGGATCCCGGTGCCGCGGGTCTCGGTGAGGAACTCCGTGCGGAAGCCGATCAGCGCGCGGGCCGGCACGAGGTACTCGAGCCGCACCCAGCCGGTGCCGTGATTGACCATCTGCTCCATCCGGCCCTTGCGCAGGGCGAGCAACTGGGTGAGGACGCCGATGTACTCCTCGGGAGCGTCTATCGCAAGGCGCTCGACCGGCTCGTGCACCTTGCCGCCGATCTCCCTCGTCACCACCTGCGGCTTGCCGACGGTGAGCTCGAAGCCCTCGCGTCGCATCAGCTCGACGAGCACCGCCAGCTGCAGCTCCCCGCGGCCCTGAACCTCCCAGGTGTCGGGGCGCTCAGTCGGCAGGACGCGGAGCGACACGTTGCCGATCAGCTCGGCATCGAGCCTGCTCTTCACCTGGCTCGCCGTCAGCCGCGATCCCTCGAGCCCGGCGAGCGGCGAGGTGTTGATCCCCACCGTCATCGAGAGCGAGGGCTCGTCGACCTGCTCCACCGGCAGCGGCCGCGGATCATCGAAGTCGGCGAGCGTCTCGCCGATCGTGACCTCGGGGATCCCCGCAACGGCGACGATGTCGCCCGGGCCCGCTTCGGCCGCTTCGACGCGGTCAAGGGCCTCGGTGACGTACAGCTCCGTCACCTTGGCGCGTTCGATCGTCCCGTCGGCGCGACACCACGCGACCTGTTGGCCCTTGCTGATCGTGCCGTTGCGCACGCGGCACACGGCGAGCCGCCCGACGTAGGGCGACGCATCGAGATTTGTGACCAGGGCCTGGAGTGGATGGCCCTCCTCGTAGATGGGCGCCGGGATCGTCTCGACGAGCAGGTCGAGCAAGGGGCGCAGGTCGTCGGCGAGCGCGTCGACGACGAGTCCTGCCTTGCCGGCCTTGGCGTTGCAGTAGACGATCGGAAACTCGATCTGGCTCTCGTCCGCGTCGAGGTCGAGGAAGAGCTCGTAGACCTCGTTCACGACCTCCTCGACGCGTGCGTCCGGGCGGTCGACCTTGTTCACGACGAGGATCACGCGCAGCCGCGCCTCGAGCGCCTTGCGCAGGACAAAGCGGGTCTGCGGCAGCGGCCCCTCGCTCGCGTCGACGAGCAGCAGCACACCGTCCACCATCCGCAGGCCGCGCTCGACCTCGCCGCCGAAGTCGGCGTGCCCGGGCGTGTCGACGATGTTGATCTTCGTCTCGCCGTAGCGGACGGCGGTGTTCTTCGCCAGAATCGTGATGCCCTTTTCACGCTCCAGGTCCATCGAGTCCATGACGCGCTCGTTGACGTCCTGATTGGCCCGGAACGAGCCGGACTGCCAGAGCATCGCGTCGACGAGAGTCGTCTTGCCGTGATCGACGTGCGCCACGATGGCGACGTTCCTGATGTCGTCGCGCTTCGGCACCGAAGGAGGGTAGCGGCCACAACTGCGCGGGCTGACAGGTCTCTACGATTGGCCAGTGACGCCGCGAGTCCCCCCGGGCCTCTTCACGCGCGACTTCAGGCTCTTCTTCGCAGCCCAGGGTGCCTCGTTGCTCGGGGACGGGCTGTTCACGGTCGCGCTTGCCTTTGCCGTGCTCGACCTGACCGGGTCGGAGCGGTCGCTCGGCATCGTCTTCGCGGCCGGCGCGATCCCGCTCGTGGCCTTTTCCCTGGTGGGTGGCGTCTGGGCCGACCGGGTCGAGCGGCGGCGCCTGATGGTCGGCTCGGACGCGGTCCGGGCGGCGGCCCTGCTGATCCTGGCCGCCCTCGTGACGTCGGGTGACGAGCAGCTCTGGCAGTTCATCGCGCTCCAGGCGGTCTACGGAACCGCCCAGGCGTTCTTCGGCCCGGCCGCCACCGGGATGCTCCCCCAGATCCTCGAGGCCGACCTGCTCCAGCCCGCCAACGGCTTCCTCGGAGCCACCCGCGCCGCGATGTTCGTTGCCGGTTCGGCGCTCGGCGGCCTGATCGTGGATCGGGTCGGGCCCGGGGCCGCGATCGGGCTCGACTCGTTGGTGGTCGCATTCTCGGCGCTCTGCCTGCTGCTGATGCGGACGCAGCCGCCTCCCGCGCGGGAGCACAACCCGCAGTTCATGGCCGAGCTGCGCGAGGGATTCCGCGAGTTGCGTCAACACCGCTGGCTGTGGCTGATGATGATCAACGTCTCGCTGTTCCTGATGCTCTACGTGGCACCGCTCCAGATCCTCGGTCCCGTCGTCTCGCGCGACGACCTCGGCGGGGCGGTCGCCTGGGGCATCCTCGGAGCGGCGCTCTCGCTGGGTGAGATCGTTGGCGGGATACTCGCGGCAACGGCTCGCCTCTCCTACCCGATGGCGTGTGCGGGCGGGCTGTTCCTCGTCACCGGCCTTACCCCTGTACTGCTGGCGCTGCCGGCCCCACTCTGGGTGATTGCCGTCGCGATGGGCGTCGAGGGAGTGGCGATCGGATTGTTCCTTGCCGTCTGGGAGGGCGCGCTGCAGCGTCGGATCCCGAACGACAAGCTGTCGCGCGTGTCGGCGTGGGACTGGATGGCGTCGCTCGCTGGAATGCCGATCGGATTCGTTCTCGGCGGCGTGCTGGCCGACACGGTCGGCGTCGATCAGACGCTGTACGGGATGGCGGTCGTCGGCTTCGTGCTGTCGTTGATGATCCTGCTCGTGCGCGACCTCCGCGAGATCGGATCGACGAGGAGCGGGATCGAATGAGCGAATCGGGAGCGCGGGTTTTACATCCTGCTTACGCTCGCCCTATGCGCGGCTTACGATGGGAGATGAGGATGTGCCCATGACGCTCCGCACCTTGCGCCTTCTGATCGTCATCGTCGCCCTCCTCGGGCTGGCACTCCCGGCTGCATCGCTCGCCGAGGGCGGCAGGCCGAGGATCGACCAAGGGGTCGTCCAGTCGGTCGCCCCGGATCAGATCGTGCTGACCGAGCTCGACGGAAGCGTGCAGACGTTCACGGTCACCCCGACGACTCGTCTGTCGCTCAACGGGCGACCCGCCCAGCTGGCGGAGATCCTTGGGGGCTTCGTCGCCTTTGTCGCACACCGCGGCCCCGTGGCCGTGGCCGTGAAGGCGTTCGACGCGGTGCCACTGGCCGCCGACCGCGGCGTGGTCACGGCGCTCTCGCCGACCTCGATCACCGTCCGCACGGCCGGCGATCTCTCCGTCACGATCGCGCTCGATCGGAACACCCGCTTCCGCTTCCAGGGAGCGCCTGCCAGGCGGTTCCTCGCCCGGCCGGGAGCCCGGGTCATCGTCCAGCATCCGGCGGACGGTCCTGCCAGGGTCGTCAACGTACTCAAGCGCGCCGGAGCGTGACCGGAGGCTCCGCGCGAGGAGGAACGATCCTGCTCGTCGAAGACGAGGAGGACATCGCAACCCTCGTCCGGAGCTACCTCGAGAAAGACGGCTTCCGCGTGATCTGGAAGGCACGCGGCGTCGACGGACTGCTCGCGCTCGAGCAGAACGAGATCCGACTCGCGATCCTCGACCTGCAGCTTCCCGATGCCGACGGTCTCGACCTCTGTCGCGCGATCCGGAGCAGCTCGAAGGTTCCGATCGTGATCGTGACCGCGCGGGACGAAGAGGTCGACCGGATCACGGGCCTCGAGCTCGGGGCGGACGACTACGTGACGAAGCCTTTCTCGCCCCGTGAGCTCGTCGCCCGCGTTCACGCGGTGTTGCGCCGCGCCGAGCCCGAGGTGGACGACGACCTGCTGCAGGCCGGTGACATCGTGCTCGAGCAGCCGACCCGCACCGTCTCGGTGGCCGGAGCGCCGGTCGAGCTGACCGGGATGGAGTTCGACCTGCTCGCCTATCTGCTCGCCCATCCCGGCATCGTGGTGTCGCGGGAGCGGCTGCTCGAGCGCGTCTGGGGGCTCTCGTTCCCCGGCGGCACCCGCACCGTGGACGTCCACGTGGCGCAGCTGCGCAAGAAGCTCGACCGGCCCGGCGTGATCCGGACGGTGCGCGGCTCGGGGTACAAGGCCGCCACATGAGACGCCCGCACGCGCCCCGCTCTCTGCGGGCGCGGCTGTTCGTGGGAATCGCCGCAACGCTGGCCGTCTCGATCGTGGCCATGCTCGCCGTCGGGGCGGTGCTGACCCGCCGCTCGCTCGACACCGACGCGCGCCGCTCACTCGACCGTCAGGTCGAGCTGATCGCAACCCAGCACGCCGCGAGCCCGTTGCCGCGCCGCAGCTCGGAGATCGGGCGCTTCCTCGCAACCGAGCAGGAGCGGCTCGCGATCCTGACCCCGGCACAGGCGGAGCTGCTCTTGCCGTCGAGCGCGGCGACGACGCTCCGGGCCGGCGGCAAGGCCTCCGGGACGGTAGACGTGCGCGGCGAGCCTTTCCTCTACTCGGCGCGAGTGGAGGACGGCGACGCGATCATCCTGCTTCGCTCCGCCCGTAACCAGTCGGCGGACTGGCAGCCGTTCCTCGTCGGCCTCGCTGTGGCCGCACTGATCGGAGCGTTGCTCGCCGCGCTCGCGGCCCTCATCCTGGCGCGCACCGTCGCCCGCCCCGTCACACGGGTCGCCGCGGCCAGCCGCCGCTTGGCCGAGGGCGAGAGCCCGGAGCCGCTTCCCGTCGAGGGCTCGACCGAGATCCGGCAGCTCGCGACAGCCTTCAACGACCTCTCGGACGACCTGCGCCGGGCCCAGGACGCGGAACGCGCCTTCCTCCTCTCGGTCAGCCACGAGCTGAAGACACCTCTAACCGCGATCCGCGGTCATGCCGAGGGCCTCACGGACGGGGTGATCGAGCCCGAGCGAGCGGGCGAGGTGATCGAACGTGAGTCCCAGCGGCTCGAGCGGCTGATCGGTGACCTCCTCGACCTCGGCCGCCTGCGACGCCGCTCGTTCGACGTCTCGAGCCGGACGATCGACCTCGCCGAGGTCGGCCGCGACGCTCTCGCCCGCCACGCCCACCAGGCGCGGACGTTCGGCGTCGCCCTCGACCTCCGTACCGAGCCTCCCGCCGGAGCAAATGCCGACCCCGGACGGACGCTGCAGGCGCTGTCGAACCTGGTCGAGAACGCCGTCCGCTGCACGCCGCCGGGCGGGACGGTCGAGATCGTCGCGTCCGCGTCACGGCTCGCCGTCGTGGACACGGGCCCCGGGCTCGCCGCCGCCGACCTGGAGCGTGCGTTCGAGCGCTTCTACCTCTGGGACCGCTATGGCGCCGATCGGCCCGTGGGGACGGGGCTCGGCCTCGCGATCGTCGCAGAGCTCGCGGCCGCGATGGGAGGACGGGTCTCCGTCGAGAGCACACCCGGGCTCGGCTCGACCTTCACCCTCTTCCTGCAGCCCGCGTCGCTTGCACCCGACACGGCTTACGCAGGGCTTACGCAACGCTGATCGGACTCGCACAGAGTGGTCATAGCGTCTGAGGTGTCAACGCACTCCAAGGGAAAGGACAACGCCATGAAGACCATTCGCAGCACCATCGTCGTCGGCATCGCAGCGCTGCTCGCAACGCTTGTTGCAGCAACCGCCGCGACCGCTGCCGGCCCGAGCGGCAAGACGCTGTTCCGTTACGTCGGCAAGCTCGACGGGAAGACCGCGACCTCCGTCACGGTAACCGTCCAGAACGGCAACCGGCCGGCACTCCACTCGATGCTCGGCAAGAGCCAGCAGGAGATGTTCACGACCGGCGACAAGACCGTCTTCCTGAAGTGGACGGACGGGATCCCGAAGCAGGTCACGATGGACGATCTCGTGATCGGCGACTATGTCGCGGTCAACGTCCGCGGCGAGCGTGACGCTTCACTCGCCACGATCGCAAGCACGCCCGCTGGGATCGTTGCCGACCACGGCGCAACCCTGACCCGGCCGGACAAGCCGCTCTATCTCTTCCGCGGCGCGTTCGTCTCCACCGGCACCGACTCGGTGACGATCGACGTCAAGGGCGGCAACCGTCGCGCGCTGAAGCTCATGATCGGACCGTCGGGCAGCACCCAGACGTTCACCACGGGAGCCGACACCGTGTTCCTCTGCTGGGCGAAGCGCATCCCGACCGTGATCGAAGCGGACAAGCTCAAGGATTGCGGCCGGATCGTGATCCGGATCAGGGCCGCCGCCGGCCTGAGCCTGGCCGACGTCGAGAAGACCCCTGCCACGCGCGTGGCAGGGCACGAGCCGCGGGCACAGGAAACGAGCCAGAACACCCAGTCCTGACCCGACCGCACCACCCGAGGGCCGGCCCATCGCCGGCCCTCGGCGTGCGCGGAGCCGGCGACGTAGACTCGCCGCGATGCACGATCACACCCCCGAGACCGAGATTCTCGCCGCGAAGATCCTCGACTACGCCGAGCGGCGGTTCACGCTCGATCCCGTACCACTCGACGGCCCGAAGACTCCCGATGAGCTTGAGCACCTGGTAGGGCAGACGATCACGAGCGACGGGATCGGGGGTGAGGCGGCGCTGGCACTCTTCGACGACGTCCTCTCGCGCGCCTGCATCTCGACCGACCATCCGCGCTTTCTCTCCTTCATCCCCACCGCACCCACCGAAGCGGCGACCCTCTTCGACCTCGTCGTCGGCGCGTCGTCGATCTACGGCGGCAGCTGGCTGGAGGGGGCAGGAGCGGTGTACGCCGAGAACCAGGCCCTGCGCTGGATCGCCGACCTGGCCGGGCTTCCCGCCGGAGCCGGAGGCGTCTTCGTGCAGGGTGGCACACTCGGCAACCTGTCCGCACTCGTCGCGGCCCGCCACACCGCCCGCGAGCACCGTGACGGACCGCCACCCGGCCGCTGGAAGCTGGCCGCCACCGCCCAGGCGCACTCGTCCGTGAAATCGGCCGCCGCGGTGATGGACGTCGACGTCGTCGAGGTCGAGCCGGACGAGGAAGGGCGGCTGCGCGGAGACCGGCTCGGAGCGGCGCTCGACGCGGCGGGCGACGGCGTCTTCGCCGTGGTGGCGACCTCGGGCACCACGAACTTCGGCATCGTCGATCGCCTCGACGAGGTCGGCGCCGTCTGCGCCGAGCGAGGGCTGTGGTTCCACGTCGACGGCGCCTACGGAGGCGCTGCGCTCGCTGCTCCCTCGGCCCGATCCCGGTTCGCGGGAATCGAGCTGGCCGACTCGTTCATCGTCGATCCGCACAAGTGGCTGTTCGCCCCGTTCGACTGCTGTGCACTGCTCTACCGCGATCCCGAGCCGGCACGGCTGGCCCACACCCAGACGGCGGGCTACCTCGAGCCGTTGCAGGGTGGCGACGAGTGGAACCCGTCCGACTATGCGATCAATCTCTCGCGCCGCGCGCGCGGGCTGCCGTTCTGGTTCTCACTCGCCGCGCACGGCACCCGGGCCTACGCGGATGCGGTCGAGGCGACGCTCGCCGTCGCACGGTACGCAACGGAGGAGATCCGGATTCGCGACTACGTCGAGCTCCTCCACGAGCCCGACCTCTCCGTCGTCGTCTTTCGCCGGCTCGGGTGGACGCCGGAGCAGTACTACGACTGGTCGGACCGCCTGATGAAGGCCAACTTCGCGTTCGTGACGCCTTCGACGCACGCCGGCGAGACGATCACGCGGTTCGCGATCGTGAACCCCCGCACGACCGAGGCCGACATCGCGATGATCCTCGACACGATGGCCTAATCGCCGGCAGCATGCCAGAGCGTCGAGCGCGCCGCGTCGCCGTCCTGCGGCCGCACGTCGGCGAGACGCCGATACTCGGGAACCTCCTCGCGGGGGATCGACGCTGCGCGGCGGTAGTCGAGCTCGACGAGGTTGCCGTAGGGGTCACGGACGTACATCTGGATCCCGCCGCCGGGCAGTTCGTACATTGCGTTGCCAAACGTCGTGTGATCCAGGGCGCCGAGCTCCTTCATCCGCAGGTAGACCGGCATGAAATCGTCGATCTCGAGCGCAAAGTGCGCGTAGACGGGTGGCTCGGCCGGGCGCTCGAAGAGATGAATCTGGCCGTTGCCGGCCCTGAGCCAGACGACCGGCTGCTCGAAGTTCGGCGTCGGGAGCTCCTCGAGGCCGAGCTCCTCGACGTAGAAGCGGGTCGACGCCGCGAGGTTCCCGGCGACGACGCTGACGTGGTTGAGGCTCGACCTCACGGACTGCTCACCCTCTCGCGACGGCGATGTCGCGTCCGAAGTGCGTGGCCGTCAGCGGCTCTCCGGTCGCCTGCTCGAGCAGGGCGTCCCAGCGCACCGAGAGGCCTGGCGCAAACACCCGCTCTGTGAGGAGCCGGCCCGCCGCCGGGCGCTCGACGATCCCTCCGCACTCGCGCTCGAGCGTGGCTGCGAGCTGCGAGGCGACGATCTGGCCGTAGAGGTACGTGTGGTAGTAGACCGGTGCGCACGCCACGTGGATCTTGGCGGCCCAATCTCCGCCGGAGCGTCCACCCGGGCGGGCGATGAGCTGGTAGCGCTCGACGAGCTGCCACCAGTGCGCGTCGAGATCCGAGTCGGGATCGGCGTAGAGGGCCCGCTCGAAGTTCGTCATCACGAGCACCCAGCGCGTGAAGACGAGCAGCTCGGCGGCCCGGGCAGCGCGGAGATCGTCGGCGATCGTCGCAACGGAGCCAGGCTCGACGCCGAGCACGTGCTCGAGCCAATCCGCGTCACTCGCCAAACGTCCCATCAGGATCGCGATCCCCTCGGTGAGCACGAGATGGGTGCTGCGCAGGAGCCAGGGCAGCGAGTGGTCGATCCCCTCGTCGAAGGTTGCGTGGCCTAGCTCGTGGAGCATCGTGTCCATCCACTGCTGGCCGGGAACGATGTTGCCGAGCACCCGCACGTCGCCCTCGCGATCGATGTCGAGGCAGAATGCGTGCTGGCACTTGCCCTCGCGAGGGAAGAGGTCGCTGCGATCGAGCACGGGCCGGGTCTCGAGGCCGAGGCCGTCGAACGTGCGCCGGGTCAGCTCCACCAGGTCGGAGTCGGCGAAGAGCGGGTCGAGATCGACGCCGCCCTCGGCGGGCACCTCCTGGAAGAACGGATCGGCGTAATGCCACGGTGCGAGGGACTCGACCGGGCAGCCGAACCGCCCAGCCAGCCGTGCGTCGAGCTCCGCCTTCCAGGCGGCAAAGAGCACCGAGGTGGCCGCATCGGCCTCGTCGAGCGTCGCGAGCAGCTTGCCCTCATCCATCTCCGAGGTCGCGATCGAGAGCGCAAACCAGTCGCGGTAGCCGAGAGCCTGCGCGGCGGCGTTGCGCAGGTGCGCTAGCTCGCGCACGTCGTCGGCGACGAGGGCGCCGACGGTCTTCGATGCCTCCCATGCGGCCCGGCGTTCGTTCGGGTCGTCGCTGTCACGGAGGATCTGCTTGATCTCGTTGTCGTTCACGCGCCCGCCGTTGACCTCGCCGCGATGCTGCGCGAAGCGTCGCTCGACCGACGCCTCGAGCTCGATGATCCGCGCCCGCAGGTCGGCAGGGACCTGCCTGGGCAGGAAGGTGTCGCGGAGCAGGTCGAGTCGGCGGCGGTCGCCGCCGTGTGCGTGGGCCAGGGCGCCCTCGATGGCCGCGAACCTCGCGGGGTCGGCGAGGAAGTCTGAGAGAGCGGTCTCGAGCTCGACACGGCGCTGCTCGTTCTCGCTGCTGGCCTCGAGCTGGACGTCCCACCAGGCGCGCGAGACCTCCGTGTAAAGCGGAGCGAGCTCGCTCTCGACCAGCTCGGCGACGGCAGCAGGCGTCGGGACCACGGAGTGAGTCTACGAACGTGCGCTGCGCAATGCGCGGACAACTGGTCGCGAGATCGTGACTCATGAGCGAGAATGGGCAGACCAACGATCAAGGAGCCACCACCGTCATGGCGACACGCACACACATCGAGATCGACCGGGCCCGGATCAAAGAGCTGACGGCGCGCGAGGCAGCCAAGCTCGATGACCGCACGCACGGCTCGCGTGACTTCTATGCCCGGGCGAAGAAGAGCCTCGTCGGTGGTGTCACCTCCTCCTACCAGGCACGCGACCCGTGGCCGATCTACCTCTCCCACGGTAAGGGCGCCCACGTCTGGGACGTAGACAAGAACGAGTATCTCGACTTCCACAACGGCTTCGGCTCGATGGTGCAGGGTCATGCCCACGACGCGATTTCGAAGGCCGTGACCGAGCGGATCGGGCTCGGCACCCACTTCGCAGCTCCGACCGAGGACGCGATCGTCGTCGGCGAGGAGCTCGCGCGCCGCTGGGGCCTGCCCAAGTGGCGGTATGTCAACTCGGGCTCGGAGGCGACGATGGACGCCATCCGGATCGCCCGCGGTGCGACCGGGCGCGACACGATCGTCAAGATCTTCGGCTCGTACCACGGTCACCACGACTATGTGATGGTCTCGATCGGCGTCGACTACGACAAGATCGGCGACCGTTTCGACCTCCAGTCGCTGCCCTACGGGAAGGGGATCCCGAAGTCGGTCGCGGAGATGACGATCGCGGTGCCGTTCAACGACGCGGAGGCGATGGAGCGCCGGATCGAGCGGCTCGTCGAGGAAGGTCGCGCGCCGGCCTGCGTGATCATGGAGGCGGCGATGATGAACCTCGGCATCGTGCTGCCGCAGCCGGGGTACCTCGAGGCGGTGCGCGAGATCACGCGCAAGCACGGGATCATGCTGATCTTCGACGAGGTCAAGACCGGCCTCTGCATCGCCGCGGGTGGCGCTGTCGAGCGCTTCGGTGTCACGCCGGATCTCGTCACGCTCGCCAAGGCGCTCGGCGGTGGGTTGCCGTCCGGAGCGATCGGCGGAACCGAGGAGGCGTTCGAGGTGGTCGAGGCGGGCGAGGTGTACCAGGTCGGCACCTACAACGGCAACCCGCTCTCGATGGCAGCGGCCCGCGCAAACCTGCTCGAGGTGATGACACCGGAGGCGTACACGCATCTCGACGCGCTCAACGAGCGGCTGATCGCAGGGTGCGAGGCGGTGATCGGCAAGTACGAGTTCCCCGGGTACGCCGTCGGCGTCGGGTCGAAGGGCTGCGTCACCTTCTCGCCGGAGGAGATCACCGACTACGCGTCGTTCAAAGCGAACCAGGACGCCGAAATCTCAGAGCTCGCGTGGCTCTACAACATGAACCGCGGCGTCTTTATGACTCCGGGCCGCGAGGAGGAGTGGACGCTCTCGATCACCCACACCTTCGAGGACTGCGATCGGTTCGTGGCGGCGTTCGAGGAGCTTGCGGACGACCTGACGTCAGCGACAGTCAGCGTCGGCGAACTGGAAGATGCGACCGTTCCGCATCGGCCGGCATCACCGTTCGGCGAGGGGTCGACCGCAAGCTAGGTTCCGCCGGGCGACGCGAAGCCTTGCTGCGGGAAGCGCGCGGCGGCCCGCGGGCGACGCATCCGCGTCGCTCCTACGACGAGGGTCGGTCGTGCGCCGAGCGCCCACCGGCGCCCGTGTGCGCGGCCGTCGGGTACTGCCCGAGGTCGTCGATCGCGCCCGGCGTCAATGCGACGCGGGCGAGCCATGCCTGCACCGCCGGGTAGTCAACCAGCGCGTAGCCGGCCTCACCTGCCACGCACGTGTAGGCGTAGAGGGAGCAGTCCGCGACGGTGTAGCGGCCGCCGACGAGGAAGTCCTTCCCCCGGAGCCCTCGTTCGAGCGCCGCCAGCGCGGCCGCGCCCGCCTCGAGGTGGCGTGCAAACGCCTCCGGCCGCTCGGCGTCGCGTCCGGTGAGGCGCCAGAATCGAGCCGAGCCGACGTTCGGCTCGAGCAGGTTCTGCTCGAAGAACATCCACGCGTGGACGTGCGCGCGCTCGATCGGATCATCGGGCAGGAGGGGCGTGCCCTCCGCGAGGTAGAGCAGGATCGCCCCCGACTCGGGAATGGAGGCGCCTTCGTCGGTCTCGAGCACGGGCGTCCGCCCGGCAGGGTTGCGGGCCAGGTAGTCGTCGGTCTGCGCGTCGCCGGCGAAGATGTCGACCGGGACGCGCTCGTACGCGAGGCCGAGTTGCGAGAGGAGCATCCTGACCTTGAAGCAGTTGGCCGAGCCCGCGAAGTCGTGGAGCCTGAACATGGTGGAGGAAACGGTGCAGGGGCTCCGGATGTGAGATCGCCGCAGAAGGAGGCTCGGGTCGGGCTCCTACGCCGCCGAGTTCCGCGTCAGCTCCACCACACGCACGCCCTCGCTGAACGCGCCGAAGCGCTGCTCCCAGCGGCCGTCGGGCCAGAGAAACTCTGCGCGCCCTTCGGTCACGTGGTAGGCGGCGGTGTAGAGCGTGCCCATCCGCCGCTCGTCGTCGGTCGCAAGGAGCGGCGGCTGCAGAAAGCCGGCGACGAAGCGCTGCGCCGTCGGGCTCTGGCCGACGAGTCGCCGCAGGGCGGCCTCACGCTCCACGCTCCTCGTCGCGCGGGCGTGCTCGAGCCACTCGATCCGGCCCTGGTGATTCGTCGCCACGACCGCCGAGGTCAGCTCGACCTCCCGATCGGGCGCGATGAACGCCGTGCAGACGTCGCCGTCGCGGTCGACCACGGTCAGCGTGTGCGCAAGGTGGTACGGCAGGCGCCGCAGGGTCGCTCGCGCCTGCTCGGTCGTGTCGCACGTCTCGAGCAGGTAGCGGACGACGAGCGGCACGCCGAAGCCGCTCCCGACCACCTTGCGCCCTCCGAAGGCGAGTGAGACGGCGAGCCCGGCATCGTTGAGCCCGTCGAGCAGCCCCCACGCGCAGTCGCCGGAGCCGATCACGGGCCGTACCCAGCCGGTGTGGAGGATCGACCCCTCGAGCCGCTCGGGCGCGTAGTCGTAGTTGCGGGCGAGCACGGGATCGCCGACCTGCCAGACGGCCTGGGAGCACCCGGAGAGGTAGGAGGGCGGCGCCCACATCGCGAGGAACCGCGCCTCGAGGTCACCGCCACCCGCCAGCTCGCAGACGCGCGTGTAGGTCGGGACGAGCTCGGGCATGTGCTCCTGCAGCGCCCGCAGCGACTCCGCGTAGGACGTGCGGGCCGCCTCGCCCTCATGGAGAAACCAAGCACGGTAGCGCGGCCAGTGGCGCTCGAAGAGCTCGGCCCAGCGCGGCCCCGGCTCGAGCTCCTCGATCGCCTCGAAGGTGAGCATCACAGCATCTTGAACGAGAACGGCTCCGGCTCGCGGATCGGCGCGGCCGCAACGTCGGCGAGCGGAGCCGTCAGGAACTGCCGCTTGATCCCGTTGATCCACGTCCGCGCACGATCGGTCAGCTCGTGGTCGTCGGTCTGGAGCCGCCCGCGCGTGACGAGGATGCCGATGTCGGCACCCGGGTAGCGGTAGCCGCCCGTCTGCGCGATCCGGAGGTAGAACGCCTCATCCTCGCTGCCGACCGTGTGCCAGTCCGTCTCGCGGCGCGCGAAGGAGATGCCGCCATGCGCCGAGGGATCGAGCCGCCAAATCCCCGACCGCGGTGCCTCCGTGATCAGCTCTACCACGTGGGCCGTGTCCTTGAGGATGAACTGACTCCACTCGTCGATCGCGCTCGGCTGGGCCCAGCCGGCATTGAGCTCATCGACGTCGATCTCGTAGTCGACGTCGAGGAACTCGAGCAGGTGGAAGAGGAAGAGCGGCATGTCGCCGTAGGCGACCGCCGTCACGTTCGTCATCGAGCTCGCGCCGGTCACGCGCGGGTTCAGCTCGCCGAGCCACAGCTCACCGGTTTCCATGTCTGCCAGGAAGTCGAGCTCGAAGTAGCCCCGGTACCCCTCCTGCCGCAGCCGCTCGCCCATCTGCTGGGTGAACGCCCGCGCCTGCTGCAGGTGCGACTCGGAGAGGGCCCCGGCGAAGACGTCGTTGCCACACCAGCCGCCGCCGTATGGGGTCAGCTCCGGGAAGCCGGTCAGCTCGGTCATCAGCGGGCCGACCAGCGTGCCGTGACGGGTGATCACGCCCTCGATCGCCGCCTCGAGGCAGTTGATTCGCTTCATCACCTTCAGCTCCTCGGCGACGAGCTTCTCCTCGTGCTCGTCCCAGTCGGCCTCGGACGCGACGAAGAACGTCGTCTGGCCGGAGTCGCCGTACGGCGTCTGCACGACGAGGTCGCTGCCGATCCCACGGGTCGCCGCGAGCGCGAGCAGCTCCGCGTAGGTCGAGGCGCGGCCGAGGGTGTTCGGCACGCTCGGCACGCCCGCCTCGTCGCCGAGCTGGGTGGTGACGATCTTCGAGTCGAGCCGGTTGCGCAGTGCCGCCGGGGGAAACGCGACCTCGAGCCCCACCTCGGCCGCAAGGCGCTCGGTCTCCTCGTCGAACATGAGAAAGACCGCCTTGCCGCTGCCCCGACTCTTGACGTGGTCGACGACCTCCTTGTGGCCAAGGAGGTAGTTGCAGATCTCCTCGATCGAGTCGAAGGTGGGCGGCGCCACGTGGGTCGGGACGAAGACGTTCGGGTGGGCGCCGTCGAAGGAGTCGTAGTAGTTGAGGTAGGAGAAGTTCCGCACCCAGCGGTCGATCCCGAGCAGGTTGAAGGGTGTCGCGGAGACGAACCAGATCGGCGTCTCGTTGGTGCGGAAGAACCGCCGGATCTCGCTGATCCCACGCAGCGGTGCTGTCGAGCCGCCGCCGGCGAGCGCCATCACCGGAGGCTTGTAGGCAGGCCGCTCGGCGACCGGAACGGGCTCGGGCTCGACGGTCACGACCGGGACGACGACGGGCTCGGTAGCAACGACCGGAGCCTGGGCCCGGCGACGCCGCAGGCGTGCGACGAAGCCGCCGACCACGGCAGCCAGGAGCCCGAACAGCGCAAGCGTCCGCGCCCTCACCCGGCCATCCCGCACCAGTCGCGAATGAAGAGGGCGAGAACCTGGGCCGCGGAGATCATCGACGGCATGTTGACGCGTTCGTCGACCCCGTGCACGTTCTCCGCCCAGGCGCCGAAGCAGACGGCCGGAATGCCCTCCTGCAGGAACACCCGCGCGTCACTCGTCGCTGTCGACGAGACGAGTATCGGGGCGTCTCCGCCGAGCGTCTCGCTGCTCGCCGCCAGGGTCGTCACGAGGGCGTGATCGCGGGCGATCTCGGTACCGACGCACGCAAAGCCGTCGTAGCGAACGTGCGGCGGATTGGCGACGAGGAACGGGTGGCTGCCGGCGGCGAGCGCGACCGTCTCCTCCACCCGGGCCTTGAGCCAGCCGACGTCCTGGCCCGGGAAGAGCGCGAGCCTGCACGAGAGCGTGCACGCGGCCGCCACCGTCGAGGGCCAGTCGCCACCGTGCATGACGCCGATGTTGAGGTTGAGCGGGTGGTCGAACATCGCATACGCCTCGGGAGGGCTCACATTGAGCTCCGCCTCCAGACGGCGGAGCGCGGCCACGATCGGGAACGCTGCCTCGATCGCGTTCTCCCCGTCCTGGGCATCGCCCGCGTGGGCGGCCAGGCCCGCAATGTCGACGTGGAACCAGAGCACCCCGACCTGGGAGACCGAGATCGAGGAGGGGAACGGCTCCGTCACCACACACCCGTCGGCGCGTAACCCGCTGACGGCGCACTGCAGCGCGCCGTTGCCGGTGCACTCCTCCTCGACGACCGACTGGAGCTGCACCGGCGCGAGCGGCGCCAGGCCGAGGCCGCGCAGCGCCTTCACGGCGCCGAGGATCAGCGCCAGCCCGTTCTTCATGTCCCCCGCACCGCGGCCGTAGAGCCAGTCGCCGTCGCGGACCGCGGCAAAGGGAGCTGTGCGCCAGAGGCTCGGTGCCGAGGGCGCGACGACGTCGATGTGGCCGTTGAGCACGAGCGATCGCCCGCCCTCACCGGCCGGCTGCCAGTCGGCGACGACGTTCCGCTTCTCCGAGACGTCCCACGAGAACGGTGACGCCGCGGGGTGCGAGCGGAGTAGCTCGGCGTCGAGCGGAATGTCGAACGGCTCCAGGCCGATCTCGTGAAGCGCCTCGTGCATTACGACCTGGCCGGGCTCCTCGTTGCCGAGCGTCGTCTCGGCCTCGACGAGGCGCACGAGCACCTCCTCCATGAACGGCGCCTCGGCTGCGACCGCAGCCGCGATCTCGGCCGCGCCCACGTCGGCGGCCGTGTCCCTGGTGCCGGGCATCGAGCGAGCGTACCAGCGGCCCAGGGCCTTGTTTCAGAGCTGATCTCGTTATCCAGTTTTTCCCTGCTCAGGGCAACTTATCTGCCCACGCGCGAGCCTGATACCCGCACGATCGGAGACATGAGAGTCCGCTCCGGCCCCCTCCTCGCCGAGCTTCACGCGCACACCACGTGGAGCGACGGCGCATTCTCGATCGAGCAGGTCGTCGATATCCATGGATCGCGCGGGTTCGACGTCCTCTGCATCACCGATCACGTGATCCGGGCCGACGATCCCTGGCACGACCCCGAGGAGTGGCGGGATCGTGGCGTCCGCGCCGACGTCCATGCGGCGTACCTCGCCGAGGCCGTCGCCTGCGGCGACTTTCACCGGGCCGGGCACCTGAACGGCTGGAAGACGCTCCTGCCGTGCGAGAAGGAGGCCGCGACGGTCGTCGACTACCTCCGCTCGCCACGCCCCGCGTATCTCACGCGAGCCGGTGCAGAGCGTCCGCTGCTTGCAGCCTGACGGCGGCTGCATCGTCGCAGACGGGTCGTACACCGAGATCCGCGACGCGCACCTGGCAGACGCGCGGCGCGCCGATCCGGAGCAAGAGCCGGCCGGCGGCGGGGTCCGAAATGGAATCGTCTAGCATCAGGGCCGTGGCAACAATCGCCGACAACCGCACGATTCCGTGGGACTGGTACGTCGATCCCTCGGTGGGGCGCCTCGAGCAGGAGCTGATCTTCCGTCGCACCTGGCAGTACGCCGGGCATGCGGACGCCCTGGCGGAACCGGGCTCATTCGTCGCGAGCCGGGCCGGCGACGTACCCGTCCTCCTCGTCCGCGGACATGACAACGAGATCCGCGGTTTCGTCAACGTCTGCCGTCATCGCGGCTACCTCCTCTGTGACGGAGATGGGAAGCGCGAGACGCTGCAATGTCCCTACCACGCCTGGACCTATGACCTCGACGGATCTCTGCGCAATGCGCCCCGCGCCGACTCGGAGCCCGGATTCGACCGGGAGAGCCTCGGCCTCGTCCCCGTCGCCCTGGATACGTGGGGGCCGTTCGTCTTCGTGAACCCCGACCTCGACTGTAGCCCGCTCGCGGAGCACCTGGGTGACCTTCCACAGATCGTGGCCGACGGTGGCGTCGACGTCGACGCCCTCGTCTTCTGCCGGCGTGCCGACGGTGACTACGAGGCGAACTGGAAGGTCTGCGTCGAGAACTTCCTCGAGTGCTACCACTGCGCGATCGCCCACCCGAGCTTCTCGAGGGCGATCGACGTCACCCCGGGCTCGTACGTTCTCGAGGAGCACCCCACCTTCTCGAGCCAGTACGGCCCGGCCAAGAACGGCGGCGGCGGCGTCTACGACGCGGCCGGTGAGATCGAGCGCGGTCAGTTCCACCTTCTCTTCCCCGGTACGACGGTCAACGTGATGCCGGGCCGCGGCAACATCTCGATCGGGCCCGTCATCCCGACCGGCGCGCAAACCACCCACCGGTTCCTCGACTACTTCTTTCTGCCGGACACCGAC
Source organism: Gaiellales bacterium (assembly GCA_038214705.1). Taxonomy (GTDB): domain Bacteria; phylum Actinomycetota; class Thermoleophilia; order Gaiellales; family Gaiellaceae; genus Gaiella. Next base: position 11,692 of record JBBQRN010000022.1, on the reverse strand, counting down.
GAGCAGTGGATCGCCGACTACCTCGAGCTCGACAACCAGGTGGGCGCCGAGGATCGGGTGCTCGTCGAGCGCGTCCAGGTCGGGATGCAGTCCGGTGCCGTCGAGGTCGGCTACATCCTGCCCGAGTCCGAGCGCCTGATCGCCCACTTCGAGCGCCTGCTCGTCGCTGCGCTCGGCGGCCAGCCCTAGTCGCTCCGTCGGCGGACGAGCCAGCGCCGGAGCTCGTCGCTACCCCACACGATCGGCGGCATCGGCGCGAGCAGCGCCAGCTCGGCTGGCCCGAGGGCCGCGGTACCGAAGATCCCCTGCAGCAGCGGCACGTAGACGAGCAGAGTGACGAAGACGATCTCCGAGGCGATCCCCCAGAGCAGCAGCGGGTTCGAGAAGAAGCCGATCGACCGCAGCGAAACCCGTTCCGTCCGGGCTGCGAGCGCGGTTCCGATCTGGCACGAGACGATCCCGGCGAACGTGACCGTGGTTGCCGTCAGGTAGGTCGTGTGGAGAGCGGAGCCCTGGCCGACGTCGTCGCCCAGACTCCAGCCGCCGTCGAGGAGAACGACGAAGAAGGCCGTCAGCACGAGAGCCGCCTCGACTAGGCCGAGCCATACCCAGGCGCGGACTAGCATCGAACGCCTGATCACGCCTTCCGCGGGTGGACGTGGCCGCCGGGCCATGAGCCCCGGCTCCGCGGGCTCACGGCCGAGGGCGAGCGCGGGCAGGATCTCCGTGCCGAGGTCGATCGCGAGGATCTGGAGCACGGTCAGGGGCAGGGGGACCGCGCCGCCAGAGAGGGCAAAGACGAGGAACGGGACGACCTCCGGCGTGGCGTGGGCGAAGATGTAGACGATGAACTTGCGGACGTTGTCGAACACCTGACGGCCCGCTTCGACGGCGACGACGATCGTCGCGAAGTTGTCGTCGGTGAGCACCATCGTCGCGGCCTCCCGCGCGACATCGGTTCCCGTGAGCCCCATCGCGACGCCGATGTCGGCCCGCCTCAGCGCCGGCGCGTCGTTGACGCCGTCGCCGGTCATCGCGACGACCTGGCCGCCCGCCCGGAGGGCATCGGCAACCCGGAGCTTCGCCTCGGGGGAGCTGCGGGCGAAGACGAGCTCCTCGCCCGCGCTCAGCAGTCGGTCGAGGTCACGCTCGCTCATCGCGTCGAGCTCCGCCCCGGTGACGACGGCCGCCCCGCTCGACCCGATGCCTACCCGCCGGGCGATCTCCACCGCGGTAGGCCCGTAGTCACCCGTGATCACGATGATCCGTATCCCCGCCTCATGGCAGCGGGAGACGGCTTCGGCAACCTCGCGACGTGGAGGATCGAAGAGCGCCACCAGCCCGAGGAGGACAAGCTCGGACTCGACCTGCCCGCGCTCCTCGGGCAGCGCCTTGCCCGCGGGCAGCTCTCGCCGGGCGGCAGCCAGCACACGCAGCCCCGTGGCGGCGTAGCTCTCGACCCGTCCGAGCACCTCGGCCCGGACGCGCGCGTCGAGCGGCTCCACGGAGCCGTCCGCGCGCAGCAGCGAGACGGCCCCGCCGAGCACTGCCTCGGGTGCGCCCTTGGCGTTGACGACCAGTTCTCCCGACTCGTCGTCGACGGTCGACATCAGCCGCAGGGTCGGATCGAACCGGAAGATGCGCCGCCGGTGCCGCTCGCGCCGCGCGACCGTCACGTTCGCGCCGAGTAGCTCGGAGGCATGCAGCAGCCCCACCTCGGTCGCCTCGCCGCGGGACTTGCCAGACTCGTGCCGGTCGATGTCCGCCGTGGTGCAGGCGGCAAGCGTGAACGAGAGCTCCGCGAGCACCGGGTTCGCGGCGACGGACAGCCCGATGTCGCCACCGGCCTCCAGGTCGATCTCGCCATCCGCCGTCCAGATGCGCACCGGCCGCATCCGGTTCTCGGTCAGCGTCCCGGTCTTGTCCGTGCAGATGACTGCCGTCGAGCCCAGGGTCTCGACGGCGCTCAGTCGCTTCACGAGGGCCCCGCGGCGGGCCAGGCTACCGACCCCGAGCGCCAACGCGAGGGTGATCGTCGGCAGGAGCCCTTCGGGGACGTTCGCGACGATGAGGCCGACCGCGAAAGTCGCGGCGTCGCCCAGCGGGAGCCCGGCCGCCAGCCACCCGAGCGGGAGGAAGGCCACGCCGACCGCGATTGCGACGCCCGAGATCAGCCAGGCGACCCGTCGCACCTGGCGTTCGATCGGGCTCGGCTCCTGGCGGACACCTTCCGACATCGCCGCGATCCGGCCGATCTCGGTGTGCATCCCCGTCGCGAAGACGAGCGCCTGCGCCTCCCCGCCGACGCAGGTCGTGCCGCTGAAGACGAGGCAGCGGGAGTCGACGAGCGAGCCGCCGGGCTCGTCGACGGCCGCCGCCGAGCGGTAGACGGGCTGCGACTCGCCGGTCAGGGTCGAGAGGTCGACCTCGACTCCGCCCTCGAGCAGGCGGGCGTCGGCAGAGACGCGGTCTCCCTCGCTCACGATCACCACATCGCCCGGCACGAGCGCCACGGCCTCGACCACGCCGACGTGGCCGTTGCGGACGACCGTCGCGTGTTGTGGGAGGTACTTCTGCAGCGCCTCGACCGCACGGCTCGCCTGCTGCTCCTGGGCGAAGGCGAAGACCGCATTGAGGATGATTACGGCGACGATGGCGGCTGCGAGGACCGGCGTCCCGGCCGCGAGCGCGAGCGCGGCCGCCACCCAGAGGAGCAGCGCGAGCGGGTGGATCAGCTGGTTGAGGACCTGGCGTGGCCACTCACGACCCCGCTTGCGCCTCAGTTCGTTCGGCCCGTAGGCGACGAGACGGCGGTCGGCCTCGCGTTCCGACAGCCCCTCCGCCCGGACGCCGAGATCGACGAGGAGACGCTCGATCGGTTCACGCGGGTCGCGGGGAAGAGTGGCTTGCGGGTCTACGGCCATCGCATTGCCTCTATCGTGCTCCCGATGAGCACGACTCAACATCGGCGGCGCCCCTCGCATCCGCATCGGGCTACTACTGACCCGTTCTGCCCCGGATCCGCGCCGTTCACCGGTACGCGACATTCGCGCCGGACGACTCTGGCACCATCTGTCTGATGTCGACCATGACCCGCGAGCCCGACACCCGCCTGCTCAACCGGGAGCTCTCCTGGATCGAGTTCAACGCGCGCGTGCTCGATCTCGCGGCCGACGAGAGCCAGCCGCTGCTCGAGCGGGTCAAGTTCTCTGCCATCTTCTCGTCCAACCTGGACGAGTTCTTCATGGTTCGCGTCGCGGGCCTGCTCGATCAGGAGGCTGCGGGTTTCGGATTGCGGTCGGCCGACGGGTTGACCCCGAGCCAGGCCCTCGACGGCATTCGCCGTCGCGTGATCGAGTTGATGCAACTCCAGGTGACGATCTGGGAGCAGACGCTCCGGCCGGCGTTGGCCGCCGAGGGGATCACGATCGGGAAGATCGAGGACTGCGGGCCGAAGGAGCTCGAAACGCTCGAGTCGATCTACACGCGTGAGATCTACCCCGTCCTGACGCCGCTCGCCGTAGGTCCGGGTCAGCCGTTCCCGTACATCTCCGGCCTCTCGCTCTCGCTCGGAGTGCTCGCCGTCGATCCGGACACGACCGAGGAGCGGTTCGCACGGGTCAAGGTGCCCGAGGGCCTCGACCGGTTCGTCGACACAGGCTCGCGGCTCGTGCCGCTCGAGCTCGTGATCGGCCATTTCCTGCCCTCCCTCTTCCCGGGCATGGAAATCGGCGAATGGGCGACATTCAGGGTCACGCGCGACGCAGACTTCGAGGTCTCGGACGACGCCGACGACCTGCTCGAGGCGGTCGAGTCGGAGCTTCGCCTCCGCCGCTTCGGTGACGTGATCCGGGTCGAGGTCGGGGCGACAGCGTCGGCGGGCATGCTCGACCGGCTCCGGGACGGCCTCGATGTTACGGCCGAGCAGGTCTACGAGCTCGACGGGCTGCTCGACCTGGCCGATCTGATCCAGCTGACCCGGCTCGACCGGCAGGACCTGAAGGACGATCCGTGGATCCCGGTGACGCAGCCGCGCCTGACGCGCACGAAGGACGCGAAGCGCTTCTTCGACGAGATTCGCCGCAGCGACCTTTTCGTACACCAGCCCTACGAATCGTTCATCACGAGCTTCGAGGCGTTCGCCGCCGCAGCGGCAGCCGACAAGGACGTGATCGCGATGAAGACTGCCGTGTACCGCACCTCCGACGACAGCGTGCTCGCCGCCTCCCTGATCGACGGCGCCGAGCAGGGGAAGCAGACCGTCTGCGTCGTGGAGCTGAAGGCCCGCTTCGACGAGCGGCGAAACATCGGCTGGTCGCGCGAGCTCGAGCAGGCAGGGGTCCACGTCGTCCACGGCTTCCCCGACATGAAGATCCACGCCAAGATGACGCTCGTCGTCCGCCGCGAGGCCGACGGGTTGCGTCGGTACGTCCACATCGGCACGGGCAACTACCACGCGACGACCGCCAGGCTCTACGAGGACGTCGGCATCTTCACGGCGGACGAGGAGATCGCGGCCGACGTCGCCGACGTCTTCAACTACGTGACGGGTTTCGGCAGGCCGCAGCGGTTCCGCAAGCTGCTCGTGGCGCCGTTCGAGATGCGCGCGCGGCTGATCGAGGAGATCACCGCCGTCGCCGGGGCGGCCGCCAAAGGGGGGAAGGCGCGGATCCGGCTCAAGCTCAACAACCTCGTCGATCCGGTTATCATCGACGAGCTCTACGCCGCCGCTGCCGCCGGCGCGACGGTCGAGATCTGTGCTCGCTCGGTCTGCATGCTCCGGCCCGGGGTCAAGGGGCTCTCGGAGCGGATCCACGTCCGCTCGATCCTGGGGCGATTCCTCGAGCACAGCCGGATCTATTCCTTCGAGGCGGGTGACCGTGCCACCCTCCTCCTCGGCAGCGCCGACCTGATGCCGCGCAATCTCGATCGACGAATCGAGGTGCTCGTGCCAATCGAGAACGCGCGCGCACGCCAGGACCTGCAGGCGATCCTGGACAGCGTCTTCACTGCCGACGTGCGAGCGTGGGAGCTCGCATCCGACGGGACCTGGTTTCCGATCGAGCCGGGAAAGCCCAAGAAGTCCGTCGACCACCAGGCCGCGATGATGCGCCGCGCGAAGCTCCGCACCCGCCGCCAGGCCGAAGAGAGGGCGCGAAAATAGACCTGTCCGGGCCACCCGTCACACTCTGCCTATGCGCGTCGCGGTCATCGACGTGGGCTCGAACACAGCGCGCCTCCTGGTCGCTGCCGTGGCGGCCGACGGAACCGTCGAACCACTCGCCGAGGAGCGAAGCTACCTGCGGCTCGGGGCCGAGATCGAGCTGACAGGCACGCTGAGCCCGGCCAGGATCGCCGAGGCGGCGCAGACATGCCGGCGCTTCGCGGCGCGTGCGAAGGAGCTCGACGTCGTTCGCTCCACCGTGATCATCACCGCACCCGGCCGCCAGGGAGCCGCCGCAGCCGCCCTCAACGCGGTCCTGGCCGATGCGACATCGCTGTCGATAAGGGTCTTGACTGCCTCGGAGGAAGGTCGCCTTGCCTACGACGGGGCGATTGCCCGTGCGACCGACTCTCTCCCTGACGTCATGGCCGTCGTCGATGTCGGGGGCGGATCGACGGAGATCGCGGTCGGAACGCCACTGCTCGGCGCGGCGTGGGTCCAGTCGGCCGACATCGGGTCACTGCGGCTCACGCGTGCCCACCTGACCGGTGACCCGCCGACCGGTGGCCAGGTCAAGGCCGCCGCAGTTGCCGTCTCCCGCGCGCTCGACGGCATGTCGCCGCCACTACCCGACCGGGCATTTGCGGTCGGAGGGAGCGCCCGCGCGCTTGCGAAGATCGTAGGGCGCCGGTTCGATGCCGCCGACCTCGAGGAGGCGGTCAGGATCCTCTCCCGGCGGCCGGCGGCCAAGGCCGGGCGCCACTTCGGAATCAGCGCCGAGCGCGCCGAGACGCTGATCGGCGGGGCTCTTCTGCTGGCCGGCGCAAGCCGTGTGCTCGGAACGGGCTTCGAGCTGGGCCGCGGTGGCCTGCGCGAAGGAGCGGCGCTCGAGCTCGCGTCGGCCGATCACGCGTTGATCCGGGCCGCATAGAGCCGTACGGGCCTGCTCGGGCAGGCGCGTCGAGCATCAGCGTCACGGCCGGACGAGAGGCTTGTACGCGATCCGATGGGGCTCGAGCGCCTCGGGGCCGCGCGTTTCGGTGACCCAGGCGGCGTACTCGCCCCACGAGCCCTCGAACCACGTCGCCTGCGAGTCGCCCTCGAAGGCAAGGATGTGGGTCGCGATCCGGTCCAGGAACCAGCGATCGTGGGTGATCACGACGGCGCAGCCGGCGAAGTCGATCAGCGCGTCCTCGAGGGCGCGCAGCGTATCCACGTCGAGGTCGTTTGTCGGCTCGTCGAGCAGGAGCACGTTGCCGCCGGACTTGAGCAGCTTGGCGAGGTGGACGCGGTTGCGCTCTCCTCCCGAAAGATCCTTGACGAGCTTCTGCTGGTCGCCGCCTCGGAAGTTGAACCACGATGTGTACTGGCGCGAGTTCACCTCACGCTTGCCGAGCAGGACGATGTCCTGGTTCTCGGAGATCTCCTTCCAGACCGTGTTCTGCGGGTTGAGCCCGCCACGGGACTGATCGACGTACGCGAGCTGGACGGTGTCCCCGACGCGGAGCTCGCCCGCGTCGGGTGCTTCCTCGCCGGCGATCATCTTGAACAGCGTCGTCTTGCCTGCGCCGTTCGGCCCGATCACGCCGACGATCCCGCCGGGGGGAAGCGAGAAGGTCAGGTCCTCGACGAGCAGCTTCTCGCCGAATCCCTTCACGACGTGCTCCGCATCGACGACGAGGTCGCCGAGGCGCGGGCCGGCGGGAATGTGGATCTCGGCGCCCTCGACCTTGAAGTTCGCGTCGTCGGCGAGCAGCTTCTCGTAGGCGCCGATCCGCGCCTTCGACTTGGCATGGCGCGCCCTCGGGCTCATCTGCACCCATTCGAGCTCCCGCGCGAGCGTGCGCCGACGGGCCGACTCGGTCTTCTCCTCGACGGCGAGGCGGGCCTGCTTCTGCTCGAGCCAGGAGGAGTAGTTGCCCTCGAAGGGGAGCCCCTTGCCGCGGTCGAGCTCGAGGATCCAGCCGGCGACGTTGTCGAGAAAGTAGCGGTCGTGGGTGACCGCCATCACGGTGCCCTTGTAGTCCTCGAGGAAGCGTTCCAGCCAGGCGACCGACTCGGCGTCGAGATGGTTCGTGGGCTCGTCGAGCAGCAGCAGATCCGGAGAGGAGAGGAGCAGCCGGCAGAGCGCGACCCGGCGCCGCTCGCCGCCAGAGAGGGTCGTGACGTCGCGGTCGCCCTCCGGCAGACGCAGTGCGTCCATCGCGCGGTCGAGCTGGGCGTCGAGGCCCCAGGCGTCGTGGCGGTCGATCTGATCCTGCACGGTCGCCTGCTCCGCAAGCAACGCGTCGAAGTCGGCATCGGGCTCGGCAAATGCGGTCGAGACGGCGTTGAAGCGGTCGAGCAGGTCGCGCAGAGAGCGCACCCCGTCCTCGACGTTCCCACGCACGTCCTTGGTCTCGTCGAGCTCGGGCTCCTGCCGGAGGAAGCCGACCGACGCGTTCGGATGCAGCTCGGCGACGCCGGAGGACGGCTCCTCGAGTCCGGCCATGATCCGCATCAGCGTCGACTTGCCGGCCCCGTTCGGGCCGAGCACGCCGATCTTCGCCCCAGGCAGGAACGACAGGGAGATGTTCGCGAGCACCTGCCGGTCGGAGCCGTAAAACTTGTCGACCCGGTACATCGTGTAGACGTATTCGCTGCTCATCGACCGGGCAGGCTACCGTCAAGGCGGCGAGGGGGTATCTCCCCTGGTCTTACGGGAGACACACCTTCTCGTTTCTACGCCGTCGAGAGAGCGCGAAACCCTCAGAGGTGACTCCATTACTCGGGTGATCGAGTACTTCTGCTCAATACTTCCGTCGGGGGCGTCACACGGGAACTGCAGCCCGCTCGAGCACTTCCATGAACGCCCGCGACCACTCGGCCAGGTCGCCCCAGCCGCGGCACGAGACCATGTTCCCGTCGACGACCGCAGCGCCGTCCACGTACTCGCCGCCCGCCATCTCGATGTCGGGGCCGAGCGGGCCGAAGCCGGAGCTGCGGCGTCCGCGCAGGAGTCCGAGCGCCGCGGGCACCTGCGGGCCATGGCAGAGCGTGCCGACGGGCTTCTGCTCGGCGAAGAAGTGCCCGACGATGCGTGCCACCTCGGGGTCGACGCGGATGAACTCGGGTGCGCGCCCGCCGGGGATCACCAGCGCGGCGTACGCCTCGGGCTCGACATCGGCGAATGCGACGTCGACGGGGCACGTCCGTCCCTGACGCTCGACGTACGTGTCCCACTCGGGCTCGAAGTCGTGCACGACGAGCTTGATCGGCCGCGTCGTCGGCGCAGCGATGTGCGGCTCGTAGCCCGCCTCTGCAAGGCGGTACTTGATGTACATCGTCTCGAGGTCCTCGGCTGCGTCGCCGGCCAGGATCAGCACCTTCGTCATCGTTCCCTCCGTTCGCAGGTCGTCGTCAAGCGCGTGCGAGCGCCTCGCGCAGGATCTCACGGTCGCGCTCGTAGGTGAGCAGCTCCGCCGCCTCGGCCTCTGCGAGCCAACGCGCATCGTCCACCTCGAAGTCGAAGCGAAGCTCGCCGCCGACGACCTCCATCAGCCAGTAGCGCACCTGCTTGGGCCTGCCCTTCCCGTCGGTGTAGGCCGACGAGGCGAGCTCGCGGCCGAGGGCGCAGCGCAGGCCGGTCTCCTCCTCGACCTCGCGCACGGCGCACTCCTCGTCGCTCTCGCCCGTTTCGACCTTGCCCTTGGGCAGCGTCCAGTCGCCGTAGGCGGGCCGGTGGACGAGTAGCACCTCGTCGGGCTCGCGGACGACGACACCTCCTGCCGCGCGAACGACCTCGGTCAACCGACGGCCCGCCTCGCCGCGTCGTCGAGCTTGCGCCACACCCCCGGCCAGGCGGCGCGCGGCGCGACCATCCTCTGGTGCTCAAGCTCGAGCAGCCGCTCGGCAGCGACGGTGCTGCCGGGGTGCGAGGTGGTGGTGGCCCAGTCGCGGATCCTGGCGCGCGCGACGACCGCGTCCTGGTGGTCGCCGAGGACGTCCTGCAGGCGCTTCGCCCGTGAGACGAACTCGGCTCCGGGGCGGCCGAGCTCGTGCGCGGCGAGATCAGCCGCGTAGCGGGCCCGCTTCACGGCGATCCGCGAGGCGTGCAGCGCGTCGTCGTCGGGATCCTTGCCGAGGGCGCGGAACGTTCGGCGCATCCGCTTCGTCTCCCGCTCGAAGATCTTCGCGAGCTTCGTGGTGTCGCCGCTGAGAGGTGGGGAAGCCGCCTCCTCGAGGCGATCGAGGAGGCCGAAGTAGCGGTCACCCTCGAGCGTCGAGGCGACGTCTCGGTAGGCGGCAGCGCGCTCGGCTTCGAGCTCCGCGATCAGGCCGGCTGCGGCGCGGGCATCGGGCCCGAGCTCCGCCACCTCCGCGCGGAGTCGCTCGAGCATCACGTCCAGGTCGCGCGCCGGGCCGAGGTGCCCGCCGAGCCAGCCGAGCTCGTCACGCAGCTCGCTCGCCCAGTCATGGTCGACGAGCGGCCGGGCGGTGCGGAGGAACGCCCGCAGCCGCCGCGTCGCGACCCGCAGCTGATGCAGGTCCTCGGGGTCGTCGCCGCGCCGCGTGCCCGGGTCGTGCGCGAGGAGCGCCCGGTACTCGGCCTCGAACGCGATCCCGAGCGCCTCACCCGGAGACGTGCGCTTCCCTGCGACCCGAACCTCGACGGGGCCGGCGAAGTCGAGCGCGCGGTGGAGCTTCGGCTGCAACTCTCCCGTCGACTCGGCCCCGGCCCGGCGCAGCTCCTTCTCGAGGTGACGCAGGGTCCGCTCGTCGCCGTCGAGGAGCTCCACCTCGACCTCGCGGAAACGGCGCGTGACGTGCTGTCCCTGAAGCACGGCGACGTTGTCATCGACGATCTCCGCCCCCTGGGCGCGCACGCCCTCGCGCCGGGTGCGCAGGCGGGCGACGGGCACGAGCGCGGCGCCGCGGAGGTAGGCCGGCAGGAGCGCCACGAGCTCCCGCGGAGGCCGGGCCGGGATGCCGGGGAGCTCGAGCTCGAGTCGGGCTGCATCCTTCGGGAGCTTCAGCTGCCAGGCTCCGCCGCCGTCCTCCACCCGGTAGCGGAGCGTGACGCCGTGGCGCGCGAGCCGGAGGTCCTGCGAGTCGTGATAGGTGGAGATGAAGACACGGGTCGGCAACCGGAAGCCGCCGAGCTCCGGGAGCACGAATCCCTCTCCCGGAGTGAGCTTGATCTCGCGTTCCAGCGTCTCCTTCATCCCCGCAAGCGTACTGCCCGTCCAAGCGGCGGGGACGAGCTTTGGGTTGGCCGGAGGGCCGATCTGGTGAACCGCTGGAGTCCACGTGGTGAGCGCAGGCTGGAGCGGAGCCCTGCCGCTGAGCTCGCGGGCGGTCGCGTCCGGCAGACACTCGACGGCATCCAGCCCGGCCTGGGGGCGCTCGGCGAGCTCTCGGCACGCGGGGTCACGATCCTCAACGGCCCTCCAACGCTGCTCGCCACCCACGACAAGCTCCTGACGGCACGCCTCCTGGCCGGAGCGGGCCTTCCACATCCCGAGACCGTGCTCGTCACCTCGAGGAGCGCTCCGCCCTCCTGGCGCGGCCCCGTCGTCGTGAAGCCGCGCTTTGGCAGCTGGGGGCTCCACGTCGTCCGCTGCGAGTGCCCTCACGAGCTGCGCGAGCACCTCGCCACCGTCGCTCGCCAGCACTGGTTCCGCACCTGCGGCGCGATCGTGCAGACCCTCGTCCCACCGAGCGGCTTCGACCTGCGGCTCGTCGTCGCGGGCCGGCGGGTCGTCGGGTCGACGATGCGGGTCAGCGCACCCGGCGAGTGGCGCACGAACGTCAGCCTCGGAAGCACGCGCATGCCAATATCCTTGCTAGATGCCTTCAAGGCTCTTGCGCTTCCGCCCTGCGAAGAACTTCGCCAGGATGTTCATCACGAGCACGAAGAAGATCAGGACGAGCGCAGCAGCCCAGGCCGCCGACTGGTCGTCCGGTGACGGCGACTCGGAAAGGGTGAAGATGCGCACCGGCAGCGTGGCGAGCGCCTGGTGGACGTCGACGGAGACGCCGCTCGTGGTCACGATCGACGACGTGAAGAGGAGCGGCGCCGTCTCGCCGGCGACGCGGGCGACGGCGATCACGACGCCCGTGAGGATGCCTCCGATCGCGGTCGGCAGGACGATGCTGTAGACGGTGCGCCAGCGCGGGACGCCGAGGGCGAGACTCGCCTCGCGCAGGTGGCGTGGCACGAGCTCGAGCACCTCCTGGGTCGCACGGGCAACGAGCGGGATCATCAGGATCGCCAGCGCCAGCGCACCGTAGATCGCGCTCTGCCCGTTGCCGACGACGAGCAGGCCGTAGATGAAGATGCCGACGATGATCGCCGGGACGCCGTTCAGGATGTCGAGCATGACGCGGAAGAACGATGCGGCCTTGGGCCCCGCATACTCGGCGATGTAGATCGCGACGAGAATTGCGATGGGTACGGCGAGGATCATTGACAGCCCGACGATGATGGCGCTGCCGACCAGCGCATCGGCGATCCCTCCGACCTCGCCGAAGAGCGCGGCCGAGTTC
>JBBQRN010000021.1:0-46356 GCA_038214705.1 Gaiellales bacterium | reverse complement strand
CCCGATCCGGCCGGTGCGCGCAGGAGCGAGCGCCTCGCGGATCGCGCCGATCGTGCGGTGGACGTTCACGCGATCGCCACCGTTGCGTCGGCGAGGACCCGGTACATCTCCTCGAGCTCGGGTCGGTTCTCCCGGATCGCCTCGAGATGACGCTCGACCGTCTCCCAGTCGCCCCGTTGGATCGGCCCTGTCAGCTCGAACCCGTTCTCGATCGTGCGCCGCATGAGCGGGTCGAGTGCCTCGGGAGGAGCGCCGGCCGACTCGAGCAGCGAGCCCGCCGCCTGACGGAGGGTGACGAGGTAGTTGGAGGCGATCGAGGCTCCGGCGTGGTAAGCGGCGCGGTTCGCGTCGGCGAGCGGGAAGGGGCGCAGTCCGAGCGTCTCTGCCAGCCAGCTCGCGGTCGCCACTGCCTCGTCGCTCTCCGCAGTCACTGCCGCCCAGGCGCCGTCGAGCTGCTCGGCGCCGCGACGCAGCGTGAACGTCTGCAGGGGATGAACGCTGAACCGCCTGACGTGGGCAGCGAGGGCCGCGAGGGGCGTCGCGCCACTCACGTGGGCGACCCAGGGGCCGGGAGCGATCCCGGCGGCGACTTCCGGGATGCTTCGGTCGGGGACGCAGAGCAACACGAGCTCGGCGTCGCCGGCCCCGAGGGTCAGCCCGCGCTCGCGCAAGCGCGCCGATACGGCCGAGCCAACGCGGCCGCTGCCGACGACATGGACCTTCTCGATCATGCTGTTCGTGCTCCAGTTCCGAGGGGATACCGGGCTTCGTGGCAGTGTAAACGACCGCGGCGGCGATTTCCTTCCGCCGTCAGGCTGTTCAGGCCGGCGCGATGGTGACGGGAATGCCGTTCAGCACGGCGTTTCCCGACAGCGGGTCGACCACCGACCCGTCCGTGAGGACGTTGACGTTGATCCCGGGGTGGGCGGTGGCAACCGACTGCCGCGTCCCCGGAAGCCCGTGGCCCCACCCGTACGGGATGCAGACGACGCCCGGCATCAGCACGTCGGTCACCTCGACAGGGATCTCGATCGACCCTGCGCGAGAGCTGACGGTCGCCGTGGCGCCGTCGACGAGGCCGAGGCGGGCCGCGTCGTCGGGATGGACCTGCGCGACGCAGGCCTCCTTTCCGCGCACCAGCACAGGGACGTTCTGCGTCCACGAATTGGCCGTCCGCAATTGCCGGCGACCGATCAGCACCATCCCGCACCTCACCGTGCCGTCGACCGCACGCGCAAGGCGCCCCAGGTCGTCGAGCAAGGACGGCGGCGCGAGCTCCACCTTGCCGGACTCCGTCGCCAGGGCAGCCGGCAGGCGCGGTTCGAGCGGGCCAAAATCGATCCCGTGCGGGTGGCGCGCGAGGAGATCGAGGGACACGCCGTCCACGTTCGCGCCGAACGCGTCGCCGCGGTGCCCGGTGCGCAGCATCAGATCGAGCAGGCGCTCCTCCACGGGCCGGTCACCGAGCGCGGCCATGATCTCGTCCTCGGTGAGCCCGTGGATCGGCGAGTTCGGGTCGTCGATCGCCCGGGAGATCGCTGCGGCGAGCGCCGTCGTCGCAAGCGCCCCTGGATCGGCATCGGCGCCGAGACCGGCTGCGATCGCCGTCAGGCGAACGAGGATCTCGAACTCGGACGGCGCGTCTGGGCTCCGCTCGAAGACGGGTGGTGAGAAGTCAGCCACGTTGCGCACCGAGAGCGCCGTGAAGGCGAGGTCGTAGTGCGCCTTCTCGAGGATGGAGGGCGGCGGCAGGATCACGTCGGCGTGACGCGTGGTGGCATTCAGGTACGGATCGACACTGATCACGAGATCGAGACCCGCCAGCAGTGATCCGAGTCTTCCCGAGTCGGGGGTCGTCAGCGCAGGATTGCCGCCAACCGTGAGAAGCGCCCGTATCTGGCCTGCCCCCGGGGTCTCGATTTCGTCGGCGAGCGTGGCAACGGGCAGCTCGCCCATTGCCTCCGGCAGGCCGCGAACCCGGCTGTGCCAGCGGCCGGTCCGGAATGCGCGCGGGGGCCGCCGCGGTCTCTCGTGGGCTGCGTGCGGGAACATCGCCCCGCCGGGCCGGTCGAGGTTCCCGGTCAGCACGTTGAGAACGTCGACGAGCCAGGCTGCGAGCGTCCCGTAGGCCGTCGTGTGCGTCCCGATCCGACCGTAGACAACGGCCGTCGGAGCTGCCGCGAGAGCACGGGCGAGCCCGGTGATCGACTCGGCAGGGACGCCCGTAAACGACGCCACCCGCTCGGGCGTGAAGCTCGCGACTGCGGACTTCACCTCGTCGATTCCGGCGACCATCGTGGCGAGCACCCCGGGCTTGTGCGCACCCTCGGCGAACAGGACGCGAGCGATTCCGGCAAGGAGAGCCGCGTCGGTTCCAGGTCTGATTCTCACGTGAAGGTCTGCGCGTTCTGCCGTTCTCGTGCGGCGAGGGTCGACCACCACGACCTGTCCCCCTCGGGCCCGGATCGCCGCCAGCCGCCCCGGCCAATCGGGCGCCGTTGCGAGGCTGCCGTTCGACTCCAGCGGGTTGGCGCCGAGCAGGAGCAGGAAGTCGGTGCGGTCGATGTCCGGCACCGGGATCGTCAGCGGATGGCCGTAGAGGAGCCCGCACGCGACGTGCTTCGGCATCTGGTCGACCGTCGAGGCCGAGTAGATGTTCTTCGTGCCGAGTGCCTTCACGAGCGGGCGGATCGTCAGCGTGTTGGCGAAATTGTGGGCATTCGGGTTCCCGAAGTAGACGGCGACGGCGTCGGGGCCGTGTGTTGCCCTCACCGCCGTGAGTCGCCGTTCGACCTCGACGAACGCGTCCTCCCAGCTCACCTCCTCGTGAACGCCGTGGCGGCGCACGAGCGGCGCCCGCAGGCGATCGGGGTCCTCGTGCAGGGCGCCGAGCGTCGATCCCTTGGGACAGATGAATCCTCGCGAGAAAGGATCCTCGGCATCGCCGCTGATCCGGCTGACCCGCTCCCCCTCGATCTCGATCCGGAGGCCGCACGTCGCCTCGCAGAGAGGGCACGTGCGAAACGCGACGCGCGATGCCATCCTCAGCCCCCTTCTGCCAGTCGCTCCTCGAGCGTCGCCCGCACCGCGGGCCACTCCTCTTCGATGACGCTGAACCAGGCGGAGTCGCGGTTCTCGCGGTCGCGCACGAGCATGTGATTGCGGTGGATACCCTCGAACTGCGAGGGCAGGGCCGAGAGGGCAAAGCGCGCCCGCTCGTTCAGCGCGTCGGTCTTGAACTCGACGCGCCGACAGGCGAAGACCTCGAAGGCGTGCCGCAGCTGCAGGTACTTCGCCTCCGTATTGGCTCCCGTACCCCAGGCCTCCGGTCGCAGCCACGTCCAGCCGATCTCGAGGCTCCGGTGCTCGGGGCGCAGCGCCAGGTACCGCGTCGAGCCGACGGCCCTGCCGCTCTCGCAGAGCACGGTCGCAAACGCGAGCTCGAGGCCGGCCTCGGTGCGCGCGAGAGCGTCCTCTCCCCAGGCCGGCCATTCCTCGCGCGACCGGGGTTGAAGGATCGGCAGCCAGCGCCACACTCGCGGATCGCGGGACGCCTCGTAGAGGTCGTCCCGATGGCGCTCCGCGAGCGGTTCGAGCCGGACGATCCGGCCCGACAGCGTTGGGGTCTCCCATCGCTCCATGCCCGCCGGACAGTACACTCGGACGATGCCGATCTACGAATATGCATGCATGGAGTGTGAGGATCACTTCGACGAGCTCGTCCGCAGCAACGACCAGGTCATCGTCTGCCCGTCGTGCAGCGCGACCGACGTTCTCAAGCAGATTTCCGCCTTTGCGGTGCACGGCGCGTCGGCGAAGCCGTCGTTTGGCGGCGGCGGCGGCTGCTGCGGCGGCGGCTGCGGCTGCGGCTGAAGGATCCCCGTCCCATCCGGCTACCCGCCTAGACTGGCCGTTCGATGGATGCTCTAACCCGCGCCGAGGCGCTCCGCGACTATGCCGGCGAGACCTCCGGTTGCGTCCGCTGCGCTCTCGCCGAGACGAGGACACAGGTCGTCTTCGGTTCGGGTAGCCCCGACGCGGAGCTGATGATCATTGGCGAGGCACCCGGCTTCCACGAGGACCAGGGCGGGACGCCGTTCGCCGGCGAGCCGGGTGAGCTGCTCGTCCGCCTGCTGGGGGGGATCGGCCTCACTCCCGACGAGGTGTATCTCGCAAACGTGCTCAAGTGTCGCCCGCCCCAGAACCGCGATCCGCTGGAGTCGGAGATCGCGGCCTGCGAGCCCCACCTCTTCCGGCAGGTCGAGCTCGTCGGCCCGCGCGTCGTGGCTACGCTCGGCAACTTTGCGACCCGACTCCTTTCCGGCCGGCCGCACGGGATCACCCGAGTCCACGGTCAGGAGCAGACGGTCACCCTCGGAGGAACCTCCGTCGTCCTCTTCCCCCTCTACCACCCGGCTGCCGCGCTCTACACGCCGTCGATGCTCCGCGCCCTCGAGGAGGACGTCTCGCGCTTGCCGGGGCTCCTCGGTCGCACAGAATCAGTTGCTGCCGCACCTGCGCCGCTCGAGAGTGAGGACGCTCTCGAGGGCATGGCTCCGCGCGCGGACCTGGTGCAGCTCGGCCTCTTCTGAGCCTTGCTGGAGCGAACGACGACCTCCGCTTCGGAGACCGAGACCTTCGGCGCAACGCTTGCCGGTCTCCTACGGCCGGGAGACGTGGTGCTTCTGAGCGGTGAGCTCGGGTCCGGAAAGACGGCGCTCGTCCGCGGCGCCTGCAGGGCCCTCGGGATCGCCGAGCCGGTGACGAGCCCGACGTTCACGGTCGGTCACCTCTACCACGGGACGGCGGTCGTGGCGCACCTCGATCTCTACCGCTTCTCGGGAATGTCGGCTGCCGAGTGGGGTGACCTCGAGGCGTACTTCGACGGCACGATCGCGTTCGTCGAGTGGCCTGCCGCCGGGCGAGCAGCGCTTCCGGTGGCGCGGGTCGCCCTCGAACTCGAGCACGTCGCGCCCGACGTGCGTCGTATCACGGTGAGCAGCGCCGACGGAACGCTGCTAGAAGATCTCGAGCGTGCTGATCCTGGCGTTCGACACCGCAACTGACCTGGCAACGAGTGCTCTCGTCGGCGACGGGGAGATCCTCGGCGAGCGCGTCACGCGCGCGCAGGCGCTGCTGGCCGACGTCGATGCCCTGCTCACCGAGGCAGGACTCGTGCCGGGGGACATCGACGCGCTTGTCGTCGGTACGGGACCGGGCAGCTTCACCTCGACCAGGATCGGCCTCGCCGTGGCGCGAGGCCTCGCGCTCTCACTCGAGGTGCCGGTGGCAGGAGTCTCCACTCTGGCCGCACTCGCCGCGGGGGCCGAGGGAGCCTTCCCGGTGATCGACGCGCGGCGCGGCGAGGTCTTCGTCTCCGGGCCGTCCGCCGTGAAGCCCGGAGACCTCGTCGTTCCGGCAGGGGGCATGTGCGTGGGGAGCGGCGCTCGCCGCTACCGGGACGTGCTCGTGGCCCGGGGAGCGATGGTTCCACCGGATGTCTCGCCGCTGCACGTTCCTCGGGCTTCACTGCACGTGACGATCGCAGGGCCGTTCGGCCCCGCCGATGCCGTTGAGCCCGTCTACGTGCGGGAGCCCGACGCCGTGGCGTGGACGCCATGACCGTCTCCTTGCGCCGGCTCGACCTCTCCGACCTCGACGCGATCGAGGCGATCGAACGGGCGTCGTACCCGTCGCCCTGGTCGCGCTCGATGTTCGCAAGCGAGCTCGCCAAGCAGAGCTCGCTGTCGATCGCCGCGGTCGCATCGGATGATCACCTCGTCGGGTATCTCGTGCTCTCGCGCTACGTGGACGCCTGGCACGTGATGAACGTCGCCGTCGATCCGGGTCGACGCCGCTTCGGAATCGCGTCGACGATGTTGCGGCGTCTCTTCGAGATGACGAGCCACGACGCCGAGCGCGGCTACACCCTCGAGGTGCGTGTCTCGAACACCGCTGCGATCCAGCTCTACGAGAGCTTCGGGTTCGTCTCGCACGGCATCCGACGTGGTTACTACACTGACAACAGAGAAGATGCGTTGATCATGTGGAAGGACGCGATGCCGGTCGATCAGGACAGTGGTGACAATGGCGCCGGAGGAGAAGGCGGCGATGCGGCCAGGGCGTTCCGCGGCGGCGACGCGACGAAGCCGGGGGAGGGAGCGTGATCCTCGGGATCGAGACGTCGTGTGACGAGACGGCGGCTGCTCTGATCACGGAGGGCGGCAGCGTGCTCTCGTCGGTCGTCTCCTCCCAGGCACAGCTGCACGCACACTACGGAGGTGTCGTGCCCGAGATCGCGTCGCGCCGACATCTCGAGCTCGTCGGCCCCGTGATCCGGGAGGCGCTCGCAGAGGCGGAGGGGGCCTCGCTCGCCGACGTCACCCGGATCGGCGTCACCTGTGGGCCCGGCCTGATCGGAGCGCTCCTCGTCGGCCTCTCGACGGCGAAGGCGATCGCCTGGTCGCGGGGTATCCCGCTCGTGGCGGTCGACCACCTGCAGGGGCACGTCGCCTCGCTGTATCTCGGGGAGACTCCGCTCGAGCCGCCGTTCGTCTGCCTTCTTGCGAGCGGGGGGCACACGTTGCTGCTCGATGTGCAGCGGCGTGGGTCATTCCAGCGGCTCGGCACGACACTCGACGATGCCGCCGGCGAGGCCTTCGACAAGGGCGCGCGCCTGCTCGGGCTGCCCTATCCGGGTGGTGCCGGGATCGACACCCTGGCCCGGCTCGGCGACCCCGAGGCCTTCCGGTTCCCCGTGGCGCGCGTCCCCGGCCTCGACTTCTCCTTCTCGGGCGTGAAGACGTCTCTTCTCTACACGCTGCGCGACCTGGGCGCGGATGCCGCCGAGGAGCGGCGGGCCGACCTCGCCGCCTCGTATCAGCGCGCGATCGTCCTCGCGCTCACCCAGGGACTGCGGCGGGCGGCCGAAGCGGCCAGGGCGAGAACAATCGCCGTAGTCGGAGGTGTCGCCGCCAACAGCGAACTGCGGGCGGCGCTCCCCGACGCCGTGCTCGCACCACTGAGCCTCTGCAGCGACAACGCTGCGATGATCGCGTCGGCTGCACGCTTCGCCGACCCTCTGACGGCGGCGGACGCGCTGGGACTGGATGCGTATGCGTCGGCGGCGTAGGGCCCGGCTCGCGCGGTTGTGCGGCGTCGCGCTGGCCTCGCTGGCCGCGGTGCTCCTCCTCGGCGGGGCCGGCGCGGCCGCCGACGACGGTGCAGAGGGCGCTGCAGGCTGGCAGAGCCTGCTCGGAGACCGCCCGTCGGCCCAGCTGGGAGGCCGCTGGATCGTGGTGCTCCGCAAGCCCTCGCTTGCGACCCGGGTCGCGGCAGCCGGCGGGCTGGCGACCGAGCAGGAAGAGCGCGCCTGGACCACGGCCGCCCGTCGGGCGCAGCGTGATGTGCTCGCGAGGCTCGCGTTCCGCGGCGCGTCGATAGAGCCCGAGCAGTCGTACGTTCGCGTGCTGAACGGGTTTGCCACGTCGCTCACCGCGCGCGCGCTCGCAATCGTCGCCCAGGACCCCGACGTGCTCGGCGTCTACCCGGTGCGGATGGCCATCCCCGCGTCCGTGCCGACGGGGTCGGCCCGCGGCGCCGCGAACCCGGGTGGGGCGCAACGCTGGGACGGCGGGCTCCCGGGGTTCACGGGGGCCGGGGTCACGGTCGCGCTGCTCGACACCGGCGTTGACGTCATCCATCCGTACATTCGCGGCGCGCTGCTCCCCGGGCTCGACGTCCTCGATCCCGGCGGTGACGCGAGCGCCCGCCAGAATCCGACCACGACGGGGAGGCCAGAGCGGCACGGGACCGAGATGGCCGGGCTCGTCGTGGGCTCGGGAGGCCCGGGCGGCCTCTCGGGCGTCGCCCCCGCAGCCTCGCTGCTGCCGATTCGGGTCGCGGGCTGGCAGCCGGACGCATCGAGCGGCGTCGCCGTCTACGGCCGCAGCGATCAACTCCTCGCCGGGATCGAGCTCGCGGTCGACCCGAACGGCGACGGCGATGCGCACGACGCGGCCCGGGTGACTCTCGTCGGCGTCGTCGAGCCGTTCGCCGCGTTTACCGACGGGCCCCTGGCGCGGGCGGTCTCCGGCGCGAGCGCGCTCGACTCGCTCGTCGTCGTGCCGGCCGGGAACGACGGGCCTGCAGGGCCGTCGTTCGGGAGCCTCGGTGGCCCGAGCGGCGCCGACGAGTCGCTCACCGTCGGGGCGCTCGACACGAGGCGACGGAGCCCGACCGGGCACGTGCTCCTGCTCGAGGGATTCCGTGTCCTCGTCTCCGGCATCCAACCGCTCGGCGGCGTCGTGACGCCGTCGTTGTCCGTGTCGGCTCCCGTGGTCGCGCTCGGACGCCAGGCGACCGTCGTCGTCGGCGGTGCGGGGGGGCTGACCCGGCTGTTCGACAGCGTGGGCTACAGCCTCGTCGGTGGCTCTGCCGTTCTCCTGCCGCGTGGTACCTCGTCACCCGAGGCGGTTCGGGAGGTCGTGGCCGCCGGCGCGCGAGCCGTCCTCGTGGACGGCCCGCTGCCGGCCGGCTCGCTCGGCAGCGACGGCCCTGCCGACATCCCCATCCTCGGGCTCGCCGGGGCCGATGCCGGAGCGATCAGGAAGGCGCTCCGGGGCGGAATCCCGGTGACGTTGTCTGTCGGCGCCCCCGAGTACGGGGTCAACGTGGGGCAGGGCGAGACGGCGCCGTTCTCGTCCGAGGGTCTCTCGTTCGACGGGACCCCGAAGCCCGAGGTGAGTGCGGCCGGGGTAGGTCTTGCAACCGCCGACCCCGGACGGGACGAGGACGGTGCCGCCCGCTACGGGACGCTCAGCGGTACGAGCGCAGCTGCGGCACTGACGGCAGGCGCGGCGGCGCTCCTGGCCGAGGCACGCCCGGACCTCGATGCGGCCGGCCTCAGGCAGGCGCTCGTCGCATCGGCGAGGAGGGGAGGGACGGGCACGCAGGGCACCGTCGATCCGGCCGCAGCTGCCGCCGTTGAGCTCGTCTCCGACCCGCCGACGATCCCACTCGGTGCCGCGCTCGAGGAAGGCGCGGCAGTCGAGCACGTGCTGACGTTGCGGAATGTCAGCAGGCGCACGCTCGAGCTCGAGATCGCCCCCGGAACCGCCGACGCGGCCGACATCCAGGTCGCGGTCGTCCCACCCCGGGCGAGGCTCAAGCCGGGAACAGACGTGAAGGTGATGGTGTCGGCGCTCGTGCCGCTGCTCCCGCAGGCCCCGGCGGCTCTCAACGGGTCCGTGCGGGTCAAGGTCCACGGCGGGGGCACGCTCACGGTGCCGTGGGCGATCGCGGTTCCCGTGGTCGGGCCAGACCTGATCCCGTTCGCACGGCTCTCGAGCACGTCCTTTGCGCCCTCGGACGTCGAGCCAGCGGTCCTGACCGTCATCGCCGGCCGCGTCGATGGGACAGCAGCCCGGCCGCAGCTCCTTCCTCTCGACCAGGTGAGCATCGATCTCTACCGCGGTACGCGAAACCTGGGCCGGCTCGCTCTCGTTCGAGACGTGCTGCCGGGGCGGTACTCATTCGGGATCACGGGTCGTGGTGTCAAGGGTCGCCGTCTACCGCCCGGTCGCTACGCCTTGCGGATCACAGCGGTGCCGGCGGGTGAGGGAGCGCGTGACGACCAGACCCTGCCGTTCACGGTGGAGTAGAGGCCCGCCCCGGTCGGGGCTCCCGGGTATAGTCGTCGGGTCGTGAGCCGAGGTGTCCACGCATGAGCTCGATCGTCCCGGGGCCGACGCATCTGCTGGAGGCTCCTTTCGAGCTCGCCCAGGCACAGCTGCGGCGGGCGGGCGAGACGTTCGACGTCGATCCGAACCTGATCCGGATCCTCTCGGGGTGCAAGAAAACGGTGGTCGTGTCGGTGCCGGTGCAGATGGACGACGGCTCGGTGCAGGTGTTCGAGGGCTATCGCGTCGTCCACAACATGACCCGGGGGCCCTCCAAGGGCGGCATCAGGTACCACCCTGCGGTGACCCAGGACGAGGTCAAGGCGCTCGCGATGTGGATGACCTGGAAGTGCGCTCTGATGGGCCTCCCCTTCGGCGGAGCCAAGGGCGGCGTCGTCTGCGATCCACACACCCTCTCCCTCGGCGAGAAAGAACGGCTCACCCGCCGCTACACGTCCGAGATCATCAACGACATCGGTCCCGAGAAGGACATTCCAGCCCCCGACGTCGGCACCGATGCCCAGGTGATGGCCTGGATCTTCGACACCTTCTCGATGAACGTTGGCCACTCCGTGCTCGGCGTCGTTACCGGAAAGCCGCTGGCCCTCGGCGGCTCGGTGGGCCGCGACGGAGCCACGGCACGCGGCTCCCTCTACTGCATCCGCACGGCGCTCCAGAAGCAGGGCGGGCGGCTCCACGACACGCGAATCGCTATCCAGGGCTTCGGCAACGTCGGCTCGAACCTCGCCCGCCTCCTCTCCGAGGAGGGAGTCCGCGTGATCGCGGTCTCCGACTCTGGCGGCGGCATCCACAGCCCGTACGGCCTCGACATCGCGGCCGTGATCGCATACAAGGCCGAGCACGGAGTGCTGCAAGCGTTCCCGGGGGCGGACCCGATCACCAACGCCGAACTGATCGAGATCGACTGCGACGTCCTCGCACCGTGTGCGCTCGAGCAGGTGATCACGGCCGAGAACGCCCCCCGCGTGCGTGCCAAGATGGTGTGCGAGGGAGCGAACGGGCCCACCACACCGGCAGCCGACGCGATTCTCGAGGATCGCGGCATCCTCGTGCTCCCGGACGTCCTCGCCAACGCGGGTGGTGTCGTCGTCTCCTACTTCGAATGGGTTCAGGGCCTGCAGGAGTACTTCTGGAAGGAGTACGAGGTGAACGCGAAGTTGAACGACATCGTTGTTCGCGCGTTCGAGGAGACATGGTCGACTCGCGAACGGTTCTCGACGAGCATGAGGATGGCCGCGTACGGACTCGCCGTCCAGCGTGTCGCCGAGGCGACGACGATCCGCGGCCTCTACCCGTAGGGGCGAGCACGTGCTTCGCCCGCGGCGCGGCGAACTCGACGTGGTGTGATGGGGGCTCCGCGCGTCGTCACCGTCTATCACGCGGAGGGGTGTCATCTCTGCGATCGCGCGATCGAGGTCGTGCGCGAGGCGAGGGCGCGCGTCCCCTTCAGGTTGGATCTCGTCGATATCGGTGGCGTCGAGTCGCTCGAAGTCGCGTACCGGTCCCTGATCCCCGTCGTCGAGATCGACGGCAAACGTGCCTTCACCACTTTCGTCTCGGCCGAGGCGCTGGTCGAGCGACTCGAGACGGACGACGGTTCCCCGGACAGGGCCGACGGTGACGCAGGCAATATGTGACAACTTGTCACAAGCAGCCCGATGACCGAGGGAGAACGAGTGGCGGAGAGACTGACAGTGGGTGTCGCGGCGCGGCTCAGCCGCTATCTCCAGGTGCTCACGCAGGCGAAGAAGATGGGCCGTGACAGGATCTCGTCGCAGGAGATCGCGGAGTACACAAACGTCAACGCCACTCAGATTCGTCGCGATCTCTCCAATTTCGGGCGCTTCGGCAAGCGCGGCGTCGGGTACAACATCGACTCTCTGCTGGCCGAGATCCGCAAGATCCTGCGGACGCAGGGCCAGCACAACATCGCGCTCGTCGGGGCGGGCCGTCTCGGCGGTGCGATCGCGAGCTCCCCGATCTTCGCCGAGCACGGCATCACCGTCGCCGCCGTCTTCGACAGTGACCCCGCCAAGGTAGGCCGGGCGCTCGGAGGAGTCGCCGTCAGCTCGCTCGAGGATCTCGAGGAGCTGACGCGCGAACACAACATCATCGTCGGGGTGCTCGCAGTCCCCGCCGATGCGGCCCAGGATGCGGCTGACGCACTCGTCGGCGCGGGCGTGAAGATCATCTTCAACTACTCGCAGGCGCTACTGACGACGCCGGCGGACGTCCAGGTTCACACGTCCAATCCGGCCGTCGAGCTTCTCTACGCTCTGTACTTCCACCTGACCTGACGCAACCTGGCACGTCGGCTCCGCGTGACCGGGTAGCCCATACGACAGCCTGAAGCCTGTCGTCTCGGGGTTCGGGCCACTGGCTTGGTCGGCGACCGACTGCAGTTGGTCGCCCGGTTCGAGGTAGAGTCGCTATCAAAACTGCAGTATCGACTAGTCTTCTCCGCTCGATGGGTGACGAGCAGCGCGTTCCGGCAGACCAGCTCCTCCGCGAGGCGCGTGAGCGTTTTGATGAAGGCTCGGATTTCACGGTTGCCGTGGAGGAGGAGTTCGCGCTCCTCGACCCGGAGTCGCTCGACCTCGTCAATCGGTTCGAGGATATCCAGGCCGCGGCGGCCGGAACCCCCGCTGCGGCGCATCTGGCGGGGGAGCTGATCGCCTCCGAGGTCGAGATCAAGACCGGGCGGGTCGATTCCTTCGGCGACGTCCCGGCGACGATCGCCGATCGCCGCGTCGAACTCACCGGCCTCGTAGAGCCCCTCGGCCTCACTCTCGGCGCGACCGGCTCCCACCCGTGGGCGAGCTGGAAGGATCAGCGGATCATCGACACCCCGCACTACCGTCGCAACGACGAGTTGTTGCGCTACGTCGTCTGGAAGAACAACACCTTCGGCCTCCACGTGCACGTCGGGATCAAGGGGGCCGACCGGGCGATCAGGGTGACGAGCGCGCTGCGCAACTGGCTGCCCGAGCTGCTGGCCCTCTCGGCGAGCTCGCCATTCGCCGAAGGTGTGAACACCGGCCTCCACTCCGCCCGCACGCAGATCTTCACGCGCTTCTTCCCTCGCTGTGGTGTCCCCGATTCTTTCGACTCCTGGTCGGAGTACGAGCGCTACGTCCGCTTCCTGTACGACACGGGCTCGATCACCGAGCACACGCAGCTCTGGTGGAGCGTGCGGCCGCACCTTGCCTTCCCGACCGTCGAGATCAGGATCTGCGACTGCCAGCCCGACCTCGGCGAGTCGCAGGCGCTGACGGCACTCTGCGTCGCGCTGACGGCGCGCATCGCCCGCGCCCTTGACGAGGGGGAGCCCATCGTCCAGCAGCCGCACCGGCTGATCGAGGAGAACATGTGGCGTGCGATCCGCTACGGGCTCTCCGGCGAGCTGATCGACCTCGAGCGGGGCGAGGTGATGCCCGCCCGGGCCAGGATCGAGCGGCTGATCGAGTGGACGCTGCCCGTCGCGACCGAGATCGGCGCCGCCGACTGGCTCCGCGTGCCGGAGCGCAACGCCGCCGAGCGTCAGATCGCACGCTTCGCCGAGTGCGGCGACCTCGCCGCGATCTATGGCGACCTCACGGTCGGCCGTTCACGCGTCGGCTGACCCACGCCGTCCACCGATCGGGGCGTCGGCATCGGTTCGCGCTGCACCCGACGGGTTTGTGCGGCATAATCCGGCGCGCCGATCCTGTTTCGGCTCTTTCTTTGTGACATGCCTCCGGAGGGTTGATGAACTTCTTTGCTGACCATGCTGTGGCGTTTGCGCTCGCCTGCGCCGCCGTTGCGGTGCTCTACGGCTTCTATCTGACCTACTGGCTTCTCAAGCAGCCGAGCGGCAACGAGCGCATGCGCGAGATCTCGGGCGCTGTGCAGGAGGGCGCGGCGGCGTACCTGCGCAAGCAGTACCGGACGATCGCGTTCGTCGCCGTGCTCCCGGTCCTCGCGATCGGCTTCTACAACGAGCTTGGCTGGGGGACAGCGATCGGCTTTGTGATCGGGGCGCTCCTCTCGGCCGCGGCCGGCTTCATCGGCATGAACGTCGCCGTCCGGTCGAACCTGCGGACCGCCGAGGCGGCACGCGAGGGCGTCTCGCCGGCCTTCAACGTGGCCTTCCGGGCCGGCTCGGTCACAGGTCTCCTCGTCGTCGGCCTCGGCCTCTTCGGCGTCGCCGGCTACTACTGGTTCCTCACGGGCGCGCTCGGGAACAGCCCCGAGTCGGCTGTGAACGACCTCATCGGTCTCGCGTTCGGTGGCTCGCTGATCTCGGTCTTCGCCCGTCTCGGCGGCGGCATCTTCACCAAGGCCGCGGACGTCGGCGCTGACCTCGTCGGCAAGATCGAAGCCGGTATCCCGGAGGACGACCCCCGGAACCCGGCCGTGATCGCCGACAACGTGGGTGACAACGTCGGCGACTGCGCCGGCATGGCCGCCGACCTGTTCGAGACCTACGCCGTCACGGCCGTTGCGGTCATGCTTCTCGGCACCGCCTACCCGACCGGCGATCTCTGGCTCTACCCGCTCGCGCTTGGCGGTATGTCCGTGCTGGCGTCGGTGCTCGGGACGTTCTTCGCCCGCGTCGGCAAGGGTGACAACGCGATCATCAACGCGCTCTACAAGAGCGTGATCGCGGCCACGATCCTCTCCGCGATCGGCTTCATTCCGGTCACGAAGGCATTTGACGGCGGCAAGTTCTCGTTCTGGCAGCTGTACGGCTCGGCGCTCGTCGGCCTCGTGATCACGTTCCTGCTCGTCGCGATCACCGAGTTCTACACCGGCAGTCGCTGGAGCCCGGTGAAGAAGATCGCCGAGGCCTCGACGACCGGCCACGCAACGAACATCATCGCGGGCCTCGCCAAGGGAATGGAGGCAACCGCCCTCCCGGTGATCGTGATCGCCGCTGGTGTGATCGCCTCGTGGGAGATCGCGGGCGGCAACATCTACGGGATCGGCGTCGCCGTCATGGCCCAGCTTTCGATGGCCGGCCTGATCGTCGCCCTCGACGCCTTCGGCCCCGTGACCGACAACGCCGGCGGGATCGCCGAGATGGCCGACATGCCGGAGTCGGTGCGCACGGTCACCGACGCGCTCGACGCGGTCGGCAACACCACAAAGGCCGTCACCAAGGGCTACGCGATCGGCTCCGCCGGTCTCGCAGCGCTGATCCTCTTTCACGAATACCAGGTCGGGATCGGCGACAGGGGCCTCGACACGGTCTTCTCGCTTGACGATCCGTACGTGATTGCCGGCCTCTTCATCGGCGGGATGATGCCGTTCCTCTTCGCCGCGCTCGCAATGACGGCCGTCGGCCGCGTCGGCGGCGAGGTGGTCGAGGAGGTGCGGCGCCAGTTCCGCGAGAACCCCGGGATCATGGAAGGGACCTCGCGACCCGACTACTCGAAGGCCGTCGAGATCGTCACCGCCTCGGCGCTCAAGGGAATGATGCTTCCGGCCGCGATCCCGGTCGCGATCCCGATAGCCGTCGGCGTGATCAGCTACACGATGCTCGGTGGGCTCCTGATCGGAACGATCGTGACGGGTCTCTTCCTCGCGATCTCGATGACCTCGGGCGGAGGCGCCTGGGACAACGCGAAGAAGCTGATCGAGGACGGTGCGTTCGGCGGCAAGGGCTCGGAAGCACATGCGGCCGGTATCACGGGCGACACGGTCGGCGACCCCTACAAGGACACCGCCGGGCCGGCGATCAACCCGATGATCAAGATCGCGAACATCGTCGCGATCCTGATCATCCCGTTGCTCGCCTCGATCCACGGCTAGGCCGTCGACACGATCGCGAACACGCTCGTCGAGGGCCGGTGCAAGCCGGCCCTCGACGCGTCCGTTGCAGCCACGCCCGTGCAACAGCCGTCCGCGGCCCTGACCTAGACTCCTTCGGTGCCCAGTCGTCGCAGACGCGAGGTCGAGCTCGAGCGGGTTCTCGGGACACCCGCGCTCTTTGCGACGGCGTACGGCAATGTCGGCTCGTCGATCTACTACGCGCTTGGCCTGACGGCGGTCTACGCGCTCGGCCTGACTCCGGTCGTCTTCCTCGTCGCGGGGATCGTGTTCGCGATGACCGCCGCCACCTACGCGGAGGGAACGGTTCTCTATCCCGAAGCCGGGGGGTCGTCCAGCTTCGCCCGCCACGCGTTCAACGAGGTGATCAGCTTCGGGGCCGCCTGGGCCCAGATGCTCGTCTATGTCGTCACCGTCGCGACCTCTGCGTTCTTCGTGCCGCACTACCTATCGATCTTCTGGGAGCCGCTGAACACCAACCCCTGGGACATCATCGGCGGCGCGATCGTGATTCTCATCCTCGTGACGCTGAACATCGTCGGCGTTCAGGAGGCGGCCAAGCTCTCGATCGTCCTTGCCGTTCTCGACTTCGCGACCCAGGTACTGCTCGTCCTGCTCGGCTTCTTCCTCGTCTTCAGCCCGACGATCCTCGTCGACAACATCCACTGGGGCCTGGCGCCTACGTGGTCGAACCTGGCCCTTGCGGTGCCGGTGGCGATGCTCGCCTATACCGGGGTGGAGACCGTCTCCAACCTTGCCGAGGAGGCGCGAGAGCCCTCGAAGAGCGTGCCCGACGCCTACAAGCTCG
Organism: Gaiellales bacterium; assembly: GCA_038214705.1. Lineage (GTDB taxonomy): Bacteria > Actinomycetota > Thermoleophilia > Gaiellales > Gaiellaceae > Gaiella. The sequence continues at coordinate 30,036 of JBBQRN010000021.1, read as the reverse complement.
TGGCCGGGGCCGTGTTCGCGATCTACCTGACGCTACCGCTGGTGGCGCTGTCGGCGCTGCCGGTGAAGCTGATCGACGGGCACCTGACGACCCTGCTCGCTCTCCCGCCGGAGCAAGGCGGCTACCGCAACGATCCGATCCTCGGTCTCGTCCAGAACCTCGGAGTCTCCGGCATGCTTCTGCGGGTGCTCGAGATCTACGTCGGCATCCTTGCCGCAACGATTCTCTTCATCGCCACGAACGCAGGCGTGATCGGCGCCTCCCGGGTCACGTACTCGATGGCGAGCTACCGGCAGATCCCGGAGGTCTTCCGCCGGCTCCATCCCCGGTTCAAGACGCCGGTGCTCTCACTCGTTCTCTTCGCCGGGATCGCTCCGATCGTGATCATCCTTCCCGGCAACGTCAACTTCGTCGGCACGCTCTACTCGTTCGGCGCGACGCTGTCGTTCACCATTGCCCACATCTCCTTGGTGCGCCTGCGGATCAAGCAGCGGGATTCGACCGAGTCGTTCTACCGAGCCCGGCCGAATCTTCTCGTGCGAGGGATCGAGTGGCCTATCTTTGCCATCATCGGCGGCCTCGCCACAGGTGCCTCGTTCCTCGTCATCGTCGCCCAGAACCCGACCACGCGCTGGGTCGGCCTCGGCTGGATCGTCAGCGGGCTCATGTTCTACATCTTCTACCGACGGCGCTGGGTCAAGGCGTCGCTGGCCGAGACGGTCAGGGCCCCGCCCGCCTTCGGGCCGGCGCTCGCGCTCGAGTACCGGCGGCTCCTCGTTCCCGTGGTCGCCGGCCAGCCCTCCGACGACGCGCTCGATGTCGCCTGCAGCCTGGCGGCGGAGCGAGGCGCGCGAATCGTCGCGCTCAACGTTCTCGAAGTCCCGCTGGGCCGGCCGCTCGATGACGATCTCGCCGAGCTCGAGGACGCTGCCAACGCGGAGCTCGACGAGGCGATCGCGATCGGCGACTCCTACGGCGTGCGCGTGCAGGACCGACTCGTCCGTGCCCGTAGCGCCGGTCCGGCGATCGTCGAGGAGGCGGAGCGGCGGGGAAGCGAGATCATCGTGCTCGGGACGCCGCGTAAGTCGCTGACGAGAGCTCAGAAGGCCGTCTTCGGGCGAACCGTCGATTATGTGCTGCGACACGCGTCGTGTCGGGTCATGATCGCGGCGTCCCGCGACGAGGTGCCCGCATGATCTGGTACCGGCGGTCTATCTATGTTTTCTCGGCGTGCTTCGTGCTGATCGGGGTCACGCTGCTCGTCGTCACGGCCCTGAACGGAGGCGGTCTCGTCGGCTTCGTTCTCGGAGCGCTGTTCGTCGCGCTCGGCGTCGGCCGCATCCAGCTGGAGCGCAGGCGTGGCACGTAAGGTTCGCGGCTTCGAGCGCGTACTCGACGCACCTGCGCTCTTCGCGGTCGCCTACGACGAGATCGGCTCGTCGATCTACTTCGCGCTCGGGATCGTGGCCGCCCAGGCGCTCGGGCTGACCCCGGTCGTCCTGCTCGCGACGGGGCTTCTGTTCCTCGTCGTCTCGCTGTCCTATGCCGAGGGCACAGCGGCGATCCCGGAGACCGGGGGAGCGGCGACCTTCACGAGGCGCGCCTTCAACGACCTCGCGGGCTTCGCCACGGGGTGGGTGCTCTTCCTCGACTTTCTGATCGTGATTGCCCTCTCGACGCTGTTCATCCCGCACTACCTGGCTGCGGCGCTCTCGACACCGAGCCTCGGGCAGAGCCCGTGGGATGCGGTTGTCGCGGCGGGGCTGATCGTCGTCATCGTCGGTACCCGGCTCGTCCGTCGCAGCCAGATCCACACCGCGGCCCTCGTCCTGGCGTTGCTCGACATCGCGGTGCAGTTGCTCGTCGTGGTGATCGGGTTAGCGTGCGTGTTCTCGCCCGACGTGCTGACGGGCGGCTTCGGCTTCGCGACCGGGCAAGGCTGGCACGACCTCGCGTTCGCGCTGCCGCTCGCGATGCTCGCCTACACCGGCCTCGAGACCGTCGCCAACCTCGCCGAGGAGACGCGCGAGCCTGGCCGGGCGCTACCGAGATCGCTCTTCTCGTCGATCGGCCTCGTCGTGATAGTGACGGTGCTGATCGCGATCGTCGGTGTGACTGCCTTCCCGTCCACGGACGGTTCCAGCGACCTGGCCGACAAGTGGCTGCAGGCGCCGATCGTGGGGATCGTGACGGCGTTCGACGGCCATCTGCCCAGCGCCTTCGTCGATGTCCTCCGGGTGGTCGTCGGGGTCTCCGGGGCCTTGATCCTTTTCGCCGCGGCGACAACGGCGATCACCGGTTGCACCCGCCTAGCCCGCTCGATGTCCGAACACGGCATGCTGCCGCGCGAATTCGGCCGGATCGAGCGGCGCTCGCTCGTCTCCAGCGAGGCACTCCTCGCCACGGGCGGCATCGCGATCGCGATCGTCGTCGTGAACGAGATCTTCGGGAGCGACGATCCGGCGTTCCTCGCCAGCGCCTACTCGTTCGGCGTGCTGTTCGCGTTCACCGCGGCGCAGCTCGCGGTGATCCGGCTGCGCCACAAGGAGCCCCATCTCGAGCGGCCCTTCCGGGCGAAGCCGGAGATCCGGATCAGGGGCGTGCTGGTTCCGCTTCCGGCCTTGATCGGCGCCCCGCTCACGTTCGCCGTGTGGGTGCTCGCGCTCGTCACCCACCCGGGCGCTCGCTATGCGGGGCCGGGGTGGCTTGCCCTCGGCCTCGTCGTCTTCTTCGTCGTTCGGCGTCGGCGCGAGGTCGGCGTGCTTGACGACATCGACCCGGTTGCGTCGTTGCCGCCCGGTGCGGCGTACAAGAGGGTTCTCGTGCCGATGAAGCTCGGGGACATCGGGGAGGAGATGGTTGCGACCGCCGTTGCGCTCGCCAAGGAGCGAGGAGCGAGCGTTGAGGCGGTCTTCGTCGTTCGCGTGCCCCGGGCATTTCCTCTCGAGGGTGAGCTACCGGAAGATATTCGCAAGCTCGCGGAGGACTCCCTTGCCGAGGCACGGGCCCTTGGGGAGGAGAACGGCGTCGAGGTCGTAGGACACACGATCATCGCGCGCTCGATCGGCCACGCGATCGTCGACGAGGCCGTCGAGCACGGGGCGGACCTGATCGTGCTCGGCTCGTCCCCGAGGTGGCGCCGCCAGTCGCGGTTCTTCTCGCCGACCGTCGATCACGTTCTGCGCCACGCGCCGTGCGAGGTGCTGGTTGTCGCGTTCCCCGACGGCACGTTCGAGTAACGGTACGCTTGCTGCGATGAACGCGTTGATCATCGGTTGCGGTCGCGTCGGATCGGCGGTTGCGAAGGCGCTGGCCGGCGAGGGTTGGAACGTCACCTGCGTCGACGAGGACGAGGAAGCTCTGTCGCGACTCGGAAGCTGGAAGGGCGGCTTCGTCGTCGGCCACGGGATGGAGACCGACATCCTCGACGAGGCCGGCGCCGGTGAGGCCCACGCGGCCGTCGTAGCCACGGACGGTGACAATTCGAACCTCGTGGTCGGCCAGATCCTGCAGCGCCGCTACGGCATCGGTTGCGTGATCGTGCGCGTGCTCGACCCGGCACGCGCCGACTTCTACGCAAAGCTAGGCCTCCGGACGGTCTGTCCGACCCAGACGGCGATCTCGACCGTCACCGAGGCTGTCATCGCCTGCCAGCCGGCCGACCTCGAGCGGGCGCAGGTCTGATGTACATCGTCATCGCTGGGGGTGGAAAGGTCGGCGCCAACATCGCGCGGTCGCTGATCGCTATGCAACACGAGGTGACGATCATCGAGCAGCGCCGAGACCGCTTCCTCCAGCTCGAGGGAGAGTTCGGCCATGCGGCGATGCTCGGCGACGCCACGGAGATTGCCGTGCTCGAGCGGGCCGGAATTGCGCGACCTCCCGATCTCGTGCTGGCGGTCACCGGCGACGACGAGGACAACCTGATCATCTCGCAGATCGCCAAGGAAGGCTACGGCGTCCAGAAGGCGATTGCGCGGGTCAACGATCCCCGCAACCAGCAGCACTTCGATCTGCTCGGGATCACGCAGACCGTCTGCGCGACCTCGGGGCTGCTCGGCCTCGTCGAGCACGAGGTACCCGAGCACGGCCTCGTGCGCCTGCTCGAGCTGCGCCGCGAAGGGCTCGAGGTCGTCGAGGTCCAGGTCGATGCCGACTCGCCCGCTGCAGGCAAGCGGGTTGCCGGTCTTGCGTTGCCGGAAGGCTCGCGGCTCGTCTCGGTGATGCGCAACGGCGTGGCGGAGATCGCGGTCGGCGAGACGGTCATCCGTCCGGGTGACCAGGTCGTCGCGATCCTGAAGCCCGGCGCCGAGGACAAGCTGCGCCGTGCCCTCGTCGGCTGACAGCCCTCTCTACCGCACGCGCCAGTAGTGGCGTGTCATCAGCACGACGACGGGAATCACCTCGAGCCGCCCCATCCACATCAGGCCGGCCATTGTGAGCTTGGAGATCGCGGGGAAGCCGGCGAACGACCCGAGTGGCCCGGCGAGGCCCGTGCCCGGCCCCACGTTCCCGAGCGTCGTCGCAGCCGCAGCGATCGCGTCGAACGGGGCCAGTGAAGGCCCCTGGATCGCGGTGTCGACCGCGATGATCCCCGCACCGAGCACGAACAGGCCGAGATAGAGCAACACGAAGGAGGTCACGGCGCGTAGTGTCTTCTCCTGGACGACGAGGTTGTTGAGGCGGATCGGCATGACCTCGGTCGGGTGCAGTGTCTGCCGCAGGTCGCGGCGTAGCGAGCGGCCGAGCAGGAGGTGCCGGACGACCTTCACCGAGCTCCCGGTCGATCCCGCCGAGCCGCCGACGAACATCAGCCCGACGATGAGCATCAGGGCAAACGTCGTCCACGACGTGTAGTCGATGCTCGCGAAGCCGGTGGTCGTCGTGATCGAGACGACCTGGAAGACCCCGTTGCGGATCGCGGCCTCGCCCGTCGCAAGTCCCTCGGTCCAGAGCTCGGCGATGAGGGCGACCGAGGCGACGATCAGGATGCCGAGGTACAGCCGCAGTTCCTGGTCGGCCGCGGCGCCGCGCCACCGCCTTCGGATCAGCGCCCGGTACACGAGTGCGAAGTTGATGCCCGCGAGCACCATGAACGCCACCACGACCCACTGCGTCGCCGCGGCAAAGTCGACGAGCGAATGCGAGTCGGGCATGAACCCACCGGTGGGGAGCGTGGCGAGGGCTATCGAGACCGCCTCGAAGAGCCCGATCCGGTGGTCGATGCCGGCGACGCCGAAGAGCAGGAGGATGACGCCGAGCGCCAGGGTCAGCCCGACGTAGAGGAGCCAGAGTCGCCGCGCGGTGGCGCGGATCCGCTCCGAGAGCGGATCGGTCTCGGGTCCAGGGGTCTCGGATTCGAGGAGCTGGCGGCCGCCGACGCGCAGGCGCGGCAGGACGGCGAGTGCGAGGACGATGATCCCCATGCCGCCGACCCACTGCGTGAACTGCCGCCAGAACAGCAGTGAGTGATCGACGGCCTCGACGTTCGTCAGGATCGACGCTCCGGTAGTCGAGAAGCCGGACATCGACTCGAAGAGGGCGTCGACCGGGCTGCTGAGTTGACTGTCTCCCGACAGCAGGTAGGGAATCGCCCCGAAGATCGCCGCGAGCAACCAGACGAGCGCCACGACGAGGTAGCCCTCCCTGAAGCCGACGGTCGCGCTCCGGGCACCGAGCCTCTCGAGCCCGAGTCCGCCGAAAAATGCGGCGCCGGCGGCGGCGAGAAACGGCCACGGCGGCTCCCCGTAGAGCAGGGCGACGCCGGCGGGCACAAGTGCCGAGACGCTCAGGAACCTGATCATCATCCCGGTCAGCCCGAGGGCTGCCCGCAGGTCGACTGCAAGCCGGGGCCCCGGCCTTGACGAGGGTCGCGCAATCGGTCTCTTCACGGGACGCTCTGGCCGCTCACAGGACGCGCTCGACGTCCGAGACCCGATCGGACGAGGTGAAGACGATCACGCGGTCTCCCGCCACCAGGACGTCGTCACTGCGAGGGAAGATCGCCTGGCCGTCACGCACGATTGCGCCGATCAGCGCACCGCGGATCGGCATGTCACGGAAGCGAAGCCCGACGTACTCGCTCGTCGGGCTCGTCGTGATGTCGAGCACCTCGAAGCGGTCGTTCTCGAGCATCACGACCTGCTGCGTGCGGGGGTCGTGCGCAAAGCGGACGATCTCCTCGGCGGTGACCTGCCGCGGATCGACCTGGACGTCGACGCCGGCATGCTCGTACACCTGGCGGGAGACGGCGTCGTGGACGATCGCGATCGTGAAGGCGACGCCATGGATCCGGGCGAGCGTGGCGGCGTAGTGATTCTTGGCGTCGTCTCGCATCGCGAAGACTGCCGCCTGGGCATGCCCGATCTGCTCCCCCGCCAGGAACGCCGGGTCGAGCCCCGAGACGTTGTAGACGCGCGCCGCGGGAAACGCCTCCGCCACGGCTCGGGCACGATCGCGGTCTTCCTCGATCAACCGGACACCGATGTCCTGGGCCAGGAGCTCCCGGGCAATCGCGGTTCCGACCTTCCCCGCCCCGAAGATGACGACGTCCCTGACATCGTCCTCCCAGGGGGCGAGGAGATCGCCCCAGGCGGTTGCGGCTGCCGGTGAGCCGATCACGACGATCCGATCGCCGGGGAGGATCGTGTCGTCGCCGCGCGGGATCGTCATCGAGGCGCCGCGGATGATGCTCACGACGCGCGAGTCGGGAGGAATGCCGGCGTCTCGTAGCGGGCGGCCGACGAGGGTCGAGCTCGCCCCGTCGGTGACGTCGTATTCGACGATCTGCACCTGGCCGTTGGCGAATAGGTCGGATTGAACCGCCGCGCTGACCCCGATCACGCGAGCGATGGCGTGCGCCGTCTCGACTTCGGAGGAAACGACGAAGTCGAGGTCGAGCTGGCCTTGCCGCCAGAGCTCGATGTACTCGACGTTCGAGGCGCGGATCACGGTCGTCGCCCGGGGTGCCTCGAGGCGTGCGAACGTGCCCGCCACGAGGTTCGTCTCGTCACGGGAGGTACAGGCAATGACGAGGTCGGCGTCGCGAACGCCGGCGTCGGCGAGTGCGCGGCGGCTCGCTCCGTTGGCCTCGACCGTGGCGACGTCGAACCGCTGCCCGACCACCGACAGACGCGCCGGATCGAGATCGAGGACGGTGACGTCGTGCTCGCCGTGGAGGGCGTCGACGATCGTCGATCCCACCTGCCCGGCGCCGATGACGAAGATCTTCACGGCGGGCGCAGGGTACACCCAATGGGGGGCGTCACGCCGGCTGGAATCGGTACGGTCAGACGAGATGCGCCGTCCCGTCGTTCTCGCCGCCTCATTTCTCGCCCTGCTCACGCCCGCGTTCGGTGCCTCGGCGGGTAGCACGGCGGCGGCCGGGCTGAAGCTGACGAGGGTCGTCGACGGGCTCCGGGCGCCCGTGCTCGTGACGGCTGCTCCGGGGGCTCCTGGGGCGCTGTACGTCGTCGAGCAGGGCGGCCTCGTGCGGGTCGTGAAGGGAGGAGCGATCCGGGCGCAGCCGTTCCTCGATCTCCGCAGCAACGTTCGCGCGGGCGGCGAGCAGGGACTGCTCGGCCTCGCGTTCGCCCCCGACTACGCCACGAGCCGGCAGTTCGTGGTCGACTACACGGATCGCAAAGGCGACACGCGTGTCGTGCGCTATCGCTCGGACGGCACGAAGGCCCTCCCGGGGAGCGCGCGCCAGCTGCTCTTCGTCAAGCAGCCCTACGAGAATCACAACGGCGGCATGGTCGCCTACGGCAGGGACGGCCGCGTCTACGTCGGCATGGGCGACGGCGGCTCGGGCGGCGACCCCGAGAACCGCGCCCAGGATCCCGGGTCGGTGCTCGGCAAGATCCTCCGGCTCGACCCTGCACTGCCGGGCGCGAAGCCGACGATCGTCGCGCTCGGCGTCCGGAATCCGTGGCGCTTCTCGTTCGACCGCGCAAACGGGGACCTCTGGATCGGCGATGTCGGCCAGAACTCGATCGAGGAGGTCGATCACGTTGCCTGGCCGTGGCAGGGCCTGCTCAACTTCGGCTGGGACGTCTACGAGGGCAGAGCGGGCTTCGAGAGCAAGCCGCTCGGACCGGGCCGTCTCGTCCCGCCGGTCGCCCAGTACAGCCATCAGGTTGGCTGCTCGATCACCGGCGGCTACGTCTACCGCGGCGCGGCGGTGCCCGCGGCGGGCGGAAGGTATTTCTACGGCGACTACTGCCGGGGCACGATCTTCTCCCTCAGGCTCGTCGCCGGGATAGCGCGCCAGATCCGTCGGGAGCCGATCACGGTTCCGAACCTGACTGCGTTCGGCCAGGACGAGGCCGGCGAGCTCTACCTCGTCTCCGGCAACGGCGTGGTCTACCGGCTCGCGTCCTGATCGCGCGGCGGCCGTAGCCGCCTCCAGGCGACGACGCCGATCGCGACCCCGACGGTGTCGATCACGACGTCGTACCAGGCGGCGTGCCGGCCGCGAACGAAGTGCTGGTGAAACTCGTCGCTGCAGGCGTAGAGGGCGCCCAGCAGGATCGCCAGGCCGGGGCGGCCGATCGCACGCAGGAGGAGGGCACCGAGGATTGCGTACTCGGTGAGATGCGCGAGCTTGCGCAGGACGAGATCCCAGGTGCCGAGTCCGGTGCCGAGGCTCGGGATCGAGGAGAAGGCGAAGATCACGGCCGCCCAGAGGATGATGGGCCCCCATTTTCGCAGAGCGACTGCCGACATCAGCGGATGATAGGCTCCCCCGCACAAGGGAGTGCGGTGAGGGAACCCGGTGCGAGTCCGGGACGGTCCCGCCGCTGTGAGGGGAGTGCTCGCCCGCCGAAGTGCCACTGGCAGCCCGGAAACGGGCCGCCGGGAAGGCGGTGGGAGAGGGAGCCCCGAGTCAGAAGACCTGCCGCCTCCCGTATACCGAACCCCTCGTGGAAGGAGGATTCGTGGCTCGACGTCTGCTCGTTCTCGTGACCGTCCTCGGTCTCGCTCTTGCACTTGCCGCAACGGCTCTCGCCGCGTCCGTCACCGTGCGCGTCGAAGGCAAGACGCAGTCGATCTTCGGATCGGTTCCCGTCAAGGTGGATGCCGCCAACCCGCTCGTCGCCCTCGATCTCGCCGGGACTCTCGGCGAGTTCTACACCCAGGTCACGCAGGCCTCGTTCGGCACCTACGTGAGCCAGGTCGGCCGCTACCCGGGAGCGGGTGCTTCCGGCTGGGTGTTCAAGGTCAACGGGGTGTCGCCGCCGGTCGGAGCCGACCAGGTCACGCTCAAGGACGGTGACCAGGTGCTCTGGTACTTCGCCACCTTTACGGACACCGGCGGGCCGCCGACCCTGTCGCTGAAGGCTGCGACGGTGAACTGCTACGCGGTGATCTCGTTCGACGACGCCGGGAAGGGCACCCCGACAGCCGGCGCCCTCGTCAAGGCGGACGGACGCCGGTTCAAGGCCGGTAGCGACGGCAAGACGTGTGTCGGACGACACCACGGCCCGGTACGGGCATTCGCCGCCGGCGCAATCCGGTCGAACGCCGTGAAGTGAGCCTTACGCGCGTCATCAGGCCCCTCCTCGCCGTGGTCGCCCTTGCGGGCTGCGGCGGGGCGGGGCCGACGGCCGCCGACGGGACGGCACGGCTCTGGGTCACGCGCGATCGCGGTAGCACCGTGCTCGTCGATGCGAGTGTCCCGGCCGGGCAGACGCTCCTTCGTGCCCTCCGGTCGCGGGCGAAGGTGTCGACGCGCTACGGAGGCGGCTTCGTGCAGTCGATCGACGGCGTCGACGGCAGCGCCCGTCACCATCGCGACTGGTTCTGGTTCGTCAACGGGCTCGCCGGCGACCGGTCGGCGACCGCTTACCGCCTGCATGCAGGGGATGTCGCCTGGTGGGACTATCGGGACTGGTCGGGTGACGCCGAGACACTCGAGGTGGTGCCCGGCGCCTTTCCCGAGCCTTTCAGCCACGGCTACGACGGCAAGAGACGGCCGGTCGCCGTCCGTTACGCGGTCGGGAAGCGGGTTGCCGCAACCACGGTTGCCCAGGCCCTCGGCACGGCCGATATCGCCGTCGCCGGAACGTTCGTCCCGCACCGCGCCAACGTCTTCGTGCTCGTCGGCGGCCCTCCACACCTGACGGCCGCTCTGCGGACGCCAGGAACCGGCCCCACGAGCGCCGTGATCTTCACCTTCTCCGGCTCGGTCGCCGATCTGCTCGCAGGAACCTACGACCGCAGGTTCCCCGCGTCGTGAGCCCCGGCCCCGCAACCGCCCTGCTCGCGGCCGTCGCCACGGTCGCCTTCCTGATCGACAGGATCTGGGCCCTCGCGTTGATCACGGCCGTCCTGCTCGTGCTGATCGTGCGAGCGCCCGTGCGGCGGCGCTGGCTGTACGTCAGCGGCGCGCTGTTCGGGGCGCTCGGAGTGATCGTGATCTCGCCGTTCACCTGGTCGTCGGGTGGCGGGACGCTGCTCTGGGAGGGCCCGACGTTGCCCGTGATCGGCCCGCTCGACCTCTCCACGGACGAGATCCGGATCGCCGTTGTCAGCGGGCTCCGTTTTGCTGCGGTCGCACTCGCGTTCAGCGTCTACACGCTCCTCGTCGACCACGACCGGCTGGTCTCGGCTGCCGGTTTTGCCCGCCGGTCCGCGTTGGCCGTCGCCCTCGCGACGCGTCTCGTCCCGAGCCTCGAGCGCGACGCGGCCGGCCTCGCCGAGGCGATCCGCGGCCGCGGGGTCGAGCTCCACGGGGCACGCGGCTACGCAACCCTACTCTCCCCACTTGTGGCGGGTTCACTCGAGCGGGCGACGGGCCTCGCCGAGGCGATGGAGGCACGGGGATACGGGCGCAGTGGGTCGACGCGGGCTCCGCGGCCGGCCTGGACGTGGCTCGACCGCCTTGCGCTCGCCGGAGCGGTCGTTCTCGTCGGGGTCGCGGCGTGGCTGTAGCGCCGCTCGTTACCGTCGAGGGGCTCTCGTTCGCGTATCCCGGCAGCGTGCCCGCGGTGCGCGACCTCTCGCTCGAGCTCTACCGCGGCGAGGTCGTCGCCCTACTCGGTCCGTCCGGTAGCGGCAAGTCCACGTTGCTCCGTGCCCTCGCGGGACTCGTGCCGCACTTCCACGGCGGCCACTTCTCGGGTCGCGTCGAGGTCGCCGGGCTCGACACGCGCACATACGGCCCCGCCGAGCTTGCCGGCACGGTGGCATCGGTCTTCCAGGACCCCGAGGACCAGGTGATCATGACGCGGGTCGGAAACGAGATCGCCTTTGGCCTCGAGAACGTCGGCACGGCACCGGCGAAGATCTGGTCACGTGTGGCCCGGGCACTGGCCGGAGTCGGCATCGCAGGCCTAGGCGAGCGTCGCACCTTCGAGCTCTCGGGCGGCGAGCTCCAGCGGGTCTGCCTCGCCGCCGCGCTCGCGCTCGCGCCGGAGTTGCTTCTCCTCGACGAACCGACGTCGCAGCTCGACGCCGAGGGTGCGGACCTCTTCCTCGAAGCGGTCGAGCGAGCCGGCTGCGCGGTCGTCCTCTCCGAGCAGCGCATCGACCGCGCGCTCGCGATCGCAGACCGGGTGATCCTGATGGAGGAGGGACGGATCGTGCTCGACGCACCCGTCGTCGAGGCCCGCCCGCTGCTTGCCGCACGCCGGCCACGGTACGTCGCCGGGGCCGTTGCCGACGAGGCCAAGCCGGCCGAGTTGGCCGGCGAGCCCCTCGTCGCGCTGCAGGACGTCTGCTTCGCGTACGGAGACGGGCCGGCGATCCTGAGCGGGTGCTCGCTGACCGTCCGCCGCGGCGAGGTCGTCGCTCTCGAAGGGCGCAACGGCAGCGGCAAGACCACGCTCGCGCGCATCGCCGCAGGGCTTGCCGAGCCCGACGCCGGGACGGTGACCCGGACCGGCCGGGTGACGTACCTCTCCCAGGATCCCGGCCGCTACCTCGTGCGTGAGACGGCCCTCGAGGAGGTCGCCCTCGGTGTCGGAGGCGACGAGGTACGCGCTGCCGCCGCCCTCGAGGATCTTGGGCTGACGTTCGCGGCCTGCAGGCATCCCCGCGACCTCTCGAGCGGCGAGCGGCAACGGCTCGGGATCGCCGCCGTCTCCGTGTCGGAGCCGGACCTGCTCGTGCTGGACGAGCCGACGCGCGGGATCGACCCCGATCGCAAGGCGGCCCTATCGGCCTGGCTCCTCCGTCAGGCCGCCGAGGGGCGTGGCGTCCTCGTGGCGACCCACGATCCGCTCCTGCCCGCCCATCGGCGGGTCCGGCTCGGCGAGCCCGTGGAGGTCCGCGTTGAAGCCTAGGCTCGCGACGGCGGCGTTCGTCGTGCTCGGGGCCGGCGGCGTCGTCTGGGCCGTCGTCGATCCGGCGAACGGCGGTCTCGCGACGCTCCTCGCCGCCTTCGCACTCGTTGCCGGAGGGTTCGCCTGGCTCGAACAGGGCGGCGGCACGGCGCGCGATCTCACGCTCGTCGCGACCCTTGGCGGGATCGCCGCAGCCGGGCGAGTGTTGTTTGCGCCAATTCCGAGCGTCCAGCCGGTCACCGTGATCGTTGCGGCGGCAGGCGTTGCCCTTGGACCTCGGCGGGGGTTCGCGGTCGGAGCGCTGGCCGCGATCGCCTCCAACATGTTCCTCGGGCAGGGCCCGCATACCCCGTGGCAGATGCTCGCCTGGGGTGGCTGCGGTGTCCTCGCGGGCGTCTTCGCACGCGTGTTGCGGGGGCGCTGGCCGTTTGCGGTCTTCTGCGCCGCGCTCGGGATGGCGTTCGGGACAGTGATGGATCTCTGGCTCTGGTTCGCCTTCTACCCCCACACGTGGGCCGCTCTGGTGACCGTGCTGGCTGCCGGGGTCGCGTTCAACGTCGCCCACGCGACCGGGAACGTCGTGCTTGCGCTCGTGGCGGGCCCGGAGCTGCGGCGCGTGCTCGCACGGCACGACAAGAGCGTCCGCACGGAGGTGGTCTGGGCGTGAGAGTGCTCGGGTTCGTGCTGGCTATCCTGGCGATGGCGGGGGTCGCGGCCGGCGCGACGGGGCCGGTCGCACGGTCGGCCGCGTATGTGGCCTCGATGCAGAACGAGAACGGCGGCTTCGCCGAGCAGGGACGCAGCCCCGACGGGCCGCTGACCGCCTGGGCCGCGCTCGGGATCGTCGCGGCAGATGGGTCTCCCACGACGAGGGCGAGGGCGCGGGAGTACCTGCGCGGATCGGTCGCGTCCGCGTCCACCGACGGTGACCTCGCGCTGCGGGTGCTGGCGCTCTCGGCTCTCGGGTACCGCGTCGAGGACGTTCTGCTCGACCGGTTGCGCCACCACCAGCCCGGCACGCTCGTGAACGAGACGATGTGGGTCGTGATCGCGTTGCGGGCCGTTGAGGTGGAGCCTCCCGCCTCGTTCGTTGCCGCGATCCTCTCCGCCCAGGCTTCCGGCGGCGGCTTCCCGTGGTCGCGTGGTGGGCGCCCCGACTCGAACGACACGGCGGCAGCGATCCAGGCGCTCCGCTCCGCCCACGTCGGGGGAACGCCGATCCGGCGTGCGGTCGCGGCCCTCCGAGCCTTCGCAAATCTTGACGGCGGCTACGCGCTGACGAAGGGGCGGCCGTCGGATGCCCAGTCCACAGCATGGGCGATCCAGGCTCTGCTCAGCGTCGGAGAGCGGTCCGGCAAGGCGCCGTTTCGCTTCCTCGCCCGCCTCCGTCGCGCCGACGGCAGCTACCGCTACTCGCTCGCCTACGCAACCACACCGGTCTGGGTGACCTCCCAGGTGCTGCCGGCGCTCGCCGGCCGGCCGTTCCCCTTCGGGTGATGTCGCACGCCAACCGGCGGACTAGGATCGACGGTGTCGCCTCAGAGCAAAGGAGAATCGAGATGAAGCAGAAGGCGTTCGTCGCCGCCGCGTGCGTTGCGGCTATCGCGGCCGTGTTCCCGCCGCTTGCCGGGGCCGCCAAGGTCTACCTCGAGGACTCGATCCCGAAGACCGGCTCCACCCAGGTGTCGGTGACCGTGCGCAAGGCCGCGGCCTTCCGGATCCTCCTGCGGACATCCACCCAGGGGCGCACGCGCCTCTACCTGCTCGGCAAGAAGGCCCCCAAGGGAGGCGCGCTGATCGACACCAAGACCTATGCCTGCGACGGGGCGGCCGGCTCGCTCTACTGCAAGGGCGACTACGAGGCCCTGCCTGCGGGCACGTACACGTTCCGGGTCGTCTTCACCGGCACGACGCCACAGCCCGCGCACATCGAGCTGACCGTCAGGTGGTAGCCCCCTGACCTCGACCGCCGACATTCTCGATCTCCATCCGCAGGAGGCGCAGGTGTGCTTGCTGCCCTGGTGCCAGTTCGGCGGCGTTGCCCAGTTCGAGTGTGTCGTATCGACGATCCGCTGCCCCGAGGACAACGTCTTGCTCAAACAGCGGGTCGCCGAGCCGGGGGCGGGCGGCGTGCTCGTGGTGGACGGCGGTGGCTCGCTCCGGGTCGCGCTGCTGGGCGACATGATCGTGGAGCTCGCCGCGGCGAGCGGCTGGGCAGGGATCGTCGTGCACGGCTGTGTCCGTGACGCCGCGGTGCTGCGCCACCTGCCGCTCGGGATCAGGGCAATCGGTACCTGCCCGCGTCCGAGCGGCAAGAGTGGTGAGGGCGAGATCGACGTCCCTGTCGAGTTTGGCGGCGTCACGTTCCGCCCGGGTTCGACGCTCTACGCGGACGACGACGGCATCGTGGTGCTCGACGTCCACTAGCATCGACGGAGTGTCTGTCGCACCCCACGAGGATCTGCTCGGCGGCCTCAACCCGGCCCAGCGCGAGGCGGTGCTGCATGTCGACGGCCCGCTGCTCGTCGTCGCGGGCGCTGGATCGGGCAAGACGCGCGTGCTCACGCACCGCGTCGCGCACCTGATCCGAGCCCACGGCGTGAAGCCGAACGAGATCCTCGCGATCACGTTTACGAACAAGGCGGCAGGGGAGATGCGCGAGCGGCTCGAGCGGATGCTCGGCCGTCAGGCCCGGGCCGCCTGGATCCTCACGTTTCACGCCGCCTGCGGGCGCATGCTGCGCCGCGACGCCGAGCGGCTCGGCTACCGCTCCACCTTCACGATCTACGACCAGGCCGACCAGGTCAGAGTCGTGAGGGCCTGTCTCGAGGATCTCGGGGTCGATCCGAAGCGGTTTACGCCCCGGGGGATTCATACCCAGATCTCGAACGCGAAGAACCAGCTGGTCGGCCCGGACGAGTACATGAGTCGGGTTGCCTCCTTCTACGACAAGACGGTCGCCGAGGTCTACGAGCGCTACCAACAGCGGCTGATCGGCTCGAACGCGGTCGATTTCGACGACATGCTGATGCTGACCGTCGAAGCGCTGGAGCGGTTCCCAGACGTGCTCGCGCACTGGCAACACACGTTCCGCTACATCCTCGTGGACGAGTATCAGGACACGAACCACGCGCAGTACCGCCTCCTCCAGTTGCTCGCCGCCGAGCACGGCAACGTCTTTGCGGTGGGCGATCCGGATCAGTGTCTAGTCGAGGGGACGCTGGTGACGATGGCGGACGGCAGTTTGAGGCCGATCCAGCATGTGTTCGAAGGCGATGCTGTTCTCTCGTGCCTCGGCAGCGGGTTGTTCGGGCCGGCACGCGTCATCAAAACCCACAGATCGCGGCGGCGGGCCGGGATCTCGATCAAGACCACCTCGGGACGACAGATCGTCTCGACGCCGGAGCACACGCATTTCGCAGGATTCAAGACGGGCTTGACGCCGCAACTCCACCTGACCTACGTGATGTGGAAGCGCGGCGTTGGCTTCCGCGTTGGGACATCGCGCACCTACACGGATGCTCGAACCGGGGCACTGCCCGGTCCGTCGCTCCGTATGAACAGCGAGCACGCGGACGCGACCTGGGTTGTGTCCACGCATATGACCGATGCAGAGGCGCGAGCAGCGGAGGTGGTCATCTCCGCGCGATCTGGGCTCCCGATGTTGCCCTTCGTCGCCAGGCCAAGCGCGCGAGCTGGCAACAGTCTCGTCGGTGACCAGAACCTGATCGATTCGATCTTTGATCAGCTCGATACCGAGAGCGCCGGCCGATCGCTGCTCCGCGCAGAAGGACTGAGCTTCGATCATCCTCACTTCAGCGCGGCCACTACGACGTGCGGCCGCAGAGTCCGGCGGCGACTCACTGTTTCCCTGTGCGGCGACGCCCGGGGCGCCGGACCTCAACACCGTATCGCCCTGACCGGCTACGACCGGGAAGGACGAGAAGCGCTCGAGGAGATCGGTCTCTCGCTTCGTCCCGCCTACAAAGGGTCTACGGGTTGGCGGCACGAATCGTCTTTCGCGAACTTCGGGCGACTGGTCGAGCGTGTCGAGGACATCGAAGCTGCCCTCGACGTCTCGGTGCGCTTTACTGCTCGGCTCGCTGCGCAGAAGGGCCCGGCGACCAAGGACAGGAACTCCTTGCCCTTTATGCCTGCAAGCGCCGTGCGCACGGGAATGGCGATGTTTTCTGACGATGGCACGTTCGACACGGTCGAGAGCGTGGAGCGGGTTGCTCTCGAACAACCCGTCTACGACCTCGACATCGAGCGAACCCACAACTTCGTAGCGAACGGGATCGTCACGCACAACTCGGTCTATTCATTCAGAGGCGCCGACATCAACAACATCCTCGACTTCGAACGCGACTTCCCGGACGCCGCCTCGATCGCCCTAGAGCAGAACTATCGCTCCACCAACTCGATCCTCGGCGCCGCCAACGCCGTGATCGAGAACAACCGCGACCGGATGCCGAAGCGGCTCTTCTCCGAGCTCGGCGAGGGCGACCCGGTGCAGGTCGTCGAGGTGGAGGACGAGCACACAGAGGCCCGGTTCGTGGCCGCCGAGATCGCCCGGCTCGTGGAGGAAGGCTGGTCGGCGGCGGAGATCGCGGTCTTCTACCGGACGAACGCGCAGAGCCGCGTGCTCGAGGACGTGCTCGTGCGTCAGCAGATTCCCTACCAGGTGATCGGCGGCCCGCGCTTCTACGAGCGGGCCGAGATCAAGGACGTGATCGGATACCTGTCGGTGCTCGACAACCCGGTCGATGCGGTCTCGCTCCTCCGTATCGCCAACCGGCCCCGCCGTGGTATCGGCGACACCTCGCTGCAGCGCCTCGTCACCCACGCCGACTCCCTCGGGATCTCGCTCTTCGAGGCGATGGGCGACCCCGTTGCGGCGGGCCTCGGCACGGCTGCGATCAAGGCCGTGCGTGGCTTTCACACTCTGATGCAGTCCCTGCAGGCCTCCGCGCAGGAGCTCGAGGTCGACAAGCTGCTCGAGGCGGTTCTCCAGCGGAGCGGCACGCTCGAGGCGCTGGAGGCCGAGCGGACGATCGAGGCACGAGGCCGGATCGAGAACCTGGAGGAGCTCGTCGGCGTCGCCCGCGAGTTCCGGGCCGGGAGGGAGGAGGCGACGTTGTCCTCGTTCCTGCAGGAGATCTCGCTCGTCTCCGACCAGGACGGTCTTGCCGGTGAGGAATCGCTCGTGACTCTGATGACGATCCACAACGCGAAGGGGCTCGAGTACCGCGCGGTCTTCCTGATCGGGATGGAGGAAGGCATCTTCCCGCATTCGCGCTCGATCGAGGACAACGAGATCGAGGAGGAGCGGCGGCTCGCCTACGTCGGGATGACGCGCGCGATGGAACGGCTGACCCTGACACATGCAATGGCCCGCTCGCTCTACGGCCGCCGCGAGTACAACCTGCCCTCCCGGTTCATCGACGAGCTCCCGGTCGGCGTCGAGCGCGAGCGGCTGCAGCCGGCCTCGTGGTCGAGCTATGGCTCCCCGCGTCAGTCGGCGGCGACACCCTCGCGCACCCAGAGCGAGATCCCGTCGCTCCAGACCGGCGATTCGGTGCGTCACGGCTCGCTCGGCGAGGGGGTGGTGACGCGCATCGAGCCCGGTGGTCTCGTCACGGTTCGGTTCGCGAAGGATCAGAGCGAGCGGAAGCTGATGCTCGAGTACGCGCCGCTCGAGAGGATCGGCTGATGGCGTTCCGCGTCCGACTCACCCGGGATCTCGAGGAGTTCGCACGTGCTGTCGATGCGATCGAGCATTACTTCGGCGGCGGCGACGGCCCCGACGAGACGGAGCGCTTCTCGAGGATGCTGCCGATCGAGCGGATGCACGGCGCCTTCGAAGGAGCTGCGATCGTGGGCGGCGCCGGTACCTACCCGCTCGAGCTGACGGTCCCCGGCGGGCCGCTCGCCTGTGCGGGGGTCAGCGTCGTCGGCGTGCTGCCGACGCACCGGCGCCGCGGGATCCTCGACCGGATGATGCGTGCCCAACTGGCGGACGTCCGCGAGCGGGGCGAGCCGATAGCCACGCTGTGGGCCTCCACCGAGACGATCTACGGGCGTTTCGGCTACGGCCTCGCGTCGCTCGACGCGATGATCCGTGCTCCGCGCGAGACCGCGGCCATCCGGGCCGACCTGCCGGGCCGGCAGGGAACGGTGCGTTTGATCGGTCACGACGAGGCGCTGAAGGTGTTGCCGCCCCTCTACGAGCGAGTGCGCAAGAGCACCGTTGGGTTCCTCTCGCGCCCTCCCGCCTGGTGGGAGGAGCGCAAGCTTCGCGACACTCCGGACCGGCGTCGGGGCGCCGGTGAACTGAACCGCGTGCTCTTGGAGCTCGACGGCCGCCCGGCGGGCTACGCGCTCTACCGGATCAAGGTGGAGTTCGACAGTCCGTTCAACAGGAGCCGGGTCAAGGTGATCGAGGCGATCGGCACCTCCCCGGCTGCCACCAGAGAGCTCTGGCGCTTCTTGCTCGGAATCGACTGGGTGGAGGAGATTCACTGTGACCTACTCGGGCCCGACCACCCGCTGTTCCTGCTCGTCGAGCGGCCGAACCAGCTCCGCTGGACGATCTACGACGGCCTCTGGCTCCGGCTTGTGGACGTGGGAGCGGCACTCGCAGCCCGTGCAACAGCCCTTCCGGGGCGGGTCACGTTCGATGTCGCCGCTGACCCGGTCTTCGCCGACAACGGCGGCACCTGGACGGTGGAGGATGGCGGCGCCAGCCGCACGAGTCGGCGCCCAGATGTCCGGCTGGACGTCCAGGCGCTCGCCTCGGCCTATCTCGGAGGCTTCACCTTCGCCGAGCTCGCGCTCGCGGGTCGGGTCGAGGAAGGAGCTCGTGGTGGTATCGCGCGAGCGGACGCCGCGTTTCGGGTCGATGCAAAGCCGTGGTGCCCCGAGAACTTCTGACGGGTAGGCTCGGGAGATGCTGGTCACCGAAGTGATCGAGGTGTCGCGCTCCCCGGAGGAGTCGTTCGCGTACGTCGCCGACTTCACGACCGTGGCGGAGTGGGATCCCGGGATCCACGCCTCGCGCCGCGTCTCGGGCGACGGGGGTCGCGGCAGCGTCTACGAGGTGCAGGCCGAGTTCCGCGGCAAGACGATGCCGTTCACCTACACGGTCACCTCGTTCGAAGAAAATCGCCGGATCGTACTCGACGGGGTGGGGGAGAAGGCCACCTCGATCGACACGATCGAGTTCGAGCCCTCCGCCGGCGGAGGGACGCGGATCACCTACTCGGCGGACTTCAAGCTGAAGGGCGCGCTGCGCGTGGCCGAGCCGTTCCTCGGCGGCACGTTCAAGACGCTCGCCCGGAAGGCCCTGAACGGGCTCTCCGGCAAGCTCGGCGGCGACCTATAGAGGCTTGCCGGCCGCCGGCGGGTGCGCTTTGTGGGAAGCTGTGCGCAACGTGGCCATGCCGCTCCCGTCCGATCCGATGGAGGAAGCCGGTACCCCGCCGCTCCGGGTGGTGACGGCGGCATCGCTGTTCGACGGCCACGACGCGGCGATCAACGTGATGCGGCGGCTGATCCAGGCCTCCGGCGCCGAGGTGATCCATCTCGGGCACAACCGGAGCGTGGCGGACGTGGTGCGCGCGGCGGTACAGGAGGATGCGGACGCCATCGCGATCAGCTCGTATCAGGGTGGGCATCTCGAGTACTACCGCTACGCGATCGACCTTCTGCGCGCGGCCGGGGCGGGTCACATCTCGGTGTTCGGCGGTGGCGGCGGCACGATCACGGCGGACGAGGCGGCCGAGCTCGAGGCGTACGGGGTGACGCGGATCTACCGGCCCGACGACGGCGCCCGGCTGGGGCTGAAGGGGATGATCGACGATCTGGTCGAGCGGGCTCGCGCCGGACGGCGACCGACGGTGGTGCCGGAGTCGGCGGCACGCGACGACCTCTCGCTGGCGCGGATGCTGTCGGCGCTCGAGGACGGGGTGGTCGGCCCGTCCCAGCTGGCGGCGCTCGAGGCTGCCTGGTTGCGCGCCGGCGAGCGAGTGCCGGTCGTCGGCATCACTGGCACCGGCGGGGCCGGCAAGAGCACCGTCACGGACGAGCTACTGGCGCGCTTCCTGGCGGCCTTCCCGGACCTGCGGATCGCGGTGCTTGCCGTCGATCCGACCCGGCGTCGCACCGGCGGGGCGCTGCTGGGTGACCGGATCCGAATGAACAGCCTGCGCAGCGAGCGCGTGTTCATGCGTTCGCTCGCGACGCGGCGGGCACATCTCGCAACGAGCCCGATGCTCGCTTCGGCCGTAGCGTTCTTGCGAGCTCAAGGGTTCGGCCTCGTGCTGGTCGAGACGGCGGGGATCGGGCAGAGCGACTCCGAGATCGTCGACCTCGTCGATATCCCGGTCTACGTGATGACCGGGGAGTACGGGGCGGCGAGCCAGCTCGAGAAGATCGACATGCTCGACCTGGCCTCGCTCGTCGTCGTGAACAAGCTCGACAAGCGTGGCGGCGAGGACGCACTGCGGGACGTGCGCAAGCAGTGGCGGCGCAACCACGCCGAGTTCGATCTCCCGGAGGACGAGGTTCCGGTTGTGCCGGCGATCGCGAGCCAGTTCGGCGACCCGGGCCTGAACAGGGTGTTCGTCGAGCTTTGCGGCCTCCTGCAGTGGCCGCCGCCGAGCGGGCTCGCAGTCGGCGCATCGAGTGGCTCGGCGCTGATCCCGGCGAGCCGCGGCGGCTACCTGACCGAGATCGCGGAGCAGGGGAGAGCGCAGAACGCACGCGTTGCGGAGGCCGCAGCTCTCGCGGACGCGGCGCACCATCTCCTCGAGGCGTTGCGCGCGCTCGGCGACCCGGCGATGCCCGAGCCGCTCCAGGCCTACCCCACGGCGGCGCAGGCGGTGCCGGAGCTCGATGCGTTGCGCGCGCGCTACGACGAGACGCTCGCGGCACTTCGTCAGGAGGAGTTGGAGCTTCTGCGCTCCTGGCCGGCACGACGTGGTGCGGTGACGTCTGCGACGTACTCCTACGAAGTGCGGGGGCGTGACGTTGCAGGCGAGAACTACCACGAGACGCTCAGCGGCCTGCGGGTTCCGAAGGTCGCTCCGCCGCGGCTGAAAGGCTGGGGCGACCAGCTGCGCTTCCTGCTCATGGAAAACCTGCCCGGCGCGTATCCCTACACGGGTGGCGTCTATCCCTACCGGCGGGAGGGGGAGGACCCGACCCGGATGTTTGCGGGTGAGGGCACGCCGGAGCGGACGAACCGACGCTTCCACTATCTCGCCTCGGGGCAGTCGTCGGTGCGCCTGTCGACGGCGTTCGACTCGGTCACGCTCTACGGCGAGGATCCTCACGAGCGGCCCGACATCTACGGCAAGATCGGCAACTCGGGCGTATCCGTGGCGACCGTTGACGACGCCAAGCGGCTCTACTCCGGCTTCAACCTCTGCGCGCCGGACACCTCGGTCTCGATGACGATCAACGGCCCCGCGCCGATCATCCTGGCGTTCTTCGTCAACGCAGCCATCGATCAGCAGGTCGAGAGACATCTGCGCGCGACGGGCGGCTGGGACGCCGTAGAGCGTGCGCTGCCCGGCTGCCGTCCCGTCTACCGGGGCGAGCTGCCGGCGGGGAGCGACGGAGTCGGAGTGGGCCTGCTCGGTGCCGCGGGCGACGAGGTCATCGACGCCGAGACCTACGCTCGGATCAGGGCAGAGACGCTGCGCAGCGTCCGCGGCACCGTGCAGGCGGACATCCTCAAGGAGGACCAGGCCCAGAACACGTGCATCTTCTCAACCGAGTTCGCGATGAAGATGATGGGTGACGTCCAGCAGTCCTTCGTCGACCACGACGTGCGCAACTTCTACAGCGTCTCGATCAGCGGGTACCACATCGCCGAGGCGGGGGCGAACCCGATCACCCAGCTCGCCTTCACGCTCGCGAACGGCTTCACGATCGTCGAGTACTACCTCGCGCGCGGGATGGCGATCGACTCATTCGCGCCCAATCTGAGCTTCTTCTTCTCGAACGGGATGGACGCCGAGTACACCGTGATCGGCCGCGTGGCCCGCCGGATCTGGGCCCGAGCGATGCGCGAACGCTATGGCGCAAGCCCTCGCAGCCAGATGCTCAAGTATCACATCCAGACCTCGGGCCGGAGCCTGCACGCCCAGGAGATCCAGTTCAACGACATCCGTACGACGTTGCAGGCCCTCTATGCCATCTTCGACAACTGCTCGAGCCTGCACACCAACGCGTTCGACGAGGCGCTCACGACGCCGACGGAGGAGTCGGTGCGCCGTGCGATCGCGATCCAGCTGATCATCAACCGCGAACTCGGGCTCAATCTGTGCGAGAACCCGCTGCAGGGCTCGTTCATCGTCGAGGAGCTGACCGATCTCGTCGAGGAGGCTGTCTATGCGGAGTTCGACCGGCTCTCCGAGCGCGGCGGAGTGCTCGGCGCGATGGACACGATGTACCAGCGCTCGAAGATCCAGGAGGAAAGCCTGCTCTACGAGACGCGCAAGCACGACGGCACGCTCCCGATCATCGGGGTCAACACGTTCCTGCCGCGTGAGCACGCAGACGAGCAGGCGCCGCCGCTCTTGATGCGCTCGACCGAGCAGGAGAAGCAGGAGCAGATCGCTGCCGTGCGGGCGTTCTCGGCCCGCCACGCAGATAGGCGGCCCGCCGCTCTCGCACGCCTGCAGGAGGTCGCACGTGCGCGCGGCAACGTCTTCGAGGAGCTGCTCGAGACCGTCAAGGTCGCCTCTCTGGGCGAGATCTCGGCCGCCCTCTACGCCGTCGGAGGCGAGTACCGGCGCAGCATGTGAGCGAATTCTGGGAGGGTTGGGCATGATCCTTAACGGCGCAGCGGCAGTCGTCACCGGCGGGGCCTCCGGCCTCGGCGAGGCGACGGCGCGTCTTCTCGCCGAGCGGGGCGTGCACGTCGTCGTGCTCGACCTCGACGAGAAGCGTGGCTCGGAGGTGGCGGGCGCAATCGGCGGCGTCTTCGTCCGCGCCGACGTGCGCAACGAGGAGCAGGTGATCGCGGCTGTCGATGCTGCCTGCGAGCTTGGCCCGCTTCGCGTGCTCGTCAACTGTGCGGGAATCAGCATGCCGGCGCGAACGATCGGCCGCGACGGCGCCTACGACTCGGCGCACGGCCTCGAGAGCTTCGAGTTCGTGATCGGCGTGAACCTGATCGGCACGTTCAACTGCGCGCGGCTCGCGGCAACGGCGATGAGCCGCACCGAGTCGGACGCCCAAGGCGAGCGCGGCGCGATCCTCAACACTGCGTCCATCGCGGCCTTCGACGGTCAGATCGGCCAGGCCGCCTACAGCGCCTCCAAGGGCGGCATCGTCGGTATGACGCTGCCGCTGGCGCGCGACCTCGCGGTGGTGGGGATCCGGGTCAACACGATCGCGCCCGGCCTCGTCGACACCCCGATCTACGACAACGCGCCCGACCCGGCGGCGTTCAAGGAGAAGCTCCGTCGCGACGTGCTCTTCCCGGAACGGCTCGGGCAGGCGCACGAGTACGCCTCGATGGCGCTCGAGGTGCTGACGAACCCGTACATGAACGCGGCCGTCGTGCGGCTCGACGCCGGCGCTCGGTTGCAGCCGAAGTAGCTGCGGCTTTCCTCGATCGGGCTCCGCGCTTCCCCCGATGCATTGGGGTGCCGGGCCCGGCATGCTCGTGGCATGAAGCTTCGCAACGTCCTCCTCGGTCTCGTCGCCTTCCTCGTCGCCTATCCGCTGGTTTTCAGGCGGGGGATCATGACGTGGGGCGCCACCGACGCGGAGGCGAAGCGGCGGCTCCCGGGCGACGAGCTGCTCGACTCCGCCCACGGCGTCTCGACGCGCGCCGTCACGATCGGCGCACCGGCCTCGGCCGTCTGGCCGTGGCTCGCGCAGATGGGACCGGCCCCGCGCGGCGGCGCCTACACCTACGACTGGATCGAGAATCTCCTCGGCCTCGACATGCACAGCGCCGACCGGATCCTGCCCGAGTTCCAGCACCCGGCCACCGGTGACTCGATCGCCTTCGGCGCGAACCGGATGCGGTTCGAACGGGTCGAGCCGGAGCGCGTTCTCGCAATGCGATCCGAGGACGGCAACTGGGTCTGGGCATTCGTGCTCGAGGAGCACGGTGCCGAGACGCGCCTGATCAGCCGCAACCGCTTCCGGCTGCCGACCCTGGCGACGCGCCTGATCATGCTGCCGATGGAGCCAGGCTCGCTCGTGATGGAGCGGAAGATGCTCGCCGGCATCAAGCAGCGGGCCGAGCGCCTGGCCGCTGCTGCCTGACACCCCGCGGCTCAGGGCGCGAGGGAGCGCTCCAGGATTGCCCCGAGGTCGGCCACGACGAGGTCGGCGCCGCTCGTGCGCAGCGCCCGACCATTCCCCTCCTGCTCCACGCCGACGACCATCGCGAATCCGGCGGTGCGGCCGGCGGTCACCCCGCCCTCGCTCGTCTCGAAGACCGCCGCCCGCTCGGGAGGGACGTCGAGGTGGCGGCACGCGGCGAGCAGCATGTCCGGGGCAGGCTCGCTCCGCAGCCCCTCGGCGTTCACCGTGTTGCCGTCGATCCAGTCGTCGACCAGCCCCGCGAGCCCGGCGCGCTCGAGCAGCGTCCCGGTCGTCGTGCTCATCGAGACCACGGCGGAGCGCAGGCCGGCGTCGTGCACGAGCCGAAGGTAGAGGCGGGCGCCCACGAACGAGTTCACGCCGTGCTCCTTGATCAGGCGCATCAGGACGCTGCTCTTGCGGTTTGCCAGCCCGTGAACGGTGTCCGACCCCGGGGTGTCGGCGGGTGTGCCTTCGGGCAGTGTGATGCCACGGCTCGCGAGGAAGTCGTGGGCACCGCTCAGTCGCGACCGACCGTGGATCAGAGCCGGATAGTCGACGCGGCGACTGAAGCCGGCCACGGAGTCGCCGGTGAGATCGATCCAGTGAGAGGTGAACTGGTCGAACGTCTCCTTCCATGCTTCGGCGTGGATCGCCGCGCTCGCGACCAGCACGCCCTCGAGATCGAAGACGCACACATCGACCCCGGCTGGCAGGCCGAGCAGGCGCCGGGCGTCGCCAGCCGAGGTGACGAGTCGGACGAGCAGCGGGCGTTGGTCGCGGTCTCGTGCGAGAGCTTCGAGCGCGTGAACCGTGACGATGCGCTCGTCCGCGAGGTGCCGGGAACGGAGCTGCAGCTCGGCCGCAGGAAGGTCGTTATCGCGCGCCGCGGCACTGAGCGCAGCCTGCGCGGCCTCGAACGCCCCACGCCACGCGCCGATCAGCGTGTCGAGGTCGACAGGACGGTCTACAGCTCACCCGCCGACACGAATCATCTTCCGGTTGACGAATTCCTCCGTGGCGTACCGGCCCAGCTCACGGCCGAAGCCCGAGCGCTTGACGCCGCCGAACGGAAGCTCTGCGGCGTCAGCTCCGACGACGTTGACGAAGACCATTCCTGCCTCGATCCGATCTGCGACCCGCAGTGCCTGGGCGGGATCCGTCGTGAAGACGTACGAGCCGAGGCCGTAGGGGGTGTCGTTGGCCACCTCGACGGCCTCGTCCTCGGAGCCGACGCGGTAGACGATCGCGACCGGGCCGAACAGCTCCTCGCGGTGTGCGTCGTTACCAGGCGCGACACCTGTCAGCACCCCTGGTGAGATGAAGTTGCCCGTGCGTGCGGCGCCGACGAGGGTGGCGCCGCCGGCGACCGCGCGGCGGAGCTGGTCCTCGAGGCGATCCGCCGCCGCTGCGGAGGAGAGCGGCCCCATCGCCGCGTCGGACAGGGACGGGTCGCCGGGCTCGACCGCCGTCAGTGCCTCGGTCAGCTTGCTCAAGAACGGGTCGTAGAGGTCGGAACTGACGACGAACCGCTTGGCGGCATTGCACGCCTGCCCGGCGTTCTCGAGTCGTGCTGCAACGGCCGACTCCACGACACCGTCGAGGTCGTCGGTGCTGAGCAGGACGAACGGGTCAGAGCCACCGAGCTCGAGCACGACCTTCTTCAGATTGCGCCCCGCGATCTCCGCCACGGCAGCTCCCGCGCGCTCCGACCCGGTCACCGACACGCCCTGCACGCGCGGATCGGCGATGATGCCCGCGACCTGGTCGTTGGTGGCGTAGATGTTCGTGTACGCGCCGGCGGGGAAGCCTGCGTCGTCGAAGATGCGCTGGATCGCGGCCGCCGACTCCGGGCACTGTGGAGCATGCTTCAACAGGATGGTGTTGCCGACCACGAGGTTCGGCCCGGCAAACCGTGCCACCTGGTAGTAGGGGTAGTTCCAGGGCATGATCCCGAGCAGGACGCCGACGGAGCTGCGGCGTACGAACGCCGACCCGTCTCCTTCCGAAAGGGCAATCGGCTCGTCGGCGAGCAGGGTCGTCGCCTGGTCGGCGTAGTAGTCGTAGATCGCGGCGCAGAAATCGACCTCGCCGAGCGCCTGCTCGACCGGCTTCCCCATCTCGCGGGAGATGACGGCGGCGAGCTCCTTCCGGCGCTCGCTGTGCAGCTTTCCCACACGTCGCACGAGCGCCGCGCGCTCCTCCGTCGTCGTGGCGCGCGACCACTCGCGATGTGCGCGGTCTGCAGCCTCGATGGCGTCGGCGAGTGCTGAATCACTGATCGTGGGGTACTCCTTGACCCGCTCGCCGGTCGCCGGATTGGTCACCGCGTACTCGCTCACGTTCGTCCTCTCGTTCGTTGGTCGCCGGCGCTGTGCGCCCCACCGGAGCAAGCAAGGGCCTCCGGGTTCCGGAGAGGGCGCTTGCGACCGATTACACCCGTGTGTATGCCTCGATGCCATTCTGCCACGTTGGCGCCCTCGTGGATCGTCATCGTGACCGGCGTCGCGGTTCGATAGTGCGCGCGTCGGTGTGAGGGCGGATCAATCTCGGGTTGGCGCTCGAGGCACCGACGATCAAGCCGGTCGCGGTGGCGTGGGCCGGCGTTGGGCCAGCCCACGCCAACCACATCTGCTCTACGCGGTGGAGACTCCGAGCGAGGTGCTGAAGGCGACCTCGGCGTAGTGAACATCGCCGATGAGGCTGATCTCGGTCATGTTCTCTGCCACCCAAGAGGCAACTGCGGCGCTACCGCTCTCGGCTTCGGCTCGGCTGTCCCATGCGCTGGACGAGAACACTTTGCCCTCGCCGATGGCTACTGCATAGCTCTTGAATCCTGGTTGCGTCTTGAGGATCGGCAAGATCCCTGCCTCGGCCCGCTTGCCAAGCTCCTGCGCGTCGCCCGTATAACTGTAGGTCGCAATCCTCGCCACCATATGGCTCCCTTCCTGCGCCGATTCGTGAAGCACAACGCACTCCCATCGACCGGCGACCCAACACGACCCTGACAGATCGTGAGCGACCGCGTCGCCTGGGCGAGTGTCCTCCCTCACCCGTGGTTCGCTGAGCCGTCGGTTCTGTATCCCTCTCTCAAGGGGTTGGTGATTGCTGCCGATGGAGTAGGTAGCGGGTTAGCAGCCTGGGACGTTTGTGGCCTGGTGCATTACGAACTTGGAGAGTGAAGCTATGCGTTGGCGTCTATTGAAGCTCGTTGTGTTCGGGATTGTCGCGGCTGCTCTGGTGACGCCCGTTGCTTTGGCTGTTGCTCCTGACGCCGAGATCGACCAGAGCCAGGGTCTGACCGAGGGCTGCGTCACGTTCACGGCGGGGACGATGATCGGCCAGGTGTTCACGGCTGGTGTCTCGGGACGCCTCAGCGACGTTCTACTGACGTTGGGGAACGCATCCGGCGCGGTTGACTCAATCCACGTGATCCTCGCGGGCGTCGATGGCTCCGGCCACCCCGACCTGTCCAAGGCGCTCGCGAGCCTCGATCTTTCGTCAGGTGCCATTCCGGCCCCTGACCCCGC
Organism: Gaiellales bacterium; assembly: GCA_038214705.1. Lineage (GTDB taxonomy): Bacteria > Actinomycetota > Thermoleophilia > Gaiellales > Gaiellaceae > Gaiella. The sequence continues at coordinate 1,889 of JBBQRN010000021.1, read as the reverse complement.
CCTCGTTGACCTTCAGTTCGGCAACCCGTCCCTCGCGGCAGCGAACCAGTACGCCGTCGTCGTCTCGACGAGCGACTCGACAGGCTACGAGATCTGCGGTGCCGGATCGATCGACTACTACGCAGGCGGTCAGGCATGGGGCTCAACCGACGGAGGAGCTTCGTGGTCGGACGTCGGAGGCGATGCGCACTTCTCGACCTACATGCTGCCGCCGAGCAACGCCCGCGAGGGCTACTGCCTGAGTGGACGCTTCCTCAACCTCGCGGTCGGCCAACCCAACCTCGACCCGACCTACCGCGGAGCCGTCCCCGCAATCTTCGTCCACGGGCTCGGAATCACGTGCGACCCGCCGCCACCCGGGTATACCCAGCAAGGACGGACAACCGACAACGACAACGTCGGCGCGGGCACCTACGCCCTCTGGGCACCCGCGACGTAGATCGAGCTTCGGCTCCTTCACGAGAGATTTCGGCTGAAGCAAAGAAGCGAACCAGCCAGTCGCCAACATCGGTTCGCTGGTAAGCGCCAGTTCGTCATATGAGGGATGCTCCTCGACCACACGGTGTCACTGTGAACGGAGCTCGAGGAGTGAGATACTCCCCGCTCACCCTCGAAAAGGAGTTCCCGTGACTGCAGATGAGAACACCCGCCTCGCCCAGAGTGCGTATGAGGCTTTTGGTCGGGGCGACATCGCGGCGCTTGCCGAGGTGATGGCGGACGACATCGAGTGGGTGAGCCCCGGCGATCCCGACGACGACCCGAACGCGGGAACGTTCAAAGGTAAGGAAGCAGTCCTGGGCTGGTTTGGTGGTCTTGCATCGACTCTCGACTTCACGACGTTCGAGCCACGAGAGTTCATCGCCCAGGAGGACAAGGTGGTATCCCTGGTGTACGCCGAGGCAACGGCTCGGGACACCGGCCGTGCGTTTGTCAATCATGAGGCACACGTGTGGACGTTCCGGGACGGGAAGCTCGCCCGATTCCAGGTCTATCTCGACACCGCAGCGGTGGCTGCCGCCCACCGCGCGGAGTAGCCCTGAGCGGGGAACCACCTCCCTCAACATCTGGAGTTGGACTAGAGCCGCGTCCGTGGCGTGCGCCAGTGCATGAGCGCGAGTGATCGTCTGAGGCCGATCTACCGGCGAGGCGAATTCGGGAAGTGGCCGACCGGGCAGGACAGCCGCCGCGGAGTTTTCGCAGCGGCTGGTTCCCGTCCCTGCTCGGGGCCGATTTCACTCGGTCGGCTGCTGCTGGATCTCGAAGCGTGGCTCGTGCGGGCCGGCGTCGATCCTGAACGGCGGGGACTCGCGGGTCATAGACGCTGCGTAGGCGACCACGCGGAGTACCCAGCGGTCGAGGCCAAGCACGAGGTCGAATATTTCAGCGGGGTATCGCTCCTTGAACAAGAGTACGACGCCGGCTACCAGGACGAGAATGCCAACGAGTCCGAGCGACCATCCTGCGCCGACGAAAATCGCCGCTGCGCAGAACTGTGGAAGCCCGAGCAACCACCAGCCGATGAGCGGGAAGCCGCGACGCAGATTCTGCGGGTCGATCTCGAGCCGTGCCGGATACTCGGACACGTTACTCAGCGTGAACGGCGGATATTGATCCGTTCCGAGGGCGCCGAAGGTGTAAAAGGCGACGCGCCACGACCAGCGCAGCACACCCACGTTGAAGTCGAAGATTCCGCGCGGAAAGCGCCCCGTGAGGGGAAGTGGCGCAAAGCGCTCCCAGAACCCAATGACTGGCTTGCGCCAGACCGTATGGAGTGCCGGTGCCTCGCTGCGTAAGTTGGCGCGGGTTGCCGTCGCGGTTGGCGCGGCGGTAGAGCCGCTGTTACGAGGAGGCACCGGTGATGAGCGAAGGTAGTTGGGTCGGTCTTGATG
>JBBQRN010000020.1:0-47179 GCA_038214705.1 Gaiellales bacterium | reverse complement strand
CGACGATCACTCGACGTCCTACGGCCCACGAGGTGCGTGGTTCGAGGCGGGGCCCGACCCCGTGCTCGCGTCGGCGTCACAGCACCAACCAACGGCCTTCGTCCGCGTGCTCATCCTGCCGGCAGAGTGGGCGGGAAAGCGCACGATTCGCTACGTCGATACCGCCGACGATGATCGGCCAAGGTTGCAGAAGCCAACCGTGTACCTCGAGAAGCCGCTCGTTCTCTCGTGAGGACGGGCGGCAAGCTCCTTGTCGACCAGCTCGTCGTGCACGGGGTCGAGTTGGCGTTCGGGGTTCCCGGTGAGAGCTACCTGGCGGTGCTGGACGCGCTGCACGACGCCCCGATCCGGTTCGTCTCCTGCCGACACGAGGTCGGAGCCGCGAACATGGCTGACGCGTACGGCAAGCTCACCGGCCGACCGGGAATCTGCATGGAGACGCGCGGCCCCGGGGCGACACACGCCGCCGGCGGGGTACACACCGCGTACCAGGACTCGACCCCAATGATCCTCCTGATCGGCCAGGTAGGACGCGACATGATGGAGCGTGAGGCATTCCAGGAGATCGACTACCGCCAGATGTTCGGGCCGATGGCGAAGTGGGTGGCGCAGATCGACGATCCGGCCCGGATCCCCGAGCTCGTCTCGCGCGCATTCCACGTCGCGACCTCGGGAAGGCCCGGCCCGGTCGTGTTGGCGCTGCCGGAGGACATGCTCGTCGACGAATCCGGCGCCGTTGATGCCCTGCCGTATGCGATCACGCGCGTGCATCCATCGCGTGAGGACGTCGAGCGAACGAGGGAGCTGCTCGCCGCCGCGGAGCGTCCGCTCGTCGTCGTCGGTGGAGCGCCCTGGAGCGCCGAGGCACACGCGGCCCTGACGGGCTGGTGTGCTGCAGGCGGCCTCTCCGTCGCCGTGGGTTGGCGCCGACAGGACTACGTCGACAACACCTCGGACGCCTACATCGGGCATCTTGCCCTTGGCGCCGACGCCCGCCTGACGAAGCGGGTCCGTGAGGCCGATGTCCTGCTCGTGATCGGCGACCGGCTGAGTGAGATCACGACCGCGGGCTACACCCTCCTGAACGTGCCGAATCCGTCCCAGGCGCTCGTGCACGTCAGCGCCGACCCGGACGAGCTCGGCCGGGTGTACGCGCCCCGCCTCGGCGTCGTGGCCTCGCCTGATGTGTTCGCGGTCGCTCTCGCCGAGCTGCCTCCGCTCGACCCTGCTGGGCGAGAGGTCGAGAGCCGGGCTGCGCGGGAGGAATACGTCGACAACCTCCGTCACGTGCCGATGCCGGGCGACCTCGACATGGGCGAGGTGATGGTGACGCTTCGCAAGCGCCTGCCGCCCGATGCGATCCTGACGAACGGCGCCGGCAACTTCTCGGTCTGGACACATCGGTTCTACGAGTTCACGCAGTACCCGACCCAGCTCGCCCCGCTGAGCGGCGCAATGGGCTACGGCGTCCCCGCAGCGGTCGCCGCGAAGCTCCTGCTCCCGGATCGAGTCGTCGTCGCGATGGCAGGCGACGGCGACTTCCTGATGACGGGCCAGGAGCTCGCGACCGCAGTACAGTACGACGCGGCGATCGTGATCCTCGTCGTCAACAACGGGATGTACGGGACGATAAGAATGCATCAGGAGCGGCACTACCCGGGTCGCGTGTCGGGTACCGATCTCGTCAACCCCGACTTCGCCGAGCTCGCCCGCGCCTACGGGGCGCACGGATCGGTCGTCCAGCGGACGCAGGACTTCGCCGCCGCCTTCGACCAGGCACTCGCCAGCGGCCGGCCCGCGCTCGTCGAACTGCGCGTCGATCCCGAGGCGCTGACGCCGCGCCAGTCGCTGTCGGAGATCCGGGCACAGGCGCTGGCGCGATGAGCTCCCGCCGCGAGATCCGGGTGCCCGGCCTGGCGGAGCCGATCTCGCACTTCACTGACGCCGTGGTCGCAGGCGGCTTTCTCTTCGTCTCGGGCATCGTCCCGGTCGACGAGCGACGCGAGCTCGCCGGTGGCGACGACGTCGTCGCACAGGCACGGTGCGTCTTCGAGATCATGCGCACCGTCCTCGCCGCGGGCGGCTGCGGCTTCGCGGACGTTGTCAAAGTCACGGTCTTCCTGACCGACGTGAACGACCGCCCGCTCGTGAATCCGGTGCGGCAGGAGGCGTTCGGCGAGACGCTTCCCGCGTCCACACTCGTCGAGATCTCGGCTCTCGTGATCCCGGGTGCGAAGATCGAGGTCGAATGCGTGGCGCTGATCCCGTGACCGACCCGTACAACGCAGCGATCACCTGGCTCGACGAGCCGCTCCACGGCGCCGCCGAGGGCCCGCTCGCGGGGCGGACGCTGCTCGTCAAGGACCTAATCGACACGGCGGGCATTCGCACGACCTACGGCTCGAAGATCTACGCCGACCACGTCCCCGAGCTGCACGCGGCCGTCGTCCAGCGGGCCCTCGATGCGGGCGCGACCGTTGTCGGGAAGGGAAACCTGCCGGAGTTCGCGTGGAGCGTGATGGGCGTGAACCCGTGGTACGGGACCGTGCAGAACCCTTCCCACCCGGGGAAAACGACGGGTGGTTCCTCGTCGGGGAACGCCGCCGCGCTCGCGGCCGGGCTCGTCGATCTCGGCATCGGCACCGACACGGGCTGCTCGATCAGACTGCCGTCCGCCGCCTGCGGCACCGTCGGCCTGAAATCCCAGTGGGGCCTGATTCCGCTCGACGGCATCTTCCCGCTCTGCCCGAGTTTCGACACTGTGGGGCCGATGGGGCGCAGCGTCGAGGATGTCGCGCTGCTCTGGTCGGTGCTCTCGGGCCGGCCCGTACCGCAGCCGCGGCTCGAGGGAATGACCGTGGGGCTCCTGCGCCGGGCGCCGTATCTCGGCGACGGACGGGAGACCGAGGCGAGCGACGCTGCCGAGGAGTGGGTCGCCGGGCTCGAGAAGCTCGGCGCCCGCGTGGTCGAGGCGTCGATCCCCGGTGCGCAGGCGGACATGTGGCCCGCCTTCATGCGCGAGGCGGCCGTGAGCCACCGGGAGACGTTCCCCGCACGCGCCGCCGAGTACACCGACGTCATGCAGACGAAGCTCGGGGCGGCCCAGCAGGTGACCGACCTGGGGGTCGCGGCCGCTTACGCGGCCATGGATGCTTGGCGGAAATACGAGCCGGAGGTCGATCTCTACCTGAGCCCGTGCTTCGCGATCGACCTTCCGGCCGAAGATGCCGACGAGCTCGAGATCAGGCTGCCGCTCTCGTCCTTTCTTCGTTGGGTCAACCTGATCGGTTGGGCGGGCCTCGCGATCGGGAACATGCAGCTTGTCGCACCTCACGACGAGACGGTGCTCGCCGCGGGGCTCGCCTGGGAGCGCGGGTAGGGCCCCGGTCGAGAGCGAGCGGACGTCGCGGGGCGGTCGTCCCTACAATCCGGTGGTGCGCATCCTCGTCGCGACAGCTCTCTTTTGCCTCGTTGCCGGCATGCTCGCCGGCTGCGGCGGATCTGGCTCGTCGACCGCGAAACCGGCCCCGCCGACTACGACCGACGCGACCACGACGCCGGTCCGAAGCGTGCCCGTGCCGCGGAGCGCGTACGCGAGGGCGCTCGGAGCGTTGTGCGCGCGAAGGCGATCGTCGCTCGAGGCGATCGGCAACCCGGCCTCGCCCCAGGAGCTGAAGTCGCTGCTCCCGAAGCAACTCGTCGTGCTGAAGCGGTTCTCGGTGCAGTCGAAGAAGCTGACGGCCCCTACAGGCGACGCGAAGGCCAAGAAGGACTTCGACCGCTTCTACGCGACGTACCTCGACGGGCAGATCTACGCTCTGAAGACGCTCCGGTCGCGCTCCTACGACGGCTACTTCACCGTCGTCAACTCGGCGCTGATCTGGCAGAAGCAGGCCGAGCTGACGGCCCGCAAGGTCGGCGCCGTCGAGTGCCTGCGGCGCCCGTTCGAGAACAGCTGACTACTAGGTCCCATCGAACTCCGGCTTCCGCTTCGCCACGAACGCCTCGACGCCCTCGTGGAAGTCGTGCGTCTGCTGCAGCAGCCCGTAGGCGAGGCCCTCGAGCTCGATCCCGACGTGGAGCGGCGCGTCGTAGACACCGTTCAGGACGCGCTTCGCCATCGCCATCGAGAGTGGGGAATGGCGGGAGAGCTCGGCGATCAACGCCTCCACGGCACCGTCGAGCTCGTCCGTCGGGACGACCTCGGTCACGAGCCCGATCGCGAGCGCCTCGTCGGCCTTCACCCTGCGCCCGCGCATGATGATGTCCTTCGCCCTACCAAGGCCGACGAGCCGGGCGAGCCGCTGTGTTCCGCCCGAGCCGGGAATCATCCCGATCGTCGCCTCGGGGAGCGCCATCTGCATGTCGTCAGCCGCGATCCGGAAGTCGCACGCGAGGGCAAGCTCGAAGCCGACGCCGAAGACATAACCCTGCAGCCGCGCGATCACCGGCTTCGAGCAGCGCTCGGGCGCAGCCACGTTCTTTGCCAGCTGCGAGACGACCCAGGGAGACTTCGTCAGAAAGCCGGCGATGTCGCCGCCTGCCGTGAACTGGCCGCCCGCGCCGGTCAGGACAACGAACCGGATCGAGTCGTCGCGGTCGAGCTCGGCAAACACGGCCGCGAGCTGGTCGCGGGCGAGCATCGAAACGCGGTTGAACTTCCCCGGCACGTCGAGCGTCACCGTCCCGACGCCGCGAGAGCTGTCTCGTTCGACCCTGAATCCGTCGTAGTCGCTCACACGCTCTCCTTCTGGTCGTCGCGCAATGATCTCCGCAGGATCTTTCCCGAGGGGCTCTTTGGCAGAGCCTCGGCGAAACGGTACTCGCGCGGACGCTTGAACCGCGCAAGCGGGGAGGCGAGGCAGTGCGCGTCGAGTTCCTCCGGTGTTGCCCGACCGACGACCACGGCAACGACCCGCTGGCCCCAACGGTCGTCCGGAGCGCCCACGACCGCGACCTCGGACACTCCCGGGTGTGCAGCGAGAACGTCCTCGACCTCGAGCGGATGGATGTTCTCGCCGCCCGAGATGATCATGTCGTCCAGCCGACCGTCGATCCAGAGGTCGCCGTCGGCGTCGAGGTGACCCGTGTCGCCTGTGTGAAACCAGCCGTTGCGGATCGACCTGGCATCGGCGTCCGGGCGGTTCCAGTAGCCCTGGAACGCCTCGTCGCCCGAGAGATCCGCGCAGATCTCGCCGTTCGTCTCCAGCCTGATCCGAACGTTCACCGACGGCCGGCCCGCGCACCCGGGCTTTGCCGCCTGATCCGGCCCGATCGAGTAGGTGTAGACCTCGGTCGAGCCGTAGTGGTTGACGAAGACCTCGGGCGAGAACGCGTCCTCGCAACGGGCGACGAGCGTCGACGTCATCGCGGCACCCGCGTACCCGAGGGCTCGCACGCTCGAGACGTCGGTGACGGACAACTGCGGATCGGTGACGAGATCGTGAAACAGCGTGGGGGCGAGGTAGAGCGAGGTAATCCGTTCTCGCTCGATCAATCGCAAAGCCGCACCCGGATCCCACCGTGCCTGGGGGACGTAACACCCGCCGACAAGGTGCGCAGCGAGCAGCGAGTGAATGCCCATCGTGTGGTAGAGCGGCATCACGCCGAGCGTCCGATCCGGATGCCGGTATCCGTGCTGCAGCGCCTGACCGAGCCCGCCTGCCCGGTCGGCCGCATGTGAGCGGGGCACGCCTTTCGGCCGCCCGGTCGTGCCCGAGGTGTAGAGGAGAAGCGACGTCTCGCGTTCGTCGCGGTCGAGCGCGCCGGGATGCTCCGTCCCGTCCGGGAGCGGGTCACCGTCGCGGATCACGATCTCGGCACTCGCATCCGTGATGCAGTAGTCGAGCTCCTCGTCGCCGAGTCGCCACGAGAGCGGGACGAACACGGCTCCCGACCATTGCGCCGCCCAGTAGAGAAGCGCTGTCTCGAGCCGGTTGTCGAGCACCGTCGCGACGCGGCTGCCCGGCCTGGCGTCGAGCCCACCGGCGATTCGCGACACGCGTGGCAGCAAGTCGCCGTACGTGATCCCGGGGAACGCCTCGAGCTCCGGGTGGCGCTCGCTTGACGCGAGCAACGAGCGAGCGAGATTCATCCGTCGATCGCCTCGAATCCTTGTGACAAGGTGTTACACGCGTCTTCGATCGCGGCGACGATTGGCGCGTAGCCGGTGCAGCGGCAGAGCTGACCCGAAAGCATCTCCACGATCTCTTCGCGCGACGGCCGGCCGCGCGAGAGGAGGTCGTCGGCCGCCATCAGGATGCCCGGGGTGCAGAAGCCGCACTGAAGTGCATGGTGGCGCTTGAACGCGTCCTGGAGCGGCGACAGCAGCCCGTCTTCCGCGAGCGACTCGACCGTCTCCACCGCGGAGCCGTCGGCCTGCACGGCGAGCACGCAGCATGCGCGAACCGAGACGCCGTCGAGCCGCACCGTGCACGCGCCGCAGACGCCGTGCTCGCAGCCGACGTGCGTGCCGGTGAGTCCGAGACGGTGGCGCAGGAAGTCCGTCAGGAGCAGGCGGGGCTCGACGTCTTCGACGACCTCGCGGCCGTTGACGGTGACCCGGATCTCGTTCACGCCGTTCGCTCCCAGGCGCGCAGCAGCGCGCGTTCGACGAGGGTGCCGGTGAGGTGACGGAGGTAGGAGGCCGAGGCGTGGATCGAGTCGGTTGGCCCGACCGCCTCGGAAGCGAGCTCGCCCGCTTCCCGGGCCGTGGCGGCACTCACCCCGACCCCGTCCAGGGTCGCGGCGACGTCGGCGAGGGCCGTCGGCCGGTCGCCGGCGACGTAGACGCGAACATCGCGCGCGACGCCGTTGCTCCGGCGCAGCACGACGGCCACCATCGCAAGGGCGTAGTCGCCGGCCCGCAGAGCGAGCTCTTCGAACGCTGCGCCCTCGCCCGCCGCCGGCAGCGGCCAGGTCGTCTCGACGACGATCTCGCCAGGTGCGAGCGTCGTCAGATAGTGGGTCACGAAGAAGTCCTCCGGCGAGATCTCTCGGCGGCCGTTCGGCCCCTCGGCGACGATCGTGCCGCCGAGTGCTGCGAGGCACAGCGGTATCTCGGCCGAGCCGTCGGCGTGGGCGACGCTGCCGCCGACGGTGCCGCGGTTCCTGGTCACGAAGTGGCCGACGTACGGCAGCGCCTCGCGAAGCAGCGGATGGGTACGCGCATCACGCTCGACAGCGGCCTGGCGCGCCATCGCACCGACCCGCACCACACCGTTCACCTCGACCGCGTCGAGCCCGGCGTGGTTGAGGTCGACGAGCAGCGTCGGCCGTACGAGGCGCATGTTCAGGGCGGGGACGAGGCTCTGGCCTCCCGCGATCGGCTTCGCGTCCTCATCGCGCGCAAGCGCCGCCAGGGCCTCCTCGACCGAGCGCGCGGCGATGTACTCGAACGGGGCAGGCTTCACGCGTCTCCCCCTATTGGGGCGAGGCCTGCCTCGCCCTCGGCCTGTTCCGGCGGGCCGTTCAGGAGGGCCCACACGCGCGGCGGCGTCAGCGGCAGCTCGACGTCGTCGCGGGCGAGCGCATCGGCGACGGCGTTCGCAATGCACACGGGCGCGCTCATCGTGTTCCCCTCGCCAATCCCCTTGGCGCCGAGCGCCGTCACCGGCGAGGGCGAGGAGCGGTGGCCGATTCGCAGGGCAGGGATGTCGGGTGCGGTGGGGGCCAGGTAGTCGATCAGCGACGAGGTCATCAGGTTGCCCCACTCGTCGTAGACATGACGTTCGTAGAGCGCCGCGGCAACCCCGTGTGCGAAGCCGCCGAGCACCTGCCCGTCGGCGAGGGCAGGGTTGAGCAGCAGGCCTGCGTCGTGCACCGTCACGTAGTCGAGCACGGTGACGACCCCGGTCTTGCGTTCGACCTCGACGGCGCAGATGTCCACGATGAAGCCGTGCGCAGCGGATGACGCAACCCGATCCTCGGCGTCCGGCGGGTCGAGCGTCGGGGGTGCCCAGAACGCTACGGCCGCGAGGCCCGGTTCCTCCCCGGCAGGAAGCCCCTCCGGATTCCAGTGGGCCATGCCGGCGACGCGGCGCAGCGAAAGGCTCTCGTCGCCGGCGTGCGCGCGGATCGCATCGATCTTCGCACGCAGTTTCAGCGCGGCAGCGCGAACGGCACCGACCGCGACGCCCGAGAAGCGTGAGGAGTAGTTCCCCGAGGCGACGCTCCACGGCACGCTCGCCGTGTCCATCTCGGACATCACGGTCACGTCTGCGGGGTCGCAGCCGAGCGCGTCGGCCACGACCTGGGCGCAGACCGTCCGGTGGCCCTGGCCCTGCGGCGTCGACGCGAGGCGCACCGTGATCCCGCCGAGCGGATCAATCGCGATCGAGGCGCCCTCGGCGTTGCCCGACTTCGGCAGGGAGCGAGCGCGCTCGTCGGCAGTCTGGGCGAGCGTGATATAGCCCATGTTCGAGATCGACGGCTCGACCACGCAGGCGAGGCCGATGCCGGCAAGCCGCCCCTCGGCTCGCGCAGCGACAACGCGCGCCCGCAGCCCGTCGTAGTCGGCGAGCTCGATCGCCTGGTCGAGGCACGCCTCGTAGTCGCCGGAGTCGTAGATCGCGCCCGACGGCGTGCGATACGGCATCTCGGCAGCGGTGACGAGGTTCCTCCGCGCCAGCTCGACGGGATCGAGGCCGAGCCGGGCGGCCGCAACGGCCATCGTCCGCTCGAGGCCGAGGTACAGCTGGGGCCCCCCGAAGCCGCGGTTGAGCCCGGAGGGGATCGTGTTGGTGAGCACCACCCGGTTGCGGACGGCGACGTTGGGCACCCGGTAGGCGCCCGAGAGCGAGCCGTGCATCCGGTACAGCGTCGCCGGCTCGGGCGCCCGCACGTAGGCGCCGACATCCTCGATCGCGTCGTAGCGGAGGGCCACGAGCAGCCCCTCGGAGGTGAACCCCGCCTCCACCTCGGTCGTCCGCCCCGTCGACGCGGCGCTCGCGGCGAGGTGCTCCAGGCGATCCTCGGTCCACGTCACGGGAACGCCGAGGTGGCGCGCGGCGAGGCCGATCAGGACGACGTAGGCGAAGACCGACGACTTGATCCCGAACGAGCCGCCCGAGTCCGGCGGCGTCAACAACCGCAACCGGTCGCCCTTGAGCCCGAGCGCTGCCGCGGCTACACCGTGCAGCGTGAACGGCCCCTGGAAGTTGGCCCAGGCGGTGAGACGCCCGGCGGTCCCGTCCCAGTCGGCGACCACCGCGTAGCACTCCACGGGCGTGCACGTGAACCGCGGGAAGTGGAACGTCTGGCGGAGCACGAGGTCGGCTCCGGCCATCGCCCCGTCGACATCGCCGTAGGCGAACGAGCGGTCGTGCACCGCTTCGTCGGCCGCGGCGACCGGATCGAGGACGGCATCGAGGGGGTCGTAGTCGACCTCGACCAGCTCAGCCGCGTCCTCGGCGAGGTAGCGGTCACGGGCGACGACCACCGCAATCGGCTCACCGACGTATCGGACGGTGTCGATCGCCACGGCGTACTGTGGCACGCCACTGTCGATCCCGGCCGGGAAGGGGCGGGAGAGGGCGGCCACGTCGGCGCCGGTGAGCACGCCGACGACTCCGGGCATCGCAAGCGCCGCCGCGGCATCGACCTCGATGCGGGCGTGCGCGAGTTGCGACCGCACGACCGCCGCATGGCAGGAATGCGCCACCGGTGCGAGGTCGTCGAGAAACCGCCCCTCGCCGCGCAGCAGCGCGTCGTCCTCCACCCGCAGGAGGCTGCGGCCAACCCAGGGCCTTTCCGTGGTCGCAGGATCCGGCGGTGCCACCGGGGGTGAACCTACCACCCTCAGCGCCGCTGCCTCTCGGCAGCCCGCGCCACCTGCTCGTCGTCGGGGCCGCCGTCCTCGAGGGCCCGGAACGCCTCCAGGACCGCCCGCGGGTCACGCGCGTGGCGCAACGCCGCCATCGTCAGCGGCTCCCGCACCGCGCCACCGCAGTGGGCGCAGGGCCAGTAGATTCGCGACATCAGTTGCGCCGCCCGCCCGTCGGGATAGAGGCGCAGGAGCTCGAGGATCGTGGTCGAGCCGCGGATCAGGGGGCGAACGGCGTCACTATCGGCAACGCCGTTCGCCGGCCGAAACCCCGGGATCGCGGTGCGCGACGCCAGTCTCTAACCCCCCACGTGAGCGAGGAGGGAAGGCTCGGCCGTCGCCATCCGCACCGCGTTACGCGGCAGCTGGTAGCGGGCGTAGGGGAGCACGGCGACCTTCGCATCGGGGCCGTGGCGCTCCATCGCAGCGGCGAACGCCTCGTCGAGCGACGTCGTCGCGTCGAGCCCGATGTCGGCTGCCATCTCGAGGTTCTCCTCCAGCGTGACCACGGTCAGGTGCTTGCGCGTCATCACCTCGTAGATCGGCACCCAGATGCACCCGGCCCACATCTGGATCTCGCGCTTGTGGATGTCCATCAGCACGCGCTGGTAGTTCTCCACCGTCGGCGGCATGTAGGGCTTCATCAGATCCATCAGCGCAAAGCCGGGGAAGTCGCCGATCGCGGTCGAGACGCCGGGCGAGGGGCTCGTGTAGATGATCGTTCCCCCGTCCCGGAGCACGAGGTCGGCCGACATGCAGCCCCAGCCCGTGTGGAAGAACAGGTGGTCGGTCGGTGCGAAGACACCACAGATCACGATGTCCGCCTGTCCCTTCTCCTCGACCCAGCTGTCGTAGGCGTAGATCGCGTTGAAGCGCCTGATCGCCTCGCGGTGCGCTTCCGGATGGGAGCCGAAGATGCAGTCGATCACCCGGCCGTGCGTGTCGAGGATCACGTTCATCGTGCAGTCGAGGCCGCACATTGTTGCCGCGTCGTCGATGTCCGAGCGCATTGGGCCCGCGTAGGCGCCGTAGTGCGTCAGCGGCGAGGTGACGAACGCGCAGTGGTTCGACTCGATCGTCGCGTCGGAGACGACGCCGGGCAGGATCAGCTTGCCGCCCCCGCCTGCCCCCCAGTGATTGGCCTGGGCCTGGCCGATCGTGATCTTCAGGTCGCTCGAGGCGACCTCGTTGTGCAACCAGACCGGCGTGCCGCCTGCGGAGACGCCAACGTAGGTATACGCGTCCGCGTTCTGTGGGTCGTTCTGGTGGAAGGCCCAGCCGTTGCGCTCCATGCGCTCGAGGTTCGCGCGGCCGATCTTCTGCTCCATATCGGCCTCGGACATCGGGAAGACCTTGCCGTTTGCGCACACGATCCGGACGTCTGTGACGCCGGCCTCGTCGATCGCGTCGAAGACGGCGGGGAGAAGCTTCGAGGAGGGAGTGGGGCGGAACTGGTTGTCGATCACGATCGCGATGCTCGCGCGCCCGGCGAGGAGCTCTGCGAACGTCGGCCCGTCGAACGGCTCGGCGAAGGCGCGCCGTGCCGCCTCGGTCGTGTCGCCGACGGGCGCCGGCTCGTCCGGGTAGACGGCGGCGACCAGGTTCGCCTGTGGGATCTCGAGCGTAAGGGTGTCGCGATGCTTCTTGGATTCGTCGTCGGTGGCGCCGATCGCCAGCGGGTCCATCGACTCGTAGGGGATTACGGCTGTGTAGGTGTCGCTCATCTTCCCTCCCGGAGTGTCAATGCATGCTCCCCGACGCTAGGCGCTCGGTGCAGGCGCGTCAAGCGAATGGTCTCCGCTTCTCGCTGCGTCTGCCTCGTCTCGATGGACGAGGCGCTGCTTTCGCGAATCGTCGACACTGCCACTGCCACTGCCACTGGCGGTGGCGTAGGAGCGGTGCGACTCGCGATCGGCGCACTCGCCGGCTGAGACAATCGATTATCGAAGGTCTCGGTTGAATCATTCTTTCCTGGTTGGTACGTTGCCCTACGTGAGTCGACGCCGACGAGAGAACCGCACGTGCTCGACGCTCGCTCGCACTCCTGTGAAGGTGCTCGCATGACGTGGTCCCTGGCGGGCCGCTGGGCCGCGACGGTGATCGGGATCGTCGCGCTCGCCTTCCTCTTCGTCTGGGTCTTCTTCCTCGCCCAGAACTCGGCCACGAAGGACTGGTACACGTTCGTCCTCACGGTGCTCAACGGCATTACGCTCGCGGGCCTCTACTTCATCGTCGCCAGCGGGTTCACGCTCATCTTCGGGCTGATGCGCGTCGTCAACATGGCACACGGGACGTTCTTCTTGCTCGGCGGCTACATCGCCCTGACCCTGCAGCGGCACTGGGTCGGGAAGGGCGATGTCGGCCTCCAGAGCTCGGACGTGAATCGGTTCTTCGGTGAGTGGATACTCCCGCTCCTGATCGGCGGCGTCGTCGTCGGCGTGATCGGGCTCGGGATGCAGCAGTCGCTCCTGCGCTGGAACCAGGGGCAGGAGCTCCGTCAGGCTCTCATCACGATTGCCTTCTCGATCATCGTCGGCGACCTGATGCTCTCCCATTGGGGCGGCGTGGCCAAGGACATCGCGATCCCGCAGAAGCTCGACCGCTTCGTCAACCTCCGGGTCGAGGGGGTGCAGTACTCGGTCTTCCGACTTTTCATCCTCTTCTTCGCAGTCGGCGTGGGCGTGCTGCTCTACGTGTGGCTGAAGCGCACCCGCACCGGGATGGTGATCAGGGCCGGCGTCGACGACCGCTCGATGGTGCAGGCGCTCGGGATCAACATCCAGATCACGTTCGCGATCGCCTTCTTCGTGGGCTCGTTCCTGGCCGGCCTCGGCGGCGGCTTCGGAGGCTCGTTCGGCACCCTCGCACCGGGCCTCGACGGCCAGTTCCTGCTCAACTCGCTCGTCGTCGTGATCATCGGCGGTATGGGCTCGCTCGGCGGTGCGGCCATTGGCGCCATCCTCTACGGGATGGTCGGCAACTTCGCGGCCACCTACCTCCCGTCCGACTACAACCCGTACTCGATCATCTTCACCTTCGTCCTCCTCGCAGTCGTCCTCGCCGTCCGACCGCTCGGGCTGTTCGGGAGACCGGCGTGAGGCACGTCTCGCTCGACCGGATCATCGGCGTCGGCGCAATCGTCGTCTGCGCCATCTCGCCGCTCCTGTTCGGGAACTACTTCGTCACGACGACGCTGACGACGACTCTGTATCTCGGCATCGCCGCCGCCAGCCTGATCTTCCTCAGCGCCTACGGCGGCATGGTGTCGCTGACCCAGGTCGCACTCGCCGGGATCGCGGGCTTCACGTACGGCAACCTCGTCGGCACCGGCGGCTCGAAGGGGATGAACCTCGGTCTCAGCCCCTGGCTCGGAATCCTCTTTGGCCTGCTGATTGCAACCGGGATCGGGCTGCTCTTCGGACTGATCGCGAGCCGGAGCGTCGGGATCTACTTCCTGATGATCACGCTCGTCTTTTCGGTGATCGTGTACTACTTCTTCGGCCAGGTGACGCAGCTCTCCGGGTTCGGCGGCGTCCAGGTGAACCGGCTCCCCGGCGTCATGGGCGATCCTGCCGTGCACCCGTACCGCCTGTTCTACGTGACGTTCGGCTGCGCCCTGTGCGTCTACGCGCTGATCCGGTTCATCGTGCGTACGCCGTTCGGGCTCGCGTTCCAGGGCGTGCGCGACGAGCCGGTGCGGATGGCCTCCCTCGGGTACGCCGTGCCGATCCACCGAACGCTCGCCTTCGGCCTCGCCGCCTTCATTGCCGCGATCTCCGGACTGCTATCGGCGTGGTCGGACGGGATCGTCGCGCCGTCGTCGATCGACCTCAACCACACGATCGACGTGCTCGTGATCGCGGTGCTCGGAGGACTGCTCAGGATCGAGGGCGCGTGGGTCGGCGCCTTCGTGTTCGTCGTCATCAACAACTACATCCAGGACTACCTGGGCTCGTACGGTGACCGGATTCGCACGGTCGTCGGGCTGATCTTCCTCGTGATCGTGCTGGCCGCCCCCGCAGGCCTGATGGGCCTCTGGGAGCGGGCGACGCGCGGTCTCGCCGGGAGAAGGGGAGGGCCGGCCGGGCCTTCGTTGGAGTCGGCGGCGGAGCAGGGCGCGTGACCGTGCATCCCCGCAACAAGTTCCGCATTCCGTGCGTCTCAGAAACCGGAGGCGGTTGTAGTACAGCATCGTCAACCAACCAGGAGGGCACGACAATGAGTCATCTCAAGGGCAAGTGGAAGCTCATGCTCCCACTTCTCTCGCTCGTGGCCGTCGGAGTGGCCGTCGTTGCGACGACGGCATCTGCTGCTCCGAAGGCGGTCAAGCCGCTCAAGCTCGCGATCCTGTCGGATTGTCAGGGCGCGTTCGGCGCGTTCTACGAGCCCGACATCGGCGGCGCACAGGCAGCGTTCGCCAAGTTCGGCGGCGGCAAGGCGGTGGATCCCAAGAAGCCGTCGGCGGGCATGACCGGCATCACGCTCGGTGGCACGCCGGTCAACATCGTGGGTTACGGCTGCTCGAACGACACGGCCGCGAAGGCGATCTCCGAGACCAAGCGTCTGATGGAGAAGCTCGGTGCCGACATCCTGATCGGCCCGCTGTCGGGCGATGAGGGAATTGCCGTCGCGAACTATGCGAAGCGGCATCCGACGAAGACGTTCATCAACGGCACCTCGGGCGCGCAGGACACGACGCTCAAGGTGCGGGCAAAGAACTTCTTCCGCTTCCATGGTGACGGCGCACAGTGGTCGGCCGGTCTCGGCGACGTCGCCTTCAACCGGCTCGGCTGGAAGACGGCTGCGGCGATCGCGGACGACTACTCGTTCGCGTGGACGTCGTCCGGCGGTCAGATCGCCGAGTTCTGTGGCCTCGGCGGCAAGATCGAAAAGCGGGTCTACCCGCCGCTCAACACGACCGACTACTCGTCGTACGTTGCCCAGTTGCCCCCGCCGAACCAGGTGGACGGCTACTTCTGGGCGGTCGGCGGCGCCGGCCTCGTGCCGTCGCTGAAGGCGTTCGAGCAGCGCTTCGGGCCGCTCCCGAAGAACAAGTTCATCGGCAACCTGTTCTGGAGCGACCCGCTCCAGTACAAGGAGCTCTCCGATCGGGTGTCCGGCGCATTCGCGGCCGGCCCGACGAACGGCGAGCTGAAGACGCCGAATGCGCTGGGCTACACGAAATCGGTCACCACGACGTACCCGACGATCGCACCCTTCGTCTCGTCGGTGTTCGTCTACAACTACTACAACGCGGCGTGGGCCCTCTCTGCTGCCCTCACGGGCCTCAAGGGTCAGGTCGGTGCGAACCAGTCCAAGCTGATCAAGGCACTCGCCACGACCAAGCTGCCACGGGCGGGCTACGGCCCGATCCGGCTCGACGCGAACCGTAACGGGATCGCATCGAACTTCGTGCAGCAGCTACAGACCGTCGGCGGCAAGCTGACGGTGAAGAACGTGCTCGCGTACCCGGCTGTCGACCAGTCGTTCGGTGGCACGTTCACGACGTCGACGCCTCCTCCGGGACGGAAGTCACCGACGTGCACCAAGCGCAACATCCCGTGGGCGGGCTCGGGCGTGCTCCTGGCCCCGATCCAGAAGTAACGCGGGAGTCATGACCCAGACCGTCGAGAGCAACGCCGTGCCGGCCCTCCGCCTCAGGGGGGTCGGCCGGCGTTTCGGCGGGGTGCACGCCGTGAGGGACGTCGATCTCGACGTCCCTCACGGCGAGCGTCGCGCGATCCTCGGCCCCAACGGGGCCGGCAAGACGACGCTGTTCAACCTCGTCGCCGGCGACTTCCGTGCCTCGGCCGGGACGATCGAGGTCTTCGGCCGGGACGTCACGAACGAGCCGGCCCGCTTGCGCCCGAAGCTCGGGCTTGCCCGCAGCTACCAGAAGTCCCGTCTCTTCCTCGGCATGTCCGTCGAAGACAACCTCTATCTGGCGATCCTCGGCCGGGAGGGAAACAGGCTGCGGCCCTTCGGCTCGCCGCGGGACCCCGAGTTTCGCGAGCGCGCCCGCGCCGCGGCGGGCCGCGTCTGGCTGGGTGACCGGGTCGGCACGCTCGTCGGGTCGCTATCGCACGGCGAGCAGCGGCAACTCGAGGTCGCCATGGCCAGCGTCACGAGCCCGCGGGTGATCATGCTGGACGAGCCCGCCTCCGGCCTGTCGCGGGGTGAGCGCGAGCGCCTCACGGAGCTGCTGTTGGCGCTCCCGGCCGACGTCACGCTGATCCTGATCGAGCACGACATGGACGTCGCGCTCACCGTTGCCGAACAGGTGACGATGATGCACGACGGCAGCAAGATCGTCGAGGGCACACCGGCCGAGATCCGCGCGAACCAGCTCGTCCACGACCTCTACCTCGGGAGCGGGTTCCAGAATGGCTGAGCCCCTGTTGCGGATCTCCGGCCTGAACGCGTACTACGGCCAGGCTCACATCCTCGAGGGCGTCGAGTTCGAGATGGGCGTCGAGGCGATCTCGGTGATCGGTCGCAACGGCATGGGCAAGACGACGCTCTGCAACGCGATCATGGGGCTGATGCCGCGGGCCGAAGGCTCGATCGTCTTCGAAGGCAAGGAACTGCTCGGCCGCCCGTCCTACCGGATCGGTGGCGCGGGGATCGGCTACGTCCCGCAGGGGCGCCGCCTCTTTCAGTCCCTCTCGGTCGACGAGCATCTTCGCATGCTCGCCTCGGGCACGCGCGGCAAGCAGTGGACGCCCGCTCGCGTCTACGAGACCTTCCCCCGACTCGCGGAGCGGAAGAAGATCGGTGCGACCCAGCTCTCGGGCGGCGAGCAGCAGATGCTCGCGATCGGCCGCGCGCTGCTCACGAACCCGACACTGCTGATCATGGACGAGCCGTCCGAGGGTCTCGCACCGACGATCGTCGAGGGCATGATCGAGACGATCAAGAACCTCGTCACCGACGGCATGGCCGTCCTGCTCGTCGAGCAGAACCTCGGGGTCGCGACCGCGGTCGGTGTGCGGCAGCTCGTGATGGCCTCGGGTCGGATCGCCGCCGAGACGACGTCCGAGGCGCTCGTCGGCGACGCGGACGCACAGCGGCGCTATCTTGGCGTCGAGCCCCTGGCGTCTTGACTGCGTCAAGACACTAATTCGAGATCGGAAGGGGACTGTAATGGCTGTCACGGTTGTACTCGTCGGGACGCTCGACACGAAGGGGGTGGAGTACGCGTATCTGCGAGACCGGCTCGTCGAGAACGGGGTGGACGTGATCCTGGTCGATGCCGGCATCGTGGGCGAGCCACTCGCTGTGCCCGACGTCGCGCGTGAGGAGGTTGCAGCCGCAGCCGCTGCAGACGTAGCGTCACTCGCCGCCGCGGGCGATCGCGGCGCCGCCGTCGAGACGATGGCGCGCGGCGCGGCCGAGATCGTGAAGCGCCTTCACGCGGAGGGACGGCTCGATGCGATCGGCGGCCTCGGCGGCTCCGGCGGCTCCTCGATCGCGACCTATGCGATGCGACAGCTGCCGATCGGGGTGCCGAAGCTGATGGTCTCGACCGTCGCCTCCGGCGACACGAGCCCCTACGTCGGCTCGGTGGACGTGACGATGATGTATTCGGTCGTCGACATCGCCGGCATCAACCGCATCTCGGCGCAGATCATCACGAACGCGGCCGGAGCGCTTGCGGGCATGGCGAAGGCAACGGTGCCGCCGCTCGGGGAGGAGAGGCCTCTCGTGACCGCCTCGATGTTCGGCGTCACGACCCAGGCCGTGACCGTCGCCCGAGAACGGCTCGAGGAGCTCGGCTACGAGGTGCTCGTCTTCCACCAGACCGGTGCCGGCGGCGGTTCGATGGAGGCGCTGATCGAGGCCGGGTTCATCGCCGGCTCACTCGACGTGACGACGACCGAGTTCTGCGACCTCGTGGCCGGGGGCGTGCTCCAGGCAGTGCCCCAACGGCTGGAGTCGGCGGGGCGGCGCGGCATCCCGCAGGTCGTCTCGCTCGGCGCGCTCGACATGGTCAACTTCGGCCCGCTCGAGACCGTGCCCGAGCGCTATCGCGACCGCAACCTCTACGTCCACAACCCGACGATCACGCTGATGCGGACGACGCCTGAGGAGTGCCGCGAGATCGGGCGGATCGTCGCCGGGAAGCTGAACGCGGCGACGGGGCCGACGGTGCTGTTCGTGCCGCTGCGCGGGGTCTCGGCGATCGCGACCGAGGGCCAGGCCTTCCACGACCCCGAGGCCGACGCCGCACTCTTCGACACGATCCGCTCGCTCGTCGACATGTCGAAGGTCGAGGTGCACGAGGTCGACGCCGACGTCAACGATCCCACCTTCGCGCTCGCCATGGCGAACCGGCTGCACGAGCTGGTGGAGGCGTCGTCATGACGAGGCCGGAAGCGCTCGCGCGGATGCGCGCGCAAATCGCCGCGGGCAGCCCGATCATCGGCGCCGGCGCGGGCACCGGCCTCTCGGCGAAGTGCGCCGAAGCGGGCGGAACCGATCTGATCATCATCTACAACTCCGGCCGCTACCGGATGGCGGGCCGCGGCTCCCTCTCGGGCCTGCTCCCGTACGGCGATGCCAACGCGATCGTCGTCGACATGGCGAGCGAGGTGCTGCCGGTCGTGAGGGAGACGCCTGTCCTCGCGGGCGTCTGCGGCACCGATCCGTTCCGGCTGATGGACGTCTTCCTTGATGAGCTGAAGCGGATCGGCTTCAGCGGCGTGCAGAACTTCCCCACCGTGGGGCTGTTCGACGGGACGTTCCGGCAGAACCTCGAGGAGACCGGGATGGGGTACGACCTCGAGGTGGACATGATCCGGCTCGCGCACGAGAAGGACCTACTGACAGCACCCTACGTCTTCACGCCCGACGAGGCGGTGGCGATGGCGGAGGCCGGTGCCGACGTGCTCGTGCCGCACATGGGGCTGACGACGGGCGGTGCGATCGGCGCCGAGAGCGCCAAGACGCTCGACGAGTCGGTCGTGCTCGTGCAGGCGATGTGCGACGCCGCGAAGCGCGTCAACCCGGAGGTCATCGTTCTCTGTCATGGTGGGCCGATCGCCGAGCCAGACGACGCCGCCTACGTGATCGCGAACACCGAGGGCGTCGTCGGCTTCTTCGGCGCCTCGTCGATGGAGCGCCTGCCGACGGAGGTCGCGATGACCGAGAATATGCGCCGATTCAAGTCAATCCCCGTCTAGAGGAGGAACGATGAGCAGGTTCGTCATGAGTGAAGACGTCGTGATCGCCCACTTCGACTGGGGGAGCGCCGGCATGCGCGCCGACCCGCCGAGCACCGGCGGCACGAGCTTCGTCGTCATGGATGTCACGCTGGCCCCGGGGGGTGGACACGACTTCCACAAGCACGTCGACCAGGACGAGATGATCATCGTCAAGTCTGGCCGCGTCGTGCAGTGGCTCGAGGGCGAGAAGTCGGAGCTCGGCCCGGGCGACTCGGTCTACATCGACCGGGAAGTGGTTCACGGCTCGTTCAACGAGTCCGAGGAGACCGCCGAGCTGCAGGTCGTCCTGGCGCCCGCGAGCGGCGAGGGTGGCTACGAGCTCGTCGACGTCTCCGGCGAAGAGCCCTGGGCGTCGCTGCGCTGATGCCGGGCAATGGTGGATTCAAGCCGGGTGACGCACTCACCCGCGATGCGCACGACTGGGGCATGTCCGCGCAGGTCAGCGGGCCGCGAGATGGGCTGGGCGGGATCGTCGCGATCGAGGCGACGTTCTTGCCCGGCAAGTGCCACGCCTTTCATCGCCATCCGGGCCAGGAGGAAGTGATCTACGTGCTCGAGGGGACGATCGAGCAGTGGCTCGAGACCGAGAAGCTCCTGCTCTCGGCCGGCGACTCGGTCGTGATCCCGGAGTCGGTCGTCCACGCGACGTTCAACGACGGTGACGCTCCCGCGAAGATCCTCGCGATTCTCTCTCCGGCCGTCGGCGACGACGGGTACGGCGTCGAGGACGTCGCCGCCGAAGAGCCGTGGGCGTTGCTGCGCTGATGCTCGCTGCGCAGGTCCACGAGGGAGGAGAGCTTCGCGTCGAGACCTCGCCCGATCCGGTGGCCGGGCCGGGGGAGGTCGTCGTAGAGCTGCGCGCGGCGGCGCTGAATCGCCGTGACCTGCTCGTTCGCGACGGCATCTATCCCTTCCCGCTGCCGATCATCCCCGGCTCCGACGGGGCGGGTGTCCGCCGTGATACGGGTGAGGAGGTGATCATCCTCCCGTCGCTCAACTGGGGAGACCGCGAGGCGGCTCCCGGCCCGGACTTCCAGATCCTCGGCGGACCACGGAACGGGACGTACGCCGAGCTCGTCGCGGTGCCCGAGGCGAACGTCTACTCCAAGCCGGCCCGTCTCGGCTGGGAGGAGGCAGCAGCCCTGCCGCTCGCGGGTCTGACGGCCTATCGCGCCCTCTTCTCCCGCGGTGGGCTCGTCGCCGGCGAGACGGTACTCGTCCTCGGGGCCGGCAGCGGCGTCTCGACCTTCGTCGTCCAGCTCGCCGTTCAGGCGGGAGCACGGGTTCTCGTGACGTCGTCCTCGGACGAGAAGATCGACCACTCGCTGGCCCTCGGCGCCGACCGCGGCGTCAACTACGCGAGTGACGACTGGGTCGCCGCCGTGCAGGAACTCGGCGGGGTGGACATCGTCGTCGACTCCGTCGGCTCGACCTGGCAACAGTCGCTCGACTGCGTTCGGCCCGGCGGCCGTGTCGTCGTCTTCGGAGCAACGGGCGGGACCGAGGCGATGCTCCAGGTGCGCCCTTTCTACCTCGGTCAGCGATCGCTGCTCGGCACGACGATGGGGAGTCCCGCCGACTTCGCGGGCCTGCTCGCCGCGCTCGAACGCGGCTCGTGGAGCCCGGTCGTCGACTCCGTGCACGCTCTCGCCCACGCGGGCACGGCGCTCGAAATGCTGCACGCGGGTCGGCACTTCGGCAAGCTTGTCCTCTCATGCAGCTGAGCACCGTCGAATGGGGCGACCGCTCGGGGCCGCCCGTTGTCTGTCTGCACGGCGTTACCGGCCACGGCCGGCGGTTCCGCGCGCTCGCGGAGGAGCGACTCACGTCGTTCCGCGTGATCGGCGTCGACTATCGCGGGCACGGCTATTCCGGCTGGGAGCCGCCGTGGAGCGTCGAGCAGCACGTTGCCGATCTCGTCGAGACGGTGGACGCGCTCGGGATCTCGGGAGCGACCTGGATCGGGCACAGCTTCGGCGGCAAGCTGGTGGCGGAGTTCGCGCGACGCCATGCCGATCGCGTCGAGCGGGCCGTGCTGCTCGACCCGGCCCTCCGACTCGACGCCGCCGTCGCCGGCGAGCGGGCCGACCTGACCCGCGCGGACGTCTCGTTTGGCAGTCCCGACGAGGCGATCGACGCCAGGCTGACCGACGGGTCGCTCTTCTCGACGCCCCGCTCCGTCCTCGAGGAGGAGACGCGCGAGCACCTCGTCCAGGGGCCCGACGGGCGTTTTCGCTGGAAGTACGCGCCGGCAGCGGTGATCGTGGCGTGGAGTGAGATGGCCGAGGCGGCGCCGCCCTGGCCGCGGTGCCCGACGCTCCTCGTTGTCGGCGAAGACTCCTGGATCCCCGTCGCAGCCCCGCGAAACGGCAACGTCACGCGGGTGGTCGTCCCCGGCGGGCACAGCGTCCTCTGGGACTCGTTTGCCGAGACGGCCGACGCGATCGTCGACTTCCTCCTCTGAGGGCGGCTCAGGCGACCCGGGTGCAGCCGGCGTGAGGCTTCGTGACGCGCGCCGTCGACGCCGGATCGTTCACGAGCTTCACCGCCGGCCTGATCGGCCGGGGGACGAAGTTGCCGCCGCAGTTGGGGCACGCTCCGGCGAAGTGTCCCTCTGCGCAGTCGGCGCAGAAGGTGCACTCGTAGGTGCAGATCCGCGCCAGCTCGCTGTCGGGCGGCAGGTCTCGGTCGCAGCACTCGCAGTTGGGGCGGAGCTCCAGCATTCTGGCAAGCGTATCCTGAGAGCGATGTTCGACCATGTGACGATCCGGGTCGCCGACCGCGCGGCGGCGGAGGCGTTCTACGCAACGGTGCTGCCGGCGCTCGGGCTCGAGTCGACGTACGCCGACGAGTGGTTCGTCGAGTGGAGCGACTTTGGGTTCGCTCCTGCCTCGGACGAGAAGCCGGTCACCACCGGGCTGCACGTCGGGTTCGTCGCCCCCTCGCGCGCCGCCGTCGACGCGTTCTGGGAGCTCGGCCGAACAGCCGGCTATCCCGACGCAGGAGCTCCGGGCGAGCGCCCCCACTACAAGCCGGAATACTACGGCGCTTTCCTGCTCGATCCCGATAGTTATGTGTAAACATTGATTTAACCTCCGCGACTAACGTTGGCGCACGGGAGAGTTGTGTTACTGCCGGGCTTGTGCGGCGTGCGTACTGGTGTCAAGCTGAAGGCTGTTGGGTTTCGGCCCACCGCCCCCATCAGTCGGAGGCTGTCTTGATCCCATTTCCGGTAGGCCATCAAACACGCCAACGTCGGCTCCTACTCGCTGCGTTGGTGGTAGTAGTGGCGACCCTTGGTGCAGCCGTCGCACCGATGCCAGGGTGGTCGGCAGCAGATGACGAGTGGGCGTTCCCCAGTCCCCGGGGGCCCGACCATGGCTTTCCTCCGGCTGCCGATGGATCGCGTGAGCACGTGCTCCGGTTTCGCGACGCGCCAATCTGGTTCAAGCTGCGTGTTGCCCCTGCGAAGGGTGGCGTCACCTGTTTCATCCTCCACTGGCCCGATGGCTCCGGGATGGACATGTGCCCGAGGGATGCGGCGACCCGACGTGCTAGCAGCCCAAGGTTCTTCCGCTGGCGGCAGACCGTGCTCTTCTTCGGCACCGTGGCGACCACTGTGAAGTACGTCGACGTGGGTTTCGAGGACGGATTCCGCCGAACTTTGATCCAGCGGGAAGGCTTTGTGGCCTATGCCATCCCACGAAATCGGTGGGCCTCTGGCCGACAGCCCCAGACGGAAACTCTCCGAGCAGCTGACGGCCGAATCGTGCGACGAATGACGGTCGACATGTCGAGGAGGAATGACTTCTCGTAGCGACTGGCTCGTGAGGGCATTCCTGAACTGTGCAGGGCGGCTGATTGACGCCCGAGCCGGTCGTCTCTAGCTTCTGGGGGATGGATGACTACCGGATTCTGAACCGCGCCCACTGGGACGAGCGTGCTGTTGCGCATGCTGGCTCGCTGGATTACGGGGTTGCTCGTTTCGCGGAGGATCCGTCGTACCTCAGCGGTGTCGTGCGTTTCGACTTGCCCCGGCTCGGCGAGATCCAGGGGATTGACGGGGTGCACTTGCAGTGTCACATCGGGACGGACACAGTGTCGCTGGCCCGGTTGGGAGCGAGGATGACCGGCCTCGATTTCTCGGTACCGGCGCTCGAACAGGCGAGCCGCCTCGCGGCATCTGCGGGCGTCGAGGCGTCCTTTGTTGCCGCGGATGTTTATGACGCTCCGGACATACTCGGCGCTAGCCGCTTCGACCTGGTCTTCACAGGTGTCGGCGCACTTTGCTGGCTCCCTGACATCCGGCGATGGGCGCAGGTCGTCTCACAACTCTTGCGGCCGGGCGGCAGGCTCTTCCTACGGGAGGGGCATCCGGTGCTTTGGGCTCTCGAAGACGCGCGAGCTGACGGCCTGCTCGCCCTGGAGCATCCCTACTTCGAGACCAAACAGCCGAACGTCTGGGACGAAGAAGGGACGTATGTCCAGACCGACCACGTGTTTGCTCCGACCGTCACACACGAATGGAATCACGGGCTTGGCGAGATCGTGACCTCGATCCTCGATGTCGGCATGGAGCTCACGATGCTCGAGGAGCACGACTCGACGCCGTGGGAGGCACTACCGGGACAAATGGATTTCATTGGCAACAAAGAGTGGCGCCTCTCGGATCGACCCGAGCGCCTGCCTCACAGCTACACCCTCCAGGCACGCAAGCGCGGACATCCGTGACGTGAGACCCCAGGGAACATTCCCGCACGTTTGGGTAGCCGAGTCGTCCAGCGCCTGAGGGCCGGCGGGGGCACGACCCGTCGAGTGAAATAGTCGCGGCCAATGCCCTACTGCCACTTCTGCGTGTGTGAACCGTGTTTCGGCCGCACACCTAGGTTCTCAACATTCCTCTCTTATCGTGACGGCACCAGCATCGAGGCCGTGCACCACGGCACGCATCGCTCGGGCGGCGTGATCGATCATCTCTGGCTTCGAACGACGCACATCGGATCGGCGCGGCGCTTCTGTGAGGAGCTCGCGGCGGCCGCCGGCCTCGAGCTCCGGGATCTCTCGCCGGAGCACATCCAGCTCGTCGGCTCGAGCGGCTCACTCTCGATCGTCGTCGGCGAGTCGACGCGGCACCTCCACGTCGCGTTCCCTACCGAGACGAACGCGGCCGTCGACGACTTCCACCGTCTACTCGTCGAGGCGGGCTACCGTGACGACGGCCCGCCCGGCGAGCGCGAGATCTACCACCCGGGCTACTACGCCGCGTTCGTGCTCGATCCCGACGGGAATAGCTTCGAGCTCGTCAACCACAACCGGTAGAACGACGGGGCGTTAGCAGGGGCCGGGCTGGACGGTGCCGCCAGGGCCGACGAGGTGTTGCAGCACGACGCCCTGGGCGTACTGGAGGCAGTACGAGGCTCCGTCGGCGCGGACGAGCTCGATCGGCGGCTCGATCAGCGTGCCGGCGTACGAGCCGGTTGCGATCCGCTTCGCGTCGAGGTTCGCCTCGGCGCCGGTGAACGCCGCCCGCACCGTCGTCGAGACCAGGGACGACACGGAGCTGTCAACGCCGGCCGAGCCGCCGCCGACTCCAGGGAGCACCATCCGCCAGCCGCCGAAGATGACAGCGGCGATGGTGATGCCGACCGTGAGCCCGAGGCGAGCAGACATGGCTCATGTATCGGTAGGGAGGCGCTAGGGCTGGAGACCTGTGAACGCCCACTGATCCCAGTCGGCGACGGGGTCGTAGCCGATCCGGGAGTAGATTGCGTTCGAGGTCGGGTTTGCAAGATCCGTGAAGAGGAAGCAGAGATCGAGGCCGCTGCGGAGCCGCTCGCTCGTGATCTCCGAGACGAGCGAGGTGGCATACCCCTTGCCCCGGTGCTCGGGTGGGGTGTAGACGGGGCCGATCCTGACGCCGGTCGCCGTGCGGCTTCCGAAGGCTGCTAGCGAGACGGGGCCGCCGTCGTCCCACAGGACCCAGGCACCGTGTGGGTCGCCGGCGATGCGCCGGTAGGTCGCCTCGGCGCTCTCGACGTGGCCCGCGGCGCCGAGCGCCTCTTCGGCAAAGGCCGCGATCCAGCTGACCACGGTTTCCTCGTCGGCCGGCCCGGGCGTTCGCATTCTTCCGGGAGCCGGTCGGATCGGATTGACCGACGAGGCCGCGTGTACACGCTGGCGAATCCCGATCTCTGCTCTCACCCCGGCTCGAGCCGCCCAGCACTCCGCGAAGCGGGCGGCGACGTCGTTCGGTCCGACGGCGCCGGGCAACTCGGGATGCACCTCGCGGACGCAGTCGGCGACGGCAGCGACTGCGTCGAGCGACGCGAACCGGCTCAGGACGACGCCGTGAGGTGGCGTCCGCAGCAGGCAACCCACGACGTCGGCACCCTCCAGCGCCACCACGAACAACGGGTCGTGCCCGTAGACTCGCGGCTCGAACAGGAGGCGCCCGAGCAGGCCAAGCGCGAGGCTGTGCTCCGCCTCGTCGGCCGCCAGGAAAGGGCCGGCGAGGGCGGCAAAGGCCTCGGCGTCGGCAACCGTCGCGGCCCGCACGTCAGGGGGCTGCGAGCCGGTGGCCGCCGTCGACCGGGAGCACGATGCCGGTGACGAAGCCGTTGTTCAGCAGCATCCAGATCGCGTCGCCGAGGTCGTCGGCAGTGCCCACGCGACCGGCCGGGAGGGCACTGCTCAGCCGTTCGAACATCGCCTGTCGCTCCTCGGCCGCCATCCCCTCCCAGGTGGGGGTGGCGACGATTCCGGGAGAGACGGCGTTCACGCGGACGGGCGCAAGTTCGACGGCAAGCGTGCGGACGAGGGCCTCGATAGCGCCGTTTACGGCGGCCGTGGCCGAGCCACCGCGCATCGGTGTGGCGGCCGCAACACCCGAGACGAAGACGATCGACTCGCCAACGTCGGCCGCCTGAACGGCGGCAAAGGGGCCCCAGAGCTTCGTCTCGAACGCCTTCTGGGCGGCGCCGAGGTCGAGCGAGCGCGCCGGCCCGCCGGCGCGTGCGACGGGAGAGAAGACGAGGTGGTCGATCGGCCCGAGGCCCTCGAAGGTGGAGCGCACGGCCCGTTCGTCGGAGATGTCGAGCGTCACGGTCTCCGCGTTGAGATCGGCGCGGCCCGGATCGCGGCTGGCGATGACGACCTCCCAGCCCGCGGCTACGGCCCGGCGGGCGGCGGCGAGGCCGATGCCCGAGGAGCCCCCCACGAAGACTGCCCTCATGCCGCCTCGTCCGTGAGCAGCCGGTCGTAGGCGGGCAGCGTCAGGAACTCGACGTAGTCGGGGCGCGTGGCGATGCTCGCGAAGATCGAGCGCGCCTCCTCGTAGTCCGGGCCGAGGGTCGCCATCTCCTCGTCGGTGATCCGTGCGACATCGGCTGCCTCGATTCGGCTGTGGTGCAGCCACTGCCAGATCTGGGAGCGACTGATCTCGGCCGTTGCGGCGTCCTCCATGAGGTTGTTGATCGCGACCGCTCCCGACCCGTGGAGCCAGGCGGCGAGGTACTGGATCCCGACGGAGACGTTGTTGCGGAGGCCGTCCTCGGTGATCGCGCCAGGGGTGGCGGCGATGTCGAGCAGGTCGGCGGCCGTGACCGCGACGTCGTCGCGCCGACGGTCGATCTGATTGGGGCTCTCGCCGAGCACCGCGTCGAACGCCTCGTACGCGGTCGTGACGAGATCGGGATGCGCGACCCACGTGCCGTCGAAGCCCTGCGATGCCTCCCGCTCCTTGTCCTCGGTCACCTTCGCGAGCGCCACCGCGTTGACCTCGGCGTCGCGTCGTGAAGGGATGAAGGCGGCCATCCCACCCATCGCGAAGGCGCCGCGGCGGTGGCAGGTCTTGACGAGCAGCTCGCAGTAGGAGCGCATGAACGGCACCGCCATCGTCACATCGCCGCGATCCGGCAGCACCATCTCGGGCCGGTGGCCGAGCTTCTTGATCACGCTGAAGATGTAGTCCCAGCGGCCGGCATTGAGGCCCGCCGAGTGGTCGCGCAGCTCGTAGAGGATCTCGTCCATCTCGAACGCGGCTAGGATCGTCTCGATCAGGACGGTCGCCTTGATCATCCCCTGCGGGACGCCGAGCCGATCCTGCGACCACGTGAACACGTCGTTCCAGAGCCGCGCCTCCAGGTGCGACTCGAGCTTGGGCAGGTAGAAGTAGCGGCCGTTGCGGCCGTGGTTGCGAAGGAAATAGAGGCCGAAGTCGAACAGCGAGCCCGACATCGCCGTGCCGTCCACCTCGAAGTGGCGCTCCTCGAGATGCCAGCCGCGCGGGCGCACGAAGAGGACGGCCGGGTCGTCTCCCAGGGAGTACTGCTTCTCGCCCGTGTCGAGCGAGATCGTGCGATCGAGCGCATCGGTGAGGTTGCGCTGCCCGTCGATGCAGTTGAACCAGGTGGGCGAGTTCGAGTCCTCGAAGTCGGCCATGAACACACGCGCCCCCGAGTTGAGCGCATTGATAACCATCTTGCGGTCGACCGGGCCTGTGATCTCGACGCGCCGGTCGGCGATCTCGGCCGGAGTGGCCGCCACCTGCCAGTCGCCGGCGCGGATCTCGGCCGTCTCGGGGAGGAAGTCGGGCAGCTCGCCGCCGTGCAGGCGTTCGAGACGCTCGGCCCGGCGCGCCAGGAGCTCGACCCGGTGGCTACCAAACTCGCGCTGCAGGTCGGTGAGGAACGCGCGGGCCTCGTCGGTGAGGACGTCCGAGGTGTGGATCACCGGTTGATCATCTCATCTCGTCGGCGAGGGCGGCGGCGAGGGCGGCCGCGACGAGATCGGCGTGGGCCTCGGAAAACACGAGGGGCGGCCGGATCTTGATCACGTTCACCTGCGGCCCCGTCGCTCCGACGAGAACGCCCCGGCGGCGCATGCCGTTCGCGACCGCCCGTCCGATGGCTTCCTGGCCGGGCGCGTCGCAGTCGAGCTCGACGCCGACGAACAGCCCTGGTCCGCGCACGAGGCGCACGGCGGGGAAGGAGGCGGCGATCTCGCCGAGGCGATCGCGGAGATACGAGCCAACCCGCTCGGCGCGCGCGGCGAGCTGTTCCCCCTCGATCACGTCCAGCACGGCCGACCCGACGGCCGCCGCGACCGGCGACCCGGCGAAGGTCGAGAAGAAATGCCAGCGCTCCGCAAACTGCGCTGCGATCTCGGGAGTCGTGACGACCGCCCCCATCGGGTGGCCGTTGCCCATCGGCTTGCCGAGGGTAACGATGTCAGGCACCACCCCGTCCTGCGCGAAGCCCCAGAACGGCGTGCCAACACGACCGAATCCCGCCTGCACCTCGTCGGCGATGCAGAGCGCGCCGGCGGCGCGGGCTCGGTCGTAGGCGGCGCGGAGGTACCCCGGCGGGACGGCGAAGATGCCGTCGCTCGCAAAGACGTCGTCGAGGATCAGGAACGCGGCGCCGTGCCCGGCTGCGTGGAGCTGCGCGAACGCGGCGTCAACCTCGGCTGGTACCAGCTTCGCGGGGTCGTCGGCCCCGAGGGTGGCCGCACCGCCGATCCGGGCGACCCACGGCTCGAGAGCCGCAGGCCCGAGCTCCTCCGGCGAGAGGGCCGCCGTCGCCGCCGTCGTACCGTGATAGGCATGCTCACTGATCACAGCACCTCGGCTGCCGGTGACGGCGCGGGCGATCTGGATCGCGACATCGTTCGCCTCGCTGCCCGAGTTGACGAACATCACGACGGAGAGCCCGTCGGGGAGGAGCCCCGCGAGCCGGTTGGCGTATGCCGCCACCTCGTCCACGAGATAGCGGGTGTTGGTCGTGAGCCGCCGTGCCTGGGCGCTGAGCGCGGCCGTGACGCGTGGATGCGCATGGCCGACCTGTGGCACGTTGTTGTAGGCGTCGAGCAGCCGGTTTCCCTCGACGTCGGTGAGCCAGACGCCGTCGCCGGATTCGAGCCGGACCGGTTCGTCGTAGCTGAGTGAGACCGCCGGACCGAGGCGGGAGCGGCGCAGAGCGAGGCTCGCGTCGAGGGTGGGCCGCGTGCGCCGTGCGCTCCCGCATGCCTCGGCGAGCGCCGCGGCAAGCGTGTCGGGGTCGTGCCCGTCGAGCCGCTCGAGCGTCTCGAAACAGTCGTCGGCGTCTCCGAGGATGTAGTCGATGTTGTCCGGGTGCAGGTCTGCCCGCCAGGCCGAGATCAGGAGCGACTGAGTCATGCGCGCTGCCGCGAGGCCCGGGACGAGACCGATCTCGGCGGCAGTGAGCGGCCGCACTGCGTGGTAGGCGGTGATCACGTCTACGAGCGGGTCGAGCGCGTTCCCGGCACCGAACGACTGGTAGGCAGCCGCGATGGCGGCATCGATCACGGTGCGCGTGTGGACGAGGTCGCCGAAGTCGACGATCCCGGCGAGGCGCTCTCTATCGTCTCTGGCGACGAGGAGGTTCGCCGGGTTCGCGTCGCCGTGGATCGTCGAGAGCGGGACGAGCTCGAGGAGCGGTTGGACGCGGGACTCGTAGTGATCGAGCCAGCGCTCGACGAGGTCACGACGGGCGACCGGCACGTGCGGGAGTCGTCGACGTAGCTGCGGAAGCTGCGTCACGTCCCAGCTGAGCGAGCGCCGGGCCAGCGGGTGATCGAAGCCCGCGAGGGCTCGGTCGAGGCGCGCGATCGCGGCGCCGACGGCTCGCCGGAGAGTGGGGCTGCTCGGGCCCGGCGGGAAGGGATCTCCGTCGATCAGGTCGACGAGTTGCAGCGCGTGCGCGACGCCGTCGATCGTCGCTCGGCCCGTCGGGGTTCCCGCGAGTGTTCGCCTCGGGCGGGCGATCGGGAGGGCCGGATCGGCCCGCAGCGCATGCTCCATCGCGAGCACCTGCATCTCGACGACCTCGGCCGGGTCGGCCGGGTTGCCGACCTTGAGCACGAACGAGCCGTCGTCACCGACGAGCCGGAAGTTCCTGTCGCGCTCACCGACGAGCGGCGTCGGGACGCCGGCGACGCCGAAGACCTCGCGCGCGATCTCCGCCGCAAGACTTTCCGAGACGTCTGGTGGACGGGCTTCGAGGACGTCGTTGGTCACGGCGCCCCACGATAGCCCGTTCCCTCAGGCTGCGTTCTTCTCGATCTCCTCGCCGCCGGTCTCGAACTGCGCTTCCTCGGTCGAGCCCTTCAACGCGAGGGTGGAGGAGGTGCCGCCGGTGATCGTCTCCAGCACCTGGTCGAAGTAGCCGGCACCGACCTCGCGCTGATGCCGCGTCGCCGTATAGCCGTCCTCTTCCAGCTCGAATTCGCGCTCCTGGAGACGGACGTAGGCGGGCATCGCCTCCTCGCGGTAGCCGCGCGCGAGCTCGAACATCGAGAGGTTGAGGGCGTGGAAGCCGGCCAGGGTGATGAACTGGAAGCGGTAGCCGAGCGCCGCGAGCTCCCGCTGGAACGCCTCGATCTGCGTGTCGCTGAGGTGCTTGCGCCAGTTGAACGACGGCGAGCAGTTGTAGGCGAGCAGCTTGTCCGGGAACTGCTCGTGGATCGCGTTCGCGAATTGCTCCGCTTCGGCCATGTCCGGCGTCCCCGTCTCGCACCAGATCAGGTCGGCGTAGGGGGCATAGGCGAGGCCGCGCGCGATGGCAGCGTCGATACCGTCCCGCACCCGGAAGAAGCCCTCGGGGGTGCGCTCGCCGGTGCAGAACTCGCGATCGATCTCGTCGATGTCGCTCGTCAGCAGCGACGCCGAGAGGGCGTCGGTGCGAGCGACGACGAGCGTGGGCACGTCGGCGACGTCGGCCGCGAGGCGCGCGGCAACGAGCGTGCGGACGTGCTGGGCCGTCGGCACGAGCACCTTGCCGCCGAGATGGCCGCACTTCTTCTCGGACGAGAGCTGGTCCTCGAAGTGCACCGCCGCGGCACCCGCCTCGATGAACGACCGCATGATCTCGTAGGCGTTGAGCGGGCCGCCGAAGCCGGCCTCGGCGTCGGCGACGATGGGAGCGAGCCAGTGGATCGAGTCGTCGCCCTCGGCGTGCGAGATCTGGTCGGCCCGCAGCAGGGCGCTGTTGATCCGCTTTACGAGTGCGGGGGCGCTGTTGGCCGGATACAGGCTCTGGTCGGGGTAGGTGTTGCCCGAGAGGTTCGCGTCGGCGGCGACCTGCCAGCCGGAGAGATAGATCGCTTTCAGGCCGGCCTTCACCATCTGCACCGCCTGGCCACCAGTCATGGCCCCGAGCGCGGGCACCCACGGATCCTCCGCGAGCAGCTGCCGCAGCCGCTCCGCGCCGAGGCGGGCCAGCGTGTGCTCGATCGTGACCGAGCCGCGCAGGCGCTCCACGTCGGCCGGCGTGTAGGGGCGCTCGATCTGGTCGGCGGAGCTCATGCCGTTCTCCTTTGGGATCCAAGTTCGATGTTCTTGGATCCTACCTGAAGCTCAATTCGGACACAAGCGCGGTACAAGCGGTTTTTTCGGATCCCAAACAGTCCATCAGGAGTCCAGGGAGCCGGTACACTCCATCGCGCGGTGAGCACCTTCCTGTCCACCAAGGCCGACGACATCGCCCGCGTGCTCGAGGACGAGATCGTCGGCGGGGCTATCGCACCGGGAACGGTGCTCCGGCAGGAGCAGCTCTCGGAGCGCTTCGAGGTCTCCCGTACGCCGGTCCGCGAGGCGCTCCGCCGCCTGGCCGCGCTCGGTCTCGTCTCGTTCGAGCCGAATCGCGGCGTGCGGGTGCGCTCGGTCTCTGCGACCGAGCTGCGCGAGGCCCACCTCGTGCGCGCCGAGCTCGAGGCGCTCGCAACAGAGGTGGCGACGCCACGGATGACGGCGGCAGATCTCGCTGCGCTCGACGCCGCGGAGCAACGGTTCTCGGAGCTGACCCTGGAGCTGCGGGCGCAGGCCCGGCGGGGGGAGGCGGGGGAGTCGTCGTTGTTCGTCGAGTGGATGCAGGCCAACTACGCCTTCCACGACGTGATCTATGCGGCGGCCGAGATGCCGTTGATCGAGCGGCTCGCGAAGAGCGCGCGGCGCACCTTCATCGGCGACCGTGTCTGGAGCGCCCGCGCCGAGCTCGACGAGCTCTACGCCAAGAACGACCTCCAGCACCGCGCGATTCGCGAGGCGGTCGCCGCCGGCAGCGCGGCAGGAGCACGGCTGCTCGCCCGCGAGCACGTGCTCTCATCGGGCCGGCTGATCGAGGTCGTGATCGAGTCGCTCGGCAGCGGCGGCAGTCGCGATCCGGGGTGGGGCACGTGAGACGCTACGCCCTAAAGCATCGAAGCGACCGAAGTCGATCCCGGTCAGGGTCGGTGCAACGGGATCGCGAGATCGGTCGGAGCATCGGCACCGCGACCCTCGACAAGATCGGGTGCCCGCTCGGCGAGCAGCCGCAGCACGAGCTCGGCGCGGCGCACCCGCTCCCGGCCAAGCTTCACGGCTAGATCTTCGAGATGGAGCCCCGCGGGGTAGATGTTCGGCGCGTTGCGGAGGCCGAGCTTGACGTACATCGGCGCCGCCACCCGGATCATCTCCGGCACCTCGTAGAAGCGGACGAAGCCGCCCTGGTCGTCCGGCACCTCGACATAGACGTCGAGTGGCGCAGTGCAGGCGCTCCGGATCTCGGCGAGCGTCTCGACCGAGACGTCGGTCGAAACGTTGATCGTGGTGGCGCCGCAATCCTGCAGGACGCGCGCCGTTGCACCGTTCGCGCAGGGAAGCAGCACCGACGTCTTCAGTACGAGATCCGGCGCCAGGTCACCGTCGGCGCGCATCCGTCCGAGCGTCGCAAGCGCACCGAGGTCGCCGACGAGGTAGGAGCGGATCCCGTGGGCGAGGCCGCGGCGCACCTCGGCGAGGCACTGCTCGACCCCGGCGTCGCCGCGGGCGGTGACACCCACGGCGCTGGTGACGAACGACTGGCCGCCCGTGTCCCAGGCGCCGCGCGGGCCGAGGAAGAGGGACACCTCGACGCCGTGCTCGCTCCCGAGCTGGGCCATCTCGTCGAGCTCGACGTCGGTCAGCATCATCACGCCCGACCCCTGCGAGACCCGGCGCACGGGGACACCGCGGGCGTCGGCCTCGGCGAGTACGGCCCGCATCACGGCCGGGCCCTCGACGGAGGGAATCTCGATCCGGTAGCGGAGGCCGTCAGCGAAGCGCTGGTCGCTCATGGATCCCAGAACCTATCGAACGCCTCCGGGTCGCTCGGCAGCGCGAGCACCTCGCGCACCAGCCCGTCCTCGATCCGGAAGAGGAGCACCTGGTCGAGCTCGAGCGTGCGCCCCTTCCGCGCGCCGCTGGCCCGGTAGAGCGCCGCGGCGCGGTCATCCGAGACGAGCACGTCGATCAATGACGAGGAGTAGGTTCCGTCGGTCTCCTTGGGAAGGCGACCGAGGAAGCGGAAGATCTCGTCGCGCCCCTGGAATGTGCCGGCCATGGTGCCCGAGCCCGGCACGCTCCACGTCGCGTCCTCGGCAAAGGCCTCCCGGAGAGCAAAGCCCTGCTTGCGGGCGAAGGCGTCGAAGATCCGCCGCACCAGGGACTCGTTGTCAGCGCGGGCCACGGCTCGCCTCCCAGCGGTCGATCAGCCCGGCGACATGCTTCCGTTGCTCCTCGCCGAACGCGTAGCGCGCGAGCAGGCGACGGGCCTCCGCCGGGTCGTCATGTGCGACAGCAGCCTCGAGGCGCTCCCGCTCGGGCGTCGGCTGGCGTAGCTGGCGGCGGAGCCAGCGGAGCAGGCTCACCGTCTCCTGGTCTGCGGGTTGCGCCATTGAAGGGAGCTTAGATCTTCGCGCGATAGGGTAGGGAGGTGGACACTCTCCTCGCGATCGCGAGCCGTCGCGACGAGCGCCGTACGTTGCCCGGGCCGCTCGCGCCGGAGCTCGTGCTCCGCCTCCTCGATGCCGGCAGGCTGTCGGGCTCAGCCGGCAATCGGCAGCCGTGGACGTTCGCCGTGCCGACCGACCGCGCGCGCATCGAGCGGCTCGCGAGCGCGGTCTATGTTCCCGATAACGTCCTTACCGCCGGCCTCGTCGTGGCGATCCTGGTCAGTGGCAAGGGCCCGGTTCTATTCGATGCCGGACGGGCCGCGCAGAGCATGTTGCTCGCCGCCTGGGCCGAGGGCCTGGCCTCTTGCCCGAACGGGATCTCCGACGCGGAGCTCGCATGCCGCTCGCTCGAGGCGGCCCACGATGAGGCGCCGGTGATCGTGCTCACCTTCGGCTTGCCCGAGAAGCCGCGTGACGCCGGGCAGCGAACTGCGGCGGAGTGGAGCGAGCGGGCGAACAGAAAGGCTCTCGACGAGGTGGTGCGATGGCTCCGGTGACGCGGATGAAGGGTGGTCTCGACCTCGGCGGCACGAAGATCCAGGCCGTCGTCACCGACGGCGAGGCAAAGGTG
Source organism: Gaiellales bacterium (assembly GCA_038214705.1). GTDB lineage: Bacteria > Actinomycetota > Thermoleophilia > Gaiellales > Gaiellaceae > Gaiella. The sequence continues at coordinate 12,795 of JBBQRN010000020.1, read as the reverse complement.
CTCGGCCACGCCCGGCGTGAAACGCCACGCGAGGGAGGCCCGGAGGCGGTGGCGTTCGAGCTAGCCGAAGCGATGCGCGAGGCGCTCGACGATGCGGGCGTCGAGCCGATGGGCCTCGCAGGGATCGGAATCGGTGCGCCCGGATCGATCGACGTCACGAGCGGCACCGTCATGCAGGTGCCGAACATCGACGGGTGGGACAACCCCTTTGCGCTCGGGCCTGCGCTCGCAGACGAGCTCGATCGTCCGGTCGTGATCGGCAACGACGTGAGCGTCGCGGTCGAGGCCGAGCGAGTGTTCGGAGCGGGGCGGGGCTACGGATCGTTCCTGGGCGTCTTCTGGGGAACCGGGGTCGGCGGCGGCATCGTCGTCGACGGCCGACAGCTCGTGGGGCGTGGCTCGGCCGGCGAGCTAGGACACGTCTGCGTCCAGCCCGGAGGACGCCGCTGCAACTGCGGGCTCGAAGGGTGCGTCGAGGCGTACGCGGGCCGGGGCGCGCTCGAGGAGCGTGCCCGCGAGCTGGCGAGGGAGCGACCGACCGTTCTCTTCGAGCTGATGGAAAAGCGCGGCCGCGACCGACTGACGAGCGGTGTCTGGCTCCGGGCGCTGCAGGCGGGAGACGAGCTGGCCGAGGAGTTGCTGGAGGGCGCCGTTCAGGCGCTCGGCGTCGGGATCGGATCCGCCGTGACGCTGCTCGACGTCGAGGCGGTCGTGGTCGGCGGCGGCCTCGGGGAGCGGTTGGGCGCAGACTGGCTGGGACGGATCGAAGCGGCCGCCGAGAAGCACACGTTCTTTCGCGATCACCCCGTGTACCGTCTCGTCGAGCTCGGTGACCTCGGCGGCGCAATTGGCGCCAGCCTGCTCGAGTGAGGGTCGCTATCGTCACCGGCTCCGCCCGCGGGATCGGCGCCGCGGTCGCCCGGCGTCTCCACGCCGACGGCTGGTCGCTCGTGCTCGGCGACCTCGACGTCGACGCCGTCGCGGTGCTCGCTTCCGAACTCGGCCGCGACGCAACACCGGTTGTGCTCGACGTCCGCGAGCCGGCCTCGTGGGAGCAGGCGGTCTCGGTCGCGCAAGCCGCCGGCGACCTCGCTGCGCTCGTCAACTGCGCGGCCCGCACCGACGTGCGCGACCTCTTCGAGATCACCCCGGAGGAGTGGGACGACGTCCTCGCGACCAATCTGAAAGGACCGTTTCTGGGCATCGCCACCGTTGGCCCGCTCCTGCGCGAGCGCCGCGGAGGGCGGATCGTGAATCTCGCCTCCGACTCGGCCTTCAGGGGCCGCGGCGTCACCGGGGCGCATTACGCGACGTCGAAGGCCGGCCTGCTCGCGCTCACGCGAAGGGCGGCGGCAGACCTCGCCGCCGACGGCGTCACCGTCAACGCCGTCGCTCCGGGAACGATCGACGGCGAGACCGTGCGGGAGCTGGCGGGTGATCGGATCGAGGCGCTCGCCGCGGAGATCCCCGCCGGACGCCTCGGCCGCCCGGAGGAGATCGCGGCGCTCGTGGCCTGGCTCCTCTCGGACGAGGCCGCCTACGTCAACGGCGCAACGCTGCTCGCCGACGGCGGCGCCGCTCTCTAACCGGGCGGGTTCTGCATGATCGGGCTCGGCGCCCGCTTGTAGCGGACGCGCTCCACGACCGTCGCGACGATCACGATCACGGTGACCACGGAGAATAGTGCAACGGCGTCGAGTGACCTGAGAGCCACGACCGCGACGAGCGCGAGCACGGCTGCCGCGGCGCGCTCTCGCCCGATCGTGCGCACGATCCGGTAGCGCGCTGCGAGGAAGCCGCCGAGGTAGAGGGCGACGCCGAGCCCGAGCGCCGCCCGCCCCGGCCGTGAGAGTGCGTCCTCCGGGTGCGCGAGCGTCTTCTTCGCCGCCACCGCGAAGAAGACGATTCCGAGCACGATCGGGTAATGGAAAATGGTGAAAACGTCACGGGCGAGTGGCCCGCGCTTGCTCGGCTCTGTCCTCTGGAGCGCCCGCTCGACTGCGCCCGACACGAACCCGAAGTAGGCCCACCACAGCGCTGCGATGCCGACGAAGGCGATGGTGACCGAGAGCGCAAACATCGCGTCGCGCGGAAGGTCGGCGACGCTCGTGCCGACGGCGACGATCGACTCGCCGAGCGCGATGATCACGATCAGGGCGTAGCGCTCGGCGAAATGCGAGGGCGAGATCCGCCAGTCGTTTTCGCTCCCCGTGGCAAGCACTCCCGCCAGGTCGACCACGATGGAGGCGACCCAGAGCGCGCTGCGCAGCGGCAGGCTGTCCACGGCGCCTCCGGCAACGACGAGCGCGGGGGAGAGGAGGAAGAACGGCGCCAGACGAAGCAGCGCCGCCAGCTCCGCCGGTCGATCCTTGAGCCCCCACCCGTAGAGCACCAGGTTCAGCAGGCGGATGAACGCGTACGCGCACGCGAACCAGAGCCCCTCGTCGCCGTAGGCGTGCGGGACGGCGAGCGCCACGAAGAACGCACCCGCCATGCCTGCGAGGAAGAGGATCTTCGTCACCTGGCTCTCGATGTCGATCGCATTCGTCATCCAGGTGAACCCCGACCACGCCCACCAGATCAGGGCGAGGACTAGCGCGGAGCGGGCGAAGCCGGCCGGGCTCGTGTTGCTGAGCAGCAGCGTCGTCACCTGCGTGATCGCGTAGACGAAAACGAGATCGAAGAAGAGCTCGAGATAGCTCGTGCGTCGCTCCTCCTCTTCCCCGCTCGCGAGGTCGGGCGGCCCGACGACCTGCGGCGCGGCCGTAGCGGTCACTCTGCCCCGAACCGGTAGACGAAGGGGCCCTTTCCCTGTCGGTAGGCGATTCCGATCACGAGGCGGGCAAACGCCTCCAGGTCGGCGGCCTGGACGTGGTCGCCCGCATCGACGGGATCGAACCCGGCGTCGCGGATCAGGCTGGCCACGACCTCCTTCGCCTCTGCGTCGTCGCCGGCAAAGACGAGGGTTGGAGGCGTCGCCGGCGGGTGGGCGAAGAACTGCGCAAACACTGTGTTGAACGCCTTCACCGTGCGGGCTCCGGGCGCCAGAGCCGCGATCTCGGCGCCGGCTGGGCCGCCCGAGAGGTTGTTCGTGGCATCGATCAGGATGGTGCCGTCCAGAGGCCCCGCCGCGCTCAGCACCGCGGGTGCCGCAGTGCAGGGAACGGCGAGCAGGAGCACGTCTCGCCCCGACGCGACCTCCGCGACCGTGTCGCGGGTGGAAACTGCAACGTCGTAGCCGGCGGCGCGCCAGCACTCTGCAAGAGCGCCGCCGACGCGGCCACCACCCAGGATTCCTATGTTCATCGCATGTGCTCCTTCTGTTTCGTGGGTCAGTGTGGCGATCCGGTCAGACGCCGAGGGCCTCGATCAGGAGCCGGGCGGCGGCTGCGCCGGAGTACTGCTGCTGCCCGGTGATCAGGTTGCCGTCGCGCACGGCAAACGCCTTGAACATCGAGTTGACGATCAAGTTCGTTCCCTCGAGCTTGCGCGCCTCGTCCTCGATCCAGAACGGCTGGATCCGCTGACCAACGAACTCGTCGGCGTATTGCTCCTCCGAGGTCGCGAAACCGGTCCATGTCTTACCGTCGACGACGAGCTTCCCGGCGGAGCCCTTCGCCTTGAGCAGGACACATGTTGCATGGCAGACGACCGCGGTCGGCTTGCCGGCCTCGTGGAAGGCGGCGACGAGCTGGTGCACGCGCTCGTCGTTGACGAACGTCACCATCGGCGCCTGGCCGCCGACCAGGAAGACGGCGTCGAAGTCGTCGGCCGCGAGGTCGGCGAGCTTCGGTGTGCTCTCGGGCAGCGCAGCATGAGTCGGGCTCTTCTTGAAACCGAGGCTGATCAGGTCGTTGGCCGAGTAACCCGACTGATCCTCCGGGTCGCTGAAGCCGTCGGGCACGAGGGCACCGCCGTCGGGGCTCGCGATCGTGACCTCGTAGCCGCGCTCGACGAACTCCCAGTAGGGGTGGGTCAGTTCCGCCCACCAGAACCCGATGGGCCAACCGGTGGTGGGAGAGACGGACGGGTTCGAGGCGACGATCAGGATGCGCTTGGGGCTCTCCGGGAGGACGTCGATTGCTGCGGACATCGTGCTTCTCCTCTGTTTCTGGGTTGCGAGTCTTTTTCGCAATAACAATACAGTACTGTTCTGTATTAATTCAAGCTATCATGCTGCGGATGAGTCGAGAGAGCACAGGGCGTCCGCGCGACGTCGACATCGACGAGCGAGTCCTCGCAGCTGCCCGTCGGCACCTCGCCCAGCATGGTTACGAGGCCCTGTCGGTCGCGGCCGTGGCCGAGGAGGCGGGGACGACCCGCCAGGCGCTCTATCGGCGCTGGCCGACGAAGGCCGACCTGGCGACTGCCGCGGTCGCCGCGATGTCACAGGCAGCCGGGCGGGCATCGACCGACGATCCGTACGCGGATCTGGTCGGGGAGCTCGAGGCATTTCGGCGGGGGATCAGCCGCCCCGACGGTGTCTCGCTCGTCGGCACGATGCTGCTGCGCGGGACCGATACCGATCTCGTCCGTTTCTACCGCGAGCGCCTCGTCGCCCCCCGCCGCGCGCGACTGCGCGCGATTCTCGAACGAGCCCGCGCCGACGGGCTTCTCGACGCGGACGGGGATCTCGACACCGCGGTCAACGTGTTCACCGGCACGTGGTACGCCCGCGCGCTCGCCGGCGAACGCCAGCCGGCCTGCTGGGCCGAGCAGGTCGCCGCACTCGTCTGGCGCGGTCTCGGCGGGACGCCACCCCGCTAGGGCAGCGCGTGGCGGAGAAAGCCGAGCAGGTTGCCGGAAGCCACCGCCTCGATGTCGGCGGCCGCCCAGCCGCGGTCGCCGAGGGCCGCGATCAGGGCCGGATAGTCCTCGGGCCCGCAGAGACCCTCGATCCCGGCGCCCGAGGCCAGGCCTTCCGGCTGGAGCCCGTCGGCCGGCTCGGGCATCGGCGGCAGCACCTTGTTGAGGCGCGTCGTGAAGTCTCCGCCGAGGCAGACGCGGTCGACGCCGATTACGCCGATCGCGTGCTCGAGGTGCTCGATCACTCCGGCGATCGTGCGCCGGTCGGGCCCGATCGCGATCGGATGCAGCATCAGCCCGAAGAGGCCGCCGGCGTCGGCCAGCGCGCGCAACTGGTCGTCGGTCAGGTTGCGGGGGTGGTCGTTGACGCCACGGCAGCCGGCATGGGAGCAGATCACCGCTCTGCCGTTCGCACGGTCGATCACCTCGGCGAAGGTGCGCGGCGACGCGTGGGCGAGGTCGAGGACGATCCCGAGCTCGAACATCTGGTCCACGAGCTCACGGCCGAGCCGTGAGAGGCCGCCGTCCTCGATGGCGCCGTCGGCATACGGGTTGCGGCGGTTCCAGGTCAGGCCGACCATCCGTACCCCGAGCTCCCAGAACGTCTCGGCGGGCCAGATCTCGTAGCCGAACTGCTCGACGCCTTCGAGTGAGAGCAGGAGGCCGATCCGCTCGCCGCGCTCGACGGAATCGAGGTCGGCGGCCGACCGCACCTGCAGAACGCGGTTCGGGTTCTCGCGCACGGCGCGGTGCAGGCACGTCGCCTGGCCCAGGGCGGCCCGCAGCGTCCCCTCGGGTTGGCGGTCGAGCTCGACGAAGATCGGGCAGACCTGGAGGCCAACGCTGCCGGCCTCGAGCAGTGGCAGCCAGGTCCGCGCGAAGCTGCGGGTCTCGCCGGCCCGGAGCTCGCGGTAGCCGAGCTCGTAGAGCAGGTCGACGTGGGCGTCGGCGATCACGTGTGGAGTGTGCCACCCGCCGACTGTTTTCCGACGAGTGGCACACTCCACACGTGCAAAAGGGCGTCCGCCTTCAGTCGGATGCCGGGGTGTCGCCTGGGTGTTCGCCCGCCACCCATCACCGGATCTTGACAATCGGGCCTCGTTTCGATTAGTTTGTGCGATCGCCATACAAACTCTCGGATGAGTTGACCACATCGACCCCGACACCCACTTCCCGCGCCCGGCCCGCATGAGCTTCGAGCGTGCCCAGAACGCGAGCTCGCGTGCGGATCAGACGACCGTGCGTCGCGCCAATCTCGGCATCGTGTTGCAGCAGATCGCCACCGGCGAGCCGCGTTCCCGGGCCCGCGTGGCGGCCGAGACCGGCCTCACGCGGGGAACGGTCTCGAGCCTGGTCGGCGAGCTGATCGAGCTCGACCTGCTGCGCGAGAGCGACGGCGACAGCCGCTCGGGTCGCGTCGGACGTCCGGGGCAGGCGCTCGAGCTGGCCGACCGGGTTGTCGCGATCGGGCTCGAGGTGAACGTCGACTACCTCGCCGTCTGCGTCGAGGACCTGACGGGCACCGTGAGGCACGAGCAACGTGAGCACGCCGACAATCGCGGCTCCTCACACGGTCCCGTGCTCGAGCGGCTCGCGCGGATGGCGACCCAGGCGCTCGCGGAAGCCGAGGCCCAGGGCCTGCTTCCCGTTGGCGCAGTCGTCGCGGTGCCCGGGCTCGTCGAGGAGAAGAGCGGGAGGTTGCTCCGGGCTCCGAACCTCGGCTGGACGGGCATCTCGCTCGTCGACGAGCTCGCTGCGTACCTCCCCGACCTGCCCGTGCGCGCCGACAACGAGGCGAGCCTGGCAGCCCTGGCCGAGCACTGGCAGGGGGTCGCGCGGGGCGTCGACGACTTCGTCTGCGTCTTCGGCGAGGTCGGCGTCGGGGGCGGCATCTTCGTCGGGGGCAAGCTCTTCCGCGGCGCCCACGGCTACGGGGCCGAGCTCGGGCACCTGCCGGTCGATCCGGCCGGACCTCCATGCAAGTGCGGAGCCCGGGGCTGCCTCGAGACCTTCGCCGGCCAGGAGGCGATCGCACGGCGGGCCGGCCTCGCCCTCGGCGAGGGTGGAGCACGCAACCTCACCGACGAGCTCATCCGGCGGGCCGGCAGCGGTGACGAAGCGGTGCTCCGGAGCCTCTCGGAGGCGGGGCGGTACCTGGGAATCGGTCTCGCCTCGGCTGTCAACCTCTTCGACGTGGACGTTGTCGTGCTCGGTGGCTGCTTCGGTCCGCTCGCTCCGTGGCTGCTCTCCGACGTCCAGGCCGTGCTCGACGTGCGCGTGCTCTCGACCACCTGGTCGCGGTGCGAGGTGCGGGTCTCCGAGTTCGGGGAGGGTGCCGCCGTCCGCGGGGCCGCAGCCCTGACCCTGATGTCCGTTCTCGCCGAGCCGTGGCTCGTCGCCGAGCTACCGGCGCTCCGACGCGAGGGAGTTTCCTGACCATGCACGTTCGGCGACGACTCGTTGACTGCTGTCGAGATGCCCGGGCGGGCACCGACGCGGCTGCCGACGCCGGGACGGACGACGAAGGAGGTGCTCTCACCGCACGAACCGCATGACCGAATGCCCGCGGCAGAGGGGGTTGAGCATCGTTGAAAAAGCCTGTAGCCTTGCCGCGCCAACACAATCGGCACACCACCAGGAGGAGAACCTCAGTGAAGAAGTTTCTGATCATTTCCGTCGTCGCACTCGCCGCGGTCAGCGTGGCAGTGACGGCGGCGGTCGCGAAGCCGGCGAAGAAGTCCGCCAGTGCGGACGTCTGCGTCCTGCTTCCCGACACCAAGTCGTCGATCCGCTGGGAGCAGTTCGACCGCCCCTACATCGACAAGACGCTCAAGGCAGCAGGGGTCAGCCACACGATCGTCAACGCGCTCAATGATCCGCAGAAGATGACTGCGCAGGCCGACCAGTGCCTGGCGAACGGTGCCAAGGTCATCATCATCGCTCCGCTCGACGCCGGTTCGGCGAGCGCGATCGAGAAGAAGGCCACAAAGCAGGGCGTCAAGTCGATCGACTACGACCGTCAGGTGGAGGGCGGCACGGCGTCGATCTACACCTCGTTCAACGGGAAGACGGTCGGCATCCTGCAGGCCAACGCCGTCATCCAGGGCCTCAAGAAGGCCGGCAAGTGGGGCAAGAAGCCGGTCGTCGCCTCGCTCTGGGGTGGTCAGACCGACGCCAATGCATTCCTCTTCAAGAGTGGCGTTGATTCGGTCCTCAACCCGCTCTACAAGAACGGCACACTCACGAAGGGACCGCAGCAGTTCGTCCCCGACTGGGACGGCACCAACGCGTCGACGATCTACCAGCAGATGCTCGTCAAGACGGGCAACAAGATCGACGGCGTCGCAGCGGCCAATGACAACCTCGCGAACTCGGTTGTCGTGGCGCAGAAGGCCGCCAAGCTCAAGCCGGTCGCGTTGAGTGGCCAGGACGCGTCCTCGCAGGGCATCCAGAACATCATCGCGGGGGGCCAGACGGCGACCGTCTTCAAGGACGTACGGAAGCTGGCAGTGGTTGCGGCGAACGCGGCCGTGCAGCTGCTCAAGGGTCAGCCGGTCAAGTACACGAGCATCATCAAGACGAAGGGCCGCGGTCCCGAGAAGGCAATCCTGATCGCGCCGGAGTCCATCGACAGCAAGAACTTCAGGAAGCTCTTCACGAGCGGCTTCCTGACGAAGAAGAGCGTCTGCAACGGCGTGTACGTGAAGTACTGCGTCAAGCCGATGTAGGGAACGATCACCGGATCGGGGGCCGCCCAGTGGGCGGCCCCCGATGCGTTTCACCCCCAACCCGAGGATGGCCGTGACTGCAACAGAGACACCCACGACCGCGCCGCTTCTCGAGATCCGAGATCTATCGAAGAGCTTCGGCTCCGTGCAGGCGCTCACAGAGGTCGATTTCGAGGTGCGCGCCGGCGAGGTGATGGCGCTCGTCGGCGACAACGGTGCCGGCAAGTCGACGTTGATCAAGTGCATCGCCGGGATCCACGGCTGGGATTCGGGCGAAGTGCGGGTGGACGGGAAGCCCGTCAGCATCAACAGCCCGAAGGACGCGGCAGGGCTCGGGATCGAGGTCGTCTACCAGGACCTCGCGTTGTGCGACAACCTCGACGTGGTTCAGAACATGTACCTCGGCCGCGAGGCCAGCAACGGCTTTCAGGTGCTCAAGGAACCGGTCATGGAGGCGAAGACCGCCGAGACGATGAAGAGCCTCAGGGTCACGACGATCCGCTCGATCCGCCAGCCCGTCGCCACGCTTTCCGGCGGACAGCGCCAGTCTGTGGCCGTCGCCCGCGCCGTCATGTGGAACTCACGGCTCGTCATCCTCGACGAGCCGACAGCCGCGCTCGGCGTTGCCCAGACGGCCCAGGTGCTCGAGCTCGTCGCGCGCCTCGCCGACCAGGGACTTGCCGTCGTTCTGATCTCGCACAACCTGCACGACATCTTTGCGGTCGCAACGCGCATCACCGTCCTGCGCCTCGGCTACAGCATCGCCGTCTTCGAGCGCGAGAAAACGACGCAGCAGGAGGTGATCGGGGCGATCACGGCAGGCACCCCGACGAAGGTCTCGGGAATCCCGACGGAAGCAGCGGAGGCGATCGCATGAGCACGCAGGTCGAGTCGGCGCTCCCCGACATCGATCCGACCGGCATCGGGGCAATCCCTTTCCGGATCCGTGAGAACGTGAAGGCAGGCAACCTCGGCAGCTGGCCGGTGGTGGTCGTGCTCGTGATCATGGTCGCGTACTTCGGGTTCACCGCGAACAACTTCTTCACCGCCGTCAACTTCAACAACATCATCATCCAGATGGCCGGGACGACCATGCTCGCGTACGGCGTCGTCTTTGTGTTGCTGATCGGCGAGATCGACCTCTCGATCGGGTTCGTCAGCGGTATCGCCGGCGTCGTCGTGGCGGAGTTGCAGTTGCCCGATAGTGGGCACCAGATCCACGACGTCGGCCCGATCCCTGCCGGTGTCCTCATCATCGGGGTCGCGCTCCTCGTGTGCGCCGCGATCGGCGTCTTCCAGGGCTCGATCGTCGCGCGGATCGGCGTCCCGGCCTTCGTGGTCACCCTCGCCGGGCTCTCGATCTGGCAGGGCACGATCCAGAAGGCACTTCCCGAGCAGGTCGTGATCATTCAGGACACCACGATCAACAACCTCGCCGGTTACTTCTTCAGCGACACCTGGGGTTGGATCATCGCGGTCGTCGGCGTCGGGGCATACGCCGCCATTGTGATCGGTGGCATGCTCTCGGCCCGGAGGCACGGGGTCGCCATCCGCGACCCGGCCCTCGTCATCCTCAAGCTGTTGGCCGTTGCCGTGCTCTCGTTCGGCGCGGTTGCCATCTGCAACAGCGACCGTGGCGTGCCGTTTGCGCTGCTCCTCGTGATCATTATGTTGATCCTGCTCACGTTCCTCGCCAAGCGGACGACGTTCGGCCGGCATGTCTATGCGGTCGGCGGCAACGCCGAGGCTGCCCGGCGGGCAGGCATCAACGTTCCCCGCGTGCGCACGATCGTGTTCGTGATCTCGAGCGTGATGGCCGGACTCGGCGGGATCGTGCTCGCCGCCCGCCTGAACAGCGTCAACATCGCCGCGGGTAGCGGGACGCTGCTGATCGACGCAATCTCGGCGGCCGTGATCGGTGGTACGAGCCTCTTCGGCGGCCGCGGCGAGGTCCGCAACGCGCTCTTCGGCGCGATGGTGGTCGTGACGATCTCGAACGGGCTCAATACGCAGAATCGCAGCGCCGGTGACATCCTGATAGCCACAGGCATGATCCTGCTGATCGCCGTGATCGTCGATACGGTCCTGAAGCGCCGCCAGACGAAGGCGGGCCGCTAGGCGCATTCCGTCCCGGAACACGCCTAAGAGACACTGTGGGGTGTCTCCCCTGCTCTTTCGGGAGACACCCCACGACAGATCTACGACTGTCTGTAGCTCACCGTCTCCCGTGACCCGCTCCCGCTCGAGCGCACGATCGCATCGCACACCTCTGCGGCGCGGTAGCCGTCCTCGAACGTCGCCCCGTACGGCGCCACGTCCGTGTCTTCCTTGATCGCCCGAAGCAGGTGGTGGATCTCGTGCACGAACGTCTCACCCCAGCCGATGATGTGCCCGGGCGGCCACCAGAACTCCCAGAACGGGTGGTCGGCCTCCGAGACGAGGACCTTCTTGAAGCCGCGGGCCCGGTCGCCGTCGGCACGGAAGACGTGGAGCTCGTTCAGATTCTCCATGTCGAAGGCGAGCGACCCCTTGCTGCCGTTGATCTCCCACTGGAAAGCGTTGCGGCGGCCGAGGGCGAAGCGCGTCGCCTCGATCGTGCCGACGGCACCGCTCTCGAACCCGACGGCTGCCTCGATCGCGTCGTCTACCTGACGACCCGGGAGGAACGTGTGGACGAGCGCCGACACGGTGGCGATGTCGCCGACGAGGAAGCGGGCGAGGTCGATCACGTGGGCCCCGAGATCGCCGAGCGCTCCCGAGCCCGCCGCGGCGGCGTCGAAGCGCCACGTATCGAGGCTCGGGTCGTCGCCCCAGTCCTGGAGGTAGCGACCACGGAAGTGGCGAATCTCGCCGAGCTCGCCGGCCTCGATCATCTCGCGCGCGAACCGAACTGCAGGGACGAAGCGGTAGTTGAAGGCGCAAAGGTGCTTCACGCCCGTCGCCGCCACGCGCTGCCAGATGTCGTAGCTCTCGTCCGCGTCGCGGCCGAGCGGCTTTTCGCAGAGCACGTGCTTGCCTGCCTCCGCGGCGGCGATAGTCGGCTCGGCGTGGAGTGAGTTGGGGCCGCCGTTGTCGAACAGGCCGATCGCCGGGTCGTTGACGATGTCGCGCCAATCGGTCGTCGAGCGCTCGTAGCCATAGCGATGCGCTGCCGCCGCGACGGCCTCGCCGTCGCGCCCGGCGATCGCCACGAGCCGCGGCATCAGCGGCGGAGGCCAGGTCATGTAAGCGATCTTGCGGAACGCGTTCGAGTGCGCCTTGCCCATGAAGGCGTACCCGAGCATGCCGATCCCGATCTGTTCGATCTCGCCGACCGCCTCGACGGCTGGCTTCGCACCGATCCCGGTCTGTCCATCACTCACGTGCTTGCTCCTCTCGCTCGGGACACCACTCGTTTTGGAGATACTACGAGTCCCCCCGACCCCACGAGGAGGTCTGAGAAATGAAGACATCGCTCGGCATCTGGGCCCTCGGCCCCATGATCACGCGGTTCGTGCCCGGCGGCTATCAGCCGGAGCATGCGAACGAGACGACGGCGGTGAAGGTGCGACGGGCGGTGGACGGGCTCGGCGACCTGATGGACGACTACGAGTTCCACTATCCGGGCGAGCTCAACCACGACAACCTCGACGAGGTGCGCGACGCGCTCGACGGCCATGGGATCGCAGCCGTGTGCACCGGCCTTCACACCGACTCGCGGTTTGGGCGAGGTGGTCTCACGTCAACCGACGCGGCCATGCGCGCGGAGGCGCGGAGGCTGACCCGGGAGACGGCGGAGCTGGCCGGGGCGGTGGGCGCGAACATGATCTGCTGGCCGGGGATCGAGGGCTACAACTACCCGTTCCAGACCGCGTATGCAGAGGCCTGGGAGTGGTTCATCGAGGGGATGGCCGAGGTGGCCGAGACGTGCGCGCAGCAGGGCGTCAAGCTGTTCCTCGAGCACAAGAACTCCGAGCCGGCGATGAAGATCTTCATGCGCAACATCGGCATGACGCTGCACGTGATCCACACCCTGCGGGCGCGGGGGATCACGAACGTCCAGGTCAACATGGACTGGCAGCACCTGATCATGAACGGCGAGAATCTCGGCGAGTACGCCGCCCTGCTCGCCGCCGAAGGATTGCTCGGCCACCAGCACGCGAACTCGGGCTGGGGCACCTTCGACGACGACAACATGGTCGGCGCGACAGCCTTCATGGAGACGCTCGAGCTGGCGGTCGAGCTGCGTCGCGCCAACTACGGTGCAAACGGCGAGCGCCTG
>JBBQRN010000019.1:0-51029 GCA_038214705.1 Gaiellales bacterium | reverse complement strand
CGCCGAAGAGGAGAGTAATGTCGCCGAGCACCTGGTAGCTCGCCTGCCGGTGCGGCTTGCCGAACATCGAGAGCTCGGCCAGCGTGTGCGCCTCCTCGATCCTTCCGCTCAGGAGTAGCCGGCGCACCTCGGGTAGGGCCTTCAGCGCATCCGGGTTGTGACGGTCGTCGGGCCAGCGCGTCCAGACGCTGTCCTCGTTGAAGATCACGGTTTCCTTGTAGACCCGGCCAAAGACGGTTGCGCCGAGGCGGCCGTTCCCGACCGGCAGCGTTGCGAGCCAGCGCGGGGCCGGCGTCTCGAACCAGAGGCGGGGGCCGGCCGTTTCGGTCATCACGGACTGAATGTCTGGAGCAATCCGGGCTCGGCCATCACCGCGACGATCTCGTCCGGGTCGATCGGCACGAACCCCGTGAGGTTCTCGACGCCGTCCTCGGTCACGACGACGGTGTCCTCGCAGCGAATGTAGAGACGCTCGTCCGGGACCCAGAGCATGGGGTCGACCGAGAAGACGTGCCCGGGTACGAAGGGGACGCCCCGGTACTCGCCGACGTCGTGCACGGACATCCCTACAGGGTGGGACAGGTGATAGGGGAAGTCGAGCGCCTCGCGAGCCGCCTGCTCGTAGATCGGCTTCGAGAACGTCGTCTCCTCGATCACGCCGCGCATCACCTCGGCCGCGCCGGCCAGCACGTCCTCGTTCGTCACCCCCGGGCGGATCCGGGCAATGAGCTCGACGTGATAGCGGACGATGAACCCGTAGAGCTCGAGCTGCCAAGGCTCCCAGGTGCCGCTGACCGGCCACATGCGGCCGATGTCGCTTGCGTGGTAGCGGTAGTCGGGGGCTGTGTCCATGAGCACGAGCTCACCGGCCTTCAGCTGCGCCGTCTTGGCGCCGTAGTGGCCGAACCAGATGTTGCCGCCGGTGGCGACGATCGGCTCGTAGGCGCTGCCGAACGATCCTCCGCGGAGGAAGACGAACTCCGAGACGGCCCCGAGCTCGTACTCCATCACCCCCGGCACGGTCGAGCGCATCGCCTCGAGCACGCCGAGCCCGCACAGGCGCCCGGCCTCCCGCATCAGCACGATTTCCGAGGGGCTCTTGACGACGCGAAGCGCATCGAGGAACGGGCTCGCGTCGCGCAGATCGATCGTCGGGAACTGCGCGCGCAGCGCCGCGGCAAACGCCGCCTCACGCGCGCCTGGCGTCGCAAACGGGTCCACCAGCGCCTCAGCGGCGGCCTCGAGGTCGCCGTCCCGCGTTCCGCCGTGGCCCTCTGCGGGCGCGAGCGGCGTGAACACGACCGGTGCGACACGCCGCTTGATCCGGCGGCCGAGACTCGTGGCGAGCTCCTCGAGCGGCCGCACCTCATCGGCTCCGGTCAGCTCGCGCACGGCGTCGGCGTCCTCGGCGCAGAGCCGGGCGCCGCCGCTCACCTCGCTCGCGACGTTCCGGTGCGGCAGGTAGATCGTCGAGCGCCCATCACGCGTGTCGATCTCGAGGTACGCGTTCGGCACCTCGAGCCCGGTGAGGTAGTAGAGCTCATTGAACTGGCGGAAGGTCCACGCCGAGGGCGGCGCGCCGCGGACGAGCACGAGCGCCGGGCCGAACGGCTCCTTCTGTTCCGGGGCCCAGCACGCAGTCGCGAGCGGCCCGTGCGCCTCGGGGGCGGCGGAGCGGATCGAGGCGCACAGCCGGCGGCGGCGCTCGACGAGCTCGTCGGCCGAGGGGACGGGCACGGGTGTCGGGTCGTCAGAAATACGTAGCCTTGGAGAAAATCTCTACGGGGCGGGAGTATACTCCGCTGGGCCGGCGTGGAACAGGTGACGAGGAGGTGGAGCGATGCCGATCATGACGAATCCGGACGGTGGCCCGCGCCGCGCGGGCGATCATCTCGACGAGCGCACCCGTCCGGCCTGGAGCGACGCGACAAGCGCGGGTCTCGCCCGGATTCCCCGTAACGGCCGCTCCGATCGCCACTTCCACGATTGCAACGAATACTGGTTCGTCTTCGCAGGCAAGGCCAGAGTGGTGAGCGAGGGGCGGGAGTACTACGTGCAGCGGGGCGACATCCTCTTCACCGCGGCCGGCGACGAGCACGACGTCCTCGAGGTCTACGAGGATCTGGAGCTCGTCTGGTTCGAGGACGCAACGCCCCGGGGCGGCCGAGCCGGGCACCTGCATCGGGATACGACGGCCGCAGCCGGCCACCCCGTTCTCTCGCCTCCGCTCCCCTCCGATTTCCCTCCCGCGCCCTGAAATGCCACCACTTCGCGTGATCCAGGTCGGGACAGGTGGCATGGGCCGCTACTGGTGCCGGGCCGTCTGGCCCTACCTCGTCGGCATCGGCAAGGCAGAGGTGGTGGCCGCCGTCGATGTCGTTCCCGACCACCTCCAGAACGCGGTCACGTATCTCGGGCTCGACCCCGCGCGCTGCTACCGCGATCTGGCGGCCGCGTTCGCCGAGGTCGAGGCGGACATAGTCGCCGTCGTCGTCCCTCCGGCAGCCCACGAGGCGGTGATCCTGGAAGCCCTCGAGCACGGCTGCCACATCCTCTCCGAGAAACCGATCGCCGACTCGATGGAGGCCTGCTGCCGGGTCGCGGCGGCGGTCGAGAGGGTGGGTCGGAAGATGGCGGTGACGATGAACCACCGCTTCGACCGCGACAAGCAGTCGCTCGAGGCGGCGATCGCGAGCGGCGACTACGGAGACCTCAGCTACGTGGTGCATCGGTTCACGGACAGCTGCCCGCGCTTCGGCGACTGGGGCGCCGCCTTCCGGCACCGGATGGCCGATCCGCTGCTGATCGAGGGCTCGGTGCACCACTTCGACATCCTCCGCGGCATGGCCCGCTCGAACGCGCGCTCGGTCTTCGCGCGCACCTGGAACCCCGCCTGGGGCGAGTACGGCGGCGACACGACGGCGCTCGTCTCGATCGAGATGGAGAACGGCGTCCGGGTCTTCTCGGAGGGCTCCCTCGTCAACGCCTCGACCCTGAACGGCTGGGACCACGACTACGTGCGGGCCGAGTGCGAGAGCGGCACCCTGGAGCTCGACCGGCGACGCCTCCGGGTGCTCCGGGGCAAGGGCCCGGAATATCCGGAGGTCACGGAGCTGCCCCTGCTCGAGGGCGAGGTCTGGACGCACGAGCTGCTCGCCGAGCTCTTCTGTGACTGGGTCGCCGGCCGCCGCGACGACCACCCGACGAGCGTGGAGGACAACATGCAGTGCTGCGCGCTCCTCTACGCCGCGCTCACATCGGCCCACACGGGTGCGCCGGTCGATGTGCAGGCATTCCTGGCCGATCACATGGCGTCTGTCGGGCCGGTCAGAGTGGAGCAATGATCTCGACCGCCGGAGGCTGCCCGTGCGCATCTGCCTGATGGTCGAGGGCCAGGAGGGTGTCTCGTGGGAGGAGTGGGTCGCGCTCGCCCGGGCGACCGAGGCCCATGGCCTGGAGGGGCTGTTCCGCTCCGACCACTATCTCGCGATCGTCGGCGAAGGTCTCGGCTCGCTCGACGCGTGGGCGACGCTGGCCGGACTCGCCGCGGTGACGAGCCGGATCCGCCTCGGCACGATGGTCTCACCGGTGACATTCCGGCACCCGAGCGTGCTCGCGCGCATGGTGACGGCCGTAGACCACATCTCGGCGGGGCGCGTCGAGCTCGGCATGGGATCGGGCTGGTACGAGGAGGAGCACCGTCGCGAGGGTTTCCCGTTCCCGCCCGTGCCGGAGCGGGTAGACCTCCTCGTCGAGCAGGTCGAGATCGTGATCCGGACGTGGACGGAGACGGCCTTCGACCACTCCGGTGACCGCTACGAGCTCCGCAATCAGACAGCCTTGCCACGCCCGCTCCAGCAACCGCACCCGCCTCTCGTCCTCGGTGGTGGGGCGAAGAAGCGTTCGGCCGCGCTCGCAGCCCAGTTCGCCCAGGAATACAACACGCCGGGGGCGACGCCGGCCCAGTGCGCCGAGCGGCGCGCCGCGCTCGACCGGGCCTGCCTCGAGGCCGGCCGCGACCCGGCGACGCTGCCGCTGTCGGTGATGACGACGTGCGTGCTCGGCGCTGACGCGGGCGAGGTGAGCCGCCGTCTCCGCTCCGTGCTCGCGTTGATGGGTGAGACACGTGCGCCGGCCGACGTGCTCGCCGAGAAGCCGCAGTGGCTGGTCGGCACCGTCGCGGAAGCGGCCGCGAGGATCGAGGAGTACCGCGCCGTCGGCGTCGAGCGCATCTTCCTCCAGCACCTCGACCACCGCGACCTCGACGCCGTGACGCTGATCGGTGACGCCCTGCTCCCGCTCGTCTCGCACCGGTGAGCACGATCGCCGCACCGGCGCTGATCGGGACGGGCCGCGTGGACGGCACGCTCACCCGCGAGGAGATCGACGACATCCTCGATCGTGGCCTCGCGAGCTGGGAGCTCACGGGCAAGAGGGTCGTCTGCCTGATCCCCGACGCCACGCGCACGGCGCCGATGCCGCTCCTCTACCGCGCGCTCACCGAGCGGCTGCAGGGAGAGGTCGCCGCGCTCGACTGGCTGATCGCGCTCGGCACCCACCAGCCGATGTCGCGCCAGGCAATCGGTCGCCACCTCGGGATCGGCCCCGAGGAGGCGGCGCGTGTCCACAATCACGACTGGGCCGACCAGGAGACGTTCGTCGCCCTGGGAGAGATCCCGGCCGACGAGATGGACGACCTGAGCGACGGTCTCATGAGCGACGCGGTTCGCGTGCGGATCAACCGCCGCGTGGCCGAGTGCGACGTGGCGATCGTCGTCGGGCCGGTCTTCCCCCACGAGGTCGTCGGGTTCTCGGGCGGCAACAAGTATTTCTTCCCCGGCGTCTCGGGGCCTGAGCTGATCGACGGATCGCACTGGCTCGGTGCGCTGATCACTGCCTCCGCGATCATCGGCACGCCGGGAGTCACGCCGGTGCGACGGTTGATCGACAGGGCTGCCTCGCTGATCCCCGTCGAGCGCCGTTGCGCTGCGATGGTCGTCCGTACCGATGACGCCGGGCTCCAGGGGCTCTACCTCGGCACCTGCGAGGAGGCCTGGGCTGCTGCCTCAAACCTCTCCGCCGACGTCCACGTCGTCACCGTCGAGAAGCCCTTCGAGAGAGTGCTCTCGATCGTGCCGCCGATGTACGCCGACCTCTGGACGGCCGGGAAGGGTGTCTACAAGCTCGAGCCGGTCGTAGCCGACGGCGGCGAGCTCGTCGTGCTCGCACCGCACGTCAGCTCGTTCTCGGAGACGCACGGCGAGGCGATCGCCCGGGCTGGATATCACTGCCGGGACTACGTGCTCGCCAACGGCGACCGGCTCACCGGCATTCCCCGAGGCGTTCTCGCCCACTGCGCCCACGTTCGCGGGCTCGGCACCTACGACGCCAAGCACGACCGCGAAACCTGCCGGATCACGGTGACGCTGGCGACCGGCATTCCGCGCGAGGCGTGCGCGCGGGTCGGGCTCGCCTGGCGCGACCATCGCTCGATCGATCCCAATGCGTGGGCGCGGCGGCCCGGCACGCTCGTCGTGCCTCGCGCCGGCGAGATCCTGTACCGACTGGACGATAGGTGAGGGCGGGCGCGCCGCATTCGGACCCAACCCGGTTATAGTACGTCTCTGCACTGAAAAAATACTGAAGAACGAGAAGAATTATGATCACGATCAAGCAGAGAAAGCCTTGACCGAGGGCCGCTACGCGATGCTCGATGGGCCACGGCACTTCGCCGTCGGCCACCGGTCGATGCCCGACCCGGGCGAAGGCGAAGCGATCGTGCGGGTGCGCGACTGCGGCGTGTGCGGCTCCGACCTGAAGATGTGGGCCGGTACGCACGCTTTTCTGCGGCCACCGCTCCTGATCGGCCACGAGATCTACGGCACCGTCGAGGAGCTCGGATCGGGAACGAACGGGCTCGGCACCGGGGCTGCCGTCGTCGTCTTCCCGCCCGTCGGCTGCGGAAGCTGCTTTCACTGTCGCAGCGGCCGACCTCAGCTCTGTGCCGACATGCGATTCTTCGGCGGGCAGCTGCCGGGCGGTCTCGCGGAGCACGTCGCGATCCCCGAGAGCAACCTGATCGTGGTTCCCGACGGCGTGCCCGAGCACCAGCGGGTGCTGATCGAGCCGCTCGGCGTCGGCGTGCACGCGGTCGCTCGCGCACAGATCGAGCCGGGGGAGACCGCCGTCGTTATCGGCGGCGGCGCAATCGGCCTCTTCACAGCTCTCGTGGCCCGCGCGAAGGGAGCGGAGCGCGTGCTCGTCGGCGAGCCCTCCGCGGCCCGACGAGGGAGGGCGGAGCAGCTCGGCCTGGAGACGTTCGACACCGCCGCCACCACGGTCGAGGCTGCGGTCGCCGCCCGGATCAGACCCGAGGGCGCCGACGTCGTCTTCGAGGCAGTCGGCTCCGAGGAGACGATCAACGCCGCCCTCGAGGTCACCCGCAAGGGCGGCCGAGCCGTCGTTGTCGGGAACGCACCGGCGAGGTTCCAACTCGACGGGCTGGCCCTCCAGCGGGGCGACCGCTCGCTCGTCGGAGTGCTGATGTACGACCACAGGGATCTCGTCGAGGGGATGGAGATGCTCGCCGACGGCCTCCTCGCGGCGCTGCCCGAGTCGGCAATCGTGCAGTCGTTCTCGCTCGACGACGTCGGGGCCGCGTTCGCCGCCGCAAAGGACGGCACCGTGAGTGCCGTTCGCGCGGTCGTCCGG
Organism: Gaiellales bacterium; assembly: GCA_038214705.1. Classification (GTDB taxonomy): domain Bacteria; phylum Actinomycetota; class Thermoleophilia; order Gaiellales; family Gaiellaceae; genus Gaiella. The sequence goes on along the minus strand of JBBQRN010000019.1, from coordinate 44,318 downwards.
CCGTGAGTGCGCTCGCCGACGCGCTCCGCAACGCGACGTTCTACGACGTCTCTCCCCCGATCGACGAGCGGCTGCCGGTCTTTCCCGGCCACCCGGCGATCTCGGTCGAGCGCGATGCGCGAACCCACGAGCGCGACGGCTACTTCCTCCAGCGTCTCTGTCTCGGAGAGCACGTCGGCTCCCACGTGGACGCGCCGTCCCATGCCGTGGCGGCGCTTGCCGACCGTACGATCGACCGCTATCCCGTCGAGCGATTCATCGCGCCGTACGTCAAGTTCGACCTCGGCGCACACGCGCCCGGGCCGGGCGATCTCGTCGGCCGCGCGACGCTCGAGGAGGTCGCAGCCCGGGACGCGCTCGCGCTTCGACCCGGTGACGTGGCGATCGTGCAGTTTGGCTGGGACCGCTATTTCCGACCCGAGAGCGACGATCCCGCCGAGCGGCTCTGGTGGATCAGCAACGCTCCCGGCCTTGCCGAGGACGCCTGCGCGTTCATCGCCGACCAGGGTGTCGTCGGGGTCGGAGCGGACACGGCCACGTGCGACGCGGCGATGGTAGACGGGGCGATCACCTCCGCGGTGGGGCACAATTACTTCTTCTTGCCGAACGAGATCCTCCTCTTCGAAGGGCTGATCGGACTCGCGGCGGCCCCTGCGACCGGCGTCTTCATCGGCCTGCCGCTGCGGATTCGCGGTGGCTCCGGCTCACCGATCCGCGCCGTCCTGGCCGCCTAGGCACCGATGGGCGACGGCCTCTTCTCGCTCGCGGGCCGCGTTGCAGTGGTCACCGGCGGCACGGGTGCGATCGGCGGAGCACTCGCCACGGGGCTCGCGCGCGCCGGCGCACGGGTCGTCGTGCTCGCCCGTCGGGGAGAACGCGTCGAGCAGGCGGTACAGGCCCTGTGCGAGGACGGCCACGAGGCGATCGGCGTCGCGGCCGACGTCCTCGACGCGGAGGCACTGGCGATGGCGCGAAACCGGATCCTCGCGCGGTTCGGTGCGATCGACGTGCTCGTCAACTGCGCCGGCGGCAACGTTGCGGCGGCATCATTGCCCCACGAGGTTTCGCCGTTCGACGTCCCGATCGATGCGTACCGCGAGGTCGTCGACCTCAACCTGCTCGGCACGCTGCTCCCTATCCGGGTCTTCGGGCCGGCGATGCGCGAGTCCGCAGGCTGCTCGATCGTGAACGTCTCCTCGATGGCGGCGGAGCGCGCGCTGACGCGCAACGGGGGCTACGGCGCCGCGAAGGCCGCGGTCGAGAGCATCACGCGCTGGCTGGCGGTCGAGCTCGCCCGGCGCGGAACCGGGATCAGGGTCAACGCGATCGCTCCGGGCTTCCTGATCGGAGAGCAGAACCGGAGCCTTCTGCTCGGTGCCGACGGCGAGCCCACCGCGCGTGGTGCCACGGTGATCGAGCAGACCCCGCTTCGCCGCTTCGGTGAGCCCCAGGAGCTCGTGTCCACGGTCGTCTGGCTCGCCTCCGACGGAGCCCGCTTCGTCACCGGCGTCGTCGTCCCGGTTGACGGCGGCTTCAGCGCCTTCGGCGGCGTCTGATGGCGGGCGAGCCCCGCTTCACGGCGGTCGATGTCACCGACCTCCGATTTCCGACCTCGCTGCACCTCGACGGCTCGGACGCCATGAATCCCGATCCCGACTACTCGGCCACCTACGTCGTCCTCCGCACCGATGCCGACGACGGCCTCGAGGGACACGGGTTCACCTTCACGATCGGCCGAGGCAACGAGATCTGCGTCGCGGCCGTGCACGCCCTCGCGCCCTTCCTCGTCGGCCGCACGGTGGCGGGCGTGCTCGACGACCTCGGCGGCTTCTGGAGACAGGTCACTCGCGACAGCCAGCTGCGTTGGATCGGCCCCGAGAAGGGCGTCATGCACCTCGCGACCGCTGCGGTCGTCAACGCGGTCTGGGACCTGCGGGCCAAGCGCGAACGCAAGCCGCTCTGGCGCCTCCTTTGCGACATGGAGCCCGAGGAGCTCGCCGCCACGATCGACTATCGCTACATCACGGACGAGATCGACGAGGAGTGGGTGCTCGACCGGCTACGGGCAACGAGGCCACGGCGGGCCGAGCGCGAGAAGGCCCTGACCGCGAGTGGTCTCCCGGCCTACACGACCTCGGCCGGCTGGCTCGGCTACGACGACGAGAAGCTGCGGTCGCTCTGCCGCGCCGCCGTCGCAGACGGCTGGACGCACGTCAAGATCAAAGTGGGTGCCGACCGCGCGGACGACCTGCGCCGTGCCGCGATCCTGCGCGAGGAGATCGGGGACGACCGCTTCCTGATGATGGACGCGAACCAGGTCTGGGACGTCGACGAGGCAATCTCCCGCACGCTCGAGCTGAGCTCGTTCGACCCACTCTGGATGGAGGAGCCGACGAGCCCCGACGACGTCCTCGGGCACGCGCGCATCGCCCGAGCGATCGATCCAGTCGGCGTCGCCACCGGCGAGCACGTCCACAACCGCATCATGTTCAAGCAGCTGCTCCAGGCCGACGCGATCCGGTACTGCCAGATCGACTCCGCGCGCCTCGGCGGCGTCAACGAAGTCCTCTCCGTGCTCTTCATGGCGGCGAAGCGCGGCGTCACCGTCTGCCCCCATGCCGGCGGCGTCGGGCTCTGCGAGTACGTCCAGCACCTGGCGCTCTTCGACGCGATCGCAGTGACACCCGACGTCACCGACCGCGTCGTCGAGTACGTCGACCACCTGCACGAGCACTTCGTCGCGCCCGTCGAGGTCCGGAACGCGGCGTACGTCGTGCCGGAGACGCCTGGTTACAGCGCGGACATCTTCCCGGAGTCGCTCGAGCGGTACCGCTTCCCGGACGGCGCCGCCTGGCAGCGTTCGCTGTAGGGGCGAGATCCGTCTCGCCCTCGTGGACCGACTACGCGAGGTAGGAAAGGAGCGGCGCACCGAGCGACGCGACATCGACGTCGATCCCGAGCCCTGGCTTCGAGGGCGCCGATCCGAAGCCGGCACGCGAGCGTGGCTCGTAGTCGGCGACGTGCTCGTTCGTCCAGTCGTTCATGAAGGAGACGGTGAAGAGCGTGTCCGGCGGCGTGCTGGCCGCGAGGTGCGAGACGGCAGCCGTGACGAGATCGCCGCCCCAGGCGTCCTCGATCGTTACCCTCAGCCCGAGCGCGACGGCGAGATCGCGCATCAGCTTCGCCTGCGTCAGCCCGCCGACCTTGGAGATCTTGAGGTTGAACGCCTCCATCGCCTTCGCCTCGTAGGCGCGTAGCAGCGACTGGACGTCGCGAATGCACTCGTCCAGCACCATCGGTAAGGTCGTGCGCTGCCGCACGATCAGGCACTCCTCGAGCGTCGGGCACGGCTGCTCGAAGAAGACCCGCTCGAGCCCGTCGAGCGCCCGCGCCGCGACGACCGCGTCCTGCAGGCGCCAGCCACCGTTGGCGTCGGCGACGATCACGTCCTCCGGCCCGGTCGCGGCGACGACGCTGCGCGTACGGGCCGCGTCCTCGTAGGGATCGGCGCCGATCTTGAGCTGGAAGCGGTGAATCCCCTCTGCGCGCCGCGCCTCGACGTACGCCGTCATCTCCTCCGCGGAGGCGAGTGGCACGGCGAAGTAGAGCGGGAAGTCGTCGGACAGGCGACCGCCGAGCAGGTCGCAGACGGGAAGCCCGACGGAGCGCCCGAGCGCGTCCCAGCAGGCGGTGTCGATTGCGCTCTTCGCGTACCCGTGGCCCATCAGCGCTCGATCCATGGCGGCGTTGACGGCACCGAGGTTGCCCGCCTCGACGCCGAGCACGGCGGGCGCGAGCTCGTGGAGCGCGGCCCGCGCACCACCGCCGTGCGAGGGCAGGTAGGCCGGCCCCAGCGGGCACACCTCGCCGAACCCCTCGACGCCGCCGTCGGTCGTGATCCGCACGACCGTGCTCGGCAGGGTCTCGATCACCCGGCCGCCCGACATCACGTAGCGGCCGTGGACGTAGGTCAGGTCATAGCCGAAGACGTCGACCCGGGCGATCCTCATGCCGTCGCGCCGGAGCCGGCCTCGCCCACCTCGGTCGCCGTCAGCAGGTGATCCCAGTGATGCAGGTGATCGTGCAACGCGCGCACCGCCGCCGCGACGTCGCGCGCCTCGAGCGCCTCGACGATCCGCGTGTGCTCGACGAGGATGTCCTGCAGATGCTCCGGCGGCTGCGTGCGACCGAGCCGCATCAGGCGGGCGAAACCACGCATCTGCTCGAGCAGCTGGGCCACGATCGGCAGGTTGGCGCCGCGCGCGATCTGGATGTGGAACTCCTCGTCGAGCACGAGGAACTCCTCCTCGTCGTGGGCGTCGACGGTGCGCTTCTGGCGCAGGAGCGTGAGCTGAAGCTGGTCGATCTGCTCCAGCGTGATCACCCGGCAGGCGGTCTCGACCGCAATCTCCTCGAGCGCCTCGCGAATCCGCAGCACCTCGTTGCGGTGCCCGGCCGAGAAGCCCCGGACGATGAGCTGGCGGCGAGGACCGACCTCGAGCAGGCCCTCGGTGCGCAGGAGCTGCAGCGCCTGCCGCATCGGGGTCTTTGAGATGCCAAGCTCGTCTGCGAGCTTCGCCTCCGCGATCACGGTGCCCACCGGCAGCTCACCTCGCAGGATCTCGCCGCGGACGTGGTCGTACGCCTTGTCGGTGAGGCTCCTGCGGGACGGGCTCGACTGCAACTCGGACACGTCGGTTCCTTTCCGGTTCAATCGTTCGCGGACTCGATCCGTGCAATACTACTGCACGAAAGGCATTCTTCTTTAGCGTTAGGATTTTTTGCCGTGGCTGGTGCAGAGCGTCAGGAGCTGCTCTTCCTCTACTCGGAGAACTCCGATCTGGCAAGCCCGGTGCGGGCGTGGTCACGGTACAGCGGCGGGGGGACGTTCTACCGCTCCGGCGACAGCGACGAGGCCCCGTACGCGTCGGTCGTGGCGGCGATGCAGGACGGCTGGCGTGTCCTTCAGGTGTCACAGCTGCTGCCGCCGTCGCCCGGCGCGGACCTGCTCACGACCTCGGTTCTCAAGTTCGAAGCGCTGCTCGAGCGCTGGGACGTAGCGGCATGACCGAGACCGTGCCCAACTGGCCGACACTGCTCTCGAGTATCGAGATGGCTCGCTTCGCCACCGACGGGTACCTCCGCTACGACGAGGTCGCTGACCCCGGCTTCTGTGCCGAGGTGCTGGAGGCGATGTGCAGCCCGGCTTTCCCCGGCGACTTCGGCCCGGATCCCGCACGCGGTTCCGGCCGTCCGTTGGACGAGGTGCTCGCGGGCTGGCCCGCCGAGTGCGAGCCGATCCGTCGGCTCGTTGCGCTGCCCGCGGTGCGCGGCTTGATCGAGAGCCTCGTGGGCCCCGAACCGCTGTACGACCACCACGCCGTGCACATCACGGGCAAGGGTGTTCATGCCGCCGACGAGTGGCACGCCGATCTCGTCGCGAGCCCGCGGCAGTCGTTCGACGTGGAGCTGCTGTTCTTCCCGGCCGACACGCCCCGTGAGATGGGCGGCACGATGATCCTTCCCGGCAGCCACTTTCGGCGGGTGACCGGCGCCGAGATCGGCCGCTACCAGAACTTCCAGGGCCAGATCGCCACCGTCTGCAAGCCGGGCGCGCTGATCGCGATGCACCACGCCCTCTGGCACTGCGCCCAGGCAAACACCACCGACGACATCCGCTACATGTTCAAGCTCGTCGTCAACCCGGGTCGCCCCCAGCACACGACCTGGGACACGAGCGACCTAGACGACCCGCAGGTGAACGAGATCCTCCAGCGCACGAACCACCGCTGGTACGGCGAGGACATGATGTTCGAGATGGTGCACCGCGCCGAGTTCTGGCGCTACCTGCGTGGCGACGGCGTCGATACGACCTATCTGCTGCGTCGCACGGACGATACCCGAGCGTTGATGGCAACCTGATCGAGCCGCAACGGGTAGCGAAGCGGCTCGCCGGCGAAGAACCGCCTCGCCTCGAGGCACTGTTCGCGGAAGCCGGCACGTTGTGCGGCCAACGTCCCTCCCGCACGGTGAGGAGTGTGGATCACGTTCGGCAGCGTGCGCAGCGGGTGATCGACGCTGGGCGGCTCCGGCGCATAGACATCAGTGGCAAAACTGATTCGCCCGCTGATCAGCTCCGGAACGAGCGCATCCTGGTCGACGACGCCCATCCGCGAAACGAGCACGACGAGTGCACCATCGGGCAGTGCGGCGAACACCTCGGCGTCGATCAGTCCCATCGTCTCCGAGGTCGGGGGCGTCGCGACGAAGAGAATATCGCTGGTTGAAGCAAGAAGCGCGAGGTCGTGGACTTTCGTGAGTCCCGCGGCAACGACCTCCTCGGCGGGAACGTACGGATCGAAGACCTTCCCTTCGACCTCGAACGGTCGCAGTAGCGCGGCCAGTCGGCGGTGGATGGCGCCGAAGCTGACAAGGCCGACAGAACGGCCCGTGAGGAGATCCGGTTCCTCCTCGAGCTCTCCCCAGTCGACCCAGCCTCCGGTCCCGACCACATGGTGCTCGAACGGGATCCGCCGAAGACCGGAGAGACAGAGAGCGAGTTCGTACTCTGCCACCCAGAGCGCGTTTACCGGCGCTGTGTCGCAGATCACGATGGAGCGCCGCGACGCCGCTTCGAGATCGATGAACTCGGCCTGGCGGAAGTGGGCGGTCGTGCCGAGGAACGCCAGGGAGGGCACGCGGCCGAGGCGCTCGTCCGAGAGATACCCGAGCCCCGCGTGGGCCCAACCGCACAGAAGGATCGCGTCGGCTCCTGCGAGCCCCTGATCGTCGGCCGCGATGACGTCCGTCGCGTCTACGATCTGCCAGTCGGCAAACCCCTCGAGCACGACGCCGGCCTCCTTGCTCCACTGGCGTTTCGCCGACTCCGGTGCGCCCACCACCACGATTCGGGCACGCGAGCTCACCGGCCACCCGCAGTACGATGCCTGCCGAGAGTCATCCGGCATCCCGCAGGAGGACGTCTTCGGGAATCAGCGCCTGCGGACGTGGTCGTACGCCTTGTCGGTGAGGCCCTGCGGGACGAGCTCGACGGCAGCTCGGACACGACGGTTCCTTTCCGGTCCCTCGTTCGCGGGCTCACCCCGTGCAATACTACTGGGCGGAAGACATTCTTCTCTAGTGTTAGGATTCTTTGCTGTGGAGGGTGCGAGCGTCAGGAACTGCTCTTCCTCGAGTTCTGGCGGATCGTCGAGATACCGACCGCCGCGACCGGGGCGAACGCGAGGTTGATGCAGTCGATGATCTTCACCAACGCATTCGGCTAGACGATCGCCTTTTTGGAGAGTTAGTGATGAAAGTTGCAGCGATGTTTGGCGAAGGAAAAGGGGGTCTGGTAGACAAGCCAGAACCCATACCCAAAGAGGATTTCGTCCTCGTCAAGATACATGCGGTGCCGATGTGCACCGAGTACAAAGGATTCAAGGAGGGTCGTGCCGGTGACAACTTCGGGCATGAGGCGGCCGGTGAGGTCGTTGAAGTGCAGCAACCCGGGAGGGTCAAGGTCGGAGACCGCGTGGTCGTGCAGCCCGGGTACTGGTGCGGAGTATGCCAGTTGTGCCTGCTCGGGGAGTTCATTCACTGCCAGCATGGCCGGAGTGTGGAGGAGCTCACTGGCTCGAGCATCGGCACGGCGACCTACGCCCAATACCTGTTGAAACAGGATTGGCTGCTTTCGCCGATTCCAGACGGGGTCAGCTATGCGCATGCGAGCATGGCGTGTTGTGGGCTGGGAGCAACGTTTGGGGCGATGCAGCAGATGCAGGTCGACGCCTTCGATACCGTGCTCATCACGGGGCTGGGGCCCGTCGGATTGGGCGGCGTCATCAACGCGCGTTATCGGGGGGCACGGGTCATCGGAGTGGAGAGCCATCCGTACCGCGCGAATCTGGCGAGGGAATTGGGTGCCGAGGTCGTGCTCGATCCCACTGACGAGAAGCTTCTGGCACAGATCATGGACCTGACAGATGGGATCGGTGTCGATAAAGCAGTGGACTGCACTGGGGCGTCACAGGCACATCGACTGATGATTGACGCCCTCCGGCGCAAAGGCCAGGCGTGCTTTGTCGGTGAAGGTGGTGAATTTTCCCTCGCCGCCAGCCGCGATATGATTCGCAAAGGGTTGGTCCTGCGCGGAAGCTGGCATTACAATCTCGGCGATTTTCCCAAGCTGATGCACGTCATCCAACAATCGGCGGAGTCACTCGATCGATTTATCACCCATGTGTTCCCGATGCGCCAGGTTCAACAGGCTTGGGAATTACAGACCACCGGTGCATGTGGCAAAGTCGTTCTTGCCCCGTGGAAATGACCGAACAGAGAAACGATGACCACTGGGTGGTCTATGCAGTAAACCCGGGGCCTGGTCAAGGCAAGCACATCGTTTTGGTGAGCGGCGATGAGGAATACCGTTCCGAGGAAGCCCTGCCCCTGTTGGCGAAGATTCTGGCCGTCCATCACGGGTTCAGATGCACGGTGCTTTTCGCCATCGACCCCGAGACAGGAATCATCACTCCAGAGAACCAGACGACTATTCCCGGGCTTCATCATCTGGAGAACGCCGACATGATGGTGCTCTTCACACGCTTCCGTGAGCTTCCCGATGCACAGATGAAATACATCATTGATTACACCAACTCCGGGAAGCCAATCGTGGGGATGAGAACAGCGACTCATCCCTTCGATTACACGCGGAATCCCAATAGCCCCTACGCGAAGTACAGCTTCCGAAGCGAAGCGTTCGAGGGCGGCTACGGACGACAGGTCATGGGTGAGACATGGGTGAACCATCATGGCCAACACGGCAAAGAAAGCACTCGTGGGATCATTGATGAAGCCATGAAGGCTCATCCCATCCTGAAAGGCGTCGAAGACATATGGGGCCCGACGGATCTGTACGCCGTTTCGGAACTGACGGGTGACTGTGTGGTGCTGGTCGTGGGTCAGGTGCTTGTCGGGATGAATCCGACCGACCCGCCCAACCCGAGCAAGCCCACGATGCCCCTGGCCTGGATCAAGACCTACACGGGTGAGCAAGACGTGGCATCGCGCGTGTTCTGCACCACGATGGGGGCCTCCGTCGACCTCCGGAGTGAAGGGCTTCGTCGCTTACTCGTGAATGCGTGTTACTGGGGCCTGGGAATGGAGGATGAGATTCCCGAAAAGAGCCGTGTCGATGAGGTGGGCGAGGTCAATCCCACGCCCTTCGGTTCCGGGGCATATCAGCAGGGCGTGCGTCCCTCGGATCTCCGATTGTAGGAGCGTCCTCCTAGAGGCTGTCGGCAGCGAGCTCCGCCCAGAGATCGGCGGGAACGTCGCTGTCGAACGCCTCGATCGCGACGTGGAGCTCCTTGACGGAGCGCACGCCCCCGAGGATGCACCCGATCGCGGGATGCCCGAGCGGAAACTGGAGCGCCGCGGTGGCGAGTGCCACGCCGTGGCACTCGCACACGGCCTCCATGCGCACGGCTCGCTCGAGCAGCTCCGGGGGTGCGGGCCGGTAGCCGTAGGTCGCACCCGGCTTCGGCCGGGCCAGGATGCCACTGTTGAAGACTCCGCCGACGACAACCCCCACCCCACGCTTCGCGCAGAGCGGAAGCAGCTCGTTGCCTGCCGACCGGTCGAGCAGCGTGTAGCGGCCCGCGATCAGGACACAGTCCACGTCAGCCTCCTTGACGGCTCGGACGAGTGGCTCCGGGTCGTTCATCCCGAGACCGATCGCGCGGACAACGCCCTCGTCGCGGAGCCGAGCCAAAGCGGGAATCGCCTCGCTGATCGCGGTGTCGATGTCGCCGTCGGCGTCGTGGATGTAGACGATGTCGACCCGGTCGAGCCCGAGCCGAACGAGGCTCTCCTCGAGCGAGCGCCGGACCCCGTCACCCGTGTAGTCGCGAACGGGGACACGATCCGGAGCCTCCGGCCACATCGCCGGCTCCTGGAACTCGGCGTCCGCGGCACCCCGCTCGCGGATGAGCCGTCCCACCTTCGTCGAGAGTACGACCGACTCGCGCGGGGACGCCGCGAGCGCCTGCCCGACGCGGCGCTCCGAGAGCCCGAGCCCGTAGAGCGGAGCCGTATCGAAGTACCGGATCCCCAGAGCGACCGCCTCGGTCACGACCGCAGCCGCCTGCTCGTCCGGAACAGGCGCGACCATACCGCCGAGCGACGAACCGCCGATCCCCAGTCGCGAGACCTCGACGCCCGAGCGTCCGAGCGTCACCGCTGCCGCGTGCCTCATACCGCACCTCCATTCGGGTCGCGCGCTGCGGGTTCGATGGTTGGCGAATCTACCGCCTTTCCGCCGACCCACGACGAGTAGAGCTGAGCGTAACGGCCTCCGCGGGCGACGAGTTCGGCATGAGGGCCGTCCTCCACGATCCGGCCCCCGTCGACAAGGATCACCCGATCGGCGCGCTCGGCCGTCGTCAGCCGGTGCGCGATCGAGATCAGCGTCCTGCCCCGCGCGAGCAGCTCGACCGCGTCCTCGACCTCCCGCTCGGTGACCGGATCGAGGCTCGAGGTCGCCTCGTCGAGGACGATCACCCCGGGGTCGGCGAGCGCGACCCGCGCCAGAGCGACGAGCTGGCGCTCACCGGCGGAGAATCTCGCACCTCGAGATTCCACCTGCGTCTCGAGGCCACGCGGGAGCGCCGAGAAGCGGGCGAGCGCGCCGATCGCCTCGAGGGCCCGACGCACGTCGGCATCGGATGCGTCGTCACGACCGAGGCGGATGTTCTCGCTCAGCGTTCCCGTGAACAGAAATCCCTCCTGCGGCACGACGACGATGCGATCGCGCAGCGAGCCGAGCGTCCCGTCCCGGAGGTCGACGCCGCCGAACGACACCGAGCCCGCCGTCGGGTCGTAAAACCGGGCCGCGAGCTTGCCGAGGGTCGACTTGCCCGCGCCGGTCGGGCCGACGAGGGCGACTCGCTCGCCGGCGGCGACCGTGAGGTCGATCTCGTCGAGCACGACGCCGGCGCCGTACGAGAACGACACCTGCTCGAACACGATCTCCCCGGAGCTCGGCAGCTCCACCGCCCCGGCGCGGCTGACGATCTCGACGCGAGCATCGAGGAGCCCGAACAGCTTCCCGAGCCCGGCCTGGCCGGTCTGGACGAGCTGGAGCAGGAAGCTCAGCTGCTCGATCGGCTGGAAGAGGTTCGAGAGATAGAGAACGAACGCTACGACCGTGCCGAGCGTGACGAGGTCGTGCTCGACGAGCAGCCCTCCCGTCCCCACGACGACCGCCGTCGCACCGATCGAGGCGAACTCGATCACCGGCATGTACCGCATCGAGATCCTGACGGCGGCGACGTGGGCCTCGAAGAGCTCGTCGGTGTGCGCGTCGAAACGGCGGATCGCGATGTCCTCGGCGCCGTACGCCCGAAGGACGCGAACGCCGGCAAGCCCCTCGTGCATCGCCCCCAGCACCCGGCCGACACGATCCCGGATCACAAGATACAGCGGCGCGGCGCGGCGCCGGAACCAGACGCTCGCGATGACGACGGGAGGGATCAGGATTAGGCAGGCCGCCGCTAGCACGGGCGAGAGCACGACGAGGACGACGGCTGATGAGGCGATCAGGAGGACGCTCGCGATGAAGGTGAAGAAGCCTGTCTGGACGAGGTTGGAGAGCGCGTCGACGTCAGAGGTCATTCGCGAGACGAGCACGCCGGCCTGCTGCCGGTCGTAGAAGCCGAGCGAGAGGGCCTGGAGGTGCGCGAAGACACGGAGGCGCAGGTCCCGCAGGAATCCTTCACCGACCTGGTTGAGAAGAATCAGCTGACCGCGGTAGGACACGTAGGTGAGCGCGACCGCGAGCAGGAGCAGACCCGCGGCAACGTGAAGCGCGTGACGGTCGTGGCCGTCGATGCCTTCGTCGATCGCGTACCGGATCAGCAGTGGTGTCGAAAGGCTGCCGACGAGCCAGACGACGATCAGGCAGCCGGCCGCGGTGATCCTGCGGTGATACGGGCGCAGCAGGGGACGGGCTCTGCCGAGCGCCCCTCGCGACAGAAGCGGTTTCCTCCCTGAACCTCTCACGACGCCGCCGACCTCCCCGTGAGGAACCGCGCGTAGGTCGCGTTCGTCGCCAGCAGGTCCTCGTGCGCCCCGTCCGCGACGATCCGACCTCGATCGAGCATCACGACCCGGTCGACGAGCGCGATCGTCGCGGGCCGGTGGGCGATCACGATCGTGACGCGCCCCTTCATCACCTCGACGAGCGCCTGCCGGATCTCGTGCTCCCTCGTCGAGTCGATCGCAGAGGTCGCGTCGTCGAGGATCAGCACGCGTGGATCGGCGAGGATCGCCCGCGCGATCGCGAGCCGCTGGCGCTGCCCACCCGAGAGGGAGTAACCCCGCTCCCCGAGGAGGGTCTCGTAGCCGTCCGGCAACGCGGAGATGAACCCGTCGGCGCTCGCGAGCCGGGCAGCGCGCTCGACGAGCTCGCGCGGCGCCTCCGAGTTGCCAAGGGCGATGTTGGCGGCGACCGTGTCCTCGAACAGGAACGAGTCCTCGAAGACGACCGCAATCAGCTTTCTCAGATCAGCGGAGCGGAGGTGACGGACGTCGTGCCCGTCAATGGCGATTCTGCCTTCCTGCGCGTCGTAGAAGCGAAGGAGCAGTCGCGTCACGGTCGACTTGCCGCAACCCGTTGCCCCGACGAGGGCGACGGATGTCCCCGGTTCGATCGAGAGGTCGAAGTCGAGCAGCGCTGGCTGTCCGGCCACCGGCGGGTAGCCGAACCAGACGTGCTCGAACCGGACGGCCCCGGGGCCGTCGGGGTGCTCAACGGCATCAGGCTGCTCGGCGATCGCCGGCTCGACCGAGAGCACGGCAGCGATCCGGCGCGAAGCCACGAGCGTGCGCTGCAGCTGCGGGATCATCAGGCCGGCTCGCTGCATCGGGTAGACGAGCATCAGCAGGTAGCCGCTGAAGCCAACGATCTGCCCGACCGTCATCGTCCCGTCGAGCACGCGGCCGCCGCCGACGACCAGCACGATCGCGATCCCGACCAGAGGGAGCAGTTCGTAGGCCGGGAGATAGGCGGCGCGAATCCGGGCGAGGGCGATCGAGTGCTCGTAGATCGAGTCCGTGACCTCGTGCAGCTTCTGCCGCTGCGTCTCCTCCGCGCCGAGGCCCTTGACGACGCGCATCCCGGAGACGGTGTCCTCGACGACCGACCCGAGCGCGGCGAGCTCGAGCTGAACCGCGGCCGAGGCCGGCTGAAGGAGCTTTGCGAAGCGGACGGTCGTGACGACGAGAAGCACAATCGTCGAAAGAGACAGGGCTGCGAGACCCGCGTTCGTCGCAAACAGGATCGCCGTGACGGCGAGCAACCCGACGAAGGCAGCGATCGTGCTCGGAGCCAGGTTGGTGAGCCGCTCGATCTCGGCGAGGTCGCTGTTTGCCCTCCCCATCAGGTCGCCGACGGGCACGCCGTCGTGGAAGCCGACGTGCAGGCGCTGGTAGTGCACGAACAGGCGCTGTCGCACCCGGCGCTCGGTTTTCTTCGCGACAATGTTGGCGTACCAGTGGCGGATGCCGGTGAAGACAGCCGCGACACAACCGACCGCCAGGATTGCGAGGGCCCAGGCGATCGTGGCCTGCGTATCGCCGGGGGCGATCCCGCGATCGATCGCGAGTTGCGTGCATTTCGGGACCGCGACCCGGGCCCCCATCCACACGAGCCCGGCGAGAGATCCGGCCAGAAGGCCAACGCGCTCCTCCCGGAACAGTTGTCGCAAGAGGGAGAGGCCCGACAGATCACCGGTCTCGCCGGAGGGAGCCCTGACGCTCCTCGCGATCACGCGGCCGAGCGCGGGATCGAGGCGATCAGTTTCTCGGTGTACCAGTGCTGCGGGTCGTCGAGGACCTGCTCGACCGGGCCTTCCTCGACGACCGATCCCTGATGCAACACGTAGATGCGGTCGACGATCTGGCGAACGACCGCGAGGTCGTGCGTGATGAACAGGTAGCCGAGGCCGAACTCGTCACGGAGGTCACGGAACAGATTGAGAATCTGCGCCTGCACCGAGACGTCGAGAGCAGACACGGGCTCGTCGCAGACGAGGAGCTGCGGCTCGACGGCGAGCGTCCGGGCGATCGCGACCCGCTGCCGCTCGCCGCCTGACAGGGCCGCGGGACGCCGCTTCGCATACCCCTGTGGCAGGCCGACCCGGCCGAGGAGCTCCTCGATCCGGGCGCCGATCTGATCCCGCGGGTAGCCGTTGACCGAGAGAACCTCGCGCAGCGAGGTGCCGACCGACTCCGTGCGGTCGAGCGATGAGTAGGGGTCCTGGAAGACGATCTGGACGGTCGAGCGAAGCTTGGCGCGCTGTTCCTTGGTCGCGAGGCGATAGTCGTGTGCTGCGACCCCGTCGATGTCGATCGTTCCGGAGGTCGGAGTCTCGAGGCCGACGAGGCAGCGGCCGAGCGTCGTCTTCCCGGAACCCGACTCCCCGACGAGGCCCACACTCTCTCCGCGCCCGACCTCGATCGAGACGCCGCGCAGCGCATGTACCTGGTTGCCGAGCCGGCCGACGAACACCTTGCTGAGGTCATCGACGCGCAGCAGGGGGTCGGCGATGCCGGTCGCAGCACGCGGCCCGGTCTCCTCGAGCTCGACCGCCTTGCGGCGAACCGCTTCCATTGCCGGACGGATCTCCGCGATCCGTACGCAGGCCGAAAGACGGCCACCGTCGATCATCTGGAGCGTCGGCTTTCCGGCTCGGCACACGTCGGCCACCCAACCGCAACGAGGCTCGAAGCTGCAGCGATCCGCGACCTCCGCAGGGCCGGGAACGGAGCCTTCGATCGCGACCAGACGGCGCGTCCGCCGGTTCGTCGCTGGCTCGGAGAGCAGGAGTCCGAGTGAGTAAGGGTGTAGCGGCTCGTGCTCGACCGCATCTGTCGCGCCGACCTCGACGAGGGAACCGGCGTAGAGGACATAGATGCGCTGGGCCACCGAGAACGCAACCCTGAGGTCGTGGGTGATCAGGATCAGGCCCATGTCCCGCACGTCCTGGATCGAGCGGAGGAGAGCGAGGATCTCGGCCTGCGTCGTCACGTCAAGGGCCGTCGACGGCTCGTCGGCAATCAGGAGCTGAGGATCGCCTGCCAGTGCAGCCGCGATCGCTACCCGTTGGCGCATGCCGCCCGAGAGCTGGAACGGATAGCGGTCGACCGCGGTCTCGTCCGAGATGCCGACCTCCGCGAGACGCCGAATCGACTCGGCGCGGAGCTCCTTCTTGTTTACCCGGCCCGTCGCCCGCGCTCGCAGCACCTCCTCGATCTGCTTGCCGCAGCGCGTCACCGGGTTGAGCATCGTGAATGGATCCTGGAGGATCATCGAGATCTCACCGCCGCGAAGTTTCCGCACCTCGCGGTCGCTCATCGCGAGCACGTCACGTCCACCGACCATGACCTTCCCGCCCACCGCCTCGACGCCGTCTGGGAGGAGGCGCATGATCGCCCGTGCCGTCAGCGACTTGCCGCTGCCCGACTCGCCGACGAGCGCGATTGTCTCCCCCCGGCCAACCTGCAGATCGACTTTCGTGACGAGCTCCTGACGCACGGAGCCAGCGATGTGCTCGATGCGCAGACCGGAGACCTCGACGAGGGGGTTCGTGTCAGCGGCCAGTTCGTCCCCCTCGCGAGAAATGGTCATAAATCCAGTCACCGATCAACGTCACAGCAGTTGCGAGCAAAACGATCGCAAGAGCCGGAGCGAGCACCCCGAGGGGATTCTCGAAGAGCAGCGGCTGGTTCGCCGAGAGCATCTGGCCCCACTCCGTGGAGCCGGGCCCGGCACCGAGGCCGAGGTAGGCGAGGCCGGCGAGCGAGACGAGCGCGAAGGTGAAGTCGAGTGCGGTGTTGGCGAAGACGATCGGGGAGACGTTGCGCCAGACGTGCAGGTACATGATCCGCCAGCGCGGTACGCCAAGGGTGCGTGCAGCCTCGATGTACGGCAGCGAGCGCTGCTCGAGCGCAGAACCTCGGATGATCCGGACACCGCCCGCGATGTTGAGGATGCTGAGTACGAAGACGCCCATCCAGTAGCCCCCACCGAAGACGCCAACGATGACGATCGCGATCAGCAAGCCGGGGAGCGCGAACATGAAGTCGACGCACCGCTGGATCACCATGTCGACCCGGCCGCCCATGTAGCCCGAGAGGACGCCGAGCAGGCTGACAGCGATCATGCCGGTGAAGGCGATCACGAGTGGCCCTGTGAGCGCGGTGGTAGCGCCGTCGATAACGCGTGAATAGATGTCACGGCCGAGCTCGTCCGTACCGAACCAGTGCTCGCTCGAGGGTGGCGCGCTCGTGTTGAAGAGATCCTGTTGGGCCGGTGGGTACGTTTCGACGTACTCGCCGAAGAGTGCGAGAAAGACGATCAGTCCCACGAACCCGAACGACAGCGTGACGACGATCGGCGGAACCTTCCGCACGGCGTGATAGAGCGTGATCCTGACCGGCGTGGCTTCAGCGGCGGACGGCATCTATCCGAGCGCCTTCTCGAAGCCGACCCGCGGGTCGATCACCGCGTAAAGAATGTCGACGATGATGTTCACGAGGATGATCCACCCTGCAATAATGAGAATCAGGCCCTGTATGACCGGGAAGTCACTTCCCTTGACCGCCGTCACCAGCATGTTGCCGAGCCCGGGGAGGCCGAAGACCGTCTCGACGAGCACCGACCCCGTGAGGAGCCCGAGAAACAGCAGCCCTCCGGCCGTGAGGATCGGAATCAGCGCGTTGCGGAAGGCATAGCCCCAGATCACCTTCCGCTCGCTGAGACCGCGGGCTCGGGCAAAGGCAACGTAGTCCTCGTCGAACTGCTCCAACATCGACGCCCGCGTCAGACGCATCACGAAGCCCATGCCGTGCAGGCCAAGGACGAGCGCCGGCAACGCAAGGTGGTGCAGCCTACTTCCCAGCCAATCGCCCGAGCCAAAGATCGGGAACCAGCCGAACCTGAATCCGAGCAGGTAGAGCAGTCCGAGCGCGAGCGCGAACGTGGGCGTGCTGAGGAAAAGAACGCTGATCGAGCTGAGGACGCGGTCGAGCAGCCGCCCGCGTCGAAGCGCCGCGAGGACGCCCATGACGACGCCGAGGACCAGCGCGATGATGATTCCCGCCGAGGTCATCACGAGCGTTACCTGAGCGCGGTGCCAGATCTCCCCAAGGACGGGTTCAGTCGTGACGATCGATGATCCCCAATCGCCGGTCAGTACTCCTTTCGCCCAACGCCAGTACTGCTCCGGAATCGAATCGTTGAGGTGGTACTTCACCTTCAGATTCTCGATCGTCTGCGGCGTCGTCGGCCGTTCGCCGAGGATTGCCGAGACCGGCCCGCCGGGAGCTATCTGGGTCAGTGAAAAGGCAACGACGGTGACGAGGATGGCGAGCGGGACTAGGATCAGGAGCCTGATCGCGATGTACCGGGTCAGCCATTGACGGCGGGTGACCAGATGCTCCGGAGCCGACCACCCTTCATCGGGGGTCGACTCCGGAGCTCGAGTCATCTGGTCGGAGTCCACAGAGAGGCTATGCCTTGATGTGCTTGATCCATACCTGGTTGTAGTAGAACGGGCCGATCGAAGACTTGGCGCCGCCGATGCTTGCCGTCGTGGCCCAGGCGCCAGGGAAGCTGAAGACCGAGATGTACGGCACCGACTGCGACGTCGTCTGCATGATCTTCAGTGCGTCGCGGGCAGCGACCTTGAGGTCACCTGTCGCGAAGCCTTCGGCGAGCCACTTGTCGACCTGAGCGTTCTTGTAGTTCGACGTGTTGCCGAAGCCCTTTGTCGCATGGATGCTGTTGAAGTAGAGGTCCATATACCAGAGCGGGTTCGCCGAGTCGGGTGCTTCGCCGATCACCTGGATGCCGAGGTTCGGGCCATGATCAATGAGGATCTGGAAGCGCGGCTGGCCCGCCATGAAGTTGAGCTTGACGTCGATCCCGATCTGCTTGAGCGACTGCGCGAGGCCCTGGCACAGCTGAACCGACGCGGCCGAGTCGACGGGCACGTTGATCGTGGTCGAGAACCCGTTCGGGTAGGCGGACTTCTTGAGTTCCGCCCTGGCCTTGTCCAGATCGTACGGATACACCGTGACCTTCTTCAACTCGGCCTTGAGCTCCGCGGGCGGAAGAATGCCCTTGAGGAAGATCAGCGGCGGCAACCCCTCGTCGAGCACAGCCCCTCGCCCGCTTGTTCCCGCCTGGGTGAGTCCCTTGCGGTCGGTCGCATACGCGATCGCGCGGCGCACGTTGAGGTCCTTGAACGGCCCGTCCTCGACGTCGATCGTGAAGCCGCGCCAGCCGCCGGAGACGTATGTGCCGGCCTTGACGTTGGGGGCTTTCTGCCACAGGTCGACTTGGGTATTCGGTACGGCGAACGTGCCGTCGATCTGGCCGCTCTCGAGCGCAAGCAGGCGTGCTTGGGGGTCCAGGATGAACGCGAAGCGGATCGAATCCCACTTGTACTTTTTTCCCTTCCAGAACGGATTGCGCACGAGCACCGCACGGTCGCCGGTCTGGAACTCGGTGATCATGTAGGGGCCGGAGCTGAGCGGGATGTTCCCGGAGTTGCCGTAGTTCTTCGGGTTCTTCAGGTAGTCGGCCTTCGAGTAGAGAACGCCGGGGCTGCCGGTGAGGACGTAGGGCCAGTTGGAGTTCGGCTTGGTGAGTTTGACGGTGACGCTGTTGCCGCTCGCCTTGACCGACTTGACGCCGTCGAAGAAGAGCGCCATGAGTGAGGCGAGTTTCTTGTTGAGGTGGAGGTTGATCGAGAACGCCACGTCCGCAGCCGTGATCGGGGTGCCGTCCGCGAACTTGATCCCCTGCCTGATCTTGTAGACATACGTCGTGTCGTTAACGGCCTTCCACGACTCGACCGCCGTGTTCTCGCTGGTCGTCGGCTGGCCGAACGTACCAGGCTCGAGGAGCCGCATGAACGCATTCCCCGTGACGATGCCGGTGTCGGTGCTGAAGCTCGTGACATTGAAGAGGCTAGCTGGGCTATTCGCGAGCGCCCAGGTGAGCGTGGTGCCGGCAGACTTCGACTTCGGTGCGGCGCCGGCAGGTGAGGTTGCACCGAGCGTGGCGACGATCGTGAGCGCCAACAGGGCGCCGACGACGGCGACGCTGCGAAGCGATCGCCACCGCCGCCCTCCACGTGAACGACCGGACGATTCAGGCACCATCGGTACTCCTTTCCGAACAGGGGCAGAAATGCGAGATGCACGTATCAAAGACGCGAGCCAGGCGGCGAAGTTGTACCTCGTCACCACCGTCGAGAAAATCTCTGTTGTTTGAAAAAATACTTCTCGGCGATGATAATGCCGTCGGCGCCAAGAAGTCAAGCTGCCGGTCGCTGCCGTTCCGGCATGCGACGGTCTCCCTGGCCGGTGCTGCCGACGGCAATCGCGATCGTTACCTTTTGTCGTCTCGAGCGCGTCCCGCGCCGCCCTTTTCTTCGCGCTTTCCCGAGGAGCACACGCGCGCACGAACCGCATCGTGGTGAACTACGGAGCGCGACGGTGGGGAAGCCCCCTATGAATCGAGGCGCAGACCTGCGACGATCCCGCAGATGGCGAAACGCAACGTCTCGGAATCGACGGCCGAAGGCGCACTCGTCCTGATCGTGCTCCTGCTGATCGGCGGCGCGCTGGCGCTCGGCGTGTTCATCGGCCGCCAGACCGACTCGAGCTCGAGCGCGACGACCACGACGACCTCGACCTCCACTGTGGACCCGGCCGTGGCGGCCGGCGCCCACACGTTCACGGCGTTCGCGTGCGGGCAGTGCCACGGCATGAACGGTCGGGGCGGGGTCTCGCCGGACGTGCCTGCCCTGACGGATGCGGCGAAGACGCTGAGCGTCGCCCAGATGCGCACGATCATCAACAAGGGGCTCGGCGTCTCGTCCGACCCGAAGCGGCCCTTCATGCCGGTCTGGGGTCCGTTGATGTCGAAGCAACAGGTGACCGACCTCGTCACCTACATCCGCGCCGGACTGCCCGACGTCCCCGACTCCGCGCCCGTGACGGTGCCGCAGGGCCAGGGCGCAGCGGTCGCCGGACTCGCGCTCTACACCCGCTACGGCTGCCTCAACTGCCACGGGCCGAACGGCCTCGGCGGTGTCCCGAACCCGGCAGCGCCCGACAAGACGATCCCGCCGCTCGCCGGCACCACCTTCAAGGACGAGTTCAACACCGACGCAAAGATCATCGACTTCATCAAGACGGGCAGCGTCCTCGGCGGGCCGGCGCTCGTGGCGATGCCGCACTGGGGCGGGATCATCTCGGACACCGACTTGCAGTCGCTCGCCGCGTACATCAAGACGCTGAAGTAGGCGCCGGGGCGCGCTATCGCGCGGTCTATCATGCGAGCCTTGCGCATCATGATCGTCGGCGGTGCGGGCATGCTGGGCGGCAAGCTCGCGGAACGACTCGCCCGGTCCGGCGTCGTAGCGGACGCGGAGATCTCACACCTGTCGCTCGTCGACGTCGTGCCTTCAGCGATGCCCGCGGGCGCAGCCTTCGACGTTGCAGCGCACGTGGAGGACATTTCGTTGCCCGGCGTGGCGCAGCGGGTCGTAGACGATCGGCCGGACGTGATCTTCCACCTGGCCGCTGTTCTTTCGGGCGAGGCAGAGGCCGACCTCGAGAAAGGCTACCGCGTCAACCTCGATGGGACGCGGCTCCTGCTCGACGCGATCCGCGGGGCCGGTGACGGCTACCGGCCACGGGTCGTGCTCGCCTCGTCGATCGCTGTCTTCGGGGCGCCGTTCCCGGACGCGATCGGCGACGACTTCGCCCTCACACCGCTGACGAGCTACGGCACCCAGAAGGCGATCGGCGAACTGCTCCTCGCGGACTACACGCGACGACGGTTCGTCGAGGGCGTCGCGCTCCGCCTGCCGACGCTCTGTGTTCGACCGGGAGCACCAAACAATGCTGCGTCCGGGTTCTTCTCGAGCATCATCCGCGAGCCGCTCCATGGGCAGGAGGCTGTCCTACCCGTGCCCGACGACGTGCGCCACTGGTTCGCGTCGCCCCGGGCCGCGGTCGGGCACCTGATGCACGCGGTGACGCTCGGCCGAGATGCCCTCGGCGACCGCTGCTGCGTGACGATGCCCGGGCTCTCGGCGACGGTTGCCGAGCAAATCGAAGCCCTGCGGAGCGTCGCCGGCGAGGACGCGGTTCGGCTGATCCGCAGGGAGCCCGACGAGACGATCATGCGAATCGTCGCCGGCTGGCCGGGCAACTTCGACGCGCGTCGCGCTCACGAGCTCGGATTTCGGGCCGAGTCGAGCTTCGCCGAGATCATCCACATCTACCAGGCCGACGAGCTCGGCAGCGAGCGGGAGGCGGGAACGACATGAGCGGGATCGCGCTCGTCACCGGCGCCGGCAGCGGCATCGGCAGAGCCGCGGCGTTGGCGTTGAGCGGGGCTGGCTGGTCAACCGTGCTCAGCGGCCGCCGTCGCGCTGCCCTCGAGGAGACGGCCGCCGCAGCAGTGGGCGATACCCTCTGCCTCCCCTGCGATGTCACCGACCCGCGGGCGGTGCACGCGCTGTTTGTCGAGATCGAGGACCGCTACGGGAGGCTCGATCTCCTCTTCAACAACGCCGGCGTCGGCGCACCTGCCGTACCGCTCGAGGAGCTGACGCTCGAGCAATGGCGGGCGGTCGTCGACACCAACCTCACAGGTCCGTTCCTCTGCACCCAGAAGGCCTTCCGGATCATGAAGCGCCAGTCACCCCGAGGCGGCCGGATCATCAACAACGGCTCGATCTCGGCGACGACGCCTCGTCCCTTGTCCGCTCCCTATACGGCGACGAAGCATGCGATCGCCGGGCTGACGAAGTCGACGGCGCTCGACGGCCGGGCGTACAACGTCGCCTGCGGCCAGATCGACGTCGGCAACGCGGCCACCGAGCTGACAGAGACGACGGCGCGGACGGGCGCCCTGCAGGCAGACGGCGAGACCAGGCTCGAGCCGACGATGGATGTAGAGCACGTCGCACGCGCCGTGCTCTACATGGCAAGCCTCCCGCTCTCGGCGAACGTGCTCTCGCTGACCGTGATGGCGACGAAGATGCCCTTCGTCGGTCGCGGGTAGCGACCCCGGTCGCCCCGGTGAGGTTCGTTGGCGTATGGGAGTGGTGACGCTCGAGTGACGACCTGGGGCGAAGTGCGTCGCCCGGAGGGACGCGGCAGCTACCTTTAGTGGTAGCTGTTGGTGTCAGCTACCCGGGTCGGCGTTGTGGTCGGCCGCGGGTTCCGGGCTTGTCTGCCTGGCGAAGGCGATGCCGCCGGCCACGAGCGAACGAAAGGTCAACCATGAGCACTCATTCTGCAACCGCGGACCGCTATCGCCTGCTGGCGCTGGTGGAGACGATGCAGCGCGAAGAACGGACCGAGGCCGAAATCGTCGAGGCCGTCGAAGAAGTCACGAGCCCGATGGAACCCACGTTTCTCCCCCGCCCGGAGCGAACCTGGCCGTTCGGAGTACGTCGGGCCGCCTGAGAATCACCAACTGAGGCCTCTAGAACAGCGCAGGCCGCACCAGCACACAGCACGTGCGGCTCTCCGTGCCTCGGACTCTGCGGCAGGAACAGCCCGTCCCTCCAGACGAGGCCTGCCGCCGCCTGGAACGGGAGGCGATGCGCGAGATCGTGGACTCCTAGAACGGCTTCCCCGCACGGCCGACGAGCTCCTCCGCCATGCCGACGCGGCGCTGTCCGAGGCGAAGCGCCTCGGCGATGACGAGGTCAGCGCCACCTCACGGTAGGCCCGACCGCCCGACAACGATCCGTTCGAGCCATGCGCCGACAAGCGGCGCTGCGTCCGCGAGGCCGTTGCGGAGGCTGTGGTCACCCGGCACGAGGCAGACCGTGCGCCGCGGCGCAACGGGAGGGACGCCGAACGAGTCGCGCTCTCCCTGCACGACCAAGGTCTCCACGGTGACGATGTCGAGCTCGGTCAGCCGGCTTGGCCGCGGCTCGGGCCGGGTGCCCTGCGGCGGCTGGAGCGGAAACGCGAGGCACAGCACTCCCGCCGCCCGGGTCAGGCCGAACGTGCGGCAGGCGACCCGCGCACCCGACGAGCGGCCGCCGACGACGAGCGGCAGCTCGTGGAACCAGCGCCTCTGGAGCTCCTCCACGACGGTCATCCAGACGACGTCGAGCTGCCAGGCCGGCGCGGGTGCCCGCCGCCCGGCGACGCGGTAGGGCTGCTCGATGAGCACGACCGCAATGCCAAGGGAGAGCGCGAGCTCCGTCGTCTCGACGAGATCCCTGGAGTCGACGCCGCCACCGGCACCGTGGCCGAGCACAAGCACGCCCCGCCGGGCTGTAACGTCGTGAACATGGGCGTGCGCTGGGCCGTGGTCGGTATCGAGGGCGATCGTTCTCACGCGCGCATGGTCGCAGCTGGAGAGGCCAGCGCTTCTCCCGACGATCGTGCACGCCGCCGCGGCAACGAGGTCGCGCTAGAAACCCCCACCAATAAACGTTGGCTACCCCCTGTTCAGACGTCCGTCAGGAACGGTCGCCTAGGCTCGGGGCGATGGGTCGCCCTCGTGTCGAGCCGCTCGTCGCGGCCGTCGGACTCGGGTTCATCAGGGCCGCAGTAGCCGCGGCGCCGACGCGGAGCCGGTGGGCGCTGGCCGCGGGCGCCTCTACCACCTGCCTCGTCGGTATCTGCGTAGCGAGCGCCTGGACTGCCGGATCGCCGCTGCGCGCGGGAGCGGCCACGCTGACACCCGGCCACGGGGTGCCGCGCCTCTTCGTGCCGGCGCTGGTCGGCGCATTCGCGGCGTATCTCCTGGCGCTATTACTGATCCGCCGCGGACACGTCGGCGTTCGCGCCGCCATCGTCATCGCGGTCGCGATCCAACTCGTGCCGCTGAGTGGGCCGCTCCTGGGCTCGACAGATGCGTGGTCCTACTGGGACTACGCACGCACTGCCGCGGTGCACGGAGCCAATCCTTACGTCCTCCCGCCGAGCGCGTTCCCGCACGACGCGGCGTACCGGTACGTGGGAGCCGCCTGGCACGGGACCACATCGGCGTACGGCCCGGCGTTCACGCTTGCATCGGAGCCGGTGGCGCTTGCTGCCGGGACTTCCGCGACGGCGGCGGCCTGGGCGTTCAAGACGCTCGCGGCCCTGGCGGTGCTCGTAGCGGCACTCCTGGCGGGAATGCTGGCGCGGCGCGGCGCGTTCGCAATCGCGTTCGTCGGCTGGAACCCTCTGCTTGCGCTCGACTTCGCCGGCGGCGGGCACAACGACGCGCTGATGGCGGTGCTCGTCCTCACCGCGCTCGTTCTCTCGGCGGCAGACCGAGGCCGGCTGGCGTCGGTCGCCTGGGCAGCGTCAATCTTCGTGAAGTGGGTGACGCTGCTCCTGCTGCCGCTGCACCTTCTGGCCGAGCGGGCTTCGGGCCGACCGATCCATCGGCGTGCGCTCCTTGCATCTCTCGCCGGCGGGGCGCTGATCGCGAGCGCCGCCTTTGGGCCTGCCTGGCTGCGCGCCGCCACGCCGCTCGCGCACGTGATCGACCACGGCTCGCGCTTCGCGATCCCGGTGCGACTCGAATCGCTCGGGGTGCCGCGCTGGGCCGCGCTCTCCGGCATCGCGGGCGCATTCGCCGCCGCCTACGCATTCCTCCTGCGCAGCGCTGCCAGAGGACGCGCCCGGCTCGGGCTCGCGTCGGGGCTCCTGCTGCTCGCCGCCCCGTACCTTGTCTCCTGGTACGTGATCTGGGCGGTGCCGCTCGCGGCCGCCGAGGAGGACGGCGCGGCGCAACTGCTCTCGCTCGGCCTGTGCGCGTATCTCCTGCGTCAGGGAATCCGAACCTGACGAGGACTCAGCCGCGGGGCCGAACGCGGTAGAGCCGGTAGCGGGCGTCGCCGTAGACGAGTTGCAACCGGTCGGCGAACGGTGTGAAGTGTTGCCTCCGGTCGACGACGACCCACTCCGCCGCGTAGCGCCGGAGGATCGCCCGTCGCGCGGCGTCCGTGACCTGCGGGCGGAAGAAGAACCGCACCGCGTCCCACTGGCGCTCGTAGGGGCGATTGGCCGGCGTGCGGGCGACGTGCCCCGGGAGTGAGGCGGCGACGAACACCGGTGCGGCGGCCGAGATCCGATACGAGGTCTCGACGTTCGAGAAGACGACCTCCCTTTGCCTTACGTGCCGATCGAGGGAACGGACGAGGCCGGGCGTGAGCGCGAACGGATCGGGCCGGTCCAGGCGTGTGAGGTGCGCCAACCCGACGGTGGCAACGGGCAGAAGGAACGCGACGGCCGCGGCAACGACCCAGCGGTCGGCGGCTGCCGGGCGGAAAGTGGGCAGCCGGCCGGCCGCGCCGACCACGAGTGCGGCAACGGAGGCACCGACCGCGAGCCAGACTACCCACGCAGGCCCGACGGTCACGGTCGGATACGCCGCGGCTGCAGCGGTGCCCGCGCCCAGCGCAAGCAACGGTGCTGCCGCTCCGAGAGCGCCGAGAAGCTCCGCGCCACCCGCGAGGGCGAAGGCGAGCGGAAGGAAGCCACCGATGCGCAGAGCCTGCGAGAGCGACATCAGGTCGGCGAAGCGCGTGAAGAGTAGGGGAGTCAGGGCGATCGTTCCGAGCACGGCCGTCGTGCCCAGCACGTATGCGGCCCAGGTGCGTCGGGAGGCCAGCGCGGCGAACGGCACTGCCACGAGGGCTGCGACGGTGGCAGCGCCGCCCCAGGCGAGAAACCGCGGTTGGAGCGCGTAGGAGGAACCCACGAGCACGACCTCGTTCCCGTAGCGGGCAAGGGCTCTCGCCGTCTCCTCGCCAGACGGTGAGAACGCGGCTGCCTGCCGCACGATCGGAGCCAGCCAGGCGAACACGAGACCCGCAGGTACAAGCATCGAGGCGATCGCGACCCCGAATCGTCGCGGGGTCTGCCGGTCCTCGGAGCGGAGCAGGAGCGCCGCGCCGGCGAACGAGGCAACCAGGAGGACGACGTAGAGGAGATAGGTCGGATGCACGAGGGTGAGCACGAGCGATCCGACTGCGGTTGCCGCAAGCAGCCTCCGGTCACCGTCGGCAGCGTGGGCGAAGACGAGCGCGAGGAGCGCCGGCACGACGAGCAGGCGCGCGACGGCCCCGGGCTGCGCGAGGAACTGGAGCGCGCCCACACCGCCACGGGAGAGAGCGAGCACGGCCGCGGCACCAATCGCAGTTCCAACGCCGCCGGCCCACGTCCGAAAGAGCGCCTGGCCCGCGCCGTAGGCGACCACGAAGACAAGGGGCGTGAGGATCGCCGGCAGATAGAGGAACGCAGGCCCGGGATCTACACCGGCGAACCGCGCGATCAGCGCAACCGCCTCGTGCCAGAGCGGAAACGCGTACCCGGGGTGCAAACCGCCGTCCCGGAACTCGCCCAGGGCCCGGAGCGAGAGCGCATGGCCTTGCGAGAGCTTCCTGACCCGGGCGAGGTGGAACAGCGCGTCGCCGTTCGTCGCCCCGACGCTACCGCCGATCGTGCCCGTCGACCACCAGACGACGGCCCCGAGGAGCGACCCGGCGACGACGACGCAGAGCCCGGCGGCCCTGTCCGGCGCCGCAGCTGCGTGAGCGGTCCTCTGCGGCAGGAAGAGCGCGGCAAGAACGACCACTCCGAGCGCGCCCAGTCCCACCGCGATCGAGCCGCCGACGACAAAAGTGACGAGCAGCCCGACCCCGACGATCGCCAGGCTCCAGAGGAGAACGGCCGCCATGACGATGCCGAGCTGCGCGGGTCGGCCGAGCGCCGAGACGACGAGCCAGCCGGGCACGACGAGGACGAAGGCACTGGCGGCCGCTAGTCGAACGGCCAGTCCGGCTCCGTCTGCCGGGAGTCCGTGCGCAGCCGCGACGAGGAGCGCCAATGCCACGACGACCGCGGTCGACCCGTCCGCGATCCTCCAGCCCTGCGTGGGACAACGGTGGATTGAGGTGGTAGCCATCCGGGCCGGAGCGTACGCCCGCAGGTCTGAGTCACTCCTGAACGCTCCGCACCCGAGCGCCGGGCTACGTGCGATCGTGTGAAAAGCCCCAACCCCGGGTCACCGACCAGGGAACAGCCGATGACCACCTACGAGCACGAGCCCCACCCGCGGGTCGCTGAACGGAAGCTCAGTGGCCCTGTCAAGACGACCGACCAGCGCGTTTGCGGCGGTGGGCAGCAGCCAGGAGGCTTGTTGTTCAGGCCCGCTGGGCAATGCGAACCGCGGCTCGGGCCGGCGCGCGCGTCGGTCAGGGTCGTACGACGGCTACGAGCGACTTGTGGACACGCGAGAACGCAACGTCGACCTTCTGCTCGGGCCCGAACCACCACAGCACCAGGTTCGTGCCGTACTGCTTCTTGGCCAGCCAGTAGGTGCTGCCGGTGAGATAGCGACCGCGCTCCCAGTAGATATGGGACGCACCGGGCGTGCCGAGGATGCCGGTATGGCCATCAGCCAGGAGTTGCTCGATGTCGGCGGCGGTGGACGCGGGACCGACGATGTAGAGCGTGAAGCGACCGTATCGACCCTGATTCGTGATCGACGGCGGGAGCGACAGTGCGCTGTAGTGCCCCGCGTACGACGATCGCCTGTCGACGCGCAGCGTTGCTCCTGTCGCCGTCTTGAAGCGAGCCACGACCTGCGAGGCACTCAGCGGCGTCGCGTCCGAGGCGCGAGCGTCGACGACCGCGAGGCCGATGAATAGCGCCACCAGCGCGGTTGAAAGACCTGTGCGCCACATGGTCGAAGCATGGGCGCTCCTCTTTGGGGGACGCAATCCCTCGTTCGAGGGTATCCGACTCACCCTGCAGGCGGGCGGCAGGAGGACGCCTCAATGGCGGAATAGTTGGTCGCCCGGAGCAAGTTCCGCGCGCGCCGCCGCACCGGCGGCGAGCTCGAGCGTCGCCTTCGCTCCGCGCTGCCGGACCGCGCGCCAGGCCGGCACCGCTGCGTGTACCGAGAGCACCCGCAGCCCCTCGTCGAGGAAGACGACGTCGATCGGAAACCGCATGAACATCGTGTGAATCGACCCCGTGGCGGGGAACAGCATTCCTTCGTCCCCGGCGAGGCCCGAGCGGCCGAGCAGCCCTCGCAGCCGCGTCCAGGGGCGGTTCGCCACCGAGCATCGGGCACAGGCGCTGCGACCGTCCGCCTTCCGAATCGTGACCACGTCCACCAGGCCACATTCGCCCTCTGCAGCCGTCAACCCTCCCCGTCGGAGGAGACAGATCCCTGGAACGAGGGATGTCGGTTTCGGACGAGATCGGTTTAAGTGCGATCCGAACGAGGGATGGAGGAAACGTGCGCTGCGGCAACCTAGGCAAGGCCAGAGACGAGTCCGGGCAGGTGCTCGTGCTCGCGACGATCATGATGGTGGTGCTGATCGCCGTCGCCGGCTTGGCGATCGACGTCGGCCACGCGTACCTCGTGCAGCGCCAGCTCCAGTCGGCTACAGACGCCGCCGCCCTTGCGGGCGCACTCGACCTCCCGGACAGTGCCACGGCGATTCAGACCGCCACGAACTATGGTCCCGGGCCCGGCAAGATCAATGCTCCCAGCTCGAACGACAACGCGGCGATCACGGTGAACACGAAATGCGTGACGGCGATCATCACCGGGTGCACCGCGTCGAACGGTCAGGTCAACTCGATCAGCGTCAATTCGAGCTCGGTCGTCAAGACCATGTTCGCGAAGGTGATCGGCGTCGACTCGTTCACCGTGCACGCCAACGCGACAGCCTGTTCTCCTTGCTCGGTCAAGCCGCTCGACATCATGCTCGTCCTCGACCGCACCGGCTCCATGTGCCAGGTGAGCAATCCCAGCGGCCCTGGGGTGATCCAGGATCCGATGGTGAACGCCATCGATCCCGCCACAGGTCAGAAGTACGGGAACCCGCGCGGCTGCACGGACCTCACGAACGCCAAGAACGGGATCACAACGTTTCTCTCCCTGATGAGGCCGCAGTTCCACCACGTCGGCCTGGCGGTGCTTCCTCCGGTCGCGAATGCATCAACGCAGGCGGGACGATGTACGGCTCCGACTGCAACCCAGAACTACAACTACGACAACCAGAACGCGGCGTACACGCTGGTCGGGCTTTCGTCGGACTACCTCAATGCCAGTTCCAGTTTTGCGCAGACGCTGTCCTGCCTCCCATCGGTCGGACGCACTGCGTACGCCGATGCGATCGATTCCGCGCAGAAGGAACTCGCGACAAACGGACGACCAGGCGTTCAGAAGGTGATGATCTTCCTTTCGGACGGAGCCGCAAACTATGGCGGCACGTGGCACCCGGCGTCATCTCCGTATCGCACAAATCCGTGTCACCAGGGCATTACCTCGTCAAATCTCGCGAAGAATGCTGGGACGACGGTCTACACTATCGGGTACGACCTGAACGGAAGTGGCACCGATCCCGAACAGTGTTCTGATGCAGTCACAATTACATCCCTGAAAGCGATGCAGGACATCGCTTCTTCGCCGGATACGTTCTACAACAAGCCCGATCCTGGGCAGCTGAACACGATCTTCACATCGATCGCAGCGGACATCTTTCGCACTGCGCAGCTCATCGATGATTCTCTCACCTAGAGCTCGAGCGAGCACCAACAGCGCACAACCGCGAGGCGCCGTTCGGCGCCTCGAATCGTGTGAGGCAATTCCAAATCTGCCGCCGTGTTCGCGACCGCGGAGAGCGCCGGCATTGCGTGGACGACACGCTCGAGAGCACCGCGTCAGGACGAGCGGATTGCGTGGCGCGACTCAATCGCGCACAGAGCGCTGCGATGCGCGCGAAATATCGGATTTGCAGGATTTTCGGCCCATCCCTCGTGCGAGTGATCGTGCTTTCGAATCCCTCATTTGAGGGAGTGAAACCCCTTGCATTATCACCCTTTTGCGCCATGATCTGTCCAAGTTCATTCACGTCCGTTTGCGGACTTCACTAACGGAAAGGAGGTGAAATCACATGAATACATTTCTTGCCAATCTCTACCTCCGGGCCATCACAGTGCGTGATCGCGAGGAGGGGCAGGCCATGGCGGAGTACGGCATCATCATCGCTCTCGTCGCCGTGGTGCTGATCGCTACGCTCGTCCTCTTCCAGGGTGGGCTGAAGCACACCTTCGACACGATTACGGCCAAGCTCTAGAACACATGATTGTGTGAAGCGTGGTGGCGATCTTTCAAATCCGAAAGATCGCCACCACGTAGTCCCAAGATCTGAAAGCACCGTCAACCCCGAAAGAGAAGCGATTTCGAATGAATACCGATACACATCTCGGCAGAAATGAGAAAGGTCAGGCGATGGTCGAATTTGCCATCGTTTTGCCGATCCTTCTCCTGCTCGTCTTCGGAATCATCCAGTTCGGGATCCTGTTCAACCACTCACTCACGGTTGCCGACGCAGTTCGGGCCGGCGCGAGACAGGGAGCTGTCAGTCGGACACTTCCGGGAGGACAGGCAGCAGCAGCGGCAGCGACGGAGGCGCGAGTCCGAGCGGCGGCTTCGGGTTCGTTGAAGGATGCCGGGGATCCGACAGCTCTGGTGGTCACCGTGTCCTCGACGTTCGCGCAGGGCAGTGACATCACCGTGAAGGCGACCTATCCCTACACGGTCGACATATTCGGCGTCCAGGTCACATCCGGACGATTTTCAAGCGAGACAACGGAGCGTGTGGAATGACGATCGACTATCGCATCAGGAACATCGTGATTGCCGCGGCACTCGCGGCAGCGGCTGTCCTCCTGACCGTCGTCTACGTGACGTCGGCCCGGAATGACGCCGCAACAGGCAAGCAGAACGTGACGGTCTACGTGCCGTCGAAGGACTACGCCGTCGGGGCAGCCGGCAGCACGATCGCCAACAACCTCGACAAGCAGACGATTGCCCGCAAGAACGCTGCACCAGAGGCCGTGACGAGCCCCGCTCAGGTGAAGGGCCTCTATCTCACACAGCCCGTCTACGCGGGCGAGCAGTTGACGCTCAACCGCTTCGCGCTGCCGAAGCAGCAGGGAGTCCGCGCAGAGCTCAAGGGCAACCAGAGGGCGCTGCAGGTTCCCGGTACCGCTGATCAGGTGCTCGCGGGCATCCTGCTCAACGGTGACCGCGTCGACGTCGTCGCGAACGTGAAGGATCCGCAGAACAACAGCGTCGTCAAG
This sequence comes from Gaiellales bacterium, assembly GCA_038214705.1. GTDB lineage: Bacteria > Actinomycetota > Thermoleophilia > Gaiellales > Gaiellaceae > Gaiella. The sequence goes on along the minus strand of JBBQRN010000019.1, from coordinate 13,106 downwards.
AGCTCCGTCGTCCTTCGCAACCTCCGCGTCCTCCAGACGGAGAATCTGCAGACCGAGAGCAACGGTCATGCGGTGATGCTCGCCGTGACCGACACCCAGGCTCAGCGCCTGTACTACGTGATGAAGAACGGCGACTGGACGCTGCAGCTGCGCCCCGTCAAGAAGCCGAGGGACAGCAGCCGCTCGACGGACACGTACACGACGGTGCTCGCCGGAGGCGGCAAGTGACCACGTTCGCCACGGGCAGCCGCAAGGAGACGCTCCGGGTCGTCGTGACCGGCTCGTTCGACGGCGAGTCCGACCTGCACGAGGCGCTCGACGCCTCGGGCAGCGGACTCGAAGTCGTCGCCTGGACAACCGAGGTACGGGACGCGCTTCCGTACCTCGGTGTCGACAGCGTCGACGCGGTGCTGCTGGTAGCAGGCCGCAGCGGCGGTTCCGCCGCGGCCGTGTTCGAGACGGAGGTGGCGGTGATCCGTCTGCACACGCAGGCGCCGATCGTGCTCCTCGTGGCCGAGGCCTACAACGATCTCGTCGAGACTGCACTCGATGCCGGCGTCGACGACGTCCTCGTGATGCCGCAGCTGGCCGAAACGATCTCGTTTTCCATCCGCAAGGCCCACGAGACAGGCGGCCGCGGGCGCACCTTCGGCCACCATGATCCGGATGCACCCCGTGGCCGCGTCGTGACCGTGTTCTCGCCCAAGGGCGGCACCGGCAAGACCGTGCTCTCGACCAATCTCTCGGCCTACCTGGCGGGCAAGACCGACAAGCGCGTGCTGCTGATCGATCTCGATCTGCAGTTCGGTGACGCGGCGATCATGCTCGGGATCGACCCGGAACGGACGATGTACGAGCTCGTGCAGGCGCCCGGCACGCTCGACGCCGGCAAGCTCGCGGGCTATACGACGCATCACCGGTCGGGGCTCGACGTGCTCGCCGCGCCAATGCGCCCCGAGGACGCCGAGCTCGTGACCGAGGCGAAGGTGCTGCAGCTTCTCGATGTAGCCCGCGAGGCCTACGACATCGTCGTAGTCGATACCTCACCGTTCTTCTACGGGCCGATGCTGGCGGTGCTTCGCCAGACCGACCAGATGCTGATGCTCTGCGGGCTCGACGTCCCGACCTTGAAGAACGTCAAGCTGAGCCTGCATACCCTCGAGATGCTGGGCTTTCCGGCATCGCGCACGAGCCTCGTGCTCAACCGCGTCACTCCGAAGGTCGGCCTCAAGAAGGAGGACGTCGAAGGGGTGCTCGGGCTCCCGGTCAGCTTCGAGATTCCGAACGATCCCGTCGTGGCGCCGTCGGTCAACAGCGGCGCCGTCGCAGCACTCGTCCAGGGCGACTCCGAGTTCGCCCAGGCCGTCACAGTCATCGCGAACTCGATCGAGCAGACCGGTGTTGCGGTCGGCCCAGCACGAGTCGCGGAAGCCCCGAAGCGGCGCTGGCTTGCGTCACGCCGCGTCCTCGAAGGGAGGGCATCATGAACCTCGAAGACCAGCTCCGGGGAGACCAGAGTGGCGCAGGTAGCGCCCGCCTCACCGAGCGCATCCAGGTGGACGACGTGGAGGCAGTCTCGCTCCTCGAGGACGGACGCCGCTCGTCGGGCGTGTCGGATCCCTACGGACAGCTCAAGACCGATGTGCAGCGCGCCGTGATCCCGAAGCTCGGGCCGTGGCTGTTCTCGAACCAGGAATCTCCCGACCTTCGTCGTGAGGTAACCGAGTCGGTCGCCGCGGCGCTCGACGCCTCGGGCACGCCGCTGGCCTCGGTCGACCGCGAGCGCCTGATCGAGGAGATCGCAGCCGACATCCTCGGCTACGGCCCTCTCGAGCGGTTCCTCGCCGACGACACCGTCACCGAAGTGATGGTGAACGGGTTCGACCGCGTCTTCGTGGAGCGCAACGGCAAGATCGAGGCGACGGACGCGAGTTTCGTCGACGACGATCACCTCCAGCGCATCATCGACAAGATCGTCTCCCGTGTCGGCCGACGCGTTGACGAGAGATCGCCGATGGTCGATGCACGCCTGCCAGACGGCAGCCGCGTCAACGCGATCATCCCGCCGCTCTCGCTGGGCGGGCCGACGCTGACGATCCGCAAGTTCGCAGCCGATCCCTACACGATCGAGAACCTGATCGAGTTCGGCTCGCTGACACCGAAGGCGGCGCACTTCCTCCAGTCATGTGTTCAGGGGAAGCTCAACGTCCTGATCTCGGGCGGAACAGGCACCGGTAAGACGACCCTGCTGAATGCGCTGTCGGCATCGATTCCGGACGAGGAGCGGATCGTCACGATCGAGGACGCGGCCGAACTACAGCTGCAGCAGGGCCACGTGATCCGACTCGAGTCCCGGCCGGCCAACATCGAGGGCGAGGGTGAGGTTCGCATTCGCGAGCTCGTCCGCAACGCCCTGCGTATGCGGCCCGATCGGATCGTCGTCGGCGAGGTGCGTGGCGCCGAGACGCTGGACATGCTCCAGGCTATGAACACCGGACATGAGGGCTCGCTCACGACGATCCATGCCAACTCGCCACGGGATGCCCTCAACCGACTCGAGACGCTGGTCCTGATGTCGGGCCTCGAGATCCCGCTCCATGCGATACGCGAGCAGATCTCGAGCGCGCTCGACGTGATCATTCACATCTCGCGGCTCGTCGACGGCTCCCGGCGCATCTCGCACGTGACCGAGGTGCTCGGGATGGAGTCCCAGGTGATCACGCTCCAGGACGTCTTTGCGGCGCGTCCGGTAAGCGACCGGGCGGCGGCACAAGGCTCGATGTCGTTCTTGCGGCCACTCGAGTGCACGGGCCTTCAGCCCCACTTCCAGCACAAGCTGGCCGGTCACGGGGTCATCCTGCCGCAGGACTTCTACCAGCCCGAGACGCAGCTTCAGGCCGTCGCGTCGAACGGAGGCTCGCTATGAGATCGCTCTTCTTCGACTCTGCTGTCGGGCCGCTTGTCGTCGGCCTCGGGGTCGGTTGCCTCATGCTCGTCGCAGCCCTGGTAGCACTTGCGAAGCCCCGCGGTGCGTGGCTGAGGAACCGCCTCGAGCCGTATGGGGCAACGGGAGGCAGTGTCGCCGTCGGTGGGCCAGCAAACGTTACGGGGCGGAAGTCCGGTTGGCGCTCGGGCGTCGGTCGCTTCTTCGATACATCCGAGCGGGCGCTCGAAAACACCAGCACAGGGGGCTCACTCGAGCGGTTGATCGAGCGTGCGCACCTCACGGTGCGCCCCGCGCAACTACTGTTCTGGGCGACTGCGGCCGGTATCGCGGCTGCGGTTCTCGTCAGCCTGCTTGTCAGCTCGTCGCTGATCGTCATCGCGGCCTTCTTCGGGGGCCTGCTCGTTCCGTTCGGCTGGGTCTCCTCGAAAGGTCTCCACCGGCTGAGGGCGTTCGACGACCAACTGCCCGACGTTCTCATGACAATGGCGGGATCACTGAAAGTCGGTCAGAGCTTCGACCACAGCATGCGGGCGATTGCAGACGACGGTCAGGCTCCTGCGAGCGAGGAATTCGGACGCGTGCTCAGCGAGACACGTCTTGGACGACCCGTTGACGAGGCTCTCGGAGCGATGGCCGACCGGATCAAGTCCGACGATCTTCGGTTCGTGCTCATGTCGGTCGCGATCCAGCGTGAGATCGGCGGCAGCATGGCCGAGCTCTTCCAGACCGTTTCGGACACCGTTCGGGCGCGCCAGCAATTCCGCCGCAAGGTCCGAGCGCTGACGGCGATGGGGCGCGCGTCTGCCTACCTCCTAGTCGCCCTGCCACTCGTCACGGCCGCATTCATCGCGATCGTCAATCCGGGGTATCTCAAGCCGCTCGTGGAAACCTCGGCAGGCCGGATCATGCTGGTGGCGGTCGTCTTCATGATGACGATCGGCTCCCTTATCCTCAAGAAGATCGTCTCGATCAAGGGGTGATGCCAGATGCTGCTTCTACTTGCGTTCGTCTGTCTCGCCGGCGCACTCGTTCTCGTCGGCCAGATTGTCACGAAGCCCACGCGTGCTCGTCAGGAGTCTTTGCGCCGCGCGAGCGCCTACACCGAGACTCACGAGGGCACGGATGATCCGCTGCTCGAGCGACTCAACGATCGTTACGCCGGCCGACTCGCCCACTTTGCGGGCCGGCTCGACCCGCGGGCAACTGAGGATCGGATCGGGTTCAAGCTCGTATCGGCGGGGCTGGCGAAGACCTTTTCGCCGATCGGCTTTCTCGCCATGAAAGTGGTGCTTGGTGCCGTGGGCGTCGCGGGCGGCACAGTGCTCGGCGCTTTCACCGGCAGTCCGTTGCGAGCGCTGCTCCTCGGCGCGGCCGGTGGTGCCCTCGGTTTCTTCGGCCCAGACGTCGTTGTGTCGAGGCGCACCACGAAGCGACGTGAGGAGATGCGACGCGAGTTGCCGGATGCACTCGACGTTCTCGCAGTCAGCGTCGAGGCCGGCCTCGGTTTCGACGCCGCGCTGAGTCGCCTGGGTCAGTATCTCGAAGGCCCGCTCGTCGAGGAGTTTCTCCTCGTCCTCGCGGAGCTTCGGATCGGCGAAAGCCGTTCGAGGGCGCTCCGCAAGATGGCGGATCGGGTCGACATCCCGGAGCTGACGTCTGTCGTCAGCTCGCTCATCCAGGCCGAGCAGCTCGGTAGTCCACTGGGACGAATGCTGCGGATTCAGGCGGAGGAGGCGCGTGGCCGACGTCAGGTCGCAGCCGAGGAGCGCGCGATGAAAGCTCCGGTGAAGATGCTGCTGCCCACCGCACTCTTCATCTTTCCGGCGATGTTCGTGGTGATCCTCGGGCCTGCGATGCTAAACATCAGCAAGGTGTTCTAAGCAGAAGGCGTTCTAGGCAGGCAGGGAGCCTGAGAGCCTGGCCCGGCGACTTCGGCTCCCGCCTGCCGGAGGGGCGAGACCCACCGTCGGCGAGAGACGCGACCTCTGCCCCCGTCGTCGCGCCACTCCGCCGAAGATGCGGAGCGCAGCCCCCTTTTCCTCCGGCGGCGAGTGTGAGACACTCCCGTGCGTGAAAGCGATACTGGGAATCGACCTGCTGGTCATGGCGCTGCTGTATGGCTACTGCCTCGCCGTTCAACCGCGCTACGCGACTCCCGGCGCGCGACGGGTCGAGCAGTGGACGTACCGTCAGCCGCTCCTCGTTCGCTGCGTGATCGCCTACGTGGTGTGGACTGTGTTCATGACAGGGGTGTATTTCTTCGCCCACGGCACCTGACACAGGCTCTCGGGCGACTTGGAGGCCGGGAGCTACATAGCCCGAACTCAGCGGTGAATGAGCACGGGCGTGCCTGGCACAACCCGTTGCGCGAGCCAGCGGATGGACGCGTTGCTCACCCGAAGGCACCCGTGGGAGCGGGCAGTCCCGAGGGGGTCGGCGAGGCTCGCTCCGCCGCGCCCGTGGATCGCCACCCGGCCCGGTCCTCCGCCGTAGTTGTCGAGGACGGTGGAGAATGCCGTCAGCTGGAGCACCCAGGGGCCGAGGAACCCGTCGGCCCGAGGCTGTGCAACCGGCTCGTAGGCGGCGAACAACCCGGTCGGTGTGGGCGTTATTGGCGCGCCGACGACGGCGGGGATACGTCTGACCAGCGAGCCGTCCCGGTACACGGACACGACCCGGCGCGACAACGAGATGTCGAGCCACCATGCTTCGTGTCGTAGCGTCACCGCATCTCGGCTGATCCAGCCGACGGAGCCGTTGGGACGGGAGGGTAGGCGGACCTTCAGCCAGGTCGTTCCGTCGTCAGCCCGATGGGCACCGAGCACGAGCAGCTGTTGTGGCCCTCCGCCCCAGCTCGTCTGCGTCGCGAGCATACGGACGAGCGGCCCCGACCCGGGACGGGGCCGAACCGGGGTCACCTTCACGACCCTTGCGAGGTCTGCTCCCCGTCCCTTGCCCGGCGGCGCGATCTCCGCGGCCAGCGCGAGTTCGCTTCCGCCAGCCGTCAGTGCGAGGGCAACAGCGAGGCAGAGGCGACGCACGAGGTCAGCCGGTGACGCCACCCGGCCGCCCCGCAGACCGGGTCACGAGGATGCGGACGTCCACGAGTGCAGCCACGGTCTTGCGGGTCGTCACCGAGGTGGCGCGATACCTGATCGGGATCGTGCCGGGCTCTTGCGTCCGGTCGACTCTGAATGTCACCGTGACTCCTCGGGCGGTGCCGGGCGCGAGCCGCCTGATCGTCCAGCAGGCTCTTCCGCTGCGGAATACTGCACCTGGCGCCGAGACGAATGTCATGCCCGGAGGCGCCGCCGTGCAGACGAGCACCCCGACTGCTGCGCCTGGGCCGAGGTTGCGCACGATGCCTTTCGTCGTGACGACGCCTCCGGCGCTCACCGTCTTTCGGTTCGACTCCGCGACGATGCCAAGCCGGGCTGGTTTCACTGCCGAGGGCACCTTCGCCGCCGGCACCTGGATCGTCCAGGCCGAGGGGTTGTTGGCAGGGACCGGATCGGTTACCGCCGACGTGACGGTCGCCCGCACGATGTACGACCCGGACGCGGCCGAGGGCGCGATGGTCGCCCGCCAGGCGATGGCGACGCTTGCGCCGGAGGCGAGCGGTCCCACGGAGCACGAGATCGTGCGCCCGCTCACCGTGCATGCATTTCCGGCCGTTGCGCCGCCGATCGTGATCGAACTCTGATCCGGCGTGAAGCCGACGGGTACCGTCAGCGTGACATTCCCAGGGGCTGACGCCGGCCCGTTGTTGCGGACGATCGCGACGAGCGAGACCCTGGCGCCGGGGGAAGCGGTCGCCGGGCCTGCCACGGCAGTCTCCAGATCTGCCTCGCCGGGAGTTGGGGTCGGAGCCGGTGACGGCGACGGCGCGGGCGGCGCGGAGACGATGATCGTTACGGTCGCTGTCGACGTCCTGCCGTTCGTGTCGGTGATCGTGTAGTTGAAGGCGTCGAGGCCCGTGTAGCCGGCGTTCGGCGTGTACGTGCAGTCGGTGGTCGTACACGTGACCACCCCGGAGGTCGGGGCCGTATGGGCGGTGATCGTCGTCGGTCCGACGCCGAGGCCGTCGTTGCCGAGCACCGCGATCGTCACCGGTGTTCCGACGCCGGTCGTCGCGGCGTCGGCAACGGCAAGCGGCACGGGGACGACGGCTGTGGGATCGCTCGCCGAGTTGTTTGCCGGGTTCGGGTCGAAGACGACGGCGCTGACCGAGGCAGTGTTCGTGGTTGTGGGCGCAGCCGGGGGACCCACCGTCACGTTGAGCGTCAGCGCCGAAGAGGAGCCGTTTGCGATCCCGGCGGCATTGGTGCAGGTGACGGTCTGGCCGACGGCGGAGCACAACCAGCCTGAGCCGGTGCCGGAGGAGAACGCTAGCCCTGGTGGCAGCGCATCCGTGACCGTGACCGCGTCCGACGCGGAGCCTCCGGCATTCGACACGGTGATCGTGTAGGCGGCGGCCTGGCCGACCGTGAACGAGCCCGAATGCGCCTTCGTGATCGAGAGGTCGGCGGAGGAGACGACGCTGAGCGCGCTCGCTGCGGTCGTGCTCGGGAAGAACGTCCACATGTCGAGTCCCTTGACGTCGCCGAAGGAGCCCGTGCACGGCGTGTTCGTGTTGCCGCCCGAGTCACTGCCGAACGCCCGCCCACCACCACTCGTGTCGAAGCCCGTGACGGGGTCGCTGTGGTACGGCGCCGGTGGCGGCCCTGCGCCGCACAGCGGCGCGTCGGGCGGGGGCGCGGCACCGACCGTTGCCGCGCTCGGACCGAGCGTCCGGTAGCCCCGGTCGTCGAAGAAGGCGGCTGTGCAGAGCCCGCCCAGCGGGCAGACGCCACCCGGCGGATTGAGGAGTGTGAAGGTGGGGCCGCCGAGGGTCGAGTTCTCGGCATCGATGAGCGGGAAGTGGTATTCGCCCGCGTGAAGCGTCGCTTTCAGGGCGTAGTTCGCGCCGACCGGGAAGTCGGCGCCGCTGTTGTCCTTGCCGTCCCAGACGACTGCCTGTGCTCCGGCTGCCCGAGCTCCCCGGAGAACTCGATTCTGGGGGGCCGCGGGATCGAAGCTGACGCCGTCACGGCTGATCACGATCTCGTAGACACCCGGGGTGCCTGCGGTGTACGAGAACGTCCCGCCGACCCCGATCGAGCTCGTGCTGCCGCCGACGTTGCCGGAGAAGGACAGCGTGCTGATCGTGGGCGCCACGGGCGTGAGGGGAATGCCGAGGGCGCTCAGGGTCGCGGTCGCCGGCGAGCCGAAGAAGATCGGGAACGCCGGCGCTGCGAACGTGACGCCGCCCGCGAGGCCGGTGAGTTGCCCTGTGTTGGTCGTTCCGTATGCGTCGTGGTAGAGGGGGGTGGTGCCGTCGCCGTCGAGGAAGCCGAACTCGTTTCCGTAGAACGCGAACCCGTTCGGATCGAGACCGCGGGTGTCGGTGCGGTAGCGGAAGCCGTCCGAGGTCACGACGTTGACCGAGACGTTGATGGGGCGAGGGTTGCCGCCGGTGTAGGCGACGAGCGCCTTCGTGAAGACGCGCCCCGCCAGGTCGGTGGTCGAGGTCGCGTTCGTTCGCACGCTGATGTCCCAGGCAGCCACCGAGGTGCGTTGCGATGCGTCAAAGTTGGAGGCGCTTGTGAGGTTGATCTGACCCGAGACGCCGCCGTCGGTGTCGCCACCGTCGCCATCCGGCCCGTAGAAGACCACGCCGTAGAGCCCTGTGGCAGGCGCGACGAAGGAGCACGGGACATAGCCCGTCGGGTTACCGCCTCCGCTCACCGCCTGGGCTCCCGCGAGCTCGAGTGCCCGGGACGTGATCCGCCCCTGGGCCGGGACGCCGCTGGCCGTCCGCTGATCGGAGCAGCGGAAACCGTTCGTCCCCGTCGTAATGATCGGCAGAGGCTGCGCGTTCGAGTCCGTCACCACGCCTGGCTCGTAGACGAGGATGTCGCCCGCACCCACCCCGACCGCACTGGAGCCCATCACGAGCACCTCGCCCGCGGCCGCGTATACCTGGAGGAACGTGCGGCGGCGAACCTGCGCGCCCGTCGCCGGCCCGTACGAGGACGTCCGCCACTCGATGTTCGCCCGACAGCTGCCTCCGGCCGAATTCTGCTGGCAGGTGGCGTTTGCCGGGTAGAGCTGTGCGCTTCCCTCGGCGCGCGCAACACCCGCCAGAGCAGCGGCCGCCACGAACGCCGCGAGAACCACCGCGAACAGACGGGATGACGCCCGCATGCCCTCGCAGGCAACTGCCGCAACAACTCTCATCTGACTTCCCTTCGCTGCAGTTTCACTACCGGCGGTCGCCATACCGCCGCACACAGGATTCGACGCGCCGCTGCAATTCCCTTCAACCGTGGCCTGACGCCCGACGTCCCTGCGAACTTCAGCCACCCGGGCTTCCGCCTGGCCTCTGAGCCCGTTATCCAGCTCGCTTGCTCGCGTTCTCGACTGCGCTCGTCAGCTCGTCGCCGCACTCTGGTTGGAAAGCACCGCGGCCACGCCACTCGATCGCCCCGTTCGGAGCGATCACCAACACGGCGATCGATGCCGTCGAGTCGAGCTCGAGCGCTTCGAGGAGTACGGCTACATCCGTGTACACCGTTAGCGTGCCCCGCCGAGCTCGCGCGTCGGCGATCCCCGCCCGCATGCCGCCGTCGATGAACCGCCTGACCGGAAGCCAGCGCCTGCCGAGTGCCGGAATCTCGTAAATCTCGAGCCCGGGAATCCTCTCCTCGAGATGCCTCAGCAACGGCACCCACGAGTCGACCTGCTTCTGCTGCCAGCGCTCGAACGCGACCAGCACGACCGACGGATCTCCTTCGAACCCCTCAGGAAGGCCGACCACGGCACCCTCGAGGCTCCTCGCCTCGAGCTTCGGGAACAGGGAGGTCATCTCCGTTCAGTCCGTTCTCCCGAACGGCCTACGACCGGCCGGCCTTGTGCTCGAACGTGGCGTCGCTGCTCGGGGTGAAGATCGACTCGTGCCCATCCTCGTCCCAACGGACGCGGTAGTGAACGTGGTCGGGCTTGCCCAACACCTCGAGCACGACCCCGGTGCGCGAGGACTCCCCGACACGGTGAGCGTTGACGATGATCCTGTCGCCCTTGACACCCTGTAGTTCCTTCGCCTCCATCACGTCCTCCTCATTCTCGACGATGGCCGCGGCTCATCACACCCAGCATCGCCCCGCCGCACCCGCGCCGCATCGGGGCGACCACTGATCCTGGCTCGGAAAGCACGACCGAGAGCCATAGTGCTCCCCGAGCGCTTCAGGCCTGACGAGACGCGGCGGGCACGACGAAGCGGCAGACGGAAAAGGCGGAATGCTCGGTGGATCAGCACCGGTCGCAGCGCTCGGGCTGCGCTGCGGGCTTGTACTGAGTAACCGTGTGGAATAGCCGCGGCGCGGCCGCCGTAGACTTTGAGTTATGTCGATGAGTCGCTCACCCTGGAACATCGGTGGCGTGCGGTGAGCCGTGTGGTCATTCTCGGGAGCGGCGTTGCCGGCCACACTGCCGCGTCGTTTGCGCGCAAGTGGTTGGGCGGCGGCGATACGGTGACGGTGGTCTCTCCGACCGACCGCTACAACTGGATTCCGTCGAATATCTGGGTCGGCGTCGGCCTGAAGCGGCCAGATCAGGTGACCTTCCCTCTGGGGCCGGTCTACGAGCGGCACGGGATCGAGTTCGTGCATGCCGCGGCCCAGGAGATCCATCCGGAGGGCAGTAGTGACGAGCCGACTCCCTTCGTTCTGGCCGGGGACAGCGCGGGCCGGACGACGCGTGTCCCCTACGACTACCTGATCAACGCGACCGGCCCGAAGCTCCGGTTCGACCGCACGGAAGGGCTCGGGCCCGAGGCGAACAGCCAGTCGGTCTGCACCGCCGAACACGCCGCGCAGGCCGCGGCAGCCTTGGACGAATCGGTCGAGCGGATGCGTCGTGGTGAGCGGCAGAGGTTCCTCGTCGGCGTCGGCCACGGCACCTGTACCTGCGAGGGGGCCGCATTCGAGTACATCGTCAACCTCGAGTTCGAGCTGCGCGCTCGGAAGGTGCGAGACCGCGCCGAGATCACCTGGATCACGAACGAGTACGAGCTCGGCGACTTCGGCATGGGCGGCATGCACATCAAGCACGCCGGCTACGTCACACCCAGCAGTATCTTCAACGCCTCGCTCTTCGCCGAGCGCGGGATCGAGTGGATCACCCGCGCTCACGTCTCGAAGGTCGAGGCTGATCGGGTCTTCTACGAAACCGTCGACGGCTTCCAGGGAGAGCAGGCGTTCGACTTCGCGATGCTGCTGCCTCCCTTCTCGGGCGTCGGCCTGAAGGCTTTCGACCGGGCCGGCGGCGACATCACCGAGCGACTGTTCATGCCGAACGAGTTCATGCGCGTCGACGCCGACTATGCCGCCAAGCCCTTCGAGGAATGGGGCGCGGCAGACTGGCCGCGAACCTACCAGTCGCCGGAGTACCCGAATCTGTTTGCGGCCGGAATTGCGTTTGCACCGCCGCATGCGATCTCTCGGCCGCGGCAGAGCCCGGCCGGCACGGTGATCGCGCCAGCACCGCCGCGAACCGGAATGCCGTCGGCGATGATCGGCAAGGCGGTCACCCGCAGCATCGTCGACATGATCCGCGGCGCCGACGGGCCGACGCAGACCGCGTCGATGGCAGAGATGGGGGCCGCCTGCGTTGCCTCGGCCGGCGCCAACCCGTTCACCGGCACCGCGGCCTCGATGACCGTCTTCCCGATTGTTCCGGACTTCGAGCACTATCCGGAGTACGGCCGGGATCCCAAGCGGACGTTCGGTGAGATCGGGCTCGCCGGCCACTGGATCAAGATCCTGCTTCACCACATGTTCCTCTACAAGGCACGGCTCCGGCCCGGCTGGAGCATGATCCCGGAGTGAGTTATGCGTGACGACCAGTCCTCCTACGCCACCCGACCGACCCGCTGGACGCTCTTCATGCGCACGTTCGTGCCGTGGCAGATGTGGAGGTTCGCCGTCATCAACCTGAAGATGATCGGGATCATCCGGCGCAGCCACTGACCCGGCGCGACGGACCTGCCGGGGGCGCCTCGCGGCTCTGCGCCGCTGCCGCCCACAATCCGGCCGTCGCGCAAAACCGCGAGCAAGCGTAGTCCTTCGCAACCCGGTGGGTTAAGCGACGGCCCCGGGCTGCGTCCATCTCCAATCCCCCTCCTGGTTCACCGATCGCCGCTTCAGCGAAGTCCTGCGGAGTGGCTCCGCCGCCCATGGTCAGGGTGGACAACGTCTGGATACCGGGCGGTTGTGGTCGTGATGCGCACTCGGAAACGTGATAGACACGGGTCGTGTCCACCGCCCCGTTTGTGCCCGGCGCCGCCGATCTGGAGTCGCGCATATCCGTGCTCGCGGAGCGCCTCACGGACGGCCTGCGGCCTCTAGCTCGAGTCGCCTACAACTATCGGTGGGCGTGGTCGAAGGACGGGCCGGAGGTCTTCCGCGACATCAACCCGCACCGCTGGGCCCTGTCCGGAGAGAATCCAGTGCGGTTCCTCGGTGACCTGTGGCCCGGGACGCAAGAGGCGGTCGAGCGGAACACTGCTCTCCTCGAGCGAATCGGCGCCCTCGCCGACCGTGTCGCCGCAGACCTCGCGCGCCCCGAGCAGCCACGGCCCGGCGTCGACGGCCCGGTTATCTTCATGTGTGCGGAGTTCGGCTTTCACCAGTCGATGCCGATCTACTCCGGCGACCTCGGGATTCTTGCCGGCGACATCCTCAAGGAGGCGAGCGACCAGGCACTCCCCATGATCGGCATCGGCCTGCTCTACCGTCGCGGCTATTTCAGGCAGCGTCTCGACGCCGCCGGCCGGCAGCAGGAGTACTGGCTCAGCATCGATCCGAAGAGCCTGCCGATGGCGAGGGTCGGCGGCCCCGAGGGAGAGCCACTCCTGCTTTCGGTGCCGGTGTTCGACGCCGAGCTGGCTTTCCAGGTCTGGCGCGTCGACGTGGGTCGCGTGCCGTTGCTCCTGCTCGACGCCGAGGTGCCGCAGAACGACCCCGTCCTCCGCTGGACGAGCGCGCGCCTGTACGAGTCGAACCGTGCGGTGCGGCTGGCCCAGTACGCGCTGCTCGGCATCGGCGGCGCGCGCGTCCTC
>JBBQRN010000018.1:0-56321 GCA_038214705.1 Gaiellales bacterium | reverse complement strand
GCGTCCTCCTCGTCATACCCGACCCGTCGCAACTCCTCGTAGCGCCAGACCCGCACACATTCGAAGCCGTCCTCGGGGACCACCTCAAGAGCACGTAATTCAGCCGCAGTCAATTCCGTTTCCTCCCAGCCGCAGAGCCGTACCCACGAGCATGTGCGCCACCAGACACGAAGTACATCCCTCAAACGAGTGAACCGCAGCGGCCATTTCGAACAGTGCGGCCTCGCCACAGAACCACCCTGTGGCGAGGTTGACTTAAGCACCACCGAGTGGTGCTGTCCCACCTTAAAACGCCTGCTGTGCCGGTCGTCGTCACCGAGTTCGATCTCGATCCGACCGGCCGAAGTACGGGTCAGCGGCCGACCGCAGTCAGCGTGGGCGGGATCGGCGTTGGGAACGAACTCCCTCCCGCTCCTGGGCCGCCGTGGCCCGACAATCTGCCAGGCCTCGCAGAGAAGGCTCTGCGGCACTTCGATCTTGATGCCGCATCCGAAGGTGAGCCGCAGTGTCAGGTCGGTCTCTGTGCAGAGTGTGGGGCCGGGCGGCTTCTTCGCCACCCCGGCCCCACACTCTGGGTGTCTTGCAACAGCCGGGCCTCAGCCGAGGTTCGAGCACCAGCTGAGCACAGAGTGGTCTAATGGCCAGAGAGCCGAAGTGTCACCTTGTAGTTCGCGGAAGCCGCGGTCGAGCAGGTTCCCTCGACGTGCAGGGTCGCACTAGCGTTGGTTGCGCTTACGAACTTTCCCTTGATGCCGTAAATCCCGAACTTCGTCAGGCCGCTGAAGCTGCCCTTCGTGATCGCGAATTTCGCGTTGTCTTGAGGATTCGACGCGATCGTCGTGCCGTTGCAGTAGAACCTCGCGGACGCAGTCTTGCCGCTCGGGGCGACATGAACCTCAACCTTCATCAGGTAACCGTGCGCGCTCACGGTCCCGCTGTAGAGACCGTTCCCCGTCGGCGCCGCGCCCCAAGCGACCCCCGCCATGAGCGCAAGCGCACCAGCGACTGCGATCGCTGCGACAACAATCCGGCGGCAGCGGATGACTGCGCTCTCCACCAGTGCCGAGCGTCGTTTGGTGTTCGTGAAGATCATTTCATGCTCCCTTTCGAAACGAGGTTGCCGGGTGGCGGTTGCCTGCCCGGGGAACTGCCACAGATGTGCTACCGCGGCCACGAAGGGGTCGCGACGCGGTGCCATCGGTTCGATCCATTCGCACCCCACCGACGATAAGAGCACGGCCGCCTCGGCGCAGCCGGTGTTTCCCTACATAACTCCGTCCTGTTGGTCGCCACCCCCCACCCGACGTCTCGTACCTAGGACGTCCTGCGGCGCCTGACGAAATAGAAGACCAGGTACACGACGACGGCGATGATGGCGGCATACATGAGAAGCCACGGCCACCAGCCGTGAGTTGCGAGAAACACGCTGACCTCCGTCGTTGGTCAAACCATCATCTACCCCTGACGGTGAAATAGAAAGCGACCGCCTCGTTGGAGCTTTTGCAACGCGCGCAGCGTCAAGCGGCCGATGTCGCACCGGCTCAAACGTTCGAGTGCGCCAGCGTTCGCGAACGTCCCCCGAGAGGGTTTGGCCTGAAGCGCCCGTTCGGCCGGAGCTTGCTTCGACGCTACCCCAGTAGCTCCTTGAACGCGTGTTCGTCGCGGATCGGATCGAAGTCTGTGTCACCGGCGGCGAACGACCGGGTCTGTTCGCTCCGGTCGATCGCGAGACGGAGGTGCTCGATCGCTTCGGCGCTGCGCCCCGCGAGGCTCTCACAGCAGGCAAGGTTGTAGAGGAGCCCGGGGTACTCGGGGTGGGCTTCGCACAGCTCGAGTCCGCGGTCAGCAGCCTTGGCGTACTCTCCCGACTCGTACGGGGGCGGAGCGGCGCCCAGAGCTCCCAGCCGAAAGGAACGTGTGCCTTACCGGGCGTGCCGCCGATCGCGACAATCGTCGTCGCTGACTCTTCAGCGAACGCCGTCCGCTTCACACCCGAGCGGGCGAAGACGAACGTGCCAGCCGGCGCGTCCACCCGAACTCCATCGAGCGACTCCTAGAGTAGTGAAATTCCTGCTCAGAGCAGAAGAAGGCGGATAACTCCGAATGCCCCGGGGAACCCCTTCACCCGCTTCGCTCCCAGGTGCGCCCATTGAAAGATTGGTGCCAGGGAGTGGCGAGGCGTTCTCGGGAAGCCTGTTCGCGGCGGGGTTGGTCGCGGAAGGCGGGCCCTGGCCTTCATCAGCCAGTTGACGAGCACCCAGTCGAGAACGAGCCGAAGGCACGTTTCCTGACGAGCCACGCGGGCGGCTACGTCGGTTCCGCCTCGACCCGGCGGATGTCGAGCGCGAGGAAGTTCGGAAGGAGAGGTGCGAGGTATCCCGCTCGCTGGTAGCCGTGGGGATCGACGAGGTAGAGGGCGGCACCGTGGCGGATGTCGTTCGAGGTGGGCTCGACCACGATTCCGTAGGTGCGCCAGACCGCCGCGAGTTGCGACCGGGTACCGGAAACCCAGCGCCACCCCGGGCCGATCCTCCAGCGACGAACTGCGCTCCGGACGCTTGCCGGGTTGTCGCCGGCCGGGTCGACGCTGACGACGAGCACGGACGGCCGCGCCGACGCCGGCAAACTCCGCTGCACGTCGCCGATCGCGCGGCCGATGAGCGGGCAGAGGGACTGACAGCGCGAGTCGAGGAAGGCGATCAGGGTCGGACGCCCACGCGTCGAGGTGAGCGAGGTGCTGCCGCCGAGTACGTTGTGGAGCGTGAATTTGGGCGCGAGGTGCTCTCCGGCGACCCAGGTCATCTGCCCATGCAGTTCCGGCAGGGCAAGAGCCGGCGTTCGGGTGCCCGACGGGAAGACAAGGTGCGCGCCGGCGCCTGCGACGATCCCGAGCGCGGCGGCACCGGCAATCGCGATCGCGGTGATTCGGCGAAGGCTCATCCCGGGCCGGGCCGCCTCCTGCGACGAGGCTCGTATCACTTCCGGCGCTCTCACTGGCGCGCCTTGAACGCGCGAATCGTGAGCACGGCCCCCCACCAGACGAGCACGACGAGGAACACACCGATCGGAATCGCCCAGGAAAGGAGCCCACCGGTGATGGAGTTCGACGTGGCTAACACGGTTGTCATCGCGATTTCACCTCACTCGTTGTCTGCCGTCAATGCTCCCGGACGATCTGGCGGACCAAGCCGCGCCGCCGTCCGTCGGTGTCGAGCCACGCGTACGCGCACACCAACGCGACCACGATCCAGGGCACCGAGGCCGGGACCCACATGATTCCCGCCGCAAGCTGCTGGTCGGCCAACGCCGAGAGGCCCCACGGCCTGTCGCCACGCTCCGCGTAGTGCGCATAGAGCGGTGACGGCGCGGTGGCCAGCACAATGGCGAGCCCCCAACCGACGACCATGGCACCGATCGCATAGAGAGCGCGCAACGGCAGGTCGAGGCGCGCGCGAAATGGCCCATCGCCGATCAGATGGGCCCACAGCAGAAGCGCGGTGAGGAAGAACGTCGCATGCTCCACGTCGTGGACGGCCGGAGAGGCCAGCGCGGCCCCGTAAAGGGCCGGCAGGTGCCAGGCAAGGAAGACGGCGTTCATGAGGATGAACACCGACAACAGGCTGGCAAGACGGCGCCCCGTCCACCGAAGCGGCGCCGCCCACGTGCCCCGCGCCAAGCCGCCTGCCACAGTCCTCCGGAGCGCGAGAGGGAAGGGTCGCCAGAGTCGGTTCCAGGGACGGCCGAGGACGATCAGCGGCGCCGCGATCTCGAGCAGCAGGATGTGCTGCGCCATATGCGCGGAGAAGAGCGAGTCCGCGAGCCTGTCGACCGGCGGCGAGACCGCGACGACGATGGTCGCGAGACCCGCCGCGAAAAGGACTGTCCGCCAGCCGCGCTCGGCCTGCTCGCGGGAGCCGGCGGGACGTCGTTGCCCGCCAAGCGCGTAGAGGGCCGCCACGACGGCAACGCCGATCGTCGGGAAGTTCAGGAACGCCGACATATTCTCAGAGCAGGTAGAGGAAGGCGAACGTGAGAACGCCGATTCCCGCGACGAAGTTGAGGTAGAAGCCGAGCGCCTCGAGGTCGGCCTGGCTCGAACCCGGCGAGTGGCTCCCGTTCCTGAGCGTCGAGGCGAGGATGATCTCGAGCCACACCATCGTCGCCAGCACAACGACGGCGAGGAGCCCCGTCCAGCCGACGAACACGCTCGCGTAGCCTCCGTCGGTCGGGCCGAAACCGAGTTGCGCATACTCGAAGCCCTGCGTCACGACCGCGGCGACCCCGAGGAGGAGCCCACCGACCAGGAGCCAGCGCGACGCGGCCTCCTTGCCTCGCGCTAGCTCCGATCGCGCCAATGCAACGAGACCAGCGCTGACGACGACGGCGAGCATGATCGCGATGCCCCAACCGAGAGGACCCTTGAGGTGATCCGGGCGCCAGAGGCCGGATGTGTCCAGCGAAGCGAGATAGAGGTAGCCGAAAACGAAGGGCAGGAAGAGGAACACCGTCGACGACACGAGCAGTCGCGCACCGACCCAGTTGTTCCGCTGCTGCTGCTCGGGCGGTTCCGGCTCGACCTCGACCCAGGCGGGCTGCGATACGTCGGACATCTCTTACCTCCCCGCCGGTGTGATTGCCGGTATCGGAGCCGGCGGCGGCCGCTCGACGCCGTATGGGTACGGGTCGGAGTCGATCACCGGGATGCGCTCGAAGTCGTAGGACGGCACCGGCGTCGGCACCTGCCACTCGAGAGACTTCGAATGCCACGGGTTCTCCTCGGCCGGATGGCGTACGATCACGAGCGACCAGATCAGGTTCGCGAGGAAGATGAGGATCGAGAAACCGAGCACGAATGCCGAAACCGACGCCCAGTCGTTCAGGAACTGCAAGTTGCTCGGGTAGGTGGCGACCCGGCGAGGCTGGCCGAGAAAGCCGATCGCAAAGAGCGGCGCGAATGTCGAGTTGAAAGAGATGAACATGATCCAGAAGTGGATCTTCCCGAGTCGTTGGTTAAGCTCGACGGCCGTCATCTTCGGCAGCCAGTAGTAGACGGCAGCAAAGAACGTGAAGATGAGGCCGCCGACGATCGTGTAGTGGAAGTGGGCCATCGAGAAGAAGCTGCCGTGTGTCGTGACGTCGCTCGGCACATCTGACAGGAAGACGCCAGAGAGCCCGCCGATCAGGAAGTTGAAGATCCAGCCGAGGCAGAAGAGCATCGGCACGTCGTAGCGGATCTTGCCGCGCCAGAGGGTCCCGAGCGCGCAGAGGAAGATGAAGCCGGTGGGCAGCGAGATCAGCTCGGTGGAGAGCATGTAGAACGGACGCAGGTCGGCGTTGATCCCGCTCACGAACAGGTGGTGCTGCCAGACGAAGAAGCTCATCAGCGCCACACCGAGCATGCCCGCCACGCCGAGCCGGTACCCCCAGAGCGGCTTGCGCGCGAAGACGGGAAGCAGCTCGAGCAGGATGCCGAAGCCGGGGATCGCGAGTATGTAGACCTCGGGATGCCCGAAGAACCAGAACAGATTCTCGTAGAGGAACTGGCTACCACCCTGCGTCGAGAGGAAGAAGCCGGTCTGGGCCGTGCGGTCTAGCGCGACCATCGTCAACGTCGTGACCAGAACCGGGGCGGCCAGCACGTTCAGCCCGGCGGTCGCGACGATACTCCAGACGAAGATCGGCAGCCGGCCCCAAGTAAGCCCCGGTGCACGCATGGTGAAGACGGTCGCGAGCATGTTGAACGCCAGCAGCGTCATCGAGATACCGACGAGCGCGAAGAACGCGATGTAGGCATCCATGCCCATGTTCGCCTGGTCGTTGAGCGGCGCGTACCCCGTCCAACCGGTCGGGAATCCCCCGTAGAACACCGTCGACATGAGCACAACGCCGCCGGCCATCAGCAGCCAGAACGTCAGGGCCTCGAGGCGAGGGAACGCCAGGCGCCGTGAGCCGATCATCAGCGGCAGGAAGTAGCTGCCGAACGGGCCGAGGATCCCGCTCGTCATCATCCCCATCATCATCGTGCCGTGGAGGCCGACGAGCGTGAGGTACTGGCCGGGCGGGAAGACCGGATTCGGGCGCAGCAACTCGAACCGGATCAGCATCGCGTTGACACCACCGAGGAAGATGAAGAAGCCGATTCCGATCAGGTACTGGAGCCCGACGACCTTGTGGTCGGTGCAGAGGCTGATGTATCGCGTCCAGCTCGTCCTCTGGTGCTCCTTGAGGTCGTGGATCGACGAGGGGCGCCCGAGCATCCGGGAAACGGGGTAGTTGAGCAGCCCGATCCCGACCAGGAACCCGACGACGCCGAGCGTATAGGCGAGGAAGAGGGCGACGTCGTCCTGGGAGGTGTCAGCGAAGTACGCGAGGCTCGGTGCCGTGATCTGGTGGCCGAGCCACCAGCCGGCGTAGTAGCCGACGGCGGCGAGGATCACCGCGGTGAGGAGGTTGAACCCGACGAGGCGCCGCAGGAGCGGAGGGCGCTCGGCCGGAACGGAGACCGTGCTCATCCGGCCCTCCTCTGCGGATCGGGGGCATAGGTGGTGGCGTACGCGGGCATGTAGCGGGCCACAGCCTGGAAGACCTCGCGTTGCTTAGCGATCCACGCAGCGAACGTCGAGGCGTCGACGACCCCGCCCTTGTCGAACATGTAGCCGTGGAAGAGCCCGCACAGCTCCGCGCAGTGGATATCGAACGGGCGAGGAGCACGCGTGTTCACGAACACGACGTTGTCGGCGCCGAGCGTCGCGTCGGCCTTCACGCCGAGGCCATACGCCCAGAAAGAGTGCACCGCATCGAGGGAGGTGACGTGGAGCTCGATCAGCCGGTTCGCGGGCAACATCAGCTGGGAAGTCTCGAGACCTCCGTAGCTCGGGTAGCGGTAACTGAACTGCCACTGCTGGGCGATCACCTGGACGGCGAGCTTCGGCCCACTCGGCACCGACATCGGGTCGTGACCCTGGCCGCCGCCCGAGCCGCTCTGGAGCAGCGCCCACGTCCCGTAGCCGGCGAAGAAGAGGACGGTCGCGGACGTGATGACGATCCAGGCCGTTTGGGCCCGGGGGTTGCCTCGGATCGCTGCTCCCTCCTCGATCTCGGAGCCGCGGCGGCGGAAGAAGATCATCGAGTACGCGAGGAAGACGAGGATGAAGCAGACAAACGGCGTCATCACGGCCGTCAGCACCGTGTTGTCGGTGACCTGCCCTGCGGCCTGGTCAGTTCCCTTGCCGGGAGGGAGATGCGGGCCGAGGACGAAGACGACGAGCGGGACAGCGACCAGGCTCGCAACCGCCGTCAACACCATGACGCGGCGGAAGTGGTTCGGCTCTCCCCGAGTCGACTCAGACGACATTCAGAAAGCCGTCCATGTAGCCGATCGACTGCATCGGCCCGCCGAACCCGTAGATGAAGCCGGCCGCGCAGGGAACGAAGCACTGCCAGCGATAGTGGCCAGGCCCACCCGTACGGAAGGAGAAGGTGATCGTCCGGTGCGCCTTGTCGAGGCCGCACGGGGCCTGGTCGCACTGGTTCTTGGCGTTGTCGCCAACGCCGACAAGAGGCACGACGAGGTGGTAGGCGGCGATCGCGAAGGTGTGGGATGCGTCGGCCGGGTCGACGACGTCGACCGTCTTCCCGTCGACCTGCATCACGTCACCGACGGTTCCCTGCGGGCGCGCGAGGAAGGGGTTACGCAGGCCACTGTTGCCGTCGTACTGGTAGACGGTCACGTGCACGAGCGCGTGGGCCGGCAGCGTGAAGATCGTGCTGTGCTGCCACTTGCCGTTCTTGTCCTTGACGAGGTAGGAGACCCAAGTCGGCTGGGTGTAGCCGCTGCCCAGCGAGGCGACGGTCTGTAGCGTGAGTTCGGCGGTCGGCTCGGCGCCCTTCGTCGTGAGACTCGCAACCGCTGAGGGAGCGATGGTCAGGAAGCCGGCCACGTACCAGACGAGGACGGCCACGATCGCTGCAGTGCCAGCCACGATCGCCGCGATCCTGTATCCCATCAGCCGGTGCGATACTCCTCCCTTTTCAGAATCGTGTCAAGCGTTACGAGATCGGGTGGATCGCGCGAGGCGAAGAATCGCTCGGCGCGAGCCACCCGCACGCCCCGAAACGGTGACCCGCGGTCAGCGAGCGGCAACGCTCAGCGTTGTACGTCCCTTTCGCCATCGTCACCGCAAGGTAGGTCGTCCTCGCGGCTCCCGGCTTGGTGTAGGTGACGCGTTCGAGCGCCCCGTTCGTCGTTCCGCGAGCAAGCCTGTCCTTGCCGGGGCTCGGCTCCGTCACGGACACCGTCGAGGTGGCCCCGCAGGCGAGAGCGACGCCCGAATCGATGGTGGTTTTGACCGTGACGCGCGCACGTGACGGGACGACTATGCGTTACACGTCGCGCTGATCCTCCGCCGTCTCGATCCATCCGGCCAGCCTGAGCGTTTGGGCACGGACGTGATTCTTGTGCCCAAAGCGGGCTGAATCCGCCCGTATCTGCCGGCATTCGTCGAGGAAGACGCAATCGTGAGCGAGCCGTGACCCCAGTAACCATGCGGGTTACCGGGTATCGCGGCCTCTTTCGCCAACCCGCTTCGAGTCCAGGCGGGCCCATGCATGATTCTGGCAAGCGGAAGCAGCGAGTCCCGCTTCCCGCGGCGCGAAGATCCCTGAAGCTGGAACCTACGGTTCCAGGAGACCTCCCTTGAACGAGGAGAGGTGGTGGCGGCGACGGGTAATGTTTCGACGTAGCGACCCTGACGACGTGCGCCGTGCCGCATCCCGGGTGTACCCCGTGTCGTAGTTCACCCAACCGAGGAGTGGCGCAGCGGATGGAGGGGGCGCAGTCTTGTGCGCGCGCCGCATGGGGGATCGATGGACGCTCTCCGCGTGTCCTAGTAGCATCCGCAACGTGACGAATGGCTGGAACCGCGACACCGACCGGCAACCCCTGGCCGAGGAGGACGACTGGTTCGCGTCCTCGCCGCTCGAGCCGACCGAGCCGACGGAGCCGCACGCCGAGATCGCCTGGCACGACGAGCCGGACGAGCCTCGCCACGAGGCTCCCGAAGGGCTGGGGCGACGGCAGGCGATCGTGGTCGGGGCAGTTGTCGCTGCGATAGTGATCGGAGCAGCCGGGATCCTGCTCGCCCGCTCGCTCGGCGGCTCGGACGGCACGACCACCCCGACGACGACGGGGTCGACCGGCACCGTGCCCACCACGCCGACGAAGACGACGCCGGCGCAGACGACCTCGACCCAGACGACCCCGACCCAGACGACCCCGACCGGCACGTCATCGGTGCCGACCGACGCCACCCTCAAAGCCGGGGTCACCGGCGCCGCGGTCACCGCGCTCCAACAGGCGCTGACGACGATCGGGTACGCACCCGGAAAGGCCGACGGCACCTACGGACCCGGGACGACGCTCGCCGTCAGCGCCTTCCAGAAGTCGAACGGACTCACGGCCGACGGCGTCGCCGGCCCGACCACGATCGCCGCGATCAACGCTGCCCTCGCCAAGGGTTGAGACCGGCCGCGCCTTCCGGCGGCCGCACTCGTCACCGGACTGACACAATGTCTGCACAAGCGCGGCCCCGGTCGCGTACTCGACGAAAGGGATGCGGCGCGTGAAGACGTTCCAGCGTGAGGTGCAGCTGCGCACGGCAGGCGGGCTCACGGTGACCGACATCACCAACGAGGTGCGGGATGCCGTTCGCGAGAGCGGCATCCAGGACGGCATCTGCTGCGTCTTCTCTCCGCACACGACCTGCTCGGTGCGAATCAACGAGTGGGAGCGTGGCTTTCTCGAGGACTTCGCCGTGATGCTGAAGCGGCTCGTGCCGACGGAGCACTACTACGCCCACGACGACTGGGACCGTCGGACCGAGAACGTCAACGAGGAAGACCAGGAGTTCGGCAACGGCCACTCGCACTGCATGTCGATGCTGCTCGGCCCGGCCGGCGAGTCGGTGCCGGTGCGCGAGGGCGAGCTCTGCCTCGGCACCTGGCAGCGCATCCTCTTTCTCGAGCTCGACCGCGAGCGCGACCGTCGCTGGCTCGTGCAGGTCGTCGGAGTTTGACGTGTGGGTGAGGCTGAAGCCTCACGTACTTCTTGGACAGGCCCGCGAGCAAGCCCGTTCAGGATCCACACGAAGCGTGGCAACAAGCATGGGCCGGAGTAGGCGGGGCGGATGCTGCGATACGCTTTTCCACCGCAGCACCCGCCCCGCCTACTCCGGCGTCACATATGCGGCCGTGAGCCCGCCGTCCACGAGGAACGACGTCCCGTTGACATACGACGACTCGTCGCTCGCGAGGAAGAGAGCCCCGTTCACGACCTCGCGCGGCTTTGCCAGGCGTCCCATCGGCCAGTGGATCCGCCGGCGCTCGAGCGCGGCCGGGTCGTCGCCGAAGATCCGCAGCAGTAGCGGCGTCTCGACGGGTCCGGGGCAGAGAGAGTTGACGCGCACGCCCTGGCGGGCGAACTGCACCGCGAGTTCCCGGCTCATCGAGAGCACCGCGCCCTTCGAGGCGCTGTAGGAGATCTGCGAGGTCGCCGCACCGAGGATCGCGACGAACGACGCGACATTGATCACCGAGCCGCCGCCCCGCTCGAGCAGGTACGGGATCCCGTGCTTGCAGCAGAAGTAGACGCCCTTCGTGTTGACGTCCTGCACGCGGTCCCACGCGTCGGCCTCGGTGACGAGGATCGAGTCGTCGTCGGCGGGCGAGATGCCGGCATTGTTGTAGAGGACGTCGATGCCGCCGAAGCGCTCGGCGGTGGCCGCGTACATCGCCTTGACGTCGTCCTCGCTCGCCACGTTCGCCTCGACGGCGAAGGCCGAGCCCTCGGGGCAGAGCGAGACTGTCTCCTCGGCGAGCGCCAGGTTCACGTCGGCGACGCAGACCTTCGCACGTTCGCCCGTGAAGACGATCGCGCCCTCGCGGCCCATGCCGCCGCCGGCGCCGGTGATCACGCAGATCTTGCCTTCCAACCTTCCTGCCATGGTTCCCAGCCTTCCGTCGCGATGGAGACGTTCCTGATCTCGGTCTAGCCCCTGATTCAACACGATCCGCGGGCACACCGCTCGGGAAGTCCCGTGGCGGCGTCACCCTTTGAAGGGAGGGGAAAGCACCCGTTTGCGACCGATGTCGAGGGAGATGAGGCGCGCGACCGTCACCCTCGCTGCCCTGCTCACGCTTGTCGGCTCGCTCGTCGGGCAGGCGAGTGCAGGCGCCGCGCCCGCTGCCACGGAGCGGCTGCAGTCTCTCGACCAGGCGCTGCTCTCGAGCGTCAACGACCTTCGCACGGCTCACGGCCTCCGGCCGCTCGTGATCGACCCCGACCTCGAGAGCGCAGCCGTCGACCACTCGACGTCGATGCTCGAGAGCGGTTACTTCGAGCACGAGTCCGCCGACGGCACCTCATTCGCGTCGCGCGTCAAGCGGTACTACCGTGAGGCCGGTTTTGCATCGTGGAGCGCCGGTGAGAACCTCCTCTACAAAACCAAGCCCGTGGACGCGAAGGTTGCAATGGGCGCCTGGCTCGCCTCTCCCGGCCATCGTCACAACCTGCTCGACCCGGGCTGGCGGGACATCGGGATCGGCTCTCTGTATGCCGCCTCTGCGGGGGGAACCTTCGGCGGCGAGCCTGTCTGGGTGATCACGATGGACTTCGGTGCACGCTCCGGCAGCAGCGAGAAGGCCGTCGCCAAGGTCTCCAAGACGAAGTCGAAGGCAAGGAGCAAGAAGAAGGCCAAGGGCCACCCCGCGGGCAACTCGAAGCCGACGGGAGCAAAGCCGGGCAAGCGGGCCGAGCCGAAGCGGCCGGAAGACCCGACGCAGCCGACCGAGCCCCAGGCTCCGTTCGCGCCGCCGACACCTCCGACCGAGCCGGCCGATGTTCCGACCCCGACGGCTGGGACTCCGGACGCGGCACCCCCCGCAGGGTCGCACGACGGCCCCTTCGGCGACGACGAGTCGGACGACGAAACACCACTGCCCGCCGGGCCCTGAGCCGTCCGAGAGATGCCTCTAGGCCTAGACTCCAGGCAAGACGCAGGAGCAACCCGGCGGTCGTCGAATCGCAAGGGACGTCGGCGGCCAGGTTCCGAATTCGACGGCTGAGGACCGTGGTCGCCGACGCCTTTCCCCCCAGGGAGGCAGAGACGTGCAGGAGAACCAGCGAGACAACCGCGAATGGGAGCACTGGCCCGGCCGGAAGACCGGCGAGGACGGAGTCCGCAACCGGCTGAAGGCGCTCTTCTCCGCGACCGACTCGGAGAACGACCTGGAGGCGCTGATCATCGAGCGCGGCCGCGAGATCGAGGAACAGACCGCGCGACTGCAGACGACGATCGCCGACCTCGAGCGCCGCGAGGAGCAGACCGGTCAGCTTCGCAGCAGCGTCGAGGAGATGTTGCGCAACGGTTCGGCCGAGCTCGACGAGCGCCACGCCGAACTCTCCGCCCTTGCTGCCGACCTCAAGGCCCGGGAGGAGAGCATCCGTGCGGACGAGCGCGACATCGCGGTGCGCAAGCAGGAGCTCGGCGCGGTCGAGTTGCGGCGCGCAGCCGTCGAGCGGCGAGAGGAGACATCAGCAGCCCGTGAGGTCGAGCTGGAGAAGGCTGCGACCGATCTCGCCGCCCGGCAACGGACTATCAGCGAGGCCGAGGCCGCCCTTGCTCGGGGCGCGGACGAGCAGGCGCCGGCCCAGGTCGTCTCACAGCTGCCCCACCCAAACGCCGCTGCCGACGCGCCAACCCATCTTCGGTACTTCGTCGACCACGGGTACCGGATCCGCGAGTTCGTCGGCCCCGTGCCGGCAATCGATGCCGTCGTCGAGATCGAAGGCCGTCAGCTGATCGTCGCGCGCGTCGGGAGCTCGCCGCTCCCCGGCGACCGTCGCGACTGCGCCTACCTCGAGCCGTCCGGCGACGCCACGTCCTAGAGGGGCAGCCGAAACAGCGGCAGGCGCCGCTTGCCACCGGTGGCAGCACCGAGCGACTCGAGCCGTCGGCCGGCCTGGGAGACGAGGAACCGCGCAACCGCCTCGTCCTCGCGGGCAAACCTGCGCATCCGCATGTCGTAGGCCTCGACGAGGCCCCACGCGCGGCCGTGAACGACGAGCGGGACGAGCAGAGCGCAGTTCATCCGCAGCTCGCGCAGCACGAACGCCTCGGCCCGGTCGAGATCGTCGTCGAGGAACGAGATCGAGCGCGGCGACATCGCCTCGAGAACCTCCTGTGTGACCGGGAAGTCCGAGATCAGGTAGGCGGTGTCCTCGCCCAGATCGATATCCCTGATCGAGTGGCGCACCATGTCGGCGAGCCGCGGCCCCTCGACCCTCGAGACGAGGGTGCCGGTCGCTCCGACGACAAATGTCACGGACTTGCAGAGCCTCTCGAGAACCGCCTCGACGGTTGTTACCGCCCACATCGCCTCGGACGCGGCAATCGCATCCACCACGGCCGAGTCGGCCTGACGCCGCCCCGGCCGGTCGCGTTCGGATGGCACGCCGGTCGGCGCCTCCACCCGCGCGCTTCGCACGAGCTCGCGAAACCCGATCGCGCGATCCTTGCCGGTGGTCTTGGCCCGGTAGAGCGCCTGGTCGGCCGCCCGGAGGAGCTGCCGGGCGCTTGCACCGTCGTACGGATACGTCGAGATGCCGGCGCTCAGCCGGACGGGGAAGCCTGCGAGATCGAGCCCCACGTCGAGAGTCTCGCGTACCCGCTCCGCGGCCGCGAGGGCGGCGTCCGAGTCTGCACCGGGCAGCAGGACGAGGAACTCGTCGCCACCGAGGCGGGCGGCCGACCCGCCCGGCGGGCAGGCGGTCTCGAGCAGGATCCCGATCTCGCGCAGCAGAGCATCTCCCACCTCGTGCCCGGCCCGGTCGTTCACGTCCTTGAAGTCATCGCAGTCGAGCACGACGACGCTGAGCGGCTGCCTGTCGTCCTGCGTCTCCGCCAGTGCCAGCTCGAGGCGCTCCTCGATGCCTCGGCGGTTGAGCAGGCCGGTCAGTGAGTCCGTGTGCGCGCTGCGACGCTCGCGGCCGAGCGCCAGAGCAGCATCGAGTGAAGCCGCCGTGTGGGCGGCGAGGAGCGCGGCCAGCTCACCCTGCCCGTGATCGAATCCGGTAGCGAAACGGCTCGCGCCCACAAGAAGCCCGAACTCCTCGCCGCTGGCGCGCAGGGGGACAATCACGACCGAGCGGACGCGGCTGCCCGCGAGCCCCGGTACCTGCACCTTGCCTGCGTCGAGAAGCTCGATCACGGCGGACTCCTCGAGAAGGCCACGGAGGTCCTGGAGGACATCGCCCGAAAGCGGTTCGACCCCGTCGCCGCCAGAGCTCCACGTCGCGGTCTCGACGAGATCCCCGCTCTCGTCGAGCAGCAGGAGCTGGCTCGTCTCGAGTGGCAGCGCACGCGCGAGGGCTCCGACGGCGATCTCTGCGATCGCTCCGGGGTCGCGCAGCGAGCTCATGTAGACGAACAGGCGTGCGAGCGCGGAGAGGCCGATATTGCGCGATGCGCGCAGTTCCACGAGCGGCGCAGCGAGAGCAGCCGCGAGCGAGGCGACGTCCGAGTCGCAGCCCGCGGGCAGGCGGCGCCTCGTCTCGATGTTGACGATTCCGACGAGGCCGCCGTCGATCACGATCGGCACCGCAAGCTCCGACACCGTGTCGCCGAGGACAGGTACGAAGTCCGGGTCAGACTTGACGTCGACGATCATCTGCACCGAGCACGTCCGGGCAGCCCTCCCGACAATGCCCTCGTCGAGGGTCAGCCCGAAGGGAGGTGCCGAGTACCCTCGCACCCCGACCGACCAGAGCCGGCCGTGCTCGAGCACGAACGCCGAAGCTCCGGCCTCGCCGAGCCCCTCGTGGAGGATGTCCAGCGCCCGGCCGATCACGGTAGCGGCGTCGTCCGCGCCGGCGGCTGCGCCGGCCGCTTCCGCGAGAACCCGCTCGAGGGTCGCCGCTTCGATCGGCTCGCGGCGCGAGCCTGCGTGTGCGAGGTTTCCCATCCGGAGAGAATCGGCATTCCGACGCGCCGGCTTGAACCCGCCGTGGCGGGGCTGGACAGGCGGCTGCGAGCGCCGCAAAGGCCAGCGCAGCGGCGGGACGACGCCGGCCGGTCACACCCACCCGGTTCGTGCCGGCGACCCGGATCCTGCCGACAGTATCCCTCGATCGATGGACATCGTTCCCCCGATCGGGTGGCGATCTGCGACACGTGCTGCCGTACGGTCAGTCCACTGCGGACCCCGGCCAGACGGCCGGCGGAGGGATGACAAGGGCGTGAGACGATCCGCGAGACGGCACGACTCCACGGGCGCAATCAGGGCTGCCCTGATAGCCGGAGCTACGGCGGGGCTCGCCGTTCTCGCGGGCGCGGCAACAATGCTGCAAGCTGATGCCGAAATCCGCGTGGTCGTCTTCTTCGTGGCGAGTGCCGCCTCCGCGCTTGTGGCCCTGAGACTCGTCACTCGAGCCCGAACGGCCGAGGCACTCGCCCTCACGGATGCTCTCACGGGCCTTCCGAACCGCGCCCTGCTCGACGACAGGATCGACCAGGCGCTCAGAGGCGCACGCCGGACGGCCGACTCCTTCGCACTACTCGTCGTCGACCTCGACGGCTTCAAGGAGGTGAACGACATCCGCGGGCACGACGCCGGCGACCAGGTGCTGCAGGGCATCGCGCGCCGGCTCGAGTCCGTCCTGCGCGCGAGCGACACGGCCGCCCGCGTGGGCGGTGACGAGTTCGTCGTGCTCTCGCTCGGCACCCGCACCGAGGACGAGGCGGCTGCGCTGGTCGGACGAATCCGGCACACGCTCCGCCGGCCGTACGAGGTCGACGGCGGCATCGTCGAGATCGACGCTTCGATCGGCTGGGCGATCTTCCCCGCCGACGGCGCCACCCCCGAGGAGCTGCTCGGTCGCGCGGACGTGCAGATGTTCGCGACCAAGCGCGACGCCGGGGACAGCTCAGGCGCTGCGCGACGTGGTTCCCTCGACGCGGGCGTCGTGCTCGAGTTCGAGTCGGCCCTTGCGCGCAATGAGGTGGTCGTCCACTACCAGCCGATACTCGACCTCCGCAGCGGCCAGGTGACAGGCGTGGAGGCGCTCGTCCGTCGCCTCCACCCCAAACGCGGGCTGCTCGCGCCCGCCGACTTCATCCCCCACGTCGAGCGGACGCCGCTGATTCGGGCGCTGACCCTGCACGTTCTTGCCGTCGCACTCGCTGACGCCCGCAGCTGGCGAGAGATCACCGGCGAGCTCGGGGTATCGGTAAACGTGCCCTACCGCACGATCGACGACATCGAGCTCGCCGACGGCATTCTCGGTCTGCTCGAGACGACCGGCACCCGCCCGGAGATGCTCACCCTCGAGATCATCCCGTCCGGGCCGGGGGCCGGTGTCGAGCTCGACCCGAAAGTGCTCGAGAGGCTCACGTCTCAGGGGGTGCGTCTTTCACTCGACGACTTCGGGCGCGCCTCTTCTCTCTCCACCCTTCGCGTGCTCCCCGTGGCCGAGGCGAAGATCGATGCCGGTTTCGTCAGAGGGCTCGGCCGCGGCCACCCAACCGACACGATCGTGCGCAACCTGATCACCCTCGCGCACGACCTCGAGCTCGACGTGGTCGCCGAGGGGGTCGAGACCCGCGACGCATGGGATCTGCTGGCGACGCTCGGCTGCGACACCGCCCAGGGCTTCTACATCCAGCCGCCCCTCTCGGCCGACAAGCTGGGCGAGTGGCTCGAGCACAGCTGGCCTGCCGTCGCGCTCGCGGGCTGATCCTCAGAACAGGATCGCGCCCGTGGCAGCAGCGATGCCGACGACCGTCCACGGGGGCAGCAGGCGCAGGAGGCCGAACAGGACGACCGCCAGGGCCGCGTCACCCACACCATGCACCGAGGTGTGCAGCACGGGATCCCAGAGCGCCGCTGCCAGAAGGCCGACCACGGCCGCACCGACGCCGGTGACGGCGGCCTGCACGGCAACCCGCTCACGCAGTGTCGACCAGAGCGGAAGAGCGGCACCGAGGAGCAGGAACGACGGCAGGAAGATCGCGACCAGGGCGATCCCCGCCCCCGCGATTCCGTTCGGGGTCGGCTCCTCGATCGCCCCCAGGTAGGCCGAGAACGTGAACAATGGACCGGGCACCGCCTGCGCGAGGCCGTAGCCCGCGAGGAAGGCCTGCTGAGAGACCCAGCCCGTGCCGACGACCGCATCGTTCAGGAGCGGCAGCACGACGTGGCCGCCACCGAAGACGAGAGCGCCGCTCCGGTAGAAGCTCCGCGCCAGGTCGACGGCGTGAGACGAGCCGAGCTCGGCAGCGAGCGGGAGACCGACGAGGAGGGCGACAAAACCTGTCGCCGACCCGATCGCAACGCGCCGACCGATCGGGAACCGCATCGTCAGGGGCAGGGCGCGCACGGAGCCGCGGAAGGCAATGGCGCCGGCGGCGGCCGCCGCGAGTATCGTCGCGACCTGACCGGCCGAGCCGGGGAACACGAGCGCCACTACAGTCGCGGCCGCCGCGATCAACGCCAGCAGGACGCCCCGGGCGAGCGAGCGTGCCATCGCGATCACCGCTGTCGCGACGACGGCTGCGGCAGCGAGCTCGAGCCCGTGCACCCAGCCCGCGTCGGCGAGGTCGACGCCGCGGGCCCAGATCGCCACGGCGGTCAGCATTACGGCCGACGGCAACGTGAACCCGAGCCAGGCCGCGAGCCCACCGAGCTTCCCGGCGCGGTGCACGCCGATCGCGATCCCGACCTGGCTCGATGACGGGCCGGGCAGCAGGCTCGAGAGCGCGACGAGCTCGCCGAACTGCTGCTCGCCGATCCAGCCACGCCGGCCGACGTACTCGTCCCGGAAGTAGCCGATGTGCGCGACGGGGCCTCCGAACGACGTCAGCCCGAGCCGGAGTGCGACGCGGAAGACCTCGCGCGCCGAGCCTGCTACCGCGAGCCGCCCGGCTTCCACAGCGGCTCGGCGGCTCCCACGAGGGCGTTAGCGGCGCGCGCAAGAATGAAAAGCAGGTCGGAGAGCCGGTTCAGGTAGACGATCGCGAGCGGGTTGACGTCGTGCTCCTCCGCTGCGACGAGCGCTTCGCGCTCGGCTCGGCGGCAGACGGTGCGGGCGACGTGGAGGCCGGCGGACACCTCGGTGCCTCCGGGTAGTACGAAGCTCTTCAGTTCCTGCAGCGAGTCGTTGAAGGCGTCGCAGTCGGCCTCGATCCGGTCGATCAGCTCCTGTTCGACGCGCAGCCGTCCCTCGACCCCGAACGGGACGCAAAGATCGGCGCCCACGTCGAAGAGCTCGTTCTGAATCCGCGTCAGCGGCTCGCGCAGCTCGGCGGGGCACTCCCCCGCCAGCACCACACCGAGCAGCGAGTTAATCTCATCGGTGGTGCCGTAAGCGGCGATCCGGGTGTCGAGCTTGGAGACACGCGAGCCGTCGCCGAGCGAGGTCTCCCCCGCGTCGCCGCCACGGGTGTAGATCCGCGTCAGGCGAACGGGCTCGTCGTCGGCGCGGGACATGGCGGTCAGCCTACGTGCTCTCGCCGCGCAGCCGACGGTAACGCGGGCCGAGCCGGCGGCGCGCCGTGCGCTTCATTCCGTCCGGCGAGGCGAGCCGTCGCAGGCGGCGCGGGCTGAGGTCGGCGCAAAGCACCGCCGAGGCAGCCGGGCCGCGGGTGCCGTAGACGACGCCGGCGACGTCGAACGTAGGCGCCGAGCGCCAGCCCGCCTCCCCGAGCTCGTAGGCCTCCTGCTCCTCGACGAAGAAGCCGGCGCCGGTGAACAGCCGCGTCCAGCCGCCGATGTCCTCCTGCCGGAACCAGCCGTAGTCCCCTGGCTCGCCGAGCGGCACCGTGACGAGGAGGCTCCCGGCAGGCTTGAGGACACGGCGCAGCTCGCGCAGCGCAGCGGCGCGCCCGGACACGTCGGATTCTCGCTCGACGCCGTAGAGCTCGTTGTCGGCGCCGATGTGCTCGAGCGTCGAGACGAGGAGCACCTGGTCGAAGGACGCGTCAGGGAAGGGCAGCTTCCGCGCATCGGCGACGACGGTGTCGAATCCTGGCGCCTCGGCCTGCGCGAGGTCTGCCCCCACGAGCTCGCCGGGAGCGGCTTCCACGAGCGCTGCGATGTAGGCGGGCTCGGCGAAGGCGTAGCCGATCTCGAGCACCCGGCCCGGCTGCAGGCGCGAGAGCACCCAGGGCACCTCGACGAGCCGCTCGTCGGTGCCGGGCGGCGCCTGGAGATGGCGCGGCCGCTCCCCCCGTCGGCGGGCGCCGCGCGCGAACGCGATCACGTCGTCGAGCTGTCGGACGCGCTCGAACTCCTCTGCGGTGGCGAGCTCATAGAGGAGCGTCGCGCGCGACAGCGTCCCCTCGGAGAGCTTCGCGAGCGCCCGCTGGCGCGCCTCCACATCGGGCGGCCGGCGCAGGATCAGCGCGAAAGCGCTCTCGACGAACGCGGCATCGTCACCGGCGGCCGTGTCGAAGTGGGCCTGAAGGCGGGGGTCGACGGGCACGGCGCGATCCTATGCGTTCGCCGCGGGCACACCCACACTCAGGCTGGACGCGGCCGCCGCTTCCGCAGCTGCCTCAGCGAGTAGCCGAGCACCGAAACGAGGATCAGGATCCCGATCCCGAGCTTGACGGCGTTACCCTTCGGCTTGTCCACCGTCGCGAGGACGGCGCCCGGGTCGGTGATCCCGCAGCGGGTCGTATACCAGCCGTTGCCGACCCGACTCGCGAGGATCCCCGCGGCGACATCGGTCGGTATCACCTGGCCACCGTTGACCGGGCGCACGGGAACCCTGAGCAAGAGGATGTGGCTGACCTTGCCCTTGACCTCCTGGTCGATCTCGAACCGGTAGAGGCGCTGCGGGATCCCCGAGTTCGCGACAGGCGTCGACCCCGTCGAGCGGCCGACGAATACCGCGTCTGCCTGGGCGATGCGCTCTTCGAGCGGCGTCGCCGGGCACGTGAAGGCCGCCGCGCTTCCGGCCCAGGCGAGCGCCACGGCAGTGGCAGCGCAGAGCGCCAGGAGACGGGTCATGCCTTGGCCACGACGCTGCTCAGACCTCGATCAGAATGGCATCGCCCTGTCCGCCGCCCGAACAGATGGCGGCCAGGCCGAGCCCTCCACCCGAGCGCCGTAGCTCGTGTACGAGCGTGCCCATGATCCGCCCGCCCGACGCCCCGATCGGGTGCCCGAGGGCGACGGCGCCGCCGTTCACGTTGACGATCTCCTCGTTCACGCCGAGCATGGCCGCCGAGTTGCTCGCCACGGAGGCGAACGCCTCGTTGATCTCGACGCGGGTGAGATCTGCGGTACCACGACCCACCTGCTCGAGCGCCAGAGCTCCCGCCCTCGCAGGCGTCCGCGCCAGGTAGGCGAAGTCGCCGGCAACGGTTGCCTGCGCGACGATCGTCGCCAGGATCTCGAGGCCGCGGGCGCGGGCGAAGTCCTCGGAGCAGGCAACCACGCAGGAGGCGCCGTCGTTGACGCCGGGGGCGTTGCCGGCGGTCGTCGTCCCCTCCGGGTCGAATACCGGCTGGAGCGCGGCGAGCTTCTCGAGCGTCGTATCGCGGCGGATGCTCTCGTCGGCCTCGAGCTCGCCGGCGGGGACGATCTCCGCGGCGAGGCGACCCGCGTCATGCGCGTCTGCGGCTCGGGCATGCGACCGGGCCGCCCAGGCATCCTGCGCCTCCCGGGTGATCCCGAGCTCGCGCGACACCCGTGAGGCCTGAACGACCATGTGGTCGCCGTCGAAGGTCGAGGTGAGCCCGTCGAAGACCATGTGGTCGATCACCTCGCCGTTGCCGATCCGATAGCCGAAGCGGGCCTTGGGCAAGAGGTAGGGGGCATTCGACATCGACTCCATCCCGCCAGTGACGACGACATCGTGCTGCCCGACGCGGATCATCAGATCCGCCAGCGCGAGCGCGCGAACCGACGAGGCGCACACCTTGTTGATCGTGTCGGCGGGTACCTCTTTCGGAATGCCGGCGCCGATCGCCGCCTGGCGAGCCGGAGCCTGACCCGCACCCGCCTGCAGCACCTGCCCCATCACGACGTACCCAACCTCGCCCGGCTCGACACCCGAGCGCTCGAGGCCGGCGCGAATCGCGATCGCGCCCAGATCGGTGGCGCTGAGCTTCGCGAGGCCGCCTCCGAGACGGCCGAACGGCGTGCGCACTGCGGCAACGATGACGGTGCGGATCACGAGGCCAGCGTAGCTATGCAACGGTCCACCAGAACCGGGAGCAACAGGCCCGGCGACCGACTGAAGTCAGCCGCCACCGCGCCGATGCGACCGACTTCAGTCGGTCGTCCGGGCTACGCAACCGCCCGCCTACCCGCCAACTCCCGTCTACCCGCCAATTCGGGTCACCCGGGTCAGCGCAGGAAGGACACGTCGGCCGTGAGCGAGCGCACGTAGGCCTCGACGAGCCGGGACACGTCTTCGATGTCGGAGAGCTGGGCCACCTCACCCGACGTGTGCATGTAGCGGAGCGGGATCGAGATCATCCCGCAGGCGACTCCACGGCCGATCCGATGAACGCCGTCGAGATCGCTCCAGGAGCGCTTGCCCGCCTCGATCACCACGTTCATCGCCTGCGCCTCGGCCGCCGCGAGCAGCCCGTCGACGACACGAGGGTGGATAGACGGCGCCCGGAGTAGCGACGGCCCGCCGCCCAGCCGGACGTCGCCCCAGGATGGGCGGCCCGGCGCATCGCCCGCGTATGTGACGTCGACGGCGATCGCGACCTCCGGCAGGATCCGGTTCGCAACGGTGGCGGCCCCGGGGTACCAGCTGGCCTCCTCCTGGGCGGTGACGACAACGGCGACGTCCCAGACGGGAGGCTCTGCCGCGAACCACCGCAATGCTTCGAGGCAGGCGAACACGCCTGCCCGGTCGTCGAGTGACGGTGCCGTAATCCGCCCGTTGCAGAGCTCGGTTGCCGGCGCCTCCAGCACGACCGGGTCACCGGGTCGCACGAGCGACAGCGCCTCGTCCCGGCTCTGCGCGCCGATGTCGATCCGGAGCGACTCCCAGGTGGCGGCGTCCTTCACGAGCGCCCCGACGACCACGCCGCGAACCTCACCCTCGGGGGTGTCGATGCAAACGCGTTGCCCGTAGGCATCAGCCGCATGCCAGGTGGCGCTCGGCGTCACCTTGAGGAAGCCGTCGTCGAAAGCGTCCTGGACGACGAGACCAATCTGGTCGGCATGAGCGAACAGCGCTACGAGACGCCCTGTCGTGCCACGGAGCGTCGCAACGGTCGAGCCGAGCACGTCGGTCTCGATCTCGGCCCCGATCGCCACTGCCTCGCGACGGACGATCGCCTGCACCGCATCCTCGTGCCCGGACGCGCCGCGAGCGCGGAGAAGCTCGTCGAGAAGCGGAGGGATCGCCATCCGCGTGAGCCTACCCTCAGACACCGCGGGAGCTGCTGAGCGAGAACGATGTTAGAAAGATGCGCCGGGATTCCGTAGACTGCTCCGACCATGCCTCTCGTCTCCGCCCATATGGCCGCCGACCTGCTCACGGTCGAGGCAGGGCTTCCGCTCGAGGAGGCGGCAAGCCGGATGGACGAGCGTGGCGTCGGCGCGGTGCTCGTGCTCGAAGGCGAGAAGCTCGTCGGCGTCTTCACCGAGCGGGATGTCCTCCATGCCGTGGCGCGGGGCCACGCCGAAAAGCCGACGGTCGGCGACTGGATGACACCCCATCCCGAGACGATCGAGCCGGACGACACCACCGAGCACGCTGCCGTGCTGATGATCCACGGCGGGTTCCGCCACCTACCAGTGGTCGACGGCGGCACGGTCGTCGGCATCCTCTCGATCCGCGACCTGATGCGCTCGGTGCTCGACGATGCCGCTCCGCGCGGCGTCTGACCCGCTTGCCCCGGAGTACGTCCCACCGCTAGGCTTCAGGCATGGCTTTCGCACCGACCCGGGGCTGGTGGCGCCAAGGGCGATGCGGGAGCGTGCGCTAGGGCGCGACGACAACCCGATTCGCCACAGAAGGCCTCCACGGAGGTCTTTTTCGTTTTCGGAGAGGCTCGACCCGCGAGACCCGCGATCAGATGACGACCATCAACACCGACCTCCTGACACCGCTCGGCGCCTATCTCAGGCTCCGCGACGCCGGCACCGCCAGCTTCATCCTCGAGTCCGTCGAGCGCGGCCGCCTGGGGCGCAATTCGTGGATGGGCGTCGGATCCCGCATCGTGGGCTTCGACGAGGCCGCCGAGCTCGGGTTGCCGGTCGTCGGCTACCTCGCCTACGACTACGCCGCCACCCTCGAGCCGACCGTTCCGCTGCCGGGGCCGGGGCGAGGCTTCCCGGAGAGCCGCTTCGTTGTGTGCGAGACGCTCGTCCAGTTCGACCATGGCGCCGGGGTGGCAGAGGTTCTCGCAGGCGATCCGGAGGAGATCGCTGGGCGGCTCGAAGGTGGCATCGCCTGGCGCCGAGAGCCTCGGGGCACGAGCGGGGCGATCGAGCGGTCTCCCGACCGAACGCGCTACGTCGAGATGGTGCGGTCCGTGAAGGAGCACATCGTTGCGGGCGACGTCTTCCAGACCGTTCCATCGCAGCGGGCGGTGCGGCCGACGTCGGCCTCCCCGCTCGACGTCTATCGCGCGCTTCGTCGCGTCAACCCTTCGCCGTACCTCTTTCTGCTCGAACTCGACGGTCTCGCGCTCGTGGGCTCGTCGCCCGAGCGACTCGTTGCCTGCGAGAACGGTCGCGCCAGCCTCTGCCCGATCGCCGGCACCACCGAACCGACCGAGGGCGACGTGGAGCGCCTCCTCTCCTCCGAGAAGGATCGCGCTGAGCATGTCATGCTCGTCGACCTCGGCCGCAACGACCTCTCGCGCGTCTGCAAGGCGGGCACGGTGCGGGTGTCGCGCGACATGGAGGTCGAGCGGTTCTCGCACGTCTCGCACCTCGTCTCCGAGGTCGTGGGCGAGATCCGCGACGGCGTGACGCCGTTCGACGTACTGCGGGCATGTTTCCCAGCCGGCACGGTGAGCGGCGCCCCGAAGGTGCGGGCGATGCAGCTGATCTCTGAGCTCGAGGGGTTCCGTCGCGGCCCCTATGGCGGAGCCGTACTGTACTCCCTGCCGGATGGGACTCTGGATGCGTGCATCGCGCTGCGGACGATGGTGATGACCGAGGGCGTCGCCTACCTCCAGGCAGGCGCCGGCGTGGTTGCCGACTCCGACCCCGAGGCCGAGCACGAGGAGTGCCTCAAGAAGCTCGCTGCACTCGAGGCCGCGATCGACCTGGCCGAGGAGGAGTTCGGCGGATGAGATTGTTGATGCTCGATAACTACGACTCGTTCACCTACAACCTCGTGCACCTGTTCGAGGAGCTCGGGGCCGAGGTGGTCACGGTGCGCAACGACGCGATCACGGTGGACGAGGCGCTGGCGGGCGGGTTCGACCGGCTCGTCGTCTCCCCCGGTCCCGGCCGGCCGGCCGACGCAGGCGTCTCGATCGATCTGATCCGCGCGCTCGGCCAGACGGTGCCGACGCTCGGCGTCTGCCTCGGCCATCAGGCGATCGTAGAGGCGTTCGGCGGTACGGTCGACCAGGCGAAGGCGCTGCTCCACGGCAAGGCGAGCACGATCAGCCACGACGGCCTCGGCGTGTACGCGGGCCTTCCCGCCGAGGTCGAGGTCGGGCGCTACCACTCCCTGGCCGCGACCGCCGTTCCCGACGAGCTCGCCGTCACGGCGCATACCGCCGACGGCGAGGTGATGGGCGTGCGCCACCTGGAGCTTCCCGTCGAGGGTGTTCAGTTCCACCCGGAGAGTGTGCTGACGCCGCTCGGGCCTGCGATGGCGAGGAACTTCCTCGGATGATCGTCGGCCCTGCGATCCAGCTGCTGCTCGACGGGCACCACCTCTCGCGGGGCGACGCGCGAGCACTGATGGGGTCGATCATGGACGGGGAAGCGAGCCAGGCGCAGATCGCCGGCTTCCTCGTCGCCCTCCGGACGAAGGGCGAAACGGCCGACGAGATTGCCGGGTTCGCGGAGGCGATGCGCGAGCACGTCGTCCCGGTCGTGCCCCAACGCTCCCCCATCGTCGACGTCGTCGGCACCGGCGGCGACGGCGCAAACACCTTCAACATCTCCACCGCAGCCGCGTTCGTAGCCGCGGCGGCCGGAGCTGCGGTGGCAAAGCACGGTAACCGCGCGGCGAGCTCGGCGGCCGGCTCCGCCGACGTGCTCGAGGCACTCGGGATCGCGATCGAACAGCCGCCGGAGCGAATCGCGCAGTCGATCGACGAGCTCGGCTTCGGTTTCATGTTCGCGCGCGCCCACCATCCGGCGATGAGCCATGTCGCCCCCGTCCGCCAGGAGATCGGCATCCGCACCGTCTTCAACATCCTCGGCCCGCTCGCGAACCCCGCGGGAGCTCGCGACGGCGTCTTCGGCGTCTACTCGGCAGACCTTGCGCGCACGTACGCCGAGGCTCTCGCCGAGTTGGGCGCGCGGCGGGCGTTCATCGTGCACGGCGACGGCGGTCTCGACGAGCTGTCGCCGTTCGGCACGAACCTCGTGCTCGAGATCGTCGACGGCGACGTGACGGAATGGGAGCTCGATCCGCGCGAGCTAGGGATTTACCCGTCCGAGCCGGAGGTGCTGCGCGGCGGCACAGCTGAGGAGAACGCGGCCACGATACGTTCTGTGTTCGCCGGTGAGAAGAGCGGCCGCCGTGACGCTGTGCTGCTCAACGCGGCAGGAGCGCTCGTCGCCGCCGGGCTCGCCGACGACCTCGGCGAGGGACTCGACGTCGGCGCCGAGGCGATCGACTCTGGCGCGGCGACGGCGCGCATTGCCGCGCTAGTCGCCTTCTCGACGGGTGGCGCCGACTGATGGGCCGCTTCGACGACGCACTCGCCGCGCCCGGCCTCGGCGCGATCGCCGAGATCAAGCGGCGCTCGCCCTCCGCTGGCGACCTGCGACCGGATGCCGACCCGGCCCTGATTGCCTCCTCCTACGCCGCTGCGGGCGCTGCCGCGATCTCCGTGCTCGTGGACGAGCGCTTCGGCGGCACCTGGGACGATCTCCGAGCCGCCCGCTCCGCGACTACGGCCCCACTTCTCGCCAAGGGCTTCTTCTCGACCGACGAGCACCTGCGCACCGCAAGGGAGGCCGGAGCAGATGCCGCGCTGCTGCTTCTGCGCGACCTCGACGACGATCAGGTCGCACGCCTGCTGCAGGCGGCGTGCGACCTCGGCCTCGACACGCTCGTCGAGGCGCACGACGGCGAGGAGCTCGACCGTGGGATCGCCCTCGGCGCGCGCGTGCTCGGCGTCAACGCCCGCAACCTGTCGGACTTCTCGATCGACCGGAGGGCGCAGCTCGAGCTCGTCGCCCGGATCCCGCGCGACCGGATTGTGATCGCCGAGAGCGGCATAGGGACGCGCGCGCAGGGCGCGGCCGCCGAACTGGCCGGTGCCGACGCCGTCCTCGTCGGCTCGGCCCTGATGCGCGCCCCCGACCCCGCCGCGAAGCTCGCCGAGCTCCTCTCCCGTCCGCTCGTCAAGGTGTGCGGTTTAACGCGCGAGGAGGATGTGGCTGCGGCGGCCGACGCCGGTGCCGACCTGGCGGGATTCATCCTCGTGTCAGAGAGCCCGCGCGCTGCCGCGTCGGTCCTGCCGACGCCGGAGGGGATGCTCTCGGTCGCCGTCTGGGTCGGGGAGGCCGGCAGAAGCGCCGCCGATCTCGATCAGGTGCACACCGTCGAGATGGGCAAGGTGCGAGGCCGCGAGGCGGCACTCCTGCGCGAGGGCGTCGAGGTCGCGCGCGTGCTCGACCTGCCCTGGGAGGGCACCGATACCGACCACTGGCGTACGGCGGCGGACGCCGGGGGGCGAGTCGTGCTCGCCGGCCGGCTCGGCCCGGACAACGTGCGCGACGCGATCGCAGCCGTACGCCCCTGGGCGGTCGACGCGGCCTCGTCGCTCGAATCGGCGCCGGGAATCAAGGACCATGACAAGGTGAGGCGATACGTGGAGGCGGCACGCTCATGACGACGACCGAGACCTACGGCCCCTACGGCGGCCGATACGTACCCGAGACGCTGATCCCGGCGCTCGACGAGCTGGCAGCGGCCTGGGCCGACGCGCTCGCCGATCCTGCGTACCTCGCCGAGCTCGACCATCTCGGCCGCACCTACACCGGGCGCCCCTCCCCGATCACGCTCGTGCCGCGGTTCGCGCCCGGCAAGCGCGTCTATCTCAAGCGCGAGGACCTCAACCACACGGGCGCCCACAAGATCAACAACGCCCTGGGGCAGGTCGTGCTCGCACGGCGACTCGGCAAGACGCGAATCATCGCCGAGACGGGCGCCGGCCAGCACGGCGTTGCAACGGCCACTGCCTGCGCCCGTTTCGGGCTCGAGTGCGTCGTCTTCATGGGCTCCGAGGACATGCGTCGCCAGGCGCCCAACGTCGAGCGGATGCACCTGATGGGCGCCACCGTCGTCCCGGTCGAGTTCGGTACCCGGACGCTGAAGGAGGCGACGAGCGAGGCGATCCGCGACTGGATCACGAACGTCGAGACGACGCACTACGTGATCGGCTCCTGCGTGGGGCCGGCCCCGTATCCTGAGATCGTGCGCGAGCTACAGGCTGTGATCGGCCGCGAGGCGCGCGGTCAACTGCTCGAGGCCGAGGGTGCGGTACCGGAGGTGGTCGTCGCCTGCGTCGGCGGTGGCTCGAACGCGATCGGGATGTTCGCCGGCTTCGTAGACGACCCTGAGGTGCGGCTGATCGGGGTCGAGGCGGCGGGCGCCGCCTCGCTCGGGGGCGGGCGCACCGGGGTCCTACACGGCTCGCGCTCGTCGATCCTCGCCGACGACGACGGGCAGATCGCCGACGCCCACTCGATCTCGGCGGGGCTCGACTATCCCGGCGTGGGCCCAGAGCATGCATATCTCCGCGACACGGGTCGGGCGGAGTACCTCCCGTGTACCGACGCGGAGGCGCTCGACGCCTTCCAGCGGCTCTCACGGCTCGAGGGGATCATCCCGGCGCTCGAGTCGTCGCACGCGCTTGCCGTCGTCGAGGCACTCGATGCGGAGTACATCGCGGTGTGCCTCTCGGGCCGCGGCGACAAGGATCTCGCCGAGGTCCTCGCGGCCCTCGCTTCAGCATAGTATGATGATGCTATTCATAGTATGATTGAGGAGATATGAGCTACAGGATCACCACCAGCGGCCAGGTCTCGATCCCGGTCGCCGTACGACGGCGCTGGAAAACCCGCGTGGTCGAGGTCGAGGATCACGGCGACTACGTTGTCGTCCGCCCCATGCCGGACGACCCCGTCGCGGCGGTGCGCGGCATCTTCAAGGACAGAATGACGACCACGACGGACGAGCTTCGCCGTCAGGCACGCGAGGACGAGCGCCGGGCGGAAGAGAGAAAGGACGGGCAGTACCGTAGGTGATAGTTCTCGATGCCTATGCCATCGTGGCGCTCATGGCGGATGAGCCCGCGAGCGAGCCGGTGGCTCGCCTGATCGACTCTGGCGCCTGCGCGTTGAGCGTGCTCAACCTCGCCGAGGCCGCGGATGTCCTCGAACGCTTGCACGGTATCGAGACCGCAGTGACGCGTTCCGCGATGACCACGCTGATGAGTGCCCCTATCCGGATCCTCAACGTCGATGAGCGCTGCGCTTGGCGCGCGGCGGAGCTACGCGCGGCGTACTACCGCCGCCGCGGCACGGAGATCTCGATCGCCGACTGCGTCCTACTAGCGTCCGCCCGCCCGGGGATGGACGCAGTGGCCACGCCCGACCCTCCCGTGATCCGGATCGCGGGTGAGCTCGGGATCGAGGTCGTATCTCTGCCCGACTCGAGCGGCCGGCGACTCGCGTGAGCAAGACGCTCGTCATCTACCTGATGGCAGGGGCGGAGACGCCGGCCCTCGCCGCTGCGGCCGTCGCGGGCGGCGCCGACATCGTCGAGATCGGATTTCCGTTCTCCGACCCGCTCGCGGACGGGCCCGTGATCCGCGCCGCAGCCGAGCAGGCGCTCGCCGCGGGTATGCGCACCGCCGCCTGCCTCGAGTGCCTCGCCCAGACCCGCGCTCTCGTCGGCGACACGCCGCTGATCCCGATGACCTACGCGTCGCTGCTCGAGGCCTACGGCTGGGAGCGTTTCGAGACCGACGCACGTGCGGCGGGTGCGACGAGCTTCATCATCGCCGACACGGCCGCCGGCTCCAGGCGCGAGCTGAAGCGCGTCCAGCTCGTCGCCCCCACCTCCACCGACGAGCGAATCGCGCTAGCCGCCGCCGAGACGGACGGCTGGCTCTACCTCGTGACGCTCACCGGCACGACCGGGGCGCGCACGGAGCTCTCGGACGCCCTCGCAGGTCTCGCTGCCCGCACCCGTGCGCTGACAGACGTCCCGCTCTACGCCGGCTTCGGGATCTCCACGCCGGAGCAGGCACGGGCCGCGGCCGATCTCACGGACGGCATCGTCGTCGGCTCGCGTGCAGTGAAGGTAGCCGAGGACGGACCGGAGGCGCTCCGGCAGTACGTCGCCTCGCTACGCGCCGCGCTCGACGCCTGAGAACGGATGAGGGGCCCCTCACGGGGCCCCTCGAGTTCGAACCGATCGCGCGGCGGCTACTCGCCGTCGTCGTACCTGGCCGAGCGGTCGGCGGTCGTCGGGATCAGCTCCCACGTGTTGTTGTCGCCGTGCTGCTGCGTCCAGAACACGCGCCATTTGCCATTATTCTGGAACGGCTTCGGCTTCTTGGCGCCGAGGATCCCCTTCTTGCCCGGATCGCCGTCCGAGACGTGGATCCCCGTGATCTCGTTGTCGCCGTCGTTCTGGAACGAGCTTTTCGGAAGGTTCAGCCCGCTGAGGGCCGAGTCGATTGTCGCCGAGGCGTCACGGCCCTCGGCGATGAACCTGGTCGGCTTGTTCGCTGCGTTGGCGTAGTCGACCGTCGTGTCGAGAATCCACGCCGAGTCGAGCCCGTTCACCTGCTGGCCGTGCAGGGTGTCGCCGCGGTCCTCGACGATCGAGAGTTGGTTCTCGCCGAAGAACTGGACGTTGTCGAAGGCGGCGTGCTCGAGGTTGCCGTTGTAGAAGATCGAGATCGAGCCGTCGTTCGACTTCGGATCCTGCTTCAGGGCGAAGACCGAGCCCCAGCCGCCCGAGGCAGCGGCAGCCGCCGTGGCGGGTGAGCCCGGGGCGTTCGTGTCGCCCGTCTCGGTGAAGTAGAACTGCCTGAACTTCGAGCCCGGCTGGAAGACGCCGTTCTCGGGCCGCTTGAAGGGCGTGGCGCCAGCCGTCTTCGCCAGCGCATTGACACCCGGGCCCGGCAGCGTCGCGCCCGGGAGGGTCGTCGTGATGTTGACCCACTTCGTCTTGAACGACGAGCCGTACTCGTGCAGCGCCTTGTACTTCAACGGGTTGCTGTTGACGTCCGTCGGGGCGCCGTTGTCGGAGAAGCCCGGGTGAACGATGAACGGCCCACCGTCTGCAAACGTGATCGGGTTGTTGCTCGCGTCGAGCACCTGCAGAGCCTGGATCGTCCCACCCTGGGTCAGGTCCGAGGCATCCTTGGGCAAGAACCGGTAGACGAAGCTATTCGCGGGCTTCACCTTCGTCGTCCCGTTCGTCGGCCCGCCGACGTCCTCGACAATATAGAGGTTCCCACGGTCGTCGTTCTGGATCCCCTCGTAGCCACCGACACCCAGGAACGCCTGCAGGCTACCGACTGTGCCGTCGAGGGTTGACTGCCACACACCGCCCGACGTGGCCCCCTCGGACGTGAGGAGGAGCTGCTTCGCCCACGGATCCCACGTCGAGCCGTCGAAGTTTGGCAGGTTGGTGCCCTCGGCGCCGGTCGTGTCCTTCGTCGCCAGCAGCGTCACCCGATGCGGGCCGTCGGCGTCGAGGTTGATCCGCGTGATGTAGCCGGGCGCTCCGAGCTCGTGGCCCTGGAAGAGAAAGTGGCGACCGTAGTCGTAGTTGGGGTCGGCGCCCTTCTGGTCGTCGAGCACGAGGTAGGTGTTCTTGTCCGGCTCGGTCTTGTTGGCCTCGACGGGCGAGAGCTGGCCGATCGCGAGGCTCGCGGTCACGACGGGCTCGACGCCCGGCTTCGAAGCCGGCGTGTACGGGCCGGGCACCGGCACGAACGTGCCGCCGTCGTCATAGCCGTAGTACGAGATCCCATTCGACGGGTTCTCGACCTTGTTCGCACCCTGTGCCCAGAGAACCTGCTGCAGCTCCGGCGAGATCAGGTTGGGCCGAGATAGGCCCGCGGTCTTCTCGTTTGCGTTCGGAACCGGCGTGAGCGAGATCGACGGCCCTGCGGCCCCCGTCGCGGCCAGGATCCCCACTGCGGCAAGGCTGACGCCTGCGGCAGCGGAGAGGAGCTTCGTGCGTCGTTTCATTGTTCCCCCTCGTAGAAGTGGATCGGACGACTCGACCGGAGTCTCCGTCGGGGGGTCCCGTGGATGAGGTGAAACTCAGGTGAACGTTTGGTAGCTCAGGTCTTCGGCTGCACGCGTTCGCCGCAGCGCTCGCAGCGCTGGTACCGCTCGGTGAGGAAGAACCAGCGCGACTTCGAGACCTCGTGACCGAGGAGCCGGCAGCGCAGCTTCACGGCTCCGACCCCACACGGACGAGCATCTTGCCGATGTTGTCGCCTGCCAGGAGGCCGATGAAGGCCTCCGGTGCGTTCTCGATCCCGT
This sequence comes from Gaiellales bacterium, assembly GCA_038214705.1. GTDB lineage: Bacteria > Actinomycetota > Thermoleophilia > Gaiellales > Gaiellaceae > Gaiella. The sequence continues at coordinate 24,575 of JBBQRN010000018.1, read as the reverse complement.
CGACCACCGTCTCGCGATAGCGGATCTCGCCCGCGCGCACCCAGGGGGCCGTCTCGGCAAGGAACGCCGGCATACGGTCGTTGTGGTCGGAGACGATGAAGCCCTCGATGCGCAGCCGCCGGGTGACCACGAGGAACAGGTTGCGGGGGCCCGGTGCCGGCTCGGTCGCGTTGTACTGCGAGATCGCGCCGCAGGCGACGACCCGTCCGTTCTGGCGCAACGCAGCAAGCGCAGCCTCGAGGGTCGGCCCACCGACGTTGTCGAAATAGAGGTCGATGCCGTCCTTCAGCGCCTCGCGGACGGGCACCCTGTGGTAGTCGAACGCCTCGTCGAACCCGAGCTCGCGCAGCCAGGCGACCTTGTCGAGCGACCCAGCGCTACCGATCACCCGGCAGCCCCTCAGCTTCGCGATCTGCCCCACGATCGAGCCGACCGCCCCCGCGGCGCCGGAGACGTAGACCGTCTCGCCGGACTCGACGCGACCGATGTCGAGCAGGCCGACGTACGCGGTGAGTCCGGGCATCCCGAGGACGCCGAGCGCGGTCGAGACCGGCGCGAGCGACGGGTCGAACGGAGTCAGCCCCCGCCCGTCCGAGAGCGCGAGCTCTCTCCAGCCGAGGCCGTGCACGACCCAGGTGCCTTCGGCGACCTTCTCGTTGCGCGATCTGATCACCTCGCCGACGGCGCCGCCGGTCATGGCCTCGCCGACCTGGAAGGGTGGGACGTATGACTTCGTGTCGTTCATGCGCCCGCGCATGTAGGGATCGACCGACATGAACGCGTTGCGAATCAGCACCTCTCCGTCGGCAGGCTCGGGTACGTCGACCTCCACGACAGCAAAGTCGCTCGGCTGCGGCACGCCGTGCGGGCGCGCTGCGAGGTGGATCTCTCGGCTCGATGCCACGTCCCGATTCTACGTCCGCGGCCGCGCGACCGTCACAATGGAGGTGTGGACTCGCTTCGTGGACAACTGCTCGTGGCCGGCCCCGACCTGCTCGACCCGAACTTCCGCCGCAGCGTGCTCCTCATCGGCGAGCATGGCGCCGAGGGGGCGATGGGCGTGATCCTGAACCGGCCCTCCCCCGTCTCGGTCGCCGACGCGGTGCCGCCGCTCGCCGGGCTCGTCGACGACGAGCAACTCGTCCACGTCGGAGGCCCGGTGCAACCGCAGGCGATCGTCGTGCTGGGCGACTTCCACAACCCGAACGAGGCAGCCGCCCTGGTGCTCGGGTCGATCGGCTTCCTCCCGGGCGAGATCGAGAGTGCCGACGACGTCGGCAGCCTCTCGCGCGCCCGCGTGTTCGCGGGCTACGCGGGTTGGGGACCCGACCAGCTCGAGGGCGAGATCGCGGAGGGCTCGTGGATCATCGAGGCGGCGCTGCCGGAGGACGTCTTCACGGAGGAGCCGGATCGCTTGTGGAGCACCGTCCTCAAGCGCAAGGGCGGGGCCTACGCAGTCCTCGCGCTGATGCCGCCGGACCCGAGCCGCAATTAACTGGCGGCTGCGGGCCAACGCCTCTCGCTTTCTGTCGACGTGTCTCGCGGTCGATCTACGACACGCCGTGCGGGCGGAGCCGACCGGCAATGCCGAACGTTCCCACTAGGCAGGCTGGACAGCACGGATGAAGCTCCCCGTACTCGTCCGAGAAGTACACCCAGCCCTCGTTCTCGGCTCGCTCCTCCTCGACGAGCGGCGTCGAGCACCACGCGCACTGCTCGTCGCGACGGACGATCCGCAGTAGGTGAGCGCAGGGACGGCAGTAGACGCCCCCAGGATGCAGCACGTCGTCGGTCACCCAGCCGGCGTCGAACATGCCGCGATCCTCGGCATCATGTCCGCAGCAATCACAGTTCTCCGGCACGACCCCTCGCTCCGCGTTCCCATCCCCCATGTCCCACACTCTATGAAGGGTGATGGGGATAGCTAGATCGGGGGCTCGAAGTTCACCCGAACGGGGGAGGTCTCCGATCGTCTAGGCTTCCAGCATGCTTCCCTGGCTGCTGATCGCCGTCGTCCTCGTGCCGCTGCTCGTGATCGCATTTGCGGCGGCCCGCCGAACGAAGACCGCAGGCGAGCACCCCGTTCCCGAGGACGCGGCAACGCAGGCCCGCATCGAGCAGGAGTTCACCGAGGCGGAGGCCTACCAGGAGCAGTGGCGCGAGGAAGAGAAGAAGCACCAGCGCGACACGATTCTCTAGAAGCAGCCGTGGACGCGGTCCGGATCGACAAATGGCTCTGGGCCGCGCGGTTCTTCAAGACACGTAGCGCTGCGACTGATGGCGTCGTCGGCGGCCGGGTGCACGTGAACGACTCACGAGTCAAGGCGTCGCGTGACGTCAAGGCGGGCGACACGGTGGAGGTGAGAGTCGGGCAGCTGCAGTGGACGGTCGTCGTCCGCGCCCTCTCCGACAAGCGTGGCCCCGCGAGCGTCGCAGCGACGCTCTACGACGAGACGACGGAGTCGCGCGAACAGCGAGAGCGCCGGGCCGACGAGCTCAGGCTGACCAGGCCGTTCGGCGCAGATCTCGGGGCGCGGCCGACGAAGCAGGATCGCCGCCGGATCGAGGCCCTGCGCCGCGGCGAGCGCGGCCGCCGTGACGGCAGCCGCTGAGCGACCTCAGCGGGTCTTCACGAACCTCTGCACCGCGCCGAGGAGCTCGGCGGCCTTCTCGTCCGCGGCCGTCGCGTCGCCCGAGGCGATCGCGTCGCGCACGCAGTGGGTCACGTGATCCTCGGCCCACTTCGCGCCGACCCGTTCGAGGGCCGTCTCCACGGCAGCGATCTGGGTCAGCCGGGCAGCAGGCTACGGGCGAAGAAGAGCACGTTGGCCGGGCGCTCGGCCAGCCGCCGCATCAGGTAGCGGTACCACTCGGGGCCGTAGGGGGTGGCGACGAGCACGTCGTAGCCACGTTGCTCGAGCTCGAGCTGGAGCTTCGGCTTGACGCCGTAGAGCATCTGGAACTGGAAGCGGCTCTTCGGGACGCCCGCAGCCAGGGCGTGGTCGATCGCGGCGTCGATCAGCGCCTCGTCGTGCGTCGCAATCGCCGTGAACCCGCCCGCGTTGAGCGAGCGCGCGACGAGTCGTGCGTAGGCCGCATCGACGTCGGCCTTCTCCGGATACGCGATCTCCGGCGATTCCAGGTAGGCACCCTTGATGATCCGCAGGTTCGGCATCAGGTCGAGCAGCGACTCGAGGTCGTCCTCGGTGCGGTGAAGACAGGATTGCAGTGCCGTGCCGACGTTCTTGTTGCCCCGCTCACGGAGGGTGCGGTAGACGCGGAGCGTCGCGTCGACGTACGTCGATTCCTCCATGTCGATTCGTACGAACACGCCCTTCGCCCCGGCGTGGCGCACGATCCGATCGATATTCTCGAGCGCGAGATCGGGGTCGAGTGCGAGCCCGAGGTGGGTCAGCTTGAGCGCGATGTTCGTCCGCAATCCCTCGGCCACGATCCGGTCGACGATCGCGCAGTACGCGCCCTCGACGTCGTGCGCCTGGGACGGCTCGACGACCCCCTCGCCGAGCAGGGTCGTGTTCGTAGCGAAGCCCTGCTCGTTCAAGCGCCGGAGCACGGCGACGGCCTCGTCCAGAGAGGTGCCGGCGACGAACCGTGCCGCACCGAACCGCAGGCCGTGCTCGGTGACGACGCCCTGCAGGCGCGCGCTCTCGGCGGCTGCGAGGATCGAGCCCCGCAACGCCCGATCGACTGCCTTCATTTCGCCCTCCCGCGTCGTCGGCCCGACCGGCTAACGATAGCGCCGTCGCCGCCGCGGGCAGGCCTCAGGCGTCGAGCCCGCGGCCGTGCTTGGCCGAGGCCCGCTTCTCGGTTCGCCGCTCCTTGAGGGTCTTCTGCGCAGGCTTCTTCCCCGTCTTCTTCGGCTTCTGCGAGCCCTTCATCGTCTGCTCCTGACTGCCAACCGGAGTTTGTTTTGATTCAACACGAGCTCCGGGCGGCGTTGCGTTGCATGCGCGTGCCATCGGAAACGGCTCCGCGGTGGGCGTCGGAGGTGGCGCGCTCCGGAAAGAAGCGAGCGCGTCTTCCGACCCAGTATCCCACAGCGCCCGGCCCGACCTCCGTTTTGGAGAGTCTTTACCTCCCTCAGGGGTGCGCCTGGCATCCTCGCCCGTACCCTTCGCGGGCATGCCGTCCCTGTCGGAGATCCATGGCCTGATCATCCACCTGCCGCTGCTAGCGGTGCCGGCGGCGCTCGTCGTCCTGAGCCGGCTCTCGTGATCCCCACAGCGGGCTCCCGGTTTCGACCGCTTTCCTCAGAGTCATGACAGACGTGCGCGTGGCTGCCCCTATCGCGCCGACGCTCGCACCGTCGCCGGCCCGCGTGCGGCGGCGCGCGACGCACCGGATCGCGCTCGGGTTGGTCGCCGCCCTCGTGGTCGCCAACGCCGCGCTGATCGTGTGGCTCTGGTGGCACGGCGGCAACGTCACGCGGGTTCACTCGACCGGCGACATGCTCACGAGCATCGCCCGGCTGACCGGCCTGCTCGGCGCCTACTCCGCGCTCCTGCAGGTGCTCCTGCTCGCCCGCATCCCGTGGGTCGAGCGCGGCATCGGCTTCGACCGCCTCACGGTCTGGCACCGCTGGAACGGCCACGCATGCATTTACCTCGTCCTGGCCCACGTCGCCTTCTCCGTCTGGGGCTACGCCGCCCTCGACAAGCTGCCGCTGACGAAGGAGATCTCGACCATGATCACGGGCGGCATCTACCCCGGCATGATCACCGCCACGATCGGCACCGTCCTCCTGGTCGCCGTCGTCGTGAGCTCGATCGTCGCCGTCCGCCGGCGTGTGCGCTACGAGTGGTGGTACGCGATCCACCTCACCGTCTACGCCTCGATCGCGCTCGCCTGGTTCCACCAGATCCCGACCGGCAACGAGCTCGTCCTCGACAAGCTCGCCGCCAACTACTGGCGCGCGCTCTATCTCACGACGTTCGCGCTCCTGCTGGCCTACCGGGTGCTCGTGCCCGTCGTAAACGCCTTCCGGTACCGGCTGCGCGTCACCGAGGTCGTCGACGAGGGCGCCGGCGCGGTGTCGCTTCACATTACCGGCCGACGGCTCGACCGGCTGCACGCACAGGCAGGACAGTTCTTCCTCTGGCGCTTCCTTCGACGCGGAAGCTGGTGGGCGTCCCATCCGTTCTCGTTGTCGGCCGCACCGGACGGCCGGTCGCTGCGGATCACGATCAAGGACCTTGGCGACTTCACGAGCCGGGCCGCCACGATCCGGCCTGGCACCCGCATCATGGCCGAAGGGCCGTTCGGTGTCTTCACCGACGAGGCGCGCCGGCTCGGCAAGGTGGCGCTGATCGGAGGCGGGATCGGGATCACGCCGATCCGGTCCCTGCTCGAGGAGATGGACTGCGACGTGGCCGTGGTCTATCGCGTCCTCAGCGAGGAAGACACGATCTTCTCCGCGGAGCTCGGGGAGCTCGTCACCCGCGACGGCGCCACCCTCCACATCATCGCCGGCGACCACGCCACCGCAGCGGGGCGCGACCTCCTCTCTCCCGCCCACCTGCTCGAGCTCGTGCCCGACCTCACCGAGCGCGACGTCTACATCTGCGGCCCGCCGGCGATGGCCGATGCCACACGCCGGAGCGTCCGCGCGGCCGGCGTTCCTTCCCGCACCATCCACACGGAGCGCTTCGCGCTCTGACGAACCGAGGAGCACACCCGTGAACAGAGCACTCACCGCAACGATCGGACTGGCGGCGATCGGCCTGCCCACAGCGAACGCCTTCGCGGCCGCCGAGGCAGGCGCGGCTACGGCGGCAGCCGCCAAGAAGGTCGTCGTCACCCGCAAGTTCACCGGTCCGACCGCCCAGGCCGACCAGTGGGGCACCGTGCAGATCAACGTCACCGTCCGCAAGACGACCAGCACCGTCAACGGTCACAAGAAGGTGACGCGCAAGATCGTCGACATCGGCGGCTCGTTCTCGTACCACACCGACCGCTCGCAGTACATCATGTCGCAGTCACTGCCGATGCTCCGGCAGGCGGCGCTGCAAGCGCAGAGCGCGAACGTGGACACGATCTCAGGTGCGACCTACACGAGCGACGCATTCAAGCAATCTCTGCAGGCGGCGTTGCTGAAGGCGCAGCAGTCCTGACGCCATGACGGCGGTCGCAGGCGGGGAGCGGCGGGTCGAGCACGTCATGGGGATGCCCGTGATCGTCGACCTGCGCGACGACGACGTTCCGTCCAGCGCGATCGACGAGGTCTTCGCATGGTTGCATCTCGTCGATGCCCGCTTCAGCACGTACAAGGCCGACAGCGAGATCTGCCGGATCGATCGCGACGAGCTCTCCGCCGAAGATGCCCACCCGGACGTGCGCGCCGTGCTGGCGCAGTGCGAGCGGCTCCGAGGCGAGACGCACGGGTACTTCGACGTCCGGGCCGGCACGGACGGGCGCCTCGATCCCTCGGGCCTCGTCAAGGGCTGGTCCGTCGACCGGGCTGCGCTGGTGCTCGACGCCGCCGGAGCCAGGAACTACGCGGTCAACGCGGGCGGTGACATCCGCGTGCGCGGCGGCGCCCTGCCCGAGCGCACCTGGCGCGTCGGCATCCAGCACCCGCGCGAGCGCGACCACATTGCCGCCGTCGTCGTCACCGACGACCTTGCCGTCGCGACCTCGGGCGCCTACGAACGCGGCGAGCACGTGATCGACCCACACACTCGGCTGGCGCCGGCGGGCGTGCTCTCGGTCACGATCACCGGCTCCGACCTCGCGACCGCCGATGCGTACGCGACGACGGCGTTCGCAATGGGCCCGCAGGGAGCGGTGTGGACACAGAGCCTCTCCGGCTACGAGGCGATGACAATCCTCGCCGACGGTCGCGTGCTCACAACGCCCGGCTTCCCTGCAGGCGACTGAACGCCGGGATCGTCGTGCGGAGGCCACCATGCGGACGTGACCGTAGGGGCGAGACCTGTCTCGCCCTCGGAGCGCGCCGCCCGCTAGGGCCTACGCAACGCCGAGCAGCTCGTCGGCGTACGTGACCGAGACGCGGCGGAGGATGCCGTTCGCGTCCGGCTCGTAGTTCCCCATCCGCCAGAGGGCGGGCGAGTAGCAGTGGATCGAGACGGCCGGCGCACCGCCCGCGTAGCGCACGCCGTGGATGTACGTTTCGTCGAAGTCGAACGAGCCGCCTGCCTCGTGGCGGCGGGTGTGCTCGCGAATCCAGCCGTCCTCGCCGCGCTGGAAGAAGTCCTCGAACACGGCGCCGTCGCAGACCGCGACACCGCCCTTGGAGCGGTCGTGGTCGTGGTAGCCCGTCTCCTGCTCGGCGGTCCAGCAGATCAGCCAGACATCGACGTTGGGGTCGCGGTAGAGCTGAACGTAGTGGCGCTCGTCCGTCGAGAGCCTGACCTCCGGACGCCAGAGCCGCTCCTCGTCGCGGAGGTCAATAGCCAGCTTACTCAGAGCCGGCTGCTCGAGATCGGTCTCTGCGGGCAGTCGCTGCCGGAGCCACGAGGAGACGCTGTCCGCGCCACTCGGCTCCTTGATCAGGGTGAGCGGGTTCACTACCTGATAATAGTCACCAAGTGGTCGGAAGGCAAGTCATTCAGTGATCGGCCCTAGTGCGAGCGCAGCACCTCGCATCAGCGGCACGACCTCTGCGACGCGCTCCGGCGTGAGGCGGCTCGAGGGGCCTGCCATCCCGAGCACCATTCCGGTCGGGTTGGCCGGCACGGCGACCGCAACGGACGTCAGGCCGGCCTCGAGCCCGTCGATGTCGAGTGCATAGCCCCGTTTCCGGGTTGCCGCAACCTGCGCCAGCCAGCGCTCCCGCTCGGCCGACTCCTCGCCGCCAAGAGCGGCGACGTTCTCGGGCTCGAGCCCCGCCGCGACGATCAGCCCCGCCACGGAGTCGCGCGGCTCGAACACCCTCCCGACCCAGCGCGTCGCACCGAGCAGCCTGTCGGCGTCCTCCTGCACGAGCGCCTCGACCATGTCGGGCATGCTGACCCTGCTCAGCAGCACGGACTCGCCGGTCTCGTTGGCCAGGGCGCGCAGCACCTCCGCAGCCCGCGCGACCATCGCCGCGATGCCGCCCTCGTCGCCTGCCAGGTCGGCCACCCCCGGCCCGGGCCGCCACCCGCCGTCGTCGCGGAGCACCATCCCCTCGTCGGCGAGCGTTGCGAGCAGCCGCGCCACGGTCGCGCCGGCGAGCTCGGTCTGCCGGGTCACATCGGCCGCGGTTATCGGCCCTCCCGCCCGGATGACGGTGCGCAGCACGAGCAGACCTCGCCGCAGAGACTCGTTCCGGACGAGAGCGGGACCTGCCTGCCCCGTGGGAGAAGGCTCCACCCCGGCATTGTGCCTCGCCGGGACCACCGTGCGCGGTTCTCAGGCCAGAATCACGACGAGCGTCGCCAGGCCGAGCACGATGCCGGCGACCGTGAAGCCGAGCGCAGCGCCGCGGCCGAAGGGAACGAAGCGCCCCTCGAGCAACGCCCGCTCGAGCAGGTGCTGCCGATAGAAGCCGTAGCCGACGAACGAGATCCCGAGCAGCACGTACCCGGCGCCGACGATCTCGTAGCCGAGTGACCGCCCGCCCGTCAACTCGGGGATCAGCTTGCCGACGCCGAGGCTGACCGCAAACGCGGCCAGGGCGCTGCGCCACCACGCGAGGTAGGTGCGCTCGCTCGCGAGCCGGGTGCGCCGGGTCGCGTCGACGACGTCCTCGAATCCCTTGCGCTCCACGTGACGGAGCGTAGACGGTTCCTCCCTCAGCCCGACCGGAGATAGGCGAGCACAGCATGGACGCGTCTGTTGTTCGAAGCGTCCACCGGTGGTACGTCAACCCAGGGGTTCCCTGAATCGTCAGCACCTCAGGGGCATCCACGCCGAGATCAGGTCGGCGCGCGCGCCGACCCCTCACCAACGTCGGGGAGCGTGGCAACCAGGACCTGATCGACGGAGTGGCGCGCCCCCGGCAGGCGCGCTTGGGCCGGCCCGGCACAACCCGACGTCGGCTACGGTGGGGGTGAACCGGCTGCGCTGACGCTGCGGCGTCGCACCGGAAATCCTACGGAAGGGCGCGGGCAGGCAGTGCGCACCGCGATCGTCTCCACCTATCCACCACGGGCCTGTGGGGTCGGCGCCTTCGCCGCCGACGTTCGCGGCGCCCTCCTCGGCCTCGACGAGATCGCCCGCGTGGAGAAGATCGTGATCGTGAACGAGCCCTCCCGCCCGCAGCGGCCGGGGCTCACGGCCACGATTGCCCAGGCGACTCGCGGCGACTACGTGCGTGCGGCCAGGATCCTGGGACGCCTCGACATCGATGTCGTCCTGCTGCAGCACGAGTACGGGATCTTTGGCGGCCGGGACGGCGATTATGTTGCCTCGCTGCTCGAGGATCTCTCACAGCCACTCGTGGTGACGCTGCACACCGTCCTGTCCGAGCCGACGGCTCATCAGGGAGAGGTGCTGGAAGCGGTGTGCCGTCAAGCCGAGCTCGTGGTCGTGATGACCGACACGGCACGACGTCTCCTCGTCGAAGGCGGCACCTGCGCCGACGAGAAGGTCCGTGTCGTGCCCCACGGCGCCCCGCCGGTGATTGCGGAGCGCGCCCGCGCGTATGCGTTGGAGCGCGCGAGGGGCGACAAGGCGTCGATGGATACCACCTACGGCGCCGACGGGCAGCGGTTCCTGCTCTCGACATTCGGGCTGATCTCACCCGGAAAAGGGCTCGAGACCATGATCGAGGCGCTACCCGCGATCGTCGAACGCCACCCCGAGGTGCTCTACGTGATCGCAGGACGGACTCATCCAGACATTTCACATCGCGAGGGCGAGCGCTATCGGCTGGGGCTCGAGCAGGCCGTGCTCGACCTCGGCCTCGAGGATCACGTGGAGTTCGACGATCGCTTCCTGAGTGTCGAGGAGATCGCCGACCTCCTCGCCGAGACGGACGTCTTCGTGACGCCGTACCGTGATCGTGAGCAGATCTCGTCGGGGGCTCTCACCTTCGGCGTCGCCGCAGGCTGCGCCGTCGTCTCGACCCCGTACTGGTACGCGCAGGACATGCTCGGGTCGGGCGCCGGCACGATCGTGCCGTTCGCAGATCCCGCCGCGCTCGCCGACGCCGTCTGCACCTACATCGAGGAACCCGCGCTCCTCGAGGCGGCGCGCGCGGAGGCGCGGCAGATCGGTGCGCAGCTGGCATGGCCGTCGGTTGCCGAGGCGACCGCAGCGGTGCTGCGCGAGGCCGTCGAGCGTGCCCCACGCCGTCGCCGGTCGGTGTCCACCATCGATCAGCGACTCGTGAGCCTGCGGGCCGATCATCTATTCACACTTGTCGACGACGTCGGCATCGTGCAACACGCGAACGGGGTGATCCCGAGCCGCGAGAGCGGGTACTGCGTCGACGACATCGCCCGACTCGCGGTCGTTGCGCTGGAACTCGCGCGACGCGGCGACGAACGAACCTGGACGTCGACGCTGTACCGCTCGATCGCATTTCTCGAGGCTGCGACCGAGCCTCTCCGCGGCATGCGGAACTTCATGGGGTATGACCGCCGTTGGCTCGACGAGCCCCATCTCGGAGATCATGTCGGCCGCTCGGTCTGGGCGCTCGGGGAGATTCTCTCGACAGCGTGGGTGCCCGCCTTGGTCGTCCCGACCGAGCGCCTGCTCGACACGGTCGTCCACCTGATCCCCGAAGATGCTTCGCTTCGAACCGGCGCCTACGCTGCACTCGGCCTCGCCCGTCTCGACCCCGACCGGCGCTGGCCCGAATCACGGCAGCTGCTGGAGCGCGTGATGGAGCAGCTCGCGGCTGCCTACGCAGCCCACGCCGGCGAGGGTTGGAGCTGGTTCGAGGATGCACTCGCGTACGACAACGCGCGACTCCCGCACGCGCTCATCGTCGGGGGCGCAACGCTGGGTCGAGCCGATCTGACGGCGACGGGCCTGGACGCGCTTCGCTGGCTCGGCGACGAATCCGGCCTCGCGCAGGGGAGCCTGCGGCTGACCGGGCACGGGGGACGACGTCGCGGTGAACCGGCTCCGGGAACCGGGGACGAGCAGCCGCTCGACGCGTCCGCGTTGGTGGAGGCCGAGCTCGCCGCCTTCGCAGTCACCGGCGAGCCCGAGCACGGGGTACGCGCACAGCGGTCGTTCGACTGGTTCCTCGGCCGCAACCGCCTCCACCGACCGTTGTACGACTTCGCTACCGGTGGGTGCAGCGACGGGCTCGGAGACGAGACGACGAACGACAACGAGGGGGCGGAGTCGACACTGGCTTTCCACCGTGCGGCGCTGCTGCTCGACACAGCCGGGCTGCCGGCCGTCCTCCGTCGCCGCACGCGCGAGACGGCGACGGCGTGAGTCGGTCAGGCTGCTGCCCTGAGTGCGCTCACGATGTCCGCGCCGACGACGGTTGCCGCCCCGACACAGAGATCGGCCGCTCCGTAGGTCAAATAGATCGTTCCATCCACCTGCGCGACTGCGCCCTGCACGAAAACGACGTCGTCGACGTCACCGATGCGCTCCCACGGCAACTCCGGGCGCATGATCGCCCCGGGCAGGATCGAGCGCACACTGCCCGTCTCGTGATCGAGGAGCGCGACCCTGGTCGTGTACTGCCCGTCCGCCTCGCGCTCGTGGAAGAAGAAAAGGAGGGCATCGTCGACGAGGACAGGTGGCGCTCCCGCGCCGACGCCGAGAGAGCCGTCCGAGGGCGTGATGATCGTGTGCCGATCGAGGTTCTCGAGGTGCTCGTCCCAGTAGCCGGCGGGCGGATCCCAGAGGTCGTCGAGCGAATCGAAGATCGCGAGCTGAATATTGGGGTGGACACGGTGAATCATCGCGACCCGCCCGTTGCGAAGGTTGAAGACGACGGCATCCTTGTTCGGGATCCCGTCCGGTCCGACCACGCGACCCGAGGTGCGGTTGAGGAAGAACCTTCCGTCCTCGAATCCGAGCCGATGAACACCGATCCTCCAGGGCCTTCCCGAATCGGGGGGCGGCAGATTCGTGTAGGTCATGACGATTCGCTCCTCGCCGCCACTTCGAACGAGCTGAACCCTCGGGTCCTCATAGGTATGGACGTCGTCGGGCGAGCTCTCGGCGAGCACCTGCTGGAACGAATAGGTGCGTCCGTCGACCGAGGTGAAGACGAGCACGTCGGAGACGTAGTCGAGAAATCGCGGGCCGGGCCCGTCGTTCCTGCGATAGCCGTCCCGCACGCCCCGGGCGAAGAGGTGGAAGACTCCCTCGTGGTGGATCACCCCTGCGTTGAAGATAGGGCCGTACCCCGGCACGGATCCCGCCGCCACAATGGGCGCGTCGGAAACGCGGAGAGGCGCCAACGAGCACATCGGGCGGCTGGCGTTGTCGGGTGCAGTGGTCATGAGCCTCGTCTCGGGCGGAGTGGCAGGAACCTCGTTGCGCGGAGCTGTGTGTACCTCATTGATCGGCCGTCGGAGCATTCCTCTTGACGGAACGCGAGGAGCTCTTGTTGCGGTACGAGGGAAACCCGGTTCTCACGGCTTCCCAGTGGCCCTCGACCGTCAACGCCGTCTTGAACCCCGGCGTCTGCAGATTGGACGACGAGATCGTCCTGTTGGTTCGCGTCGAGGATCGCACCGGCATCTCCCATCTCTGTCCGGCACGGAGCGCGAACGGTCTCACGGACTGGGTGATCGAGCCCCGTTACGGACTACAGCCGGCACTCACCTCGGAGTCCGAGCGCTTCGGCATCGAGGACCCGCGCATCACCCGCTGCGGGGACGAGCACCTGATCGTCTACACGGGCTACTCGGACGGCGGCCCGCTCGTCTGCCTCGCGTCCACCCGTGACTTCCAGACATACGAGCGCCGCGGGGTGCTGATGCCCCCCGAGGACAAGGACGCGGCACTCTTCCCGCGCCAGTTCGATGGACGCTGGGCGATGATCCACCGCCCCGTCGCGACAACGCCGAGGCACACGGCGGACATCTGGCTCTCGTGGAGCCCCGACCTTCGCCACTGGGGCGATCACGCAATCCTCCTTGGCGCGCGAGAGGGCGCCTGGTGGGATGCGCACAAGGTAGGCCTTTGCGCGCCGCCCCTGCTCACGTCCGAAGGGTGGTTGCTCCTGTACCACGGCGTGCGCGTGACCGCCGCTGGCGCCATCTACCGGCTCGGGCTCGCGCTCCTCGACGCCGAGCGCCCGGAACGGGTGCTGGCCCGCTCGAGCGAATGGATCTTCGGGCCGGACGCACCGTACGAGCGCACGGGCGACGTTAGCCAGGTGGTGTTCTCCTGCGGTTGGCTACTGCTCGACGACGGCGACACGCTCCGGATCTACTACGGCGCTGCGGACACCTCGGTGTGCGTCGCAACCGCCAGCCTGGCCGCCCTGCTGAGCTGGCTCGCGAGCCATTCCTCCTGACTCCGAGCGAGCGGCGACCACCGCCGCCGTCGGTCACCGCAGCGCCGGCGAGCCGCGGGTCGGCTCTCTTGCACTTCCCGAGGCATGCGGATCAGACGTCCAACGGGTGCGACTGCTTCGCAGCGGCGCGCTTCTCGGCGTGGCGCTCCTTCAGTGTCTTCTGTGCCGGCTCCTTGCCCGTCTTCTTCGGCTTTTAGGAACCCTCCACGGCGTCCTCGCATGGTCGGTGCGTCGGATCCGGACTGCTCGAATCATGGGCGCAGCCCTCCGCTTCCGAAGAGTATCGCGCGCGCCGAGGGCGCCACCCGGCTGGACTCAGGCGTCGACGACGATCAGCGGCGTGTGGTCGGGGACGCCCTTGTACAGCTGTTGCATCACGTCCGCGGGCACGTGGACGCAGCCGTGGCTCGCGTACGGCCCGAAGTTCGAGCCCTTGCCGTAGGCGCCTGCGGGCTCGTAGGAGTCGTGGAGGAAGTCGTTGTCGTAGAAGAACATCGCCCAGCGAACGTGTGCCGGGTCGTAGTAGTACGGGTTGCCCTTCGGCCACGGGGAGATGAAGGTGTACGGGCTCCTCCGCCACGCGATGTCGTAGCTGCCGACCGGGGTCGGCAACGCCGGACGCCCGGTCGTGACCGGCGTCTCGAGGACGACGGCCCCGTCCTTGTACATCGTCAGCGACTGCTCGCCGAGCCGGACGACGATGATCAGCGCTCCCGGTCCCTGCGGCTGGGTCTCGGTGACGGGAACCTCGATCGCGGGCCGCTTCGCGCTCCGCAGCGTCCGCGTGATTATCCGTCCGAGCCTGTCCGCCTGCACGGCGATCGCGGTCTGCGGCTCGACGAGCTCGGCCCGGCGGCCGACCCCTTTCACGCTTCCCACCACTGCCGGCCGCGAGAACAGGCCGTCGACGTAGGCGACGTAGTGCGCGAGCTTGCCGGCATCGACGCTGACGGAGAGGGCTACCGTGCGGCCGCCGCCGGCACCCGCCAGCACGCGCTCGACTGCCCCGGAGACGTCCGCCTCCGCGCCGAGCTGCGCGGGCGTCGCCTGCCATCGCTTCCCGCGGTAGGTGAACGTGGCAGGGCGCGTGAAGCGGGCGCGAACCTTCGTCTCGGCTGCGGCCGGCGTGAGAAAACCGACACGCACGCCGAAGATCGTGGTTCCGGCGGCGAGCCGGGTGAGCGGCGCGATCGTCGTGAACGACTGGTCGGCTCCGGCCACCTGCCCACCCGCGGTCGTGACGTCGGCCCGGAACCGAATCGTCGTTCCGGGCTTCTCGCTTCGCAGCTGGGCTGTGACGGGCTGTGGGCCGCTGACGGCCGCGAGGGATCGCAGGGCAGTGCAGCGAACCGTTCCGCCATCGGAGGTGAGCTCGAACGAGGCCTGCCCCTCGACGCCGTTCGTGTCGATGGTCGCGAGGAGCGTCGCCCCTGTCTTCGTCACTTCCGTGCTGCTCGGGGTCGGGTACGTCACGATCGGGGGCAGCACAGCCGGCAGCGCCGGATCGACGGGTGGCGGGGCCGGCGTGCAGGAGGAGGCCACGCTGCTGCCTGCAGACGCAGCGCCGCTCAGCGACGCGCACGCGACGAGCGCCGCAAAAACTGCGGGGATGATGAGCCTGGTGACGATTCGCATGGGTTCCGAACGGCACGCCGGGTGGCGAAGGATACGTGCCCCGGCACCACATTGGCGACCTGCTTTACACCTCCTTCACACAGTCTTCGCGGAGGCTTAGCGCGATTGCCAGCCGGCTCACAGGTTCTGCTGCTTCTCTCGATGGATGACACAACAGGAACGGCGAGAGGAGCTTCCATGAGCGAGATCCAGACGGGCGATCACAGGGTACGCGATCGCGGGGTACGTAAGGTCGGGCTGATCGCCGCACCGTTCGTCGCGGGCGCAGTGGTCGGAGCAGGCGTGCTGGCCGGGCTCGGCGGCGGGTCGTCGACAACGGCACCGGCCGCCGGCTCTCCAACCAGTGCTCCTTCGACCTCGACGTCGGTCGCGCGGACGAGCCCGAGCTTCGATGCGCAGACGATCTACGAGCGCGACAGTCCCGGCGTCGTCGATATCACCGTCACCGCTGCGGCGGCCCAGGGCAGCGGCCAGGGGCTCTCCCCCTTCGTCCCCGGCGGCGGCTCGCAGCAGACGCAGGCCGAGGGAACGGGATACGTGTTCGACAAGGCGGGAAACATCGTCACCGCCGCCCACGTCGTCGACGGCGCCACCAAGATCACGGTACGTTTTGTCGACGGCTCGACGGCAAAGGCGACGCTCGTCGGCAAGGACGACTCGACCGATACCGCGGTGATCAACGTCTCGGTGTCGCAGGATCGGCTGACTCCGCTCGAGCTTGCCGATAGCTCGACGGTCACACCCGGTGAGGGCGTCGTTGCGATCGGGAGCCCCTTCGGCTACACCGGCAGCATCACAGCCGGAATCGTGAGCGGGGTCGACCGGGATATCGAGGCGCCGAACGGCTTTACGATCCCGAACACGATCCAGACGGACGCGCCGATCAACCACGGCAACTCCGGTGGCCCGCTGATCGATTCGACCGGGAAGGTCGTCGGCACCAACGTGCAGATCGCAATCGACGGCCAGAGTGGCCAGGGCGCGAACGCCGGTGTCGGGTTCGCGGTGCCGTCCAACACGGTCAAGGCGGTCGCGAGGACCCTGATCGCGGGCAAGACCGTCCAGCACGTATACCTCGGCGTCTCGATCGGCAACTCCGCCTCCGGCACCGGTGTTACGGTTGGCAAGGTCCGCGCCGGGAGCCCCGCCGCTGCAGCCGGGCTGAAGACCGGCGACGTGATCACGGCGGTCGACGGAGCGCCCCTCAAGGACGCGAACGAGCTGACGGCCATCGTCAGCGAGCACCAGCCGGGAGACCGGATCCACCTCACGGTGCGGCGCAACGGCTCCTCGATCGAGGTCACGGCGAACCTCGCCGCCCGGCCGGCCGTCAACACGGCGTAGCCGGAAGCAGCGGGGTGGGAGACCGAGTCGATTCCCACTCCGCTCTCGGGTCGCGCTCCGTCCGGAGTACGATCGAGTCATACATCGGCGAGCGAGGAGGAGTCTCGATGGGATTTCTGGACAAGGCCAAGGCAGCCGCAGAGCAGGCGGCGGCGAAGGCGAAGGAGGGCGTCGAGGACGTCCAGGTGAAGCGCGAGCTCGGTCAGGCCTACGGCGACCTCGGTCGCGCGGCGTTCGGGCTGGTAGAGAGCGGTGAGCTCTCCCACCCGCAGCTCGAGGAGCTCGTGACGAAGATCCGCGGGCTCAACGAGAAGGCGTCGGAGGACGAGGAGCCGGTCGCAGCCACCGCCGCCGGCGAGACCGAGGCGACCCAGGAGACCTGAGGGCCGGCACGGTGCG
This sequence comes from Gaiellales bacterium, assembly GCA_038214705.1. Lineage (GTDB taxonomy): Bacteria > Actinomycetota > Thermoleophilia > Gaiellales > Gaiellaceae > Gaiella. The sequence continues at coordinate 7,792 of JBBQRN010000018.1, read as the reverse complement.
ACGGAACGTGTGCTGGAGGGATCTCCGACGAGTCGACGGGCGCGTGGGACTCGTCGCGTCGCCGCCGCCGGCCGGTAGGCCCTCGACTTGCGTCCTACCTCGCGGCCGCGCCCGCCGGTGTCAACAGATTCCGGAGGCACGCCCGATGTCATGGCGGTTTTCACGGCCCGTTCGACACGGGCCCGGGGCTCAGGCGAGGGGGTGTCGCAGTCCGAAGCGTTGGCAGAGGCCGGGGACGCTGTTCGGGTCCATCTCGAGCGCGTACCGGTTGCAGAGGTCGGCAAAACGAGAGAGATCCGGCTCGGCGTCAGCGTAGACCTCTGCCAGCTCGCGGAAGAAGTTCTCGAAGCCGGCGGGCGAGATAATCTCGATGATCTCGCACGGGGTATCGCCGGCGTTCCAGAAGGTGTGCCACTGATTGCGGGGCTTGAACACCCAGGTTCCGGGGCCGGCCGTCACGACCTCGTCGCCGAGCAGCGCCCCGAGCGTTCCGCTGAGAACGTACGAGTACTCGTCTTCCCGCGTGTGCCTGTGCAACGGCGCAGCCAGCGCGCGTGGGGCGAGAGGATGGTGCACGACGGAGAAGCGGTTATCGGCCTCGGCGCCCTCGATCTTCCAGACGATCCCGAGCCCGCCGATCTCGACCTGCTCGCTTCCGTCCGCCGGAATCGTGACTCTGTCGAGATGAATGCTCACAGTGCTCCCTCTTGTTTGAATGAACAGTAATGTTCATTGATAACGAGAGCAAGCTAGCAGGCTCGCGCAGGCGATGTCAATACTCGACGGACGCGGGAACATGACCAGGAAATACGAGCTCAAGCAGCGGGCACAGGGCAAAGCCGAGACGCGACAGCGGATCGTCGAGGCGACCGTCGAGCTGCATGGCTCGGTCGGCCCGGCTCAAACCACGATCAGCTCGATCGCGGAGCTCGCCGGCGTGCAGCGCCTGACGGTCTACCGACACTTCCCCGATGATCAGTCGCTGTTCCGTGCCTGTTCGGGCCACTGGGCTGCCCTGCATCCGCGCCCCGATCCTTCGCGTTGGGCGAGCATGACCGATCCGACCGAGCGGCTCCGGATCGCGCTCCACGAGCTCTACGCCTACTACGGTGAGACCGAGGCGATGAGCACGAACGTGCGGCGCGATCTGCCTCAGCTGCCCGCTCTGCAGGAGGCGGCGGCACAGTTTGCCCCGTACTGGGACGGCGTCCGGACGGCTCTCGACAGAGACTGGAAGGTACGCGGCCATCGTCGCAAACTCGTGCGAGCCGCCGTCGGCCACGCTGTGGAGTTCGAGACCTGGAAGTCGCTCGCACGCTCCCAGAGCCTCAGCCACGAGGAAGCCGTTGAGCTCATGGTAAGCCTCGTCTCCGGCGCCCAAGCGTCGAGCCGCCGCGTCATCCCGACAACAGGTGGCTGGTAGGCAGAACCTCGAGGCTTGCGCCGTGGTCCGACGAAGTTGCTTGGGCGAAGCGCCGACTTCGGTTGTCGTCCGAGCTGGCGCCGGGGTTGGTCAGGCCTCGACGAGCAACACGAGTGTCTCCAACTGAAAGCGGTCGGCCCAGGCGAAGGAACCCCGCTCCGTGGCACGGTTCTCGCACGGCGAAGTACGCGGCTGCCGTGGCTCCTCCGAGGCCGGCTGCAACCGAAGGAAGAACCATTGTTGCGGTTCTGAACTGGCGATCTCGAAACCGCCGTCGGAACAGGGGCACGAAGGCAAGCTCCGCGGCGACGAGAAGCCACGACAACCCTGAAATGGCCAACGAGTTCTGCCGACCAACGGCGGCTTGCTCTTGCGCCGCCATCGACCCAGCGCGTCTCAAGAGAAACTACGTGGCAACCGATGCAAGTCACCATGCCCCCCGATCGAGGGACAGACGACCGCTTCGCGCGATGGGCCGCACGCCCGATCCAGGCCATGCTCCTGCGTATAGGCGTCTTCCTACTGCCGATCGCCGGCTCGATCGTCTTCGTCCACTTCGCGAGCCGGGTGGTTGCCGTACCGGTTGGGTCGTTCGTCCTCTTCATCTCGTGGTGGATCGCAATGACCGCCGCCGCCACGATCGTCCTGATCGCGATCGACGGTGTTTCGCGCAGGCTGCTGCCGTTGGTCGCCCTCTACAAGCTGTCCCTCGTCTTCCCGGACGCTGCGCCGTCGCGCTTCAAGGTCGCGCTGCGCTCGAACACGGTCGAGACGCTGGAGGAGCAGGTAGCACAGGCGCGGTCGAAAGGGGTCAACTCGACGCCGGGTGAGGCGGCCGAGCGCCTGCTCACGCTTGTCTCCGAGCTCAATCAGCACGACCGGCTGACCCGGGGCCACTCCGATCGCGTGCGCGCCTATGTGCAGATGATCGGCAAGGAGATGCGTCTCCCGGCCCATGACCTCGATCTCCTCAACTGGGCGGCGCTGCTTCACGACGTCGGCAAGCTGAGGGTACCGACCGAGATCCTGACCAAGCCGGGGGAGCCAGACGACGCCGAGTGGGCTGTCCTGCGACGGCATCCCGAGTTCGGCGAGGAGTTGGTCGCACCCTTGCGTGGCTGGCTGGGCAATTGGGCAGACGCGGTCGGTCAACACCACGAGAAGTGGGACGGAACTGGCTATCCACGGAGATTAGGTGGGGAGGAGATCGCCGTCGCGGGACGGATCGTCGCCGTCGCCGACGTCTTCGACGTGATCACCTCGGCTCGTTCATACAAGGAGTCGTTCAGCTCGATGGTCGCGCGGAACGAAATCGCCCGCGGGGCAGGCACGCAGTTCGACCCGGCAGTGGTGCGCGCGTTCCTGAACGTCTCTCTCGGCCGCCTGCGGCTCGTGATGGGCCCCTTGTCGTGGCTCGCGCACGCACCGATCCTCGGACGTCTCCCACTCACCCCGGCTATCGGCACGTTGTCCGGCTCGCTCGCCACGGTCGCGGCGGCCGTGACCACCGGCCTAGCGAGCCCGGCCGCTCCGGTGCTCGCGACGACCTTCCCACCGCCCCGCGCGAGTCTCTCGCAGATCGACCGGGTGACCAACGAGGATCAGAGTGTCTTCGTCGGCCTCGGCCGTGCCAGGCGCGGTCGACTCCCGTCTTCGGTACGAGTGACGTCGTCGCCGGATGTGGGGCGAGTTGCCGTCATGTCGGGTCGCTCGCTCGGCTACACCCCGCCGCCCGGCTACCACGGCATCGCCCGCATCGGATACGAGGCCTGCTGGTCGCGGCACGACTGCGCCGAAGGCGTCGTCGTGATCACGGTCCGTCCCGTCAACGACCCGCCCGTCGCTCGTGCCGACGTGGCCGCGACGCGTCGTGGGACACCGGTCTCGATCGACGTGCTCTCCAACGACTCGGACCCGGACGGCGACGCGCTCACGATCGTTCGCGTGTCGGCCGTCTCGGCAGGGCGTGCGAGCATCGCCGGAGGCAGGGTCGTCTGGACACCGCCACCACGGTTCGCCGGCCTCGCGACTTTCAGGTACACGGTCTCAGACGACAACGGAGGTCGTGCGCTGGCCCGCGTCAGAGTCAACGTTTCGCGTTCCGTGCCACCCCCTCCGCCGCCTCCCGCCGTACGGACGCCGGTTTCGACCGGTGGCTCTCAACCCCCGGGTCCGCCGCCGCCCATGCCCGCGACGTCGACGGAATCCGCTCCCGCGAACCATCCTCCGGTCGCGAGGGACGACGTGGTCTCCGTTCCGGAGGGCGGAAGGCTTTCGCTCGCCGTGCTCGCCAATGACGTCGAACCCGACGGCGACCGACTCACGCTGTCGTCGGTCAAGACACCGGCTCGGGGGAGAGCCACGAGCGTCGGCGACCGGGTGCAGTTCGTCGCGCCCACCAACTACGTCGGGCGGGTGCGTTTCTCGTACACCATTGCGGATCCGCAGGGCGCGACGAGCTCGGCGTTCGTCGACGTCGACGTCCTGCTCGTCAACGTGCCTCCCTCGTTCAGCGCAGGCGCAGACCAGGCGGTGCTGGAAGACGCCGGCCCGAACACGGTCGACGGCTGGGCGTCGTGGATCAGCGCCGGCTCGTCCAGCGAATTCGGACAGACGATCGTCTTCGACGTCTCGACAACAGACTCGAGCTTGTTCGCGTCCGGCGGGGAACCGACCGTGGCGCCAAACGGCACGCTCAGCTTCAGGGCGGCGCCGGATACGAACGGAAAGGCGAACGTTACGATCCGTGCGAAGGACAATGGCGGTACCGCAAATGGAGGTGTCGACACCAGCGCGACGAGGACGTTCTCGATCACGATCATCCCCGTCAACGACGCCCCCTCCTTCACTGCGGGCCAGGATCAGTCGTCGCAGGAGGACTCGGCGCCTCAGAGCGTCCCGCGCTGGGCCAGCGGAATCAGCAGCGGCCCTGCCAACGAATCGGGTCAGTCGGTGTCGTTCGTCGTCTCGACCGGCAACCCGGCGCTCTTCACCGGCGGCGGACAGCCGGCGGTGTCCTCGTCGGGAACGCTGACCTACACGGCAGCGACCAACGCGAACGGCACTGCCGCTGTCACGGTGCGAGCGAAGGACAACGGTGGCACGACGAACGGCGGTGTCGACGCGAGCGCTGCGCAGACCTTCACGATCACGGTCTCGCCCGTGAACGACGCCCCGATGTTCAAGGCCGGTGTGGATCAGACGATTCCGGAGGACGCTGGCGCACGGAGCGTTGGCGGTTGGGCGTCGGGCATCTCTCCAGGGCCTCCGAACGAGTCCGACCAGAGCGTCTCATTCGTCGTCTCGACGAGCAACTCGGCGCTCTTCACCGCCGGAGGGCAGCCGACGGTCGCCCCGGACGGCACGTTGACGTTCACCTCGGCGCCGAACGCGAACGGCTCCGCGACCGTTACGGCGCGCGCCAAGGACACCGGTGGCTCGGCGGACGGCGGTTCCGACCTCGGCGCCCTGCAGACCTTCGCCATCACCGTCACGCCGGTCAACGACCCGCCCGTTGCGGTTGGGGACTCGGCGACCGTCTCCGAGGACGACTCGGCGGGCGTCACGTTCGACGTTCTCGACAACGACACCGACGTCGATGCCGGCGACGTTCTCTCGGTCTCCTCGTTCGACGGGTCGACGATCACGAACGGGACCCTCACCGCGAGCGGCGGCAGCTTCACCTACGTCCCCGAAACGGGCTTCGTCGGCTCCGAATCGTTTGACTACACGGCCTCGGACGGCAACGGTGGCTCTGCCACCGCGACCGTGACCATCACCGTCACAGCTGTTCAGCACGCGCCGGTGGCAGGCAACGATGTGTACGCAACGCAGCAGGACACGCCTTTGAACATCAGCGCGCCGGGAGTGCTCGCAAACGACGGCGACCAGGACGGGAATACGCTCACCGTCCAGACGACACCCGTGAGCGGCGCCTCGAACGGCACCGTCTCACTCGCCGTTGACGGCTCGTTCACCTACACGCCGAATGCCGGGTTCACGGGCAGCGACTCGTTCACCTACCGCGTCGACGACGGCACCGGCCGGAGCGCCGACGGCGTCGTCTCGATCAACGTCTCGGCGGCCGCGCCCACGTCGTCGACCCTGTACCTGCAGCGCAGCGGCCCGTCGGCGGATGTCTGGAACATGTCGCCCTCCCACCCGCCCCCAGCAGCGCAGCGTTCCGACCGCGACAGCGGCGGCAAGCCCGGCCTCACGATCAAGAACAGCGACGGCGAAGAGACGATCACAGAGGGCGCCAAATACCAGACATGGATCTACACGACGCCCTCCCCGATGCTCCTCGCCGGTCCGGTCACGCTCGACCTCTGGAGCTCGTTCGGGGTGTTCGGGACCGTCAAGGCCGGGATCATCTACAGCTACCTCTATGACTGTACGGCGGGCGGCCTCAGTTGTACGAGGATCGCCTCGAACACGGTGTTCGCCAACCCGTGGAACACGTCCTTGATCGACTGGAGCTACCGCTCGATCTCGATCGGCAACGCCAACCGAACGATCCCCACGGGCAATGAGCTCCGGGTGCGAGTGCAGTTCCAGCGCGGCGATCTGTGGGTTACAACGACCGCCGCCTACTCAAGCGCACTCGTGGTCACACTCGGATGACCGTCATCAGCCCCGAGCTTGCGCTCATCGACGCGGACCTCGCTGCGCTTGCGCGCGCGTCGCTGCACGAGCCTGGCCAGTTCGTCCCGAGCTTTTCCGCTGAGCGGATCTGGCCGGGGGTCTCCTACCGCCCGCAGCCCGCAACACGTGCCCCGGACCTCGCCGCGGTTCCCTCATCCCGGCAGCGGCCGGTTCCGACCGTCAGTCGCGTCGGTGCTGCAGCCGTGCTAGCAGTCGTTGCGACATCAGCACTCGTCGTCCTCCTCGGCGCGCGAGTAAACGCCGATCCGGCTCAGAGAGCATCTGACCCCGCCTTCGTCACTACACGCCAAAGCATCGCTGCGGCCGACGACGTCAGCCGTGCGAGCAACTACGTTTGGCCAGCCGTCCCCGGTGCAGTCGCGTACCGCGTCGAGATCGACAGGAACGGCACCGAGGTATTCGCCGCGACCACGGAGAAACCGTCGATCGTCCTCCCGGCGACTCACAGCCTCGCACCGGGGCGGTACACGTGGTCGGTGACCGAGGCGCTCGCCAGCGGTGAGGTCTCGCCCCATGCGCAGCCCATCGCTGAGGCGACGTTTCTTGTGAGCGGCTCAGCCACAGGATAGCCCGTCAGGCTGAGCGACGGTCGCGAAGACCGGCCCACCGCCCCATGTCTTGCAGCCGGGGCAGGGGCGGGCCGTAGCCCCAGACGCGGTACGACGAGGCGAAGATCACCTGTTCAGCGAGGTGTTCGGGCAAAAGTTGCGCAAGAGTTTGCCTGCGGAAATGATCTGAGCAAAGAAAAAGCCTCGATGTCCGGGCCTTTTCCATAGCGGGGCAGGATTTGAACGAAATCCCCCGACCACCGAATAGCGCCAATAGCAGGGTTTTCCCGACTTGCGGCGTTGCGGAACCGGGCGTCAGACCAGAAGTCGCTCGCACATGCGAGTGTTGGTGTATGTTGCATGAGTGGTGCGTGCTGGGATCTATGCTCGGATCTCGTCCGATAGGGACGGGTCGCAGCTTGGTGTGGGCCGCCAGGTCGAGGACTGTGAGCGGCTGGTAGCCCGTCAGGGCTGGCAGGTCGAGGAGCGCTACGTCGACGACGATGTGAGCGCCTACAGCGGCAAGCCACGACCGGCGTACAGGCGCATGCTGGACGACCTACGCGGCGGCTACCTCGACGCGGTCGTGGTCTGGGATCTCGATCGGCTGCACCGCCAGCCGCGCGAGTTGGAGGAGTTCTTCGACCTCTGCAAGACCGCTGGGGTGTCAAAGCTGGCGTCCGTGAGTGGTGATGTCGACCTCTCGACGCACGACGGGCAGTTCCTTGCTCGTATCCTCGGGGCTGTGGCAGCCAAAGAGAGCGACGACAAGAGCCGCCGAATACGGCGCAAGAAAGAAGCAGACGCCCAGGCCGGCAAGATCTCAGGCGGCGGCTCACGCCCGTACGGCTACGAGGACGACAAGCTGACCGTCCGCGAGTCCGAAGCGATCGTGATCCGGGAGTGCGCCGCCCGGCTGCTAGCCGGGGAGGCATTGCGCTCGATCTGCACCGGACTAAACGAGCGTGGCATCCCGACCTCGACCGGCGGCGAGTGGCAGGCGCAGACGCTGAGCCGGATGCTGCAGTCGGCCCGGATCTCGGGGCAGCGGGAACACAAAGGCGAGATCGTCGCCACCGCCGAGTGGCCCGAGATCATCACAGCCGCCGAAACAACCCGCATCCGCGCTCTCCTGTCGGACCCGGATCGGCGCACC